>CAVGOA010000007.1:0-29712 GCA_963630635.1 Paludibacteraceae bacterium
CGCCGCCGCCACGGGCGTCGCCGTCGAGCTTGGACATGATGACGCCGTCGAAGTCCACGCGCTCGGCAAACTCGCTCACGACGTTGACGATGTCCTGGCCGGTCATGGCGTCGACGACCATAAGGATCTGGTCGGGTTTGACGGCATGCTTGATGTCGACGGCCTCTTGCATCATCTCTTCGTCGATCTGCAGGCGGCCGGCGGTATCGACGATGACGATGTCGTTAAGGTGGTCAACGGCCTCGCGGATGGACTCAGACGCCACCTTGACGGCGTCCTTGCCGTCGCCGCGATAAACCGAGACGCCGATCTCTCCGCCCAAGGTTGCCAGCTGGTCGGCAGCCGCGGGACGGTGCGTGTCGCAGGCCGCCAAAAGCGGGCTGTGGCCCTGGCTCTTAAGCAGGTAAGCCAACTTAGCGCAGGCCGTGGTCTTACCCGAGCCCTGCAGGCCCACCAGCATGATGACGTTGGGTGTGCGGTTCTGTGCCAGCGTGAGGGTCGAGTCTGTGGAGCCCAAAAGCTCGGTCAGCTCGTCTAGCACAATGCGCACGACGTTTTGCGACGGCGTCAAGGAGTCCAGGACCTCGGAGGTCATGCACTGCTCCTTGCAGCGCGAGACAAAGCCCTTGACCACGCGGAAGTTCACGTCGGCCTCAAGCAAGGCCATACGGATCTCGCGCATGGCGACGTTGATGTCGTCCTCGGTCAGGCGCCCCTTGCCGCGGAGCTTGTCAAAGGTGTCTTGCAGGCGGTCGGACAAAGAGTTGAACATCTATCTACATCCCTTCGCCCACAAGGGCGTCGCAGAAATCGGAAGCGTTGAACGTCTGGAGGTCGTCCATGGACTCACCCACGCCAATGCGGTAAATGGGCAGGTTGAGCTGGTTAGAGATGGCGACGGCAATGCCGCCCTTGGCGGTGCCGTCGAGCTTGGTGACGATAAGACCGTCCAAATCCAGGGCCTCGTTGAACTCCTTGGCCTGTGCCAGGCCGTTTTGACCGGTAGTGGCGTCGATAACCAGAACCACGGTCACGGGCACCTTGGCGCGCTTGCGAGTGACCGAGACGACCTTGGAAAGCTCGCGCATCAAGTCGCTCGAGGTGTGCAGACGCCCGGCCGTGTCGATCAAAGTGAGCTGCGCACCCGCCGCCTCGGCCTTCTCGATAACGTCGTAGCAAACAGAGGCCGGATCGGCCCCGCGCTCGCGCGTGACGACCTCGACGCCGGCGCGCTTGCCCCAGACTTCCAACTGCTCGATCGCAGCGGCACGGAAGGTATCGGCCCCGCCGATAAGCACGCCCTTGCCCTGGGCCTTGGCGCGCCCGGCCAGCTTGCCCACCGTGGTGGTCTTGCCGGCGCCGTTGATACCCACAAACAAGACGCACGACGGCGTGTCGTCAAACGGGTCACGATCGGCCGTCGCAAACTCGCAGCTCAGCCTCTGGGACAAGGCCGAGCGGATCTGACGGGCCGTGACCAGGTTCTCGCGGGCCGCGCGGTCGCGCAGGTCGTCGCAGACCCGCAGGGAAAGCTCGGCTCCCAAGTCACCCATAACCAGGGTGTTCTCCAGATCCTCCCAAAAGTCCTCGTCGACCTCGCCGCCAAGGTAGAAAATCTCGTTCATCGCCTCGCGAGAGCGCTGCAGGCCTCGCTTCAAGCTGTCCATAAAGCCCATTTAGGCATCGACCACCTTTCCTGTAGCCTTGTCCAGGCGCTGAGAAACAACATGGCTCACGCCGTCAGCCTGCATAGAGACGCCGTACAAAACGTCGGCCTGCTCCATGGTGCGGCGCTGGTGGGAGATCACGATGAGCTGCGTGGTCTCCTTAAGGCTCTCGATAGCGTCCAAGAGCTTAGAGAGGTTCGAGTCGTCCAAAGCGGCCTCGACCTCGTCGAAAACATAGAACGGCACGGTGCGCACGCGATAAACCGCAAACAGCAGCGCCAGAGCCGTCAGGCTCTTCTCGCCGCCGCTCATGAGCATCATCTTGGTGATGCGCTTGCCGCGCGGCTGCGCCACGATCTCGATGCCCGTCTCGGCCAGGTTGTCGGGATCGGTCATCTCGATGTGGGCCTTGCCGCCAGGGAACAGCAGCGAGAAGACCTCGCTGAAGTTCTGGTTGACCTTGTCAAAGACCACCAGGAAGCGGTTCTTCATCTTGCGGTCGATGGCGGCGTTGATCTTCTTCAGCGAATTGCGGGCGCTCTCGAGGTCAGCCACCTGCTCGTCGATGTACTCGGCGCGCTCACGCAGCTTTAAGTACTCGTCCATGGCCACTTCGTTGACGGGACCGATGTCGGCGATCTGGGCACGCAGGGTATCGCAGGTGCGCTCGGCCTCCTCGCGATTCTCTGGCGCGGGGATCTGCAGGGCCTCGTCCAGCACGGCGCCCGTCTCGGTAATGGCATCGATCGCGGCGGCGACCTTTACCTCAAGCTTACCCAAGTCGACCTTGACGTCGTTTACCTGCTCCTTAGCAGAAGTCAGGTTGGTCGACGCCGCCGAGACGGCCTCGCGGGCGTCCGAGATGGTCTTCTTCAAAGAGTCCGAGTCTGCCTCGGCCAAAGACGCGCGGTCCTTCAGGCGGCTCGCCCACTCAAGCGCGCGGCCGTGGATGGCCTCGTAGCGCTCGTGCAGCGGGTCGACGCGCAGGCGCACCACGTCCAACGCGTGGCTCGAGGCCTGCGTGGCCTCGATGCGACGGTCGTAGTCCTGCAGACTCTTGACCAGCTGCGCCGTGCGGTGCTCGTGGTTAGAGAGCCTCTCCCCCGCCATAGCCAGCTCAAGGCGCGCGTCGGAGAGCTGCCGATTGGCCGTGGCGGCGTCGCGGGCAGCCTGATCTTGATCTGCCGAGACCTGCTCAAGTTCCTCGGCAAGCTCAGCCGCGCGGGCACTGGCCTCGCGGGCGGCGCTGCGGTGCTCCTCGATGGTCTGGCGCGCCTCGGCCGCGCGGGCGCTGGCCTGGTCACGCTTGGCGCTCACCTGTGACTTCTCGCGCAAGGCAGAAGCCAGCTGGTTCTCAAGGCGGCCGCGATCGGCCGTGGTGGACTTAAGCTCAGAAGAAAGGCGGGCTTCCTCGCCCTTGGCCGCGGCAGCAGCGTTGCGGGCCTCTGCCAGGGCCTCCTGCTGCTCCTCGGTCGCCTCAAGCGCGGCTGCCAGGGCATCGGTCAGCTCGCCCATGCCCTCCTCAAGCGCGCGGATGCGGCGCTTGCGCTCAAGTGCACCGCTCTCGTTGGAGCTGGCCGTGCCCACGTGCACGCGGCCGTCGGGCAAAACCGCCACACCGTCCATCGTCACAAACGTAAGGTGCGGCCAACCCTCGTGCCCACGCAGGGCCTCGCCGGCGTCGCTGACCAGCCTTACGTCGCCGAGAAGGGCCTCCAGCAGACCGCGTGCGTCATCGCCGGCGCGAAGCTTCGAAGACAGCGCCACGCCCGGCGCCCCCTCGGCAGCCGCCCCGCTGCCGCGAGACGAGCGCAGCACCACGCTGGCTACGCCCTCGGCACCGTCAAGCCCCAGGGCGCTCGCCGCGACCTTCTCGGCGCCTGCTGCGTCTGCCACCACAAAGGCGGCCAAATCGTCGCCCAAAAGGCCTTCGAGCAACGCCTCGACCTCGGGCTCTGCGTCCACAAGGTCCGCCAGGCGGCACTCCACCACGTCCTGGGGCAAAGACTCGGCCAAGGCAGCCATCACGGGGCTCGCCTTCTCGACCTCACGGTCCACCGACTGCAGCGCGCTCAACGTGGCCTTGGCGCTCGAGAGCTTGTCGCGCGCGGCCGCCTCGGCCTCTTGGGCAGCTTTCAACGCGGCCTGGTACGTGGCGATCAGCGCGTTTTGCTCCTGCGCCTGGGCGCGCGCGGCGTCAAGGTCCTCCTCGATCCTGGCCAGCTCATCCTCGCGCTCGCCAAGCGCGGACTCGGCAGACTCGATCGTCTCGTCAAGCTGCTCCAAGCGCGAGACAAACAGCTGGTCCTCGACCTCGGCGCTCGAGATCTGCTCCTCGAGCTTGGCATAGGCCAGGGTCTGCGCATCGGCTTCCTTCTTAGCTGCGGTTTGCTCGCCAGACAGGCGGTTTACCTGCGCAGACAGCTCGTTTCTCTTGGCGGCGCTGGCTTGCGCGGTCTGCTTAAGCTCGTCGACCTTACGGGCCAGGTCGGCCTTGCGCACGCGGGCGTCAGACAGCTCACCGCACACGCGCTCGTGCTCGGCGCGCGCGTCGTTTCTCTGCTTCTCCATGGTGGACAGCTGCATGCGCATCTCGGAGAGGCGAGAAACCATGTTCTTGCCCTTCTCCTCAAGAAGCCGCATGTCAGAGTCCATGCGGCCCAGAAGCTCCTGCATACGGCGACGCTGCTCGCCCAAGTCGCCCACAAAGAGGCCCTTTTGCTCAAGAAGGCTCTGCAGCTTCTCGAGCTCGGCAGACTTCTCGTCGTAGCGGTACTGCGCAAGCTCAACGGCGGCCTCGGCCTCGCGGCTGCGGGCAGAAAGGCGGTTGTAGTTGTCCTGCAGGCGGCGCAAATCATCGACGGCCAGCTGAATCGTGAGCTCCTTAAGCTGGTCATTCAAGTCGTGCGCACGCTTGGCTTTGTCCACCTGGCGCTCCAGGGGCTTCAGCTGGCGGCCGATCTCTCGCGAGACTACCTTGGCGCGCGCGAGGTTCTCGTCCATCGACGCCAGCTTGCGCATGCTGCGCTCCTTGCGGCGGCGGTGCTTGGAGATATCGGCCGCCTCTTCGATGAGCGAGCGGCGCTCCTCGGGGCGGCTCGACAAAATAGAGTCCAGCTTACCCTGGCTAATAATCGAGTGCGTGTCCTTGCCCAGGCCCGAGTCGTGCAGAATGTCCTGCACGTCCATCAGGCGAGAAGGCGCCCCGTTGATCAGGTACTCAGACTCGCCCGAGCGATACATGCGGCGGGTGATGCCCACCTCAGAAAAGTCGATGGGCAGTGTGTGATCCGAGTTGTCCAAAACCAGCGTGACCTCGGCCACGCCCACAGCGCCGCGCGCAGAAGAGCCCGAGAAGATGACGTCTTCCATGGCCTGGCCGCGCAGCATCTTTGCGCTCTGCTCGCCCAAAACCCAAAGGATGGCGTCCGAGACGTTGGACTTGCCCGAGCCGTTGGGGCCCACGACGACAGTAAGGCCCGGGTCAAAGACCATCTGGGTCTTGTCTGCGAAGGACTTGAATCCTTTGAGCGATAGCGACTTGAGATACACGGGCGGTTTACCCTTCGGGTTGCTGGGGCTACACAGGCGAGAAGTGCGGCGCGGCTAGTTGGTCATGCCCTCGCCCTCGAAGTCGCCCGGCTCGTTGTAGCCCAGGTAGACCAGGGCGTCTGCCGCGGCGGCCGACTCCGAAGACTTCTTTGAGGTTCCGCGACCGCGGCCCACGCGCCTGCCCTGGACCATGACGGCCGAGGTGAACGTGGGTGCGTGGTTGGGGCCTTCCTCCGAGCACAGGATGTACTCAGGCGCGCAGCGCATGTCTCGCTGCACGACCTCCTGTAGGCGCGACTTGGGACTCATGGGCTTGCGTGCAAGGTCGGGCGTGATGTGGGGCTCCAACGTCTTAAGCACAAAGTCGTGGGCCGCGGTGAAGCCCCCGTCAAGGTAGAGGGCGCCCGTGATGGCCTCATAGACGTTTTCCAGCGCCGAGTGCATGCCGCGGGCGTTGGTGCCCTTCTCAGACTCGCCCATGAAGATGAGGGGCGCGATTCCCAGCGACTCGCACACCGGCGACAGCATGTTGCCGCTCACCAGCGAGATCTTAAGGCGCGTGAGCTCGCCCTCGTCCATGCGCGGAAAGCGCTCATAGAGGTCGGTGGCGATGATCGCGCCCAAAATAGAGTCGCCCAGAAACTCGAGCCTCTCGTAAGAGGCCGTGATCGTCCCCTCGACGGCCGAGGGGTGCGTCAAGGCGGCGGCCAGCAAGCCCTTGTCTTTGAACTTGTAGCCCAGGATTTCCTCCGCCTGGGCCACGCGCTTGTGCATCTTCACGTGCGGGTCTCTTTCTTAAAAATCTCGCGCCCGCGCCTACTGCGCGTTTTGGATGGCGTCGGCGACCTCGCCGATGGTCGAGATGTTGGCGACGTCGTCATCATCCATGGCCAGCTCGAACTCGTCCTCAAGGGCGGTGACCAGCTCAAGAAGGTCGAAGGAATCGGCGCCCAGGTCCTTCAAGTTGGTGCTCTCGTTAAGGTCTGCGCCCTCGACGTCCAGGGTGTCGTTAACGACTTCGATGACCTTCTCGACAATGGCTTCGCGGTCCATGTGTGCCTCCTTGTGGCGTTTGAGTTAGCTACGAGAAACGATTCTACCCTGTTATGCGCAAATTGCGCAGGCGTCGGCGATCTTTGCGCTCAGCTGCCCGCGAGCGGCGGCCGCGGCGTGCAGGGTGCCCTTGCGAACGGCGTCTGCGCTGGTGGCTCCGTGGCCCTTGACCACGGGCGCCTTGAGGCCCAGCAAGATGGCGCCACCGTACTCGAAGCCCGAGAGGTCGTTGGCCATGGCCTTGAGCGGCTCCTTGAGCAAAAGAAGGCCAAGCTTGGTGCTAAGCGAGCCCTTCATAGAGGCCTTCAGGGTCTTGAGCACGAACTTGCCCGTGCCCTCGATCGACTTCAAGGCCACATTGCCCGTGAAGCCGTCGCAGACAATGACGTCAAAGTCGCCGCACAAGATGTCGGTGCCCTCGGCGTTGCCCACAAAACCGCAGTCGCCCTCGGCCAGCGCCTTATGGTAGGCCAGCGCCATCTCGGAGCCCTTGGTCTCCTCGGCGCCGTTGCACAAAAGGCCCACGCGGCCGTCCTCGACCCCCAGCGCGACCTGCGCGTAGGCACGCCCCATGTGGGCAAACTGCACCATGACCTCGGGCTTCACGTCTGCGTTGGCGCCCATGTCCAAAAACACGGTCTTGTGGCCGTCAAGCCCCGGGAAAGGCAGGGCCAGCGCCGGGCGCTTGATGCCCTTGACGCGGCCCACGCCAAAGGTGGCCGCCGTCAGCACCGCGCCGGTGGATCCAGCCGAGAAAAGCCCGTCGGCACGGCCGTCGCGCACCGCAGCCGCCGCGCGAACGATGCTCGCGTCCTTCTTCTGGCGCACGGCTTGGGCCGGGTGGTCGGACATCGTGATGACCTCTGTGGTGACCAGGGCCTCTGCACGCTCGTGTGCCGCGCAAAAGGGCTCCACGGCCTCGGCAGAGCCGGCGAGAAGGACCTTAAGGTCGCTGTCCTCGGCCAAGGCGCCGGCGACGCCCTCGAGCAAGACGGCGGGCTCTTTGTCGGCCCCCATGACGTCAACGCAGATTGTGGTCATTTCTTCTCCTCACACAAGGCGGCGCCGAGAAAAACCTCGCGATTCTTGCCGGTCTTCTCGCCACAGCCAAATCCAAGCCCAACAAACCCCAGGTCAAACAAAAGAGGCCAGCACAAGGCCGGCCTCTCATGCATGCTTAACGTGAAGTATCGCCCTACTCGGTGACGATGACCTCGCGGTCCTTGTAGTGACCGCAGTTGGGGCACACGTGGTGCGGGAGCTTAGGAGCGCCGCACTGGGGGCAAACGGAGCGGGAAGGAGCCGCCAGCTTGCTGTTAGCCGAACGACGGGTGTGGGTGGCGCCGCGGCCCTTCTTTTGCTTAGGTACTGCCATGTCAAACCTCTCTTGCTTCTCTAAACGCCGCTGTGCGCGAACAACGGCGGCCTTTCTCCAAAAATCAAGCGTTGTCTACTATAACACGCCTAATACCAAAGTCAAAAGCAACAATGATTCTTCATTGATGCTTTATCGTGAACACCCTTAAGACTCGTCGAGCTTGAGGTTCTTAAGGACGGCAAAGGGATTCTCCTTTGCGCGCTCGGCCGCGATCTTGGCCGCGTGCCCGCAGTCCTCCTCGTTGAGGTTGGAGCCGCAGACGGGGCAAAGGCCCAAGCAGTCCTCGTGGCACAAGACCACGTAGGGCGTCTCCATGACCAGGGCGCTCAAAAACGCGCCAGAAAGATCGATCTCGTTATCGGGCGAGACGAGCGAGAACTCAAGGTCGTCCTCATCGTCTTCGGCGCCCTCGACGGCCGGCTCCTCAAAGAGGTAGTACTCGTCGACCTCGGCCGAGACATCGAACTCGGCGCGCTCGAGGCAGCGGTCGCACGTGCCCACCACGTGGGTGCGCAGCATACCGGAAACCAGGATGCCCTCGCCGGCGTTGGTGAGCATGACGTCGAAGTCGATGCCCTGCGGCAGCTCGAAGTCGTGCTCGCCCAGGCTGTAGGCAGCCTCGTCAAGGTGGCCTGCCTGCGGATAGGTGTCGCCGGGGTTAGCCAGGCGGTCGTCTACTTGGATGATGAACGGCTGCATGGCTTACCAGGGCACGTTGTTGGTGGTGTTGCGCGAGCCGGAGTTCTCGTCCAAGGTCTGGCGCACGCGGGTGACGGTGCTGGTCAGGCTCTTGAGGTTCTCCTCCAGGTGAGAAAGCACGGTGTCTGCGTACTCCTCGGCGTTGTAGCGGGTGTCGCGCTCGTACTGGGCGGCCTGATCGCGGATGCTCTCGGCCTGCTGCTGAGCCAGGCGAACGATTTCCTGGTCGCCGGCCAAGATCATGGCCTGCTGCTGGGCATCGGCGATGATGGAGTTGGCCTGCTGCTGGGCACGGTCAAGCGTCTCCTGCTCTTCCTTGATGATGCGGCGGGCGTCCGCGAACTCCTGCGGGAAGATGCGGCGAATCTCGTCCAGGATCTCAAAGATGTCCTCGGCGTCCAGGATCTTCTTCTGACCGCCACCGGTAAGAGGGCTCTTGGCCTCGCTCACCATCTGCTCAAGCTCGTCGACCAAGCTCTCGATTTCCTCACCCGGCTGCATCCAGGTCTCCTTTCAAAGGCGCCTGACTAAGCAAAGTCAAACACGTGCATTAGACAAATCTTTATGCATGGTACCAGATAAAACCCGACAAGACCCGCAGGCGGGCTTCTCTGCACGAATTATGAACCATCAACGGTTACTTTAGGCTTGCGAGTAGTGCTGTTTAAGTGCCACCGAGACGTTTGGCGGCACCAGGATGTCCACGTCAGAGCCCATCGAGGCGATCTCGCGAACGATCGAAGACGACACATAGCCGTACTGCGGGTTGGACATGACAAAAACGGACTCCAGGTCGGGGGCCATGTGGGAGTTGAGGTCGGCCTGCTGCAGCTCGTACTCGAAATCGGTCATGGCGCGAAGGCCCTTGACCACGCCGCCCGCGCCGATGCTGTGGCAAAAGTCGACAAGAAGGCCCGAGAAGGGCACGACCTCGATGTCTTGGGGCAAGCCCGCCAAGACGATGGCCTCTTGAATCATGGAGACGCGCTCGTCAAGGGTGAAGGCGGGCCCCACTCCCCTTTTGTTGGCGCTTTGGGCCACGGCCACGGTCACATGCGAGAAGAGCCTGCGGGTGCGGCGGATGACGTCCATGTGGCCCAAGGTCACCGGGTCAAAGGTGCCGGGGACGACGACGTGAGAGATCTGAGCGTTGCTCGTTTGGTTATCCATGGGTTCAATCCCTTTCGTATACGTAGAGGTCGACCGCCGTGACGCCGTGCGACTTGTTCTTCTTGGGGCTAAGGTCCGCGCATCCCAAGCCAGCGGCCTTAGACGAGTGCTCGTACATAACGACGCACCCATCTGCCAGCATGTTGTTGGCGAGAAGGTCTTCCACCAGCTGGCTCACGCGCGCGGCCTCGAAGGCATAGGGCGGGTCGAGAAAGACAATGTCGAACGGCGCGCCGGGAAGACGGCCCGCCGCGGCCAGGGCAAAGACGTCGCCGCAGGTAGCCGTGTACTCACGCGTGCCCGCGCCCAGGGCGGACGCAGTTCGCTTGAGACGCGCGGCCGAGGGGCGGTCGACATCCACCAGCGTGGCGTGTGCGGCCCCGCGGCTCAAGAGCTCGAACCCCATGGCGCCCGATCCCGCAAAGGCGTCCAGTACCGAGTCGCCCTCGATGTCGAGCCCTCGGGCCGACAAGATCATAGACGCCATCTGCTCGCGGCCGCGGTCAGTCGTGGGTCGCGTCACCTCGCGTCCCTTGGGGGCCTCGATGGCCCTGCCCTTCCATTTGCCGCCCACGATTCTCATGCGCGTTCCAACTCCTTGAAATACGTGCCGTAACGTTCCATGACCTCAAGCGCCATCAGGCGGTGCTCGCAGCGTTTGAGGCCGGGGTCTGCGCCTGCGATTTCCCGCGCGTCGGCGTGGGCCGCCTCCACCAGGTCGGCGTCTGCGGCCAGGTCGCAGATCTTCAAGACCGACGAGCCCGATTGCCTATACCCCAAAACGTCGCCCTCGTGGCGGAGCCTGAGGTCAAGATCGGCCAGTTCAAAGCCGTCAGAGGTCTTCTCCAACGCAGCCAGGCGATCGCGCGCCGGCGAGCCCTTCTTGGCCGCGCTCACCAGCCACACCGTACCGGCGATGTCACCTCGGCCCACGCGGCCGCGCAACTGATGCAGGGTTGCCAGGCCAAAGCGGTCGGCGTCCATGACGACCATGGCCGTGGCGTTGGGCACGTCGACGCCCACCTCGACGACGGTGGTCGAGACCAAAACGTCGATGCGCCCTGCCTTGAACTCGGCCATAACGCGGTCCTTCTCGGCGCCGGACATGCGGCCGTGGAGAAGACCTATGTTCATGCCCGGAAGAATCTGGGTGCGCAAGCGGTACTCCATCGAGGTCGCCGAGGTAAGATAGGCAGACTTCGTGCGCATGTGCTCGGGCACGTCGTCCAGGCCTTCGCCGTCGTCACGGTCATCCACCAAGGGGCAGATGACGTAGGCCTGCTGGCCCTTGGCCTGCGCGTCGCGGATGGCGCCCCAGGCCAGGTCGGCGTTGGTGGGCGTGGCCACGTGGGTCGTCACACCCGCACCCGCCCGCGGCCGCTTAGAGATGCGCGAGATGGCGATGTCCCCGTAAAGAGAAAGCGCCAGCGTGCGCGGGATGGGCGTGGCGGTCATGGCCAGAAGGTCCGCGCCCGGCCCCTTAAGGCGAAGAGCGGCTCGCTGGTCCACGCCAAAGCGGTGCTGCTCGTCGATGACAACCAGGCTCAGCGCATCAAAGGCCAGGGCGTCCGACAAAATAGCCGTGGTGCCAAAGACCACCGTCACGCGCCCGGCTGCGATATCCGCCTGCGAGGCGGCCCTCTCGCCCGCAGGCGTCGCGCCCGTGATCAGGCGCCAGCTGATGTGCGCCGCGTCCAGAACGGGCCCGATCTTCTCGGCGTATTGCGTGGCCAAGACCGAGGTAGGCGCCATGACGGCGGCTTGCGTGCCGGTGTCTGCAGCGGCGGCCAGGGCCACGGCGGCCACGGCCGTCTTGCCGGTGCCCACGTCGCCCAAGAGCAGGCGGTTCATGACGTGGGCCGTGCCCATATCTGCCAGGATGTCGTCTGCCGCAGCGCGCTGCTCGTCAGACAGGGTGAACGGCAAGGCGCCCAGAAGCGCGGCCATGTGGGGACCGTCCGTCACGTGCGCCGTGGCGGCAACGCCGTCGTTTTCCAGCTGCGTCCTGGTGAGAAGGGCCAGCTGTAGGCACAAAAGCTCGTCGTAGGCCAAGCGTCGGCGGGCGCGCTCGGCGGCCGCTAGGCTTGCCGGGAAGTGCACCTCGCGCACAGCACGCGAGAAGCTCAAAAGGCCCCGGCGGGCAACGAGGGTCGCAGGCACCCAATCGCAGACGTCTCCCACGTCGGCCACGGCGCTCGACATGATGCGACGCATCCACGCGGCCGAGAGGCCCTCGGTCAAGCTGTGGACGGGCAAAACGCGCGCATAACTGCCGGCGCCCTCGCCGCCGCTGCCCAAGACCTCGTAGAACGGGGCCTTCATCTCTTTGAAGCCGTACGAGAAGCCAACCTTGCCAGAAAGAGCCACGGTGTCGCCCGCGTGCACGTGCTCGGCAATCCAGGGCTGCTTGAAGAAGGTGGCGATAAGCACGCCCGTCTCGTCCACCACAGAAAGCTCCACGATCTGCATCTTGGGCTTGGGGCGCTTAAGGCGCACCTTGTCGACAGTGGCCACAATGGTGGTCTGCTCGCCCACGGTGGTGTAGCCAATGGGCGTCACCCGCGAGAAGTCCAGGTAGCGATGCGGGACATGCAGCAGCAGGTCGCGCACGCGGGAAAGCCCCATCTTCTCGAGGGCCTCTTGGCGCGCGGCGCTCACAAAACGCAGCCGAGACACAGAGTCAGAGAGGGCGCAGGTTCTCTGCACCCTCTCTGCTGCAAATCCTATAGAAATCGCGGGCACGAAGCCAGGCTCCCGGTCTTACTCGATGGAGAAGATCACGGGGTAAAGAGGCTGCTCACCGCGGTGGTTGTCGATCTCAAGATCGGGGTGGGCCTCCTCGATGCGGGCGATAAGGGCCTCGAAGTCCTCGTCGCTCAAGTCGCAACCAGCCAGGATGGTAAGGGAGTCGCCCTCCTCGTCGTCCATCATCTTGTCGATAAGCTCGCAGGTGACGTCGGCCACGTCGGAGCCCACCACGTCGATGGAGCCGTCCTGGATACCCATGACGTCGCCGTCGTGGATGGGGGTGCCATCGGCCGCGGCAGAGTCGCGCACCGCACAGGTGACCTCGCCGCCGCGCACGTAGGCGATGGCGTCGCTCATCTCGGCGACGTTGTCCTCGACAGAGGCCTCAAGGTCAACGACGAACATGGCAGAAAAGGCCTGAAGCACGGTCTTGGTGGGAACGACGGCCACGTGGGCGCTCTCGCAGGCAGAGGCCGCGGCCTCGGAGGCCATGCGGATGTTGCCGTTGTTGGGAAGCACGATCACGTTGTCGGCGTTGGTGGCCTCGATGGCCTCCAGGATGTCGGCGGTAGAGGGGTTCATGGTCTGGCCGCCGCTCACCACGACGTCGACGCCTAAGGACTTGAGGATCGACTCCTCGCCAGAGCCCGCGGCCACGGCAACGAAGCCCAGGGCCTTGCGCGGGGCCTTCTCGGCCTTCTTGTCCTCGGCGATCTTGGCGGTGCGGTCCGCGGCCTCGAGGTCCATGTTGTGGATGAAGACCTCGAAGATCTGGCCATAGCCCAGCATGTACTCAAGCACGCGGTTGGGCTCGTTGGAGTGGACGTGGACCTTGTAGTCGGGGTAAGAGCCCACCACAAGCTCGCAGTCGCCCAGGGTAGCCAGGTAAGAGAGGGCCTGATCGGGGTCGAATTCCTTCTCGGCGTGGAAAAGGAACTCGTTGCAGTAACGGAACTCCGAGCCCTCCCAGTCGTCGTTGAGCTCGATCTGGACCTTAGACGAGACGCCTGCCTTGGCATCGGTCGCCGAGACGGTGGGGTCAAAGTCGGTGAGCTCGCCGGCGCGGCCGGTGGCGGCGTTGACAAAAGCCTCGAGGAAGGTGGCAAAGCCGTAGGCGCCCGAGTCAACGACGCCGTTCTCTTTAAGGACAGGGAGAAGATCGGGGGTGCGCGCGACGGACTCGTAGGCCTCAACGACCAGGGCGTCGAGCATCTCGGTGCAGGTGAGCTTGGACTTCTCGAGCTTATCGGCACGGGCCGAGACGTCCTTTAGCACGGTGAGGATCGTGCCCTCGACCGGCTTGCGCACGGCCTTGAAGGCAACCTTCACGCCACGGCGGAAGGCGTGGGCGATGTCTTGGCAGGTGGGCTCGTCGGGGTTTTTGGCCTCGCACAGGCCCTCGGCAATGCCGCGAAGGATCTGCGAAGTGATGACGCCGGAGTTGCCGCGGGCGCCCATGAGGGAGCCGTGGGTGATCGCCTTGGCGATGTCGTCCATAGAGGCGTCGGCGGGAAGGGCCTGGACCTCCTTGACGACGGTGCCCAGGGTAAGGGACATGTTGGTGCCGGTGTCGCCGTCGGGCACAGGGAAGACGTTGAGCTTGTTGATGTCCTCGGCCTTATCGGCGACTACCGCTGCGGCAGCGGGAAAACAAGTGCGGATGACGGTGGAAATCATCTTGTGGGAACCTCTGATCTGGGAAGAGTTTACAAGGGCGCAGGTTAGTTGGAGCCGCGCATACCTTCGATGTGGACACGGACAACAACGCCCTCGAGCTCGGCGATCTGCTTAAGAAGGAAGCGCACCGAGCTGGTGAGGTTGCTCACGACGCTGGACATGTTGACGCCTTGCTCGACGATGACGTGCAGGTCGATGACCACGTGCCCGTCCTGGGTGACGACGTCGATGCCCTTGCGAAGGCGGAAGGAAGGGAGCAGGCGCACGACGCCCGCGGTCTCGTCGATCTCTGCCATGCCAACCACGCCGTAGCACTCGAGCGCGGCATAGCCGGCGAGGTCTGCGATGCAGTCGTTGGATACCTTAAGTGTTCCGGGAACTGCTGCCATGAGGTCTCCTCTCGAAGAGCACACCTATAGAATTCGGTCATACGTTGCAAGAGTATAGCGCAGGTGGCACGCTTCATGAAACGCCTAAATGTTGACTGCTCAACAAACACCGGCCACGTTCTTCTCGCATCACAAAAAAAGGGAGGTCGTGTGACCTCCCTACCAAGTCAATTGAAAGGCAGATTAGCTGCGGGCAATCTTGCCGGACTTGAGGCAACGGGTGCAGACGTTTGCCTTACGGGCGTGACCGTCAACGACGACGGTGACGCGCTGGATGTTGGGGCGGAACTTGCGGGTCACCGTACGGTGGGAGTGGCTGATGGAACGACCAGCAACGGGGTGCTTACCGCAGAACTCACAAACCTTGGACATGACTAAACCTCCATCTGGGCGCGGCGCGATCGCGCCCGCAATTCACAAAGCCGTACGAATATAACACAGGCAAAAGCCCATGCAAGGAAAAAACGCAAGTTGTTGGGGAGTTATGGAGCAATAACACCCTTTTTGCACTACTTGAGCAGAACCACCGCCAAGCAACCACATTTGCAAGTCACTTTTGCGCCCTCTTGTTCTACCACATTAGAGATGCCGAGGTCGGCCAAAAGGGGCAAAGAATAATCTTTAAGCGGCCATTTTGCGCCTTGGATGTCCGCGCGGGTGGCGGGTGCCAAGGCTATGACCGAGAAGGTCTGGCCGGCGCAGGCTTGGCCAAGGTCCCAGGTTGGGGTGCCCGCAGGCGTGAGGACGCGCATCTCGAAGGCGTCCTCGACCAGGCGGGCCGCGGCGGCAGGTGCCTGGGCGAGAAGACCCACGACGGCCAGCTGCTGGTCAAGGCGGCCTCCGGTGGCGCAGGTCACGGTGAGGTCGAGGGCGGCGTGGCGCCGGGCGGCCTCGTGGGCGGCGCAGCCGATGGCAAGCGACAGGTCGGTCGCGTACTTCTCGGCGGGAAATGAGATGTCGGTCGCGGCGTGGGCATGGGCCCAGGCGGCGGCCTTCTGGTCTACCGAGTCGAAGTCGCCAACGAAGACCTGGGGGGCAACGTCTGCGGCGTAGAGGGCATCGGCGCCCTTGTCGGCGGCGATTACGTAGTCTGCGGCGGTGGCCAGCCTCGTTACCAGGGCCGTCGAGCTTGGCTCGGGCGAGCCGGCGACCACGAGGGCCCTCAATGGGGCTGCCGCGGGGTCAACAGCGTCTGCGCGCTCATAGTCGCCGAAGACGCTCCAATGACAGCTCGGCGTAGCCGTGGGCGTAGATGTCGCACCAGGGGGCAACGTCTTCTTCGCGTCGGCCGTCGTGGTCGTTCATGAGGCCCACGACCTTGAAGCCCGCCTTATGCGCGGTCTGCACGCCAAAGGGGGCGTCCTCGAAGACCCAAACCTGGCCGCGTACCTGCGGGTCCTTCTCGTCTAGGCCTAAGCGTCGGCAAGCCTCGAGATAGACGTCGGGAAACTCCTTGTCGCGACCCACCTCCTCGGTCGATATGACGTCTTGGAAGTAGCCGTCGAGGCCCTGGGCCTCAAGGGCGCAACGCACCTCGCGCACCGGCGTCGAGCTGGCGCAGACCATGGGTACGCCTGCGTCGCGCAGGCTGTCGAGGAAGGCAAAGACGCCGTCGAAGGGCTTGACCTGGGTCTGATAGCAGTCGCGCACGTGGGCCAAAAGTTGCTCGTACACGTCGTCTGCGCTGGCAAAGAGGCCGTACTCCTCGTGGACGATGCGGCACATCTCGCGCACGGTCAAGGGCTCGACGCGCTCGTAGAAGCCGGCCGGGGGCTGGGCGCCCGCGTGGTCGAAGGGCCAGGTAGCCGACTTCTTCCACATGGGCATAGAGTCGACAAGGGTGCCGTCGCAGTCGAATATCGCGCTGAGAATTGCCATGGTTCCCCCTTTGCGGGCCTGCTTGCGGCCCGTTGGTTAGCGGCATGTGTCATATGTGGACATATTACGCCATGCTGTTTTAGGGCACAGCGAATTTGGGGTAAAGTACCCTGTGCAAAAAACTCGAGTTAGAAAAGGTATTGGCTATGGCACGTTACGACTATAAATGCTCTGCTTGCGGCGAGGTCTTTGAGGTCGAGCACCCCATGAGCGAGACGCCCGACATCAGTTGCCCCAAGTGCGGCGAGAAGTGCTCGCGCGTCTTTGGCGCCTCGGGCATCGTCTTCAAGGGGTCGGGCTTCTACAACACCGACCAGCGCGGCGGCAGTTCCTGCACCGAGGCCACCAGCTCGGCCTGCGCAAGCTGCCCCAACGCGAACTAAGAGTTTCTTAACTTTGTCAAAAATGCCCCCGGAAAACCGGGGGCATTTTTAGACCGATGATGTGGGAACCTTACGCGAACTGGCTGCGGTAGAGTTCGGCGTAGGCACCGCCGGCGGCGAGAAGCTCGGCGTGGGTGCCCTGCTCGATGATGTCGCCGTGGTCCATGACCAAGATGAGGTCGGAGTCCACGATGGTCGACAGGCGGTGGGCGATCACGAAGCTCGTGCGGTTCTCCATGATGGCCTCCATCGCGCGAACGATGGCCTGCTCGGTGCGGGTGTCGACGCTCGACGTGGCCTCATCAAGGATGAGGATCGCCGGGTCAGTCAACATGGCGCGCGCAATCGTGAGCAGCTGGCGCTGGCCCTGGCTCACGTTCTCGGCGTCGTTGGAGAGCACGGTGTCGTAGCCCTCGGGCAGCGTACGGATGAAGAAGTCCACGTGGGCCGCGCGGGCAGCGGCCTCGACCTCCTCGCGGGTGGCGCCGGGCTTGCCGTAGGCGATGTTCTGCGCGATCGTGCCCTCAAAGAGCCAAGCGTCCTGCAAGACCATGCCAAACTGGCGGCGCAGGTCGGCGCGGGTAAGGTCGCGCGTGTCGATGCCGTCCAGGGTGATGCGGCCGGCGTCCACCTCGTAGAAGCGCATGAGCAGGTTGATCAGCGTCGTCTTGCCGGCGCCCGTGGCGCCCACGATGGCGACCTTCTGGCCCGGGCGCGCCACCAGGTTGACGTCGTGCATGAGGGTCTTCTCGGCGCTGTAGCCAAATCGCACATGCTCGAAGGCCACCAGGCCTTGAACGTCTGCGGGAAGCTGGGCGGGGTTCACGGGATCGGGCACGACCTCGGTCTCGTCAAGCAGGATGAAGACGCGCTCGGCGGCGGCAAGGGCGCTCTGCAGCATGTTGGTGGTCATCGAGAACTGCGTCAGGGGCTCGCTGGCCGTGGTAACAAACTGGAAGAACGACTGGAAGATGCCCACGCTGATCTGCCCGGCCAGAAGCATCGAGCCGGCGAGAAGACCGCAGACGACCTGCGAGAACCTGATGAGCAAACGAATCGCGGGGCTGATCGCCTGGGTGATGAAATCGGCCTGGGCGCTGGTCTGGGCAAGCTCCTCGGCCGCCAGCTGGATCTCTGCCGCCGATGCCTCGTCGCGGCCAAAGGCCTTGATCACCGTGCGACCCGAGTAGGCCTCCTCGATCTTGCCAGTGAGGACGCCTTGGGCCTCCTGGCGCTTGGCCGCGATTTTGATGGTCTTGGCCGCAGCGACGCGGGTCAAGACCAGCGAGCACACAGCAAAGAACAAGAAGACCCCGCCCAAAACCAGACTGTAGGTAAGCATGATGCCCACCGCGCCCACGAACATCGTGGCGCTGATGATGATCTGAAGAAGGCCGCGCTGCAGCACCTCCGAGACCTTGTCCAAGTCATTGGTGGCTCGGCTGATGGTATCGCCGGGCTGGTGGGCATCGTAGTAGCCCAGGGGCAAGCGAGAAATCTTGGCCGAGATCTGCTCGCGAAGACCAAGGTTGAGCTTCTCGGCAAAAGAGGCCATGACCAGGGACTGCACGGTATCGAACGCCCAGGCCAGGGTCCAGATGCCCAGGAAAGTGAGGATCTGTGAGCCGCCGTTATCCCAGGTAACCACAAAGTCGCGGCCCTGCGCCCAGGTGGCCTGGATGTTGGTCCACAGCATGTCGACCAGGCCCGCGCTGTAGGCGGGGGCGGCAAGGCTCGCGGCCACGTAGAAGATGGCCGAGACGGCGGCGACCACAAGGCGCCAGCGCTCGCGGCCGGCTGCGGCCCACAGGCGCTTGGCGGTGGCAAGGCCGTTGGTGGGGACCTCGGACTCCTCGTCTGTGGTCGCATCAAATTTCTTATCGTCCGCCATTGTCAACTCCTCCTTTCACCTGGGATTCGTAAATTGCAAGGTAGGCCGGGCAGTTGGCGAGAAGTTCCTCGTGGGTGCCCATACCCTCGACGCGGCCGTCGCCCAAGACGATGATCTGGTCGGCGTGCTGGATGGTGCTCACGCGCTGGGCAATGATCAGCACCGCGGCATCTGCCAGCTCGTCATTGAGGGCGGCGCGAAGGGCGGCGTCGGTCTTGTAGTCAAGCGCGCTAAACGAGTCATCAAAGATGTAGAGATCGGCGCGGCGCACCAGGGCGCGGGCGATCGAGAGGCGCTGGCGCTGACCGCCCGAGAAGTTGGTGCCGCCCTGGGCCACACGGGTCTCCAGGCCGTCATCGAGCTCGTGGACGAAGGCGCCCTGCGCCACGTCGACGGCATGCCACAGACGAGCGTCGTCTGCGTCCGCGGCGCCGTAGCGCAGGTTCTGGGCGATGGTGCCCGAGAAGAGCCAGACCTTTTGAGGCACATAGGCAATGCGCGAGCGCAGCTCGTCTTGGGTAAGGTCGCGCACGTCCCGGCCGCCCAGGCACACGCGGCCCTCTGTGGCGTCGAGGAAGCGCAGGAGCATCTTAGCGATCGTGGACTTGCCCGATCCGGTGTTACCGATGATGGCCGTGGTCTGGCCGCGGCGCAGAACAAAGTCCAGGTCGCTTAAGGTGTTCTCGTCGGCGTCGTCAAAGCAAAAGCTCATGTGCTCGAAGCTGGCCACGGGGGCGCCGGGCGCGAGGGACGCGGGCTTATCGGTGCCCAGGTCGCCGCTCAGCGCGTCGGTCTTCTCGCCGTCCTTCTCCCCCACCCCCGGCTTGTCAGCGATCGAGGGCTTAAAGTCCAGGACCTCCTTGGCGCGGGTGAGGCAGGCCAGGGCGCGCGGCACCTGGAGCAGGGCGAACTGGGCCATCATCATGAAGAACATGATGAACATCGCGTACTGGATGACCGCGGTGATCGAGCCGATCTGCATCGCATGGACGCCCACGCGATCGGCGCCAATGAGGAAGATCAGCGACTCGACGGCGTTGGCAAAGAAGAAGGTCATGGTGTCGGTCACGGCAAAGACCAGGTTGACGCGGATGGCTCGGGCGGCATAAGCCTCGAAGTCGTCGTCTAAGCGAGCCTGCTCGTATTTGTCCTTGCCAAAGGCGCGGATCACGCGCACGCCGGTGATGGCCTCGCGCAGGCGCACGTTCATGCGATCGATGAAGCTCTGCATGATGAGGAAGATCGGGGCCGATTTTGCAACCGCGATCACGCTGATCAGCAGGCACACGACCGTGACGGCCAGAACCGCGTAGCCCATCGTGGCGTCCAGCGAAAACGTGAGGATAAGCGAGACGATGCAGGTCAAGGGCACCGGGCTCATCATGACAAAGCTCATGAGCAGCGTCTGCTGCACCACGTTGGCGTCTGACATCGTGCGCGTGATCATCGAGCCGGTGCCAAAGCGGTTGAAGTCGGCGCCGCTAAAGGCCAGTGAGTGGCGATAGACGGCCATTCGCATGTCGCGGCCCACGTTGGCGGCCAGCTTTGAGGCCATGCGGTAGCTCACGATGCAGCCGCCCGAGCCCAAAAGCGAGGCCGCTAGCATGATGGCCCCATGGCGCCAGACGGCGTCCATGCCCTCGCCCGAGGTAACGGAGTTAAGAAGGTTCGCCAGCTCGGTGGGGACAAAGAGCATGCCCACGATGTCACAGCACAGCGTGAGCAGCGTGGCGACCATCAGGCCCTTGTACGGGCGCACGAGCTGCCACAAAAGCGAGAAGGACGCGCGCAGCGAGTAGTTGCGCTGCGGAGCGTCGTCAACGGGCTTGGCCAGCAGTTTATTGGCCATTGGCAAGGCCTCCTTCCAGGTTAGAAACATCAATTTGAATCGCCGAGACGTACTTCTCGACCAAGCGCAGGAACTCGACTTGCTCGGAGGGGGTCAGCGCTTCGAATGCGCGGCGCTCGGCACGATTGGCCGGACGAATCTTCTGGTCACAGAAGGCATGGCCGGCCGGGGTCAGGCTCACGACCTTGGCCTTCTTGCTGCCCTCGCAGAAGCCGAGGGTGACATAACCCTTGGCCTCAAGAGTTTTCAAAGCCGAGTTCACCGACTGCTTAGGCATGTCACCGAGCTCGACCAGATCGCGCACGCTGATGGTACCGCCCTGCATATAGATCCCGTAAGTCACCCAATAGGCCGTCTCGGACAAGTCGCAGTGAGCAGCCAGGCGATGGTAGAGCTTGTCGGACTCGCGAAAGAGCCGATCGAACGACGTGTTCCACGCCTCGTTAGCGATAAGGCCGTCCTCGTCGCGGGCGATTGTCTTCTCGCCGCTCATTTTCCTCCAAATAGTACGAATGCGGACAAAACGAGGTTAAGTTTAGTCCGCGCTCGGACGGTTTGCAAGGGTAATAAAAAGCGAGTTTCCCCAAACTGGAAACTCGCTTAGGCCAATCCTGCGCAAACGTGAATTTGCGTGCCGGTTGGGGGAAGAATTTTCGCCGTGCCTTGACTATCGAGCCCGCAAGGTCGCCACAAAGTGCTTGTCTGCCCCCGCAAGCTCTGTGCGGTGAAGGGTTATAGGCGAGAAGCCCAAGCCCTGAGGCGAGGCGAGAAAAGCCTCGATGACCTGCTCGTTTTCTTCTTCGAGGAAGGAACAGGTGGAGTAGACCAGACGTCCCCCGCGCTTGACGCGGGTGCTGGCGACCTGAAGCATGCGCAGTTGCACCGCGCAAAGGTCGGGCAGCGACGCCTCGTCAAGGGACCAGGCAATCTCGGGGTGGCGCTGCAGGGTGCCTGTGCCGGAGCACGGCGCGTCAACAAAGACAAGGTCATAGGGGCCGTCGATGCCGTCAAGAACGCAGCCGTCGCCGCAAAGGCAGCGGACGTGCTCGGCCACGCCGGCGCGCTGGCAACGGGCGGCGGCAAGGCGCGACTTGGACTCGCTGATCTCGACAGCGTCGATCTGGCAGGAGCCGCCCGCGGCGTGCGCAGCGGCCTCGAGCAGAATCGTCTTGGTGGCGCGGCCCTGCCCCACCTCAAGCACGTGCGAACCGGGAGCTGGCGCGGCCAGAAGCACGGCCTCCTGCGCGGCTAGGTCGCACGGCAAGACGACCACGTCTTCTACCAGGGGCGTATTGACCAGCGCAGAAGGATTGCCGAGCAAAACCGACCCGTCCAGCGGTCCGGCGGCCGACTCGCAACCGGCCGCATCCAGAAGGCGGATGGCCTCATCGACTGTCGCCTTCGTGCGGTTGACACCCACGGCCGCCGTGTTGGGTGACAAGACGGCAGCGGCGTATCTCGCGGCCGCGTCGGCACCCATCGAGGCCATCGCGCGCGTGGCCAGCCACTCGGGCACAGCACCAATGCGGGCCAGGTCAGCAGCCGTAAACTCACCGTTCGCAACGGCTTTTCTCGCCGCCGCCAGGGCACGCGCGTCCTCGGACGACACGCGACGCAGGACGGCGTTGGCAAGACCCGCCGCACGCTTGGAGAAGCTGCGCACCAGCTCGACGCCTTGGCTCACAGCAACCTGCTTGGGCGTCTCGAGATACAAGATCTCGAACGCCGAGACGCGCAGAGCATCGCGTACCATGGGCTCCAACGAGGCCTTTGCCTTGAGATGCGAGTCGATCACGCGGTCCAGCTCGCCGCGGGCGGCGACGGCGCCCATGACCAGGCGCTGCGCAAGGGCGCGATCGCGGGCGTCAAGAGCCGCAAGATCAGCGCTGTTGCGAAGGCTGTCGCGGGCGCGGGCGTCGCGGCGGCGAATGTCGGCAAAGGCCTTGGCGGCGGCAAGGCGCGAAGGTGCTACAGCAACCACGTTTTAGGCCCTTTCCCAGCCAAGCTCGCCGCGAAGGCCGGCGGCCCATGCGCTGACCTGCATTTCCTTCTTGCCATCGGGCTTCACGCAAAAAAGCTCCAGCGCACCGGAGGCACAGCCGAGAAACACGCGGCCGCGCTCGACCGCGACCTGGCCCGCTGCCAGCACGCGGCCATCGCCACACACGCCGGCCTTCATAACACGCAACCCGCGACC
This sequence comes from Paludibacteraceae bacterium, assembly GCA_963630635.1. GTDB lineage: Bacteria > Actinomycetota > Coriobacteriia > Coriobacteriales > Atopobiaceae > Paratractidigestivibacter. Next base: position 22,532 of record CAVGOA010000007.1, read on the forward strand.
GCCCAAAGACATCCTAGCCGGAGCGGTATCAGAAGAAGCCTGCACGCGCAGGGCGTTGACGTGGGCATCGTCTGCCGGATCAAGGCGCATCTCTTGCTTGGTGACCTTTGCGGCCAGGGTAACCTGCGACTCATCCTGCTCGGTCCAGGTATCGGTGCCGGCCTCGATCTGCTCAAGCGCCACCAATAGCTCGGCCGCGCCCATGGCGGCCAACTCGGCCGTAAGGTCCATGTCGCCCTTCTCGCCAACTAAAGTCGACGCCTGGCGGCACCAGGCGCCCGCGTCCAGGTCGTGGGCCACGCGCATGATGGAGACGCCGGTCTTCTGGTCTCCAGCCAAGATAGCGCGCTGAATGGGGGCAGCGCCTCGCCAGCGGGGCAACAAGGACGCGTGGACGTTGATCGCGCCGTGGGCGGGCACGGCCAGAAGGTCGTCGGGCAGGATGCAGCCAAAGGCCACCACGCACATGATGTCGGGCGCCGCAGCCACGACCGCGGCCTTGGCCTCGGCGGTCATGCGCGAGGCCTCAAGCACGGGAATCCCCAGCTCAAGTGCCTTGGCCTTTACCGGCGAGGGCACCAGGGCCTTACCGCGGCCGCGCACGGCGTCCGGGCGGGTGACGACGAGCGCCACCTCGTGGGCCTGGGCCACGGCCTCGAGCGAAGGCACGGCAAAATCGGGCGTTCCCATGAAAACAATGCGCAAAGCTGCTCCTTTATCCTGCGGGGTTCTGTGGGCGAGACGGGCGGGCCAATCGCGAGGCCAAGCCAAACGGCCTGCTCCCCTACTCCTCGACCTCGGTCTGGCCAGGACGGGCACCGGCGGCCAGGGCCTCCTCGTAATCCTTCATCGCCTGGGCGCGCGCGAGCGGCGCCAGGTGGTCAACCATGGTCTTGCCGTGCAGGTGGTCGATCTCGTGCTGCAGGCACACGGCCAAAAGGTTCCACTCGGCCTCGTACTGCATAAGGTCGCCGTCCAGGTCAAGCGCCTGCACCACCACGTGGCTCGGGCGAATGACGTCGACCGAGATGCCCGGAAACGACAGGCATCCCTCGCTAAAGTTGCGCGGGTCGCCGTCTGCGCAGATGATCTTGGGGTTGATCAACACGTAAGGGTTCTGGCTGGTGATGCGGCCGCCCTTTTTCTTCCAGTCGCAATCGATGACCACCAGCTGCTTCAACACGCCCACCTGGGGCGCCGCCAGGCCGCAGCCCTCGGTCTCGTACATGATGTCGAGCATGTGGTTGGCCAAATCACGAATCTCAGAATCGATCTTCTCGACAGGCTCGCACTCGGTCGAAAGCCTTTTATCGGGAGACAGGACAACCTCTTCGGCAAGGCCCATGCGGGTCCCCTTTCGCGCAAAACGGCGCGACCGGCCAACAAAGGCCCGGTCACGCGGCTATCTGGTAACGGTCTTCTTACCGGCGCCGCGTGATGCGGCCGCAGGCAAGGCTACAAGATGTCGTAGGCGTCGACATCAATGGCAATGTTAATGCCTTGCGGCACCTTAAGGCGAGAAACGCACGTTAAGAGCATTTCTCCGGGGGCCGAGTCGGGCGGGCTCTTTAACATGACGTGGCGGCGCACACGGTCCTGGATCTTGGCTTTGATGCAGTCGGCGGGGCCCAAGACCTCCCAGCCTTGGGTGTCGCCAACGCATTTGCGCAGGTCAGCGGCAAGGGCGCCCGTTAGCTCCCGCACCGCTCGTTCGTTCACGCCCCACACCACAACGTTCGACAGGCGCGAGAAAGGCGGGTAGCCGGCGTCTTTGCGCTCGGCCAGCTCGGGAGCCAGAAAAACCTCGCGGTCATGCCCCTTGGCGGCCTGGATCGCCGGGTGCGTGGGCCAGTAGGTCTGGATGATGACCTGACCCGGCCGCTCGCCTCGGCCGGCGCGGCCGGCCACCTGCTCCAAAAGCCCGTAGGTCTTCTCGGCTGCGCGAAAATCGGGCAGCTTGAGCATGGTGTCGGCGTTGACAACGCCCACCAGGGTGACCTCGGGAAAGTCCAGGCCCTTGGCGATCATCTGGGTGCCCACCAGCACGGCGCACTCGGCCGCGTCAAAGCGCTCCAGCAGCTCTTGGTGGGCGCCCTTGGCCCGCGTGGTGTCGGCGTCCATGCGAACGATCTCGACGTCGTCGCCCAACAGCATGGCCAGCTCGTCCTCGACGCGCTGGGTACCCACGCCATAGGCAGCCAGGTAGTGGCTGTGGCAGTTGGGGCACGACGTCGTTGGGTCGGGGTAGGCGCGCACGGGCCAGACGCGCCCGCACGAGTGGCACATCAGGCTGTGCGTGCGCTCGTGGTAGGTAAGCGACGTCGAGCAGTGCGGGCACTCGGGCACGCAGCCGCACTCGCGGCACATGAGGAAAGTCGCAAAGCCACGGCGGTTGAGCAGCAACACGGCCTTCTCGCGTCTTTCCGCAACCTGGCGCAGGGCATCCGCCAAAGCCGGCGAGAAGACCGAGCGCCCGCCGCCTCGAAAGGCCTCGGCCATGTCGACGACCTGCACTTCGGGCAGCTGGGCGACACCTGGGCGCTCGGGCATCTGGACGCGGGTCCAGGCGGCGCCTCGAAAGTGGCCCTCGCGGGCGCGCTCAAGGGACTCGACCGAGGGCGTGGCGCTGCCCAAAACCAGGGCACACCCCAGCTCGCGGGCCATGTGCGCGGCCACCTCGCGGGCATGGTAGCGCGGCGCCGAGTCCTGCTTGTAAGAGCTCTCGTGCTCCTCGTCGATGATGATGAGGCCCACGTCGCGCACCGGCGCAAAGAGGGCCGAGCGGGCACCCACCACCACGCGGGCCTGGCCCAGGCGGGCCATATCCCACTGGTCATAGCGCTCGCCGGTGGAAAGGCGTGAGTGGAGCACGGCCACGTCCTGGCCAAAGCGGTTGCGAAAACGCGCGACCGTCTGTGCCGTGAGCGAGATCTCGGGCACCAAAACAATGGCGCCGCGCCCCGCGGCCAGGGTCTTCTCGATGGCCTGCAGATAGACCTCGGTCTTGCCGCTGCCCGTGACGCCGTCGACCACCACAACGTCGCCCGCGCCGGCAACGCGCGCCTGGTCAATGGCCTCAAGGGCCGCGATCTGCCCGGCAGTAAGCGTCTGGGGGCGCGGGGCCAGGCCAGAGGATAGCGAGGTCTCTCCCACCCCGCGCACCACGCGGCGAGACACGACGTCTACCAGGCCTTTATTAGCCAGCGACTTAACCGCGGCACCCGCCCCGGGGATGGTGGCCGCAAGCTCGGCCAAGCGAGCCGGGCCCTGGCGCAGGGCCTCGAGCACCTGGCGCTGGCGGCTCGCGCGGGCAGGCGGCTCGTAGTCGTAACCCTCGGGCAAAAGATGGACCCAGCGGGCATCGACGGCACCCGCGCGTTCGCACACCAGCTCCCACGGGTCGTCCTTTGACTTGCGGGTCACCCGGACCTTCTGGCCGGGCGCCAAGTAGAGATGCACGACGTCAGCCAGGGGCGCGGCGTACTCGCGGGCCATCCACAGCGCCGTCGCCGCAGCATGCTCATCAAAGGCTGAGGGTGCCAGCACCTGCGCAATCCCACGAATCTTTGCTGCGTTCAAACCTTCGGGGGCCTCGGACTTAACGCCCATAACGTACCCAATGGCCACGCGCCCGCTAAACGGCAAAAGTACCGTGGTTCCCACCTGGACCACGCCGAGAAGATCTGCAGGGACACCATAATCAAACGTCGAGTTAAACGTACGTGCGGCGATGTCGAGTGCCACTGCGGCGTAGGCGGCATAGGTCTGTCCCTGCTCCACGGGTGCGGCTCCTCTCGACAACGGCAATTCAATAGCCTTTATTTATACGCCAATTCCCGCCTGCGCCAAAATCGGCGGACGTCAGTAATTCTCGGCAAAAAAGTGCGCGCGAATCGGGGCTCGTCAGTACTTTTCGAGCTGCCTCAGGCCCATCTCGGTAAAGCGCCTTCGCAAACTCGCAGGTAAAAGACGCGCGGTCTTCTCACTTAACCGAGAAGACCGCGCAAAGATACTGACGAGCGCCAAATCGCGCGCATATTTTTAGCCAAACTACAGACGAGCGCCATTTTTGGCGCAGCCAGTACGCCAGGCCAGCCTTACGCCTCAAGCTCCTTGACGGCGGCGAGAAGCTCGTCCACGCGGTCGCGCTTCTCCCAGGTGAAGTCGGCGTCCTCGCGGCCAAAGTGGCCGTAGGCCGCGGTCTTCTCGAAGATGGGGCGACGAAGGTCAAGGTCACGGATAATCGCGCCCGGGCGCAGGTCAAAGACCTTCTGGACGGCGGTCTCGATCACGCGGTCATCGACCGAGCCGGTACCAAAGGTATCGACCATGACGGACAGCGGATGCGACACGCCAATAGCATAGGCCAGCTCGATCTCGCACTTGTGGGCCAGGCCCGCAGCCACGATGTTCTTGGCAACCCAACGCGCGGCGTAGGCGGCCGAGCGGTCGACCTTGGTGCAGTCCTTTCCGCTAAAGGCGCCGCCGCCGTGACGGCCCATGCCGCCGTAGGTGTCGACGATGATCTTGCGGCCGGTAAGGCCGGTGTCGCCCATGGGACCGCCCACAACAAAGCGGCCGGTGGGGTTGACGTAGATCTGGGCGTTGTCCCACTTGATGCCCTGAGCGTCCAGAACAGGGGCGATGACGTGCTTGACCATATCGGCCTTGATGACGTCCATGTCCTCGATCGTCTCGCTGTGCTGAGTCGAGACAACCACGGCCGTGACCTCCACGGGCTTGTCGTCCTCGTAGCGCACGGTCACCTGGGTCTTGCCGTCGGGGCGCAGGTAGTCAAGGGTGTTGTCCTTGCGCACGGCGGTCAGGCGCTCGGCCATGCGGCTAGCCAGGTAGTGGGGCATGGGCATAAGGACGGGCGTCTCGTCGCAGGCGTAGCCAAACATCATGCCCTGGTCGCCGGCGCCCACCGCGTCAATGGGGTCGCTCGTGCGGCCGGCCTGGGTGTCAAAGGACTCGTCGACGCCGGCGGCGATGTCGGCGCTCTGCTCGTGGATCAGATTAAGAACGCCGCAGGTATCGCAGTCAAAGCCGTACTTTGCGCGGTCGTAGCCAATGCGGCGGATGGTCTCGCGCGCGATCTTCTGCACGTCGACGTAGGCCTCGGTGCGCACCTCGCCGGCCACGATCACGGTGCCGGTGGTGGCAAAGGTCTCGACGGCACAGCGCACGTTGTCGACGTTTGCGGGAACGCCATCGGGAGCCACATAGCCCTTCTCGGCCAGCTCGGTCTCCTTGGCGAGAATTGCGTCCAGGATGGCATCGCTCACCTGGTCGCAGATCTTGTCGGGGTGACCCTCGGTTACACTCTCGGAGGTAAATAGGTAGTTCTTCTGTGACATGCTAAGACTTCCTTTCTTGCTGCAGTCACGATATCCAACTGGGCAGGTCAGACACCCAGTCATTACCACGTTCGGGGCTTGGGGCGTGCGTGAAACCCGCTGCCGCGCACCGCTTGTCAGCGCCGGGCCTACTCGAAGCCCAGTTGCTGGCGGCCCTTCTCGGTGCCCATGCCCACAAAAGCTAGATGCACCAGTTTAGACGAGAACTCATCGGAGTCTTCCAAGATCTTGTCGGCCGGTCGCTCCAGCACGGCAAAGGTAAAGGCACCGGCGATCGCGATGGCGCCCAGGCGGCTGTCTATGTCTGCGCGCACGACGCCCTCTTCCTTGGCACGGTCGAACTGCGCCGAGAGGATAGAGATAATGCGGGCCAGGCGGGTCTCGACGCTGGGAAGAACGCTCTCGTTGGACTCAAGAAGCTCGCGCGTCATAGCCAGGGCCAAAGGGCTTCCCGGGCGCATGCCGGCAGACAGCACGCGCGACAGGCGCGTGATGGACTCTAAGGCAGACGGCGCCTTGGCCACCGCAGTCTCGATCTGGTCCACCAGATCGTCGACCGAACGGTCGAAGATCGACTGGACCAGGGCGTTCTTATCGGCAAAGTAATAGTAGAGGGAACCCTTTGACATGTTGCAGCGAGAGGAAACCTCGCTCATCTGAAAATCGGTGCCGCCCGACTCCACCATAAGCTCGGTGGCCGCCGCCATGATGCGCTCGCGGGTGGCAGCGCTCTTGCGGGTCTTGATGTCTGAGCGCAAACGCGTGGCCTGGCGACTCATGACATCCTCGACGGCATCTTTTGCCGCCTCGCGCGCGTCGCGCACCGAGCGCGCGATCCCTGTGGCGGTGTTCTCGTCAATCAGGCCCATCGTGTCCCCTTCCCTCATATCAACCGAACGGGATAATAGCATCTATATATAGAGGGACTTTGGGAGTTTTTTGAGAATGTTTCAAAAAAACTAGACTTCCGTGACTATTGCGAGGTTTAGCGGGATACATTCATAAAGGCAAATTAGGCCATGGCGAGAATTTCTCGTCATAGAACATGAGATACCAATAGGCTCGACGAAGCAAAGATGGAAAGGCTCCACCCCGTGCGAAAAGTATTTCAGATTTTCTTGCGCGACTTAAAACGCCTGCTCAAGAACCCCGTGGCGATTATCGTCACAATCGGCGTCGCGATTATCCCCTCCCTTTACGCGTGGTTTAACATCCTGGCCAACTGGGATCCCTACGAGAACACCTCGACCGTGCCCATCGCCGTGGTCATCCAGGACGAGGGCGCCGATATCTCTGACATGGGCTACACCAACGCCGGCGACATGATCCGCGAGCGCCTGGAAGAGAACACCCAGCTTGCCTGGACCTTCGTCGACACCCAAGACGCCGCGCTTGAGGGCGTCGAGGCCGGCACTTACTACGCCGCCTTCATCATCCCCCAAGACTTCACCTCGACCCTGGCCGATGTCCTTAACGGCTCGACCAGCAAGGCCCACATCGGCTACTACGTCAACGAGAAGGTCAACGCCGTCGCGCCCAAGGTGACCGACACCGGCTCGACCACGCTCGAGAACCAGATCTCCAACGAGTTCGTGAACACCGTGGGCGAGGTCGTCACCGAGAAGCTCCAGGGCGTGGCGACCGACGCTGCGGGATCTATCAACTCGACGCGCGACTCGGTGGCCGCCGACCTGCGCGAGGTGTCGGACTCCTTGAACACCCTGGCGAGCAACGTCTCGGGCGTTCACAGCTCGATCCAGAAGAGCCGCGACACCATTAGCTCTGCTCGCCAGGCGACCCAGGACCTCTCGCAGGGCGCCA
>CAVGOA010000007.1:29951-64243 GCA_963630635.1 Paludibacteraceae bacterium
GATCTTCGCACCTCGCTTGAGCGCCTTAAGTACAACAAGCTCGAGAAGCTCGACGATTCCGTCGTGGGCAAAGAGGCCGCCATCAAGGCAATCGACGCCGCGATCACCTCGCTCGACTCCGTGGATTCCCAAACGGCAGCCAAGGTCGACACCTTAAAGTCCTACTCCGACTCCATCAAAGCCGGAAACGACAGCGTGGCCGAGCTCTCCACCAACGTCAACGACGTCATCCAGACCAGCGTCAACGGCCTGAACAGCGTCTCTTCGTCGGTCAACAGCGATGTGCTTCCCGCCGTCAACTCGACGCTCGACACCTTTGCCACCTTTGGCGGCAAGGTCGTGGGCACCACCTCTACCCTGCCCTCCATGCTCTCGCAGGCGGACTCTACGCTGGCAAGCCTGGACGCCGTCTTGAGCCAGTGCGACTCGTCGCTTGACTCCACGTCCTCGACCTTGGCCTCTGCCGCCGAGAAGGTCTCTTCTTTGGCAGACGACGTCTCGGCCGTGGCCGCCGCCGAGACCTACGCGGGCATCTCCAACGTCCTTGACCTCAACGCCGAGAGCGTCGGCGACTTCTTGGGCTCGCCGGCAGAGCTTGTCACCGAGTCGATCTTCCCCGTCGAGAACTACGGCAGCGGCGTTGCCCCCTTCTACACCAACCTGGCCCTGTGGGTGGGCGGCTTTGTCCTGGTCGCCATCTACAAGCTCGAGGTCGACGACGAGGGCATCGGCGACTTCAAACCCTGGCAAGGCTTCTTTGGCCGCTGGCTGCTCTTGAACCTCATCGGCCAGCTGCAGGCCATTATCTGCTGCATCGGCGACATCTGCCTAGGCATCCAGTGTCTGTCGCCTGCGGCCTTCGTCTTCGCAGGCATGGTCGAGTCCTTTGTCTACGTCTTCTTCATCTACGCCCTCTCCATCGCCTTCAAGCACATCGGCAAGGCGCTGGGCGTGCTTATCGTCGTCTTGCAGATCCCAGGCGCCTCGGGCCTCTACCCCATCGAGATGCAGCCCGATTTCTTCCAAGCGCTCAACCCCTGGCTGCCCTTCACCTACGGCATCAACGCCATGCGCGAGGCAATCGCCGGCTTCTACGGCAACTACTATGCCCAGAACCTGGCCGTTCTTCTCGTTTACCTGATCCCGGCCCTGCTCATTGGCGTGACGGCCAGAAAACACCTGCTCAACATCAACAACCTCTTTGACAAGAAGCTCGCCGAGACCGACATGATGATCGCCGAGCGCACCGGCATGACCAACCCGCACTTCAGGCTCTCGACCATCGTCAAGGCCCTCATGGACTCCAAGGGCTACAAAGAGACCTTCCTCGAGACCGCAGCCGGCTTCGAGCTGGCCTACCCCGTCATGATCCGCCGCGGTTTTGCCGCCCTGATCGTGGTGCCGCTGATCCTTCTCGCCCTGATGTTCATCCACCCGGCCAAGTTCTTGATGCTCATGCTGTGGGTCCTCTCGTTGCTGATCATCTGCACGTTCTTGATCGTGGTCGAGTACTTCCACAACCGAGTCTCCGAGAAGACCCACCTGGCCGATATGGACCAAGACGAGCTCTATGACATGCTGGGCGACGAGCTCAAGGCCGAGCTTTTGGCCTTTGCCCCGTTCGAGAAGATGCGCCGCGAGAAGACCCTGCCCCTGGCGCGCCTTGTGATCCCCCGTGCAAAAGGAAGCGATGAGAACAGCGAGAACAACGCCGACGCCGATGCAACCGCAACAGACGCGACCGCGGCCGGCGACACTGCCGTGCAAGACCGTGCCGAGAAAGGCGGTGATGCGCGATGAGTAAGATCTTTGCCCTGGTCAAGCGCGACGCCAGCCACGTCTTTGCCAACGTCATCAGCCTGGTCGTGTGCGTGGGCATGATCGTCGTGCCCTGCTTCTACGCCTGGTTCAACATCGCCGGCAGCTGGGACCCCTACGGCAACACCAAGAACCTCAAGGTGGCCCTTGCCAACTCCGACGCCGGCTACACGAGCGACCTTATCCCCGTGAACATCAACATGGGCGAGCGTATGGTCTCTGACCTGCAGGGATCCACTTCCATTGGCTACATCGTCACCAGCGAGGAAGAAGCCATCGAGGGCGTCAAGAGCGGCGAGTACTACGCGGCCATCGTCTTTCCCGAGGACTTCACCGCAAACATGATGAGCGTCGCCACCACCGCCTCGGTGCGCCCGCAGGTGCGTTTCTACCAAAACGAGAAGCAAAACGCGATCGCCGCGATCGTTACCAACAAGGCCTCGACCGCCGTGCAGCAAGACATCGACGAGTCGTTTGCCAAGTCGGTGACCACGGTGGGCGCGGGCATCTTGAGCGAGTTCTCGGACTACCTCACCGACGACAACCTCTCGAGCTTCACCGAGAAGCTCGACACCGCGCTCGACAGCGCCGTGAGCACTCTCAACTCGACGTCTGCCAGCTTGAGGACCTTCTCGACTTTGGCCGAGTCCACGCAGGGCCTTATGGACGCGACGAGCGAAGGCGCCACAACCTCGCTTTCTGCGACGCTTGACGCCGGCAACACGCTGCGCGAGACGGCCAGCGACGTGAGCCGCCTGGGCACCGCCTTCGACGGCACCGTGAGCACACTAAACAACGCCTTGACGTCCAGCTCCGAGGCCATCGACAAGGTCCAGACGCAGGTCGACGAGGCCTTTGACAAGGCGGGCGACCAGACCAACAAGATGGAGGACGGCCTTAAGAAGGCCGCCGACGTCGCCACCCAGGCCGCCGACAAGATGGCCGACTTCGACGAGAAGCTTGGCCGCGCCGTCGACGAGCTGAACGATGTCATGGCCAAACTCGAAGAGGGCACGACCACGTACAACGTTGTACAGGACACCCGCGACAACGTCCTTGAGTTCCAGCAGAGCGCCCAGGACGCCCAGAGCCGTCTGCGCACCCTGGCAAGTCAGCTCAACAAGTCCGCAAGCGACCTTGCGCAGGGCGTGACCGACACCCAGACCGCCCGCGAGACCGCCTCTAAGGTGATCGGCGAGGCCAAGGGTTCTCTCGCCGCCGCCCAAAACGACTACGAGAACAACGTCAAGGGCTCGCTGGGCTCGCTGTCCAGCAGCATCGACGAGGCCGCCACCAAGGCAGACCAGATCGCGACCAAGCTCTCTGGCACCACAGAGACCGTGAAGTCGACCTCGAGCGACGCCGTTAGCGCGCTGGGTCGCGCCAAGACCCGCATCGACCAGACCGCCGACAGGATCGACGCCGCCGCGGCCAAGATCTCTGACCTCAAGGGCAGCCTCACCGAGGCCATCGAGTCCGACGACATGCAGAAGGTCCGCACCATCTTGACCGAGGGCCCGGACGCACTTGCCGCCTTCATCTCGTCCCCCGTCGAGATGGACCGCAACGCCCTCTACGCCATCGAGAACAACGGTAGCGCCATGGCGCCCTTCTACACCACCCTGGCCATCTGGATCGGCGGCGTCGTGCTGGCGGCCCTGGTGCGCTGCAACCCCAGCGAGAAAGCCTGCGAAGAGCTGGGCTTGAAGCCGCACCACGGCTACCTGGGCCGCATCGTCTTCTTCGTGGTGATCGGCTTCATCCAGTCGAGCGTCATCCTTTTGGGCGACCTCTACTTCCTGGGCGTCCAGTGCGCCAACCCCGGCCTCTTCCTTTTGGCCGGCTGGGCCGCGAGCTTCGTCTTCATCAACATCATCTATGCCCTGACGGCGAGCTTCGGCGACGTGGGCAAGGCCATCGCGGTTGTCCTGATGGTCATCCAGGTGGCGGGCTCTGGTGGCACCTTCCCGGTGCAGATGCTTCCCGACGCCTTCCAGAAGGTCTACCCCTTCCTGCCCTTCGTCCACTCCGAAAACGCCATGCGCGCAGCCATGTTTGGCCTGTACAACGGTGATTTTTGGCAAGAGATGCTCTACTTGCTGAGCTACCTTGTGCCTTCGCTTTTGCTTGGCCTTCTGCTGCGCAAGCCGGTGATTCGCCTCACCGAGTGGATGGAGCACAAGCTGGAGTCCACCAAGGTCATGTAACCCAGGCGGCGAGAAGACCTTACCAGCCGCGAGTCACACAAATAGAGCCCCCGAGCTGCAGGTTATTGCGCTCGGGGGCTCTTTTTTATTGGGAGCGTGGGGGCAACGGGCCGGCCGCGTTCTTCTCGCCGACTAGAGATCCCAGCAGGTATCCTTGTCCTTCTCGGTGATCGCACGGATGACGTGACAGGGGTTGCCCACCGCCACCGAGTTGCTGGGGATGTCCTTGACCACCACGCTGCCGCCGCCGATCACGACGTTGCTGCCAATGGTGACGCCGGGCATGACCTGGACTCCCGCACCGATCCAGACGTCGTTGCCCACCGTGATGGGATAGGCGTACTCCAGGCCCTTATTGCGGCGAGGGGCGTCGATGGGGTGGCCGGCGGTGTAGAAGCCGCACTTGGGCGCGATAAAAACGTTGTCGCCAAAGGTGACCTTGGCGCCATCAAGGATCACCAGGTCGTGATTGGCGTAGAAGTTGTGGCCCACCTCGATGTTGTAGCCGTAGTCGCACCAAAAGGACGGTTCGATGGTCAAGGTATCGGCGATGCGGCCCAAGAGCTGGCGCAAGATCTTCTCGCGCTCATTGGCCTTAGACGGCGGCAGCTGGTTGTACTGCCAGCACAGCTCCTTGGCGTGGGCGCGCTCGACGGCCAGGCCCTCGTCGTAGTTGGCGTCGTAGAGCATGTTGGCCAGCATCTTGTCTTTCTCGGTCATCTGGCCTGCGGGTTGGGTGGCGTTTGCGGTCTTCTTGCTCTTCTCGGTCATGGCTAATCTCCAATAATGTCCAGGTAATCGGTCTTGTCGGCGTCGGTGATTGGTCGAAGAACGTGGCAGGGGTTTCCCACCGCAATGACGCCCGCCGGGATGTCGCGGGTCACGATGCTGCCCGTGCCAATGATCGTGCCCTCGCCAATGGTCACGCCCGGGGTCACCTTGACGTCGCCGCCCAGCCAGCAGTTCTTTTCAATGTGGATGGGCTTGCCGTAGCAGGCGCCGCGGATGCGCTCCTGCGCGTCAGTGGAGTGGTTGGCGGCATAGAGCCCCACGTTGGGACCCAGCAGGGTGTGCTCACCGATGGTCACCTGGGCGCAATCCAAGATCACACAGCCAAAGTTGATGTAGACGTCGTCTTCTATGTGGATGTTGGAGCCAAACTCGCACTTGAAATCGGGCTCGATCCACACGCGCTGGCCCACCGAGCCAAAAAGCTTGCGCATAAGCTCTTCTCGCAGCTCAACCTGATCGTCATCGGTGGCGTTGTAGGCACGAAAGAGCTTCTTCGCCTCGACGCGGCGATTGAAGAGGTCCTCGTCAAAGTCGTTGTAAACCAGTCCCTGTTGGAGCCTTTCCCAGGTGTTCATAATCCTCATCCCCCCTAGTCCTAAAAAAGGCCAACGTATGGTTCGTGACTCTAGCACTAAAGACGCGACATAAGGGCCGCCTCTACACGATTGACCGCCCGGGCGTCACCAAATTATGTCAACGCCGTCTGGGCCGCGGCCGCGCGCCCTTCTCGCCACCGCAGCGGCTATACTTTAGGAGTTTGTGAAACTCTCTTAGTTCCAGGAGACCGCATGTCTGACAAGCAGGTACGCGTTCGTTTTGCGCCTTCCCCCACCGGCAAGCTGCACGTGGGCGGCGCTCGCACGGCCATCTTCAACTGGGCCTTTGCCCGCGCCAACGACGGCGTCTTTATCTTGAGGATAGACGACACCGACCCTACTCGCTCCACCGAGGAGAACACCCAGATCATCCTTCGCGCCATGCGCTGGCTGGGCCTTGACTGGGACGAGGGCCCCGAGGTCGGCGGCGACTTTGGCCCCTATGCCCAGACCGAGCGCCTGGACCTTTATCGCGCCGCGGCCCAGCGCCTTTGGGACGAGGGCAAGGCCTACCCCTGCTTCTGCACCGCCGAGAAGCTCGCGGCCGATCGCGCGGCCGCCCAGGAGCGCAAGGACCCCTTCCAGGGCTACCAGCGCACCTGCCGCGACATCGACCCGGACGAGGCCCGCGCCCGCATCGAGGCCGGCGAGCCCTACGTGCTGCGCATCAAGGTCCCGGCCGACCGCGGCGACGTCACCATCCACGACGCGGTCCACGGCGACGTGACCTTCAACGCCCGCGAGCTGGACGACTTCGTGATCTTTCGCACCGACGGCACCCCCACCTACAACTTTGCCACTGTGGTCGACGATGCCATGATGGGCATCACCCACGTCATCCGCGGCGACGACCACCTGTCCAACACCCCGCGCCAGGTCATGGTCTACGAGGCACTGGGCGCGCCTGTGCCCGAGTTCGCCCACATCTCAATGATTCTGGGCGAGGACGGCAAGAAGCTCTCCAAGCGCCACGGCGCCACCAACGTCGAGGAGTACCGCGACGCGGGTTACCTGTCCGATGCCTTCGTCAACTACCTGGCCCTTCTTGGCTGGTCTCCCGACGGCGAGACGACCATCGTGCCCCGCGCCGAGCTGGCCTCGAAGTTTAGCCTGGACCACGTGTCCAAGAACCCGGCGACCTTCGACCCCAAGAAGCTCGACTGGATCCAGGCCGAGTACATCCGCTCGATGAGCGACGCCGAGTTTGCCGACCAGGTCATGGTCCCCGAGCTGCACGAGGCCGGTCTTATCGCCGGTGACGTGGAGTACGACGAGGCCTGGATCGACGCGCTGGCCGCCATCGTCAAGCCGCGCACCAAGTTCCCGGCCGACGTCGTGACCGTCTGCGCGCCCGTCTTCGCGACCGCGCAGACCCTTGAGTACGACGAGAAGTCCGTGGCAAAGGGCCTGGCCAAGGAGGGCATGGGCGCGATTTTGGACGCTGCCCGCGAGGCTCTTCTCGCCGTGGACGAAGATGCGTGGTGCGCCGAGGCCATCGATGCCGCCCTGGAGCCGCTGCCCGAGGCGATGGACCTCAAGAAGCGCATTGTGTTCCAGGCCGTGCGCGTGGCCGTATGCGGCAACATGGTGTCGCCTCCGCTGGGCGAAACGATGGCCTTGGTGGGCCGCGAGGACTGCCTGGCCCGCATCGAGCGCGCCCGCGCGATGGCGCTCTAGGGTTTAACTGGTGTTTATTGGGACCAGGGGATACGGCCCCTGGTCCTTTTTGTGAGAGGAGAGGTTCATGGTCATCGACTTCAACCACGAGGATTTTGTCGCCATCCCCAACTTCAAGGGCGGCGAGGGCCACTTTGACGCCAAGATGCACGACGACGGCAAGTGCAAGATCATCTATGGTCGCGTCGAGCCCGGCTGCACGAGCGGCTACCACCTTCACGAGGCCAACGCCGAGATCATCTACGTGGTCAAAGGCTGCGTGATGTTCAATTACGACGGGGTCGAAGAGGTTGTCGAAGCCGGCAACTCCCACTACTGCCCCGAGGGCCACAGCCACGCCATGAGCAACGCCAGCGAGACCGAGCCCTGCGAGGTCTTCTGCGTCGTCCCCGAGCACCACTTGGGGTAAAGAGCTTACCTGCGGTTAGTCGCCCAGGGTTGACCAGTCGATGAAGAGGTTATCGCGGAGGTCGGCCTGGACGGCTAGCTGACGAGCTGTTTTTGTGCGACGAGGCATGTTGGCTTTCTTAGCGATGATGTCCAGGACAGAGTCGAAGGACTTCGCGTCCTTAAGCTGATCGGCTGTGACGAGGATTACCTCGTAGCCCATGGTCATAAGGGCTGTTGTGCGGTTGGAGTCCGATATACCGGCGGCCTCGCTGGCATGGACGGAGCGGCCCTGGCACTCGATGATGACTCCGGCGGCATCACCTTCGCCTTCAATCAAGATGTCTGCGTAGCAGCAGTTGTGTGGGTAGATTCTTCTTGCTGCGGGCGACAATTGAATGCGGTGGTTGTTCATGATGGGCAGGCCTTCGCCGCCGGCCGCGCGCGGCAGGCCCAGCAGCAGCGAGGCCTGAACCTCGAGGGGTGAGGCCGTTATGCCTGTCACCCTTTCCGCTGCCCAACGCAGGTCCTTTACGCCGTGGAGGCCTGCCGCGTCATCGCAAAAGGACCTAAGCTCATCGATTGTCAAAAGCGGCTTGCGGCGCCACAGGTTGGTGCCGTGGCCATCAACGTTCTCTACCCGGCGCCAGCCCTCGTTGGGACGAATGAACCGCTGGTCAATTGCCTGATCAAGTAAGTTTTCCGCACGCTCACAGGGATTGAAGACGGCGAACTCCCCCACCATCTCGTAGACGGCCATAAGCAAGTCGAGGCGCGAGACGCTGCGAGCCATCGTAAACAACGTCGCCGCCGGCGAGGTCACCGCAAATCCAAAATCGGTATCAAATATGGATCCAAATGGCAGGTCTCCATTAACCGTATGCGTTTGATACAGCTTGGTCAGCCAGTGATTGCCCGCGTTAAAGGTCAACCGATGTATAGGAGTGCCAATCAAATCGGCGACGATGGCCGACTTCTTAAGTTTTAGATGGTTTGAGTCCTCAAACGCGTACGGCAAAGGCGGGTACAGCAGAAGGATCTGCGGCGGAACCCTATAAAACCTGAACGCAGAAGCACCGCAAAGCGTGATATCCATTGCACTCCCCACCAAATTGGGCAATCGGGAGCACAAGCATAAAGAGAAAATTCGATAATGGGGACCAGTATCGGCCACTGGCAAGTAGACGGCGTTTCAAATCAACAAAACCGCAGGTCGCGATTATGAAAACACTCCGTCTACTCGGCAAACGGCGATACTGGTCCCCCATATCGTAAAAATTGTTTGGAAGGAAGCCTGAAACCACTTACGCCGGCTTCACGATGAACATCAGGTCGAGGACCATCTTGCGGGCGCGGCGAAAACGGCGCCGGCGGTAGTGATAGAGCTCGACGTCAACAAACCCCAGGTCATCGGCACTTACGTAGCCGCTACTCGGCAGCCAGTCCTCGTAAAACGCACGACGAACCTTGGCTGCAGCCAGTGCCGCCGAGGCCTGCAGGTGAAACTTCACCGGCACAACGGCAACCAGGGTCCCGGCCGGAACGCGCACGTCCTCCAGGCCCTCCTGGGCCTTCTTAGCTGCACGGGCCTCGACCTCGTCGCCCATAAAGAACCGGTACGTGCCGTCCTCGGCGGGCGCGAAGGACACCGCCGCAGACACAACGGGCATCACGCGCCCGCCGACGCTCTCCTTTACCTGCGCGAACTTGCGCGCAAGCACAGCCCCGTCGTCAAAGGCGGTCTTTTCACTCGTGACAATGGAGCACCCCCTAAAGACGCGCTCGTCTTCAAGGGGTGCCACAGTGATGTCTAGCTTAGCGGCCACGCTCTAGTGCTCGCAACCAGCAGAGGCCGAGACAATATCCTCGCCCTCGTGGGTAACCATGGCCTCGACCATAAGGGTCAGACCCTCGGTGATGCGCTCAAGGCTCATGGACGGGGTGCCAGCCTTGAGGTTGGCGGCCTGGGAGTCCAGGTACGGCACGTGAACAAAGCCACCGCGCACGCCGGGGTGGTTGTGGTCCAGGGTATAGAGCAGCGAGTACAGGACCTCGTTGCAGCAGTAGGTGCCGGCGGTATAAGAGACGCCCGCGGGGATGCCGGCCTGCTGGGCAGCATCGGCCATGGCCTGCACCGGGATGGTGGCAAAGTAAGCGTCGGGGCCGTCGGCCTCGAGCTTAGTGGCCAAGGGCTGGTTGCCCTCGTTATCGGGAATACGGAAGTTCGCGTAGTTGATGCCCACGAACTCCGGCGTGATCTGGGTGCGGCCGCCGGCCTGACCCACGCACAGGACCATGTCCGGGTTCTCGGCCTGGATGGCGGCCTCAACGGCGGCGGGACCCTTCTTGTAAACGACAGGAATCTCGACGCTCACGACGTCAGCGCCGGCAATGGTGGCGGGCAGGCGACGAACGGCCTCGTAGGCGGGGTTGATGGACTCGCCGCCAAAGGGCTGAAAACCAGTGACCAGAATCTTCATGGCAAACACCTTTCTTAAATGAAAAGGCGCCGGACCAGCGATTGGCTCGGCGCCTTTACCAGTAGCTAAAGCGATTCTACCCTCAGCCTAAAGCAAGATTCAACGCTTACAGGCCAAAGAAGATCATGTAGCAGATCTGGACGGCCAGCATGATCAAGGCAACAGGAATCTGCTTCTTGATGACGCCGTACTCGTCCTTCATGTCCAGGATGGCCACCGGGACGATGTTGAAGTTCGCGGCCATAGGGGTCATGAGGGTGCCGCAGAAGCCGCAGGTCAGAGCCAGCGAACCAATGATGGTGGGGTCAGCGCCCAGAGCCAGGACAAACGGCGCGCCGATGCCCACGGTCATGACGGTGATGGCGCCGTAGGCGTTGCCCATGATCATGGTGAACAGGGCCATGCCAATGGCGTAGACGATGATGCCCACGACGGCGTTGCCTTCGGGGATGATGCCCGAGACCAGAGTAGAGATAACGTCACCAACGCCAGCAGCGGTGAAGACCGAGCCAAGGCCGGCAAGCAGGGTCGGCAGCATGGACAGCGGGCCCACGGTGTCAAGCATGCGGCGGCAATCGCCCAAGAAGACGCGGGGGTTGTTGTCACGCGAGAAGACCATAAGCAGGATGCCGCCCACAACGACACCAAAGGTCAGGCCAACGAGGGAGCTGATCTTGGTGAAGAGGGCAAACACCAGGGCAAAACCGCCGATGCACAGAGAAGGAACAAAGATCTTCATGCCGATCTTGTTGAAGTTGCCCTCCATCTCGTCGACGGTCGGGGCGCCCTTGGTGCCCTTGCCCACCTGCTTGATGATGGGCGGGATGCACATGCACACAAGAAGAGCACCGGCAGCCCACTCGGGGATCCACTTGCCAACAACCAGCAGGATGCCCAGGATGCACCAGAAAGCGGCGGTACCGGGGCGCTTCTCGTTGGTCTCGTCCTTGGCGTTGATGATACCGGTGTAGAGGCAAACCAGGCCGATGATGATGTAGACAACCTCAAGAAGCTTGTTGGACAAGGTCACGTCTGCGCTGGTGAAGTAGGTGATGAAGGCGTCCATTACTTCTCACCTCCGTTCGCGGCGGCAGCAGGTGCCGCGTGGTACTTCTTCATGAGCTTCTTGTCCACGACGTTGTAGTAGACGATGGCAACCAGGGTAGAGATGATGGCGACGGGGATCTCGACTGCAGCGATGTCGATAAGCTCGACGGTGTAGCCAAGGTTAGCCAGCGTGGACTGGACGAGGAGACCGCCGGAGCCGCCGACGAACAGGACCTGGCCAAAGAACCAGGTGACGTTCTCCATGCCGGCCGCCATGCCCTTGATCTGCTCGAGCTGCTCCTCGGCGATGGGCTGGCCATCCTCCTCGACGGCAGCCTGGGCCATGGGCATGATGACGGGGCGCACGAAGCCGGCGACGCCGCCAAAGCCAACGTTGAAGGCCGCGAAGATAACGCGGAAGACGCCGTAGGCAGCCAGAACCATGCCAGCGGTTGCGCCCTTGAACTTGGACATCAGCGCGGCCGCAGCCTGCTTAAGGCCGTTTCTCTCCAACGTGCCCGTGATGACGAAGGTCATCACAAAGATGAGCATCGAGCGGTTGGAAACAAAGGACTTGCCCATGGTGGACAAGAACGTCACGGGGTCCATGCCCGCGACCAGGGCGGTCGCGACGGCGGCCACCATGATGATGAGGATGGAGTCAAGCTTAAGCGCGAAGCCCACCACAACGATGAGAATGCCCAAAAGCTTGAGGAGCTCCATAGGATCCATAAGGCCCTCCTCTACTTGAGATTTACAAGACTTGAGAAGTCTACACAAAAACTCAATGTTTGTCTTTTGGCGAGAAGGGCAACTTTACAAGCGGAAACAAAATCGCAGTTAAACGGACTTGTATGTAACCACTATGTTTCGGATTTTACATAAAGTAATTTGATATGAACGCTTGAGATTAGCGACAGCCGCCGCAGGCCGCGCAGGCGCTCGGCGTGGCCGCAAGACCGCCGCGGGCCGTCTCGCGAAGGCTCGCGGGAAGGGCGTGGCCCACCTCGCTCATGGCGTGGACCACCTCGTCGAAGGGCACCAGCGACTTCACGCCAGAAAGCGCAAGCTGAGCGCTGGAGAAGGCCGCGGCCACGCCGATGGCGTTTCTCACCTGGCAGGGCACCTCAACAAGGCCTCCCACCGGGTCGCACACCAGGCCCAACAAGTTCGAGATGGCGATCGAGCTTGCCGTAAGCGCCTGCTCGGGCGTGGCGCCCAGAAGCTGCGCGCAGGCAGCGGCGGCCATGGCAGCGGCACTTCCCACCTCGGCCTGGCAGCCGCCCTCGGCGCCCGCCACGCAGGCGCCCGTCTGGATGTTGAGGCCAATAGAGGCCGCGCAGTAGAGGGCCTCCTTCACCGCGTCGTCGCTGGCACCCAGGTGGTCAGCCAGCGCAAGCACGCAGCCGGGCACGACTCCAGAAGAACCCGCCGTGGGGGCGGCCACGATGACGCCCATCGCGGCCGAGCGCTCCAGCACCGCCATGGCGCGGGCAACGGCGTCGGTCTGCACGTCTCCCATCAAGGCGGCGGCGTACGTGGCGCCCGCGTCCTTGACCTGCTTGGCCTCTCCCCCAATGAAGCCGCCCAGCGACTTCTTGGGGTGCGCGATGGGGGCGCTTGTCTCGTCGCGCATGACGGCCAGCACGCGGTCCATGGCGGCTGCCGCAACGTCTGCGCCCACGAGCATCTCCTCGCGGGTCTGCATCACCTTGCCAATCGACATGCCAAGCTCGGCGCAGGCGTCTAAGAGCTGCGCTCCGTCGTCAAAGAGCTCCTCGGCCGTGACGCCAGGCGCCACCAGTGCATCAGAGCCAGCCAGCGAGACGAACGTCGCGTAGTCGACGTTATCTAGCTTGCGCACGATGGGGAGCACGGTCTCGTCGGGAGCGCCATCGGTCTCGAAGACGGTGTAGGCCTGGCCGCCCTGCTCGGTGCGGTAGGTGCGGCAGGTGGCGATGTTGACCTTGGCGTAGGCCAGAAGGTTGGCTAGGGCCGCCAGAACGCCGGGGACGTCGCGGTGAGCCACAAAGAGCGTGGCATAGCGGCCAGTGACCTTGACGCCCACGCCGTTGATGCGGCTCACGCGCACCTTGCCGCCGCCCAGGCTCTCGCCTCGCACGGTGGCGTGGGCGCCCGAGGCCGTTTGCATGTCGATGTCCACGGTGTTGGGGTGCATCGTGGCGTCGTCTCCGCCAATGGCAAACTCGTAGGCCAGGCCGGCCTTGCTCGCCAGGTCAAAGGCATCGCGGATGCCCTCGTCGTCGGTCGACATCCCCAGGATGCCTGCCACCAGGGCGCGATCGGTGCCGTGGCCGTGGTAGGTGTGGGCAAAGCTGTTCCACAAGGTAAAGCGCACGCTGGTCACGGGCGCGTCCAAAAGCGAGGCAGCAACGGTGGCGCAGCGAAGGGCGCCTGCCGTGTGGGATGACGAGGGGCCCACCATGACGGGTCCTAAGACCTCAAACGCCGAGGTAGTTGCCAGTGTCTGGGGCTTTCCCGCCATGTCTTGTCTCCTCTCGCGCGGGCCGTGCGGCCCAAATCAACTGCAATGCAGGATAACGCAGCCGAGAAAAGACATGGCCGCGAAACCACTCGCGGCCATGTCTTCTCGCTAAATGTAAAAGGTGCACAAAGGGTCGGGGGTCAGGCAGGGGCGAACAGCGGGGCTCCGGACGGTCGCCCAAATACTCGTGAGCCTAGTCCTCGCTGCACTCGTCCGCCGCAGCTGCAGCCTGCGCCGCCTTGACGGCCGCGACCTTGCTACGGTAAGCGGCGGCGATGATGTCGACGCAGCCCTGGCGGCCAAAGCGCGCACGGTTGACCACCAGGTCCTTGTTGTCGTGCAGGCAGCACTTGCCCTTGGAGTAGCGCTTATAGAAGGCCTCACGGCCCTTCTGCATCTTCTTGACCAGCTTCTTGGCCTTCTTCTGATCCCAGCCGCGCTTGCGCTGGACGATCTCTACGCGGGCCTCCAACGGGGCCGTTACCAGCACGGCGATCTGGTTTGGGTTGTCGCGCAGCACGTAATCGGCCAGGCGACCCTCGATGATGCAGGTCTTGGTGCCCAGGTCAAGGATGGTGTCGGCAACGTGGGCAAAGAGCTTGTCGGCGGCAGAGCGCGCGTCCACGCGATCGGGCAAGAAGGCGTAGAGCTCGGCCGCGCACCTCTCGTCGTATGCCGCGGCGTCGGCCACAGAAGAGCCGGCACGCTCGGAGGCCCTTACCAGGACCTCGTTGTCGTAAAACGGGATGCCCAGCTCAAGCGAGAGCATCTTGCCGATCTCGTGGCCCTCGGCGCCAAAGTCGCGGGCGATGGTAATGACCACGGGGTAGTTCTCGACATCGGCAGAAACGGCGTCAGAATCGATGGTCATGGGGTTCTCCTTAGCTAAAGGGCGCCCAGGCCCTGCCTTGCGGGGAAGAGGTCGCAAGGCGGGGTCGGACATGTTGCTTTAAGCGGCCACAACGCGGCGCTGATAAGCACGAACAAGAAGAGAGATGCCAAAGTTCAGGCAGAAGTAGAGCAAGAAGACAAAGCCGTAGACGAGAAGGACGCCCTCGAGTCCGGTGGTCTTGGCCATGACGACGCGCGAGCAGTACATGAACTCGGCGACGTTGATGCCGGCCAGATACGACGAGTCCTTGATGACCGTCGTGCACTGCGAGAACAGGGCCGGGATGATCGTCTTGAAGGTCTGCGGCAAGATGATGAAGGCCATCGTCTGGAAGAAGCCGAAGCCCTGCGAGCGGGCGGCCTCGAACTGGCCCTTGGCGATGGAGTTGAAGCCGCCGCGCACGATCTCGGCCATGACGGCCGAGGTGAAGATCGTGAAGGCCAGAACCGAGATGACGACGTCGTTGCCCTTGACGGTGAAGTAGATGAACAAGATCCACAGCAGGTTAGGCGTGCAGCGGAAGAGCTCGATGTAGGCCGAGACAAGCAGGCTCAAGGGCTTGAGCGGCCCCTTGCAGTACTGCTTGACCATGGCCAGCACGGTGCCGATCACGATCGAGAAGATGATCGCGAAGAACGAGACGATCAGGGTCTTGCCAAAGCCGCCGAGCATGAAGCTCACGTTATCGGGAGTAAAGATATCCATCGGTTACGCCTCCTTCGCGAGCTCGGCGGCATCGGTGATGCCGGGGATGGACTTGGCGCGCGGGCGCTCCTTCGAGCGCTTCTCCAGCCACTGGACGAGAAGGGCCAGCGGGAAGCAGATGATGAAGTACAGGACGCACGCCATGATATAGCCCTGCAGGTAGCCGTAGGTCGAGACGAAGTTGTCGGCGTTGTACATAAGGTCGCCGCCGGCGATCATCGCAAGAACCGAGGTGTTCTTGACCAGGTTAAGGGCCTGGTTGCACATAGGAGGCAAGATGATCTTGAAGGTCTGCGGCAAGATGATGTAGATGTAGGACTGCACGCGGGTGAAGCCCTGCGAAAGCGCCGCCTCGCCCTGGCCCTTGGGGACAGCCTCGATGCCGGTACGGATGACCTCAGAGATATAGGCCGCGTGGTAAAGACCCACGCCCAAGGCACCAAGGGCAAATGCGCTCGTGCGAACGGGGTTTGCGGCGCCGGTGATCGCCTGCAGGAGCTTAGGGCCTGCCATGTACATGAAGAAGACCTGCACCGGCAGCGGGGTGTTTTGGTAAAACTCCACGTAGATGCGGCTGATGGCGCGCAGGATCGGGTTTCTCGTCGTAGAGAAGACACCCAAAATCGTACCCAGCACAATAGAGAGCGCCAGGCCCGCGAACACGACCTGCAGGGTAAGGGAGAATCCCTTCCACAAAGAGTCCATCTCGGCGAAGGTCATCGACCATCGCATTGGGTCGAGAAGTCCGTCTAGCATCTCTTTCCCTTCTACTTACCTGACAAAACAACGGGCCGCCCGGGCTCGGCGCTGCGGGCCCGGGCGGCCGGATGAGGGGCGGGCGACGGCGCGGAGCCGCGCGCAGGGCGCCGAGAAGCTCTTAGAGCAGGCCCCAGAGCTCGACCTCCTGGTCGATCCAGCCGTTCTCGACGACCTCCTTGACGACCTCCTCGGTCACGTCAGAAAGGTCAGAGCCCTTCTTGGTGGCAATGCCGTAATCCTGGGCACCAAACTCGATCTCGGGCTGCAGGAGCTCCTTGTCGTCGGTGGTGTAGGTCTTAAGGGTCGAGCGGTCCATAGCAAAGGCGTCGATCTGGCCGGCGTCAAGGGCGGAGTTGATGGAGGGGTAATCGGGGTACTCGTCGAACTCGGGGGTAGCAGAGATGCCCTGGTCCTCGAGCATCTTGGTCACGGCGTCCTTGGTCGTGGAGCCCTGGGAGACACCGATGTGCTTGCCGTCGAGGTCAGCCATGGTGGACATGCTGCCCTTCTTGATCAGGATGCCGATGTGGTCGGTGCGGTAGGGATCGGTGAAGTCCCAGCTCTCCTTGCGCACATCGGTGATGGTATAGGTGGCGCAGATGATGTCCAGCTGGTCGTTGTCGATCAGCGGGCCACGGGTCTTAGGCGTGACGTCGGTGAACTCAACGAGGTCCTGGCTCTTGGCCTCGTCATAAGAGACGTCAAAAATCTTGGCGGCAACCTGGTAGCACAGGTCGATCTCCATGCCCTCGTATTTGTTGGTCGAGGTGTTGAGCATGCCGTAGCCCAAAACGTCCTTCTTGACGCCGGCCTTGAGCTTGCCGCGGCTCTTGATGGTGGCGACCTTGGAGTCAGACGAAGAAGAGCTGTCCGAGCTGGAGCTAGACGAGCTGGAACCGCCGCAACCAACAAGGCCCAGGCCAGCGAGGGTGGCCGCAGAGGCGCTCATGAGCTGCATGAACTGACGACGAGACATAGAAGACATAATGTTCCCCTTCCCTTGGGACAAATACGTGATTTTCTCGGCGAGAAGACCCGCCGGTGGTACCTGGTGACGTGGGCGAGAAGCCCGAAGTTCTTGGCTAGTGCAGAATCTTGGAGAGGAACTCGCGGCAGCGCGGGTTCTCGGGGTTGTCGAAGAAGTGCTCGGGGTTGCCCTCCTCCAGGATCTGGCCGTCCTCCATGAAGACCACGCGATCGGCCACCTGGCGGGCGAAGCCCATCTCGTGGGTGACGCAGATCATAGTGATGTTCTCGTGGGCAAGCTCGATCATGACGTCCAAGACCTCCTGGACCATCTCGGGGTCAAGGGCCGAAGTGGGCTCGTCAAAAAGGATGATCGGTTGCTTGGTGCAAAGCGCGCGGGCGATGGCGACGCGCTGCTGCTGACCGCCCGAGAGGTTCTGCGGGTACTCCCCTGCCTTGTGGGCCATACCGACGCGCTTCAAGGCGGCCATGGCGATCTGGTTGGCCTCTTCCTTGGACTTCTTCTGGAGCTTGATGGGGGCCAAGGTGAGGTTGCCCAAAACGGTCATGTTGGGGTAGAGGTTGAACTGCTGGAAGACCATCGAGGAATACTTGCGGGCCATCTCCAGGTGATTCTTCTTGGTAAGAGGCGTACCGTCGATGATGACCTCGCCCGAGGTGGGCTCCTCAAGATAGTCGACGCAACGGATGAGGGTCGACTTGCCCGAGCCGGAGGGCCCGATGATGACGACCTTCTCGCCGGACTTCACGCTAAGGTTGATGTCCTTCAACACGTGGACGTCGCCAAAGTACTTGTGAAGACCCTTGATTTCAATCATGTCGGCCATGTGGTAATTCTCCCTTCAATTTCCGTCTGAAGGCAGAATACGACCACTCGCCGACTGCTTGAATAGAATCGGGCCATTAGAGACGCAGATAAAACTTTGCCGTGATTAATCCGAAACGCAGACCGTTGCCTGCAACCCCCTCGAAATCCCCCCGTTACCTTTCCGGACCCTTTTGTGGAGACGGGAGCGCCGTTGGCCCTTCTCCGTTCGATGGCGGGACCTAAATCGCACATAAAGCGCTTCAATTTGGGAGGAATCTGCGATTTAGGTCCCATCATCGAGGCGGCGAGACGAGCGCGGCGAGTCGGCATACGAAAACAGGCTGCCGGGTGGCAGCCTGCTGAGGTTTGGTAGCCCGTACCAGATTCGAACTGGTGATCTCCGCCTTGAGAGGGCGGCGTCCTGAACCGCTAGACGAACGGGCCATATGTAAAGGGGTTCGGAGTACCCCGGAGAACTCATGGTAGCCCGTACCAGATTCGAACTGGTGATCTCCGCCTTGAGAGGGCGGCGTCCTGAACCGCTAGACGAACGGGCCATATGTAAAGGGGTTCGGAGTACCCCGGAGAACTCATGGTAGCCCGTACCAGATTCGAACTGGTGATCTCCGCCTTGAGAGGGCGGCGTCCTGAACCGCTAGACGAACGGGCCATAAAAGCAATGGCTGGGACTGAGAGAGTCGAACTCCCGTTGACGGAACCAGAATCCGCTGTCCTACCACTAGACGAAGTCCCAATGCTTTTGCGCTTCTGTGCGCGAGGAAATACTATATGGGAGTCGCACCAAGATTGCAAGCAGAATTTTGAAAAAACTTTTTGGATCGGCAAAATGCCTGGTAAACAACGATGAGCCAAAGGTATACGGCAAAGATCTCGCTGCCAGCGGGGGCCTGGGCCAACGCGAGGATCGTGGTGCAGGCGATCGACCACGGCACCAAGGGGCTTATGACCACTGGCGCGTTCTCTAGATCGATCGCCATAGTTGCGTCGGATTCCTCGGCGGGGCCGCACAGTTGACGGGTCAGCACGATGGCTAAGGTCTGATTACAAGCGATCATGGACGCGGGGATAGAGACGGCAAGAACCGCCGCGTACGGCCCGAACTTCTCGGCAACTGCGCTTACGTGGCCTTGGACGCCGGCGAGAAGACCGGTGCCCTCGAAGATGCCCGAGTAGGCAGACGACAGGCATACCACCAAAGAGACGTTGACCATGGAGAGAAGGCCTCCGCCGGACATAAGCTGGTTCACGCCGGCGTCTGTGGCGGTAAAGCCAAAGACGGCCCAACGAACCAGGTCAACGGGCGTCGCTCCCTGCAAGAAGAGACATACCAGAGCCGCGGCCACAGAAGTTGCCGCCATGCAGCGCTTCATGCCTAGGCCCATCAACGGTAAGGCAAAGATAATCGCCGCGGGCACCAGGGCCAGCAGATGGTCGCCGTAGTAGGCCGTGAGCATCTGGGGGACATCCGCCTGTGCCTGGCCCGAGGCCCCTGCCGTGACCGCGCCGGCAACGGCGTAGAAAACAAGGCTTACAACCAGCGGGGCCGCGGCCGTGCGCATCATGGCCTTGAGGTTATCGGGCATCTTTGTGCCGGTAAGGCTTCTTACCAGCAAGGCAGACGAGCTCACCGGCGAGCAACGGTCTCCAAAATAACAACCCGCAAGGACAGCCCCGCCCAAAAGATAGGGGTTGCCGCCACAGGCGCTGCCGATCGTTCCGCAGACAACGCCCATGGTGGCGCCGGTTCCAAAAGAAGTGCCCATGAGGTAACTCACAAGTCCACAGAGCAAGAAACACGCCATGGGCACAAAGGAAGGGGTAATCAAGCCGGAGGTCATGACCACGATCTGAGAAATCGTGCCGCAGGCTCGCCACAGGGCGGTCAAGATGCCGATCAAAACGAACGACTCCAGCACGCCCTTGGCGGTAAGGACGCCGCGGCCGGTCATGCGCGCAAGCTCACGGGCGCCGTGGCCCTTTGCCTTGCCGTACCACAGGAAGATGACGAGGCCGATAGCCAGCGGGACCAAGACCGGAAGGCCCAAGGCCACGCAGACGATCAGCTCAAGGCAAAAGGCCCCGATGACAAGAAGCTCCATGCGCAAAACACCTCATAGCATTGACTACGAGGGCCATGGTATTTCTCGGCTTTGGCAAATACAAACTGTTATTCTCTGTAGGTGTTACTGGTTAGATTTGTGACTAAGGGCGAGAAGACCATGAACCTGCAGAGCTTCGAGTACATCCTGTGCGTGGCCGAGGAGAAGAGCTTCACCCGCGCGGCGGCCCGGCTGCACGTGACGCAGCAGACCCTGAGCGCCCACATCGCCAGCGTGGAGGCCGAGCTGGGCTGCCGGCTGTTCGTGCGCAGCCAGCCGCTTGCGGTGACCCAGGAGGGCCAGGCTTTTCTCGCCCGTGCCGAGACGATCCAGCAGCAGGTCGCCGACCTGCGCCGCGAGGTCGCAGGTCCCAGCCGGCTGTGCGGGGGCACCTTGCGCGTGGGCATCGCCTACACGCGCGGCCGCGCCGTCATGCCGGGGGCCATCGCTCGGCTGGCAGAGGCCTACCCCAACGTGTGCGTGCGTCTGGACGAGGGCACCAACGAGGAGCTTCTGGCCAACTTGGTGGCCGGGCGCGAGGACGTGGTCATAGGCGTCTTGCCCCAAGGCCACGCCGACATCGACTACGTCGACTTTTACGAGGAACGCATTGTCTTGCTGGTGGCGAGCTCTCTTTTAGCCGAGAAGGGCATCGATGCCGCAGCAATTCGCGACACGCTGGCGCAAGGCGACCTTACGCCGCTTGCGAGCTGCCCGTTTGTTATGGGCGGCACAGGCGACATCACCGGCGGCTTGGGTGTGGCCCTGTTTGAGGGCGCGGGGATCCGTCCGCAGGTCAAGGTGCAGTCCAACAACATGGAGACCCTGCTTGCGCTGGCCATCCAGGGGACGGGCGCCTGCCTTTGCCCGCAGAACCTGATCGACCTGGCGGCCACGCCCGCGCAGCTGCGGCGGCTTGAGCGCTTTGACCTGGGGCCGCGCTCGCGCTATCAAATCCAGTTTGGGCTGCCCAAGCGCGGTTACCGCTGGGGCGTGACCTCGGAATTTATTGAACTGGCAAAGGCAACAGTGAATCCGGAGACCAGCAAGACCGCGCCGGCAGTACCTCTCCCCTAGTACGCAAGCCAGCTAAGAAGGTCTTCTCGCCGGTTTGCAACCGAGCCGTCCACCACGCACTCCAGGGCCTCGCGCAAAACCATGCCCACGCCGGGGCCGGGCTCGATGCCGCGCTCGCGCATGACGTCGGCGCCGTCGATGGCCAGTTCACCCACATTGGTGGGAAAACCGGCTGACATGTCTTTGCGCAGGCGATGCTCGATGGTGTCCAGCTTAAAGGCGTAGTCGCGGTATGTCGGGGCCTTGCCCAGGGCGTCGGCGCGCTTAAGGTTGAGCAGGTCAAAGGCCAGCGCGCGGCCCTCGCCGGGGCAGGTGCGCTCCAGCTCTTGCACCATGCGCCGGGCACTGACGGGGTTCTTGCGCTGCACCGGGTAGTCGTGCAGGCCAATGAGGGCGGTCGTGCGGCGGATCGTCTCTTTGGGCAGCGCCAGGCGAGACATGATGCGCGAGGCCATGCGGGCGCCCTCGGGCTGGTGGCCAAAGAAGTGCCCGCGGCCCAGCTCGTCGAAGCTCGCGCAGGCAGGCTTTGCCACGTCGTGCAAAAGGCCTGCCCAGCGCAGGTGAGAAGGTGCCGCTCCCCCGCAGAACTCCTCGACGCCGGCGCACACGCGGGCCGTGTGTTCCAGCACGTCATAGGCGTGGTAGGGGCTCTTCTGGTCAAAGCCGCGGGCAGGCGCCAGTTCTGGCACGGCGGTGAGAAGAACGTCGGTCTGGCGTCGAATCGCCCACGCCACGCGGCCCGAGTCCAGGATGCCCTGCAGCTCCTGGCCCACGCGCTCGTTGGCGATGCCGGCAAGCTCGCCCGCGCAGGCGACCAGGGCCTCCTGCGTGGCCGGCTCTATGTCAAAGCCCAGACGGCAGGCAAAACGCACCGCCCGCAGCACGCGCAGGGCATCTTCCTCAAAACGAATCCGCGGCTCCCCCACCGCGCGGATGACGCCTGCGGCCAGGTCCTTCTCGCCGCCGTAAGGGTCGAGAAGACCGCGGCGTGGGTGATAGGCCATGGCGTTCACCGTGAAGTCGCGCCGAGCCAGGTCTTCTTTCACGTCTTGAACAAAGCGCACGTCATCGGGGTGGCGCCGATCTGAGTAGGCGCCCTCTACGCGGTAGGTCGTGGTCTCGACGGGCTGACCCGCCACCACGGCCGTCACGGTACCGTGGGCGATGCCGGTCTCGTGGACCTCGATGCCCGCGGCGCGAAGGACGCCCGCCGTCTGCTGCCAAGGGGCCGACGTCGTGACATCCACGTCGTGGCCCGGGCGGCCCAGAAGGGCATCGCGCACCCAGCCGCCCACGACCCAGGCCTCGAAGCCCGCGGACTCAAGCGCGTCGATGACCTGCAGCGCGTATGCGGGGACAGGGGGCATGGGGGTGTTTTGGGACATGGGGGCGGCTCCTTTGCGACAGCGGGTTCCCAGTATAGCGCAGGGGCGCCGCGTCGCCGGGCGAGCCGTTACCGCCCCTCGTGGTGGGCTTTCTTCTCGCGGTACATGCGGCCGTCGGCAAGGGCCTGGACCTGCTCTAAGGTCTCGCCCTCCACGGGCCAGCCCGCAAAGCCGCAGCTCGCGCCAACGCACATGGTGTTGCCGTCAATCACGATGGGTGCCTCGATGGCCTTCTGTAGACGACTGCTCAAAAGGCGCGCGAAGCCCGCGTCAAACGAGCCGCAGGTCACAAGGGCAAACTCGTCGCCGCCCAACCTAAAGGCGTAATCAGAGGAGCGCACGCACGAGCGCATGCGGCGCGAGACCTCTTGCAAGAGTTTGTCGCCCGTCTCGTGACCAAAAGTGTCGTTGACCTGCTTAAAGCGATCAAGATCAAGATAGTACAGCGTGAAAGGATGACCCTGTTGGCGCATCTTAGAGGTGAGCTCGGCAAAGCATCGCTTGTTGTTAAGGCCCGTCAGGTCGTCGGTCATGGCCTGGGTCTCAAGCTCGATCGTGGTCGAGATGTTCTGGGCAAAAAGCAAGACGCGACTCACAGAACCATCCTCGAGCCAGCCCACGGGAACGACGTTCATCCGCAGGTGCTCGACCCGCTGCTCGCCGCGCTCGGGCTCGCGCGTCTCGTACTCAAAGGTCACGTAGCCCGCCTCATGCCCTAAGACGCGCTGCAGACGGCCCGGCGACAGCAGCGACTCGATCGTCTCGCCGTCCTTGGGCTTATGCAGCGTATACCTGCGATTAATGAAGCCGATAAGGTCGCGATAGGTCCCCGCCTTGGGGTACAAGGGCGTATCCAGCGCGAACTCCTTGTACTCATACGTGTCGTGCACCAAGTCGCCCATGGCATAGCGGTCATATGACTGCGCCATCGCCTCGAAGAGCTGCATGGTCATCTTGTTCTTGCGGTCCAGAGCCTCGCTCTCGCGGGTCTTCTCGGCCATCTCTAGTCGGTACTTGTAGTAAAGAACGCCAAGCGAGGCGCCGCAAACAGTGATCAAAATGACGGCAAAAGCGCAGATGCTGGCATTGCGAACGTCGTTTGACGTGCGGTCCACCTGGCCGGAATCCACAAGGGCAACCAAGGACATGCCCTCCAGGTCGGTAGGCACCCACACGGCATAGAGCTGCTCGTCGTTGTAGGTGACAAGAGCTGCGATGGGTTTGCCATCTTTCACGCTGGGGGCAAAAGAGGAAGCATCGCCGTGCACAAAGTCCACGCTGGCCGAGAAGAAGTCCGTGAAGTTCGACACAAAGTCCGTGACCACGCTTTTCTCTTCAAGCGAGAAGACCACATCGCCCTTCTCGTCCACCACATAGCAGTCGCTCTTGCCGCCAAAGGCGTTGGCCGAGAGAAAGTCCTGCAGGGTGGCGTTGTCGTAGCTCACGGCAAGCGCGGTATAGGTCGTGCCGTCGACCACCATAGGCGAGGTGAGCAGACGGGCAAAGACGACCTTGCGCTCACCGTCTGACGCGATGTAGGAGGTCAGGCAGGACTCGCCGGTTTCAAAGAGCTGGTCAAAGACGCCCGCGATGCTCTCGGCGCGGCCCGATCGCTTGGCGATGGTGCGGTAATCCTGGGTCTGGTTGAAGAGGTAGACGTCGGAATACTCCCAGTTGTTGGCACGCGAGGCATACTGGGTAAAGAGGTCCTCGGCCTGGTGGTCGGCGTCGATGTGAGCGATGTAGTTGTCGACGTCCGAGAGATAGTTCCAGTTGCGCTGCGCGAAGAGGGCAAAGGTCTTGGCCGTCTGGCGGTACGTGAGCTGGACGGCATTGGCTCCCTCTTCGTAGATGCGATCGTCGAGGTAGCTCACGTAGACAAAGATCGTCGCCGCGATCACGCCCAACGTGCACAGCAGGCATACCAAGCGCCCCATATGCCGCGCGATGAACGACTTGGCCTTGCCGCGCATTGGCCGCCCCCTCTCGAAATTTCGAGTACCCAGTATACCAATCCCCCACCGGGCGCGCCGCGCGTCTCGCCACAAAACGCGCGGTTATGGGAACGTCAAAGAGAGAATGCGACGGTTGTGG
Organism: Paludibacteraceae bacterium; assembly: GCA_963630635.1. Lineage (GTDB taxonomy): Bacteria > Actinomycetota > Coriobacteriia > Coriobacteriales > Atopobiaceae > Paratractidigestivibacter. Next base: position 54,289 of record CAVGOA010000007.1, read on the forward strand.
GAAGCTTAAACGGAGAGATTCACGGTTATGGGAAGTTTGGCGTTCCCATAACCGTCGATTTTCCGGCGAGAAGGACGGTGGGTCATCGCGGCAGCGGCTTCGGGACTGCCAATACATCGCAGGTCGGTGACCCCGCGCGGGAAATGCGTGATAGAAAAGTGATAGATAGCTGATAGATAGGGAAATTTAGTTCGAAGTTTTTCTCCGCCAGACATCTAGGTTCATGTAGCTTATTCACATGGACATTGTGATCTCACATATGACGGCGCTGCACCTTATGAGAAACTCACGGTTTGCTTACCGACCCGCGAGCAATTGCGACCTGCCGTGCCGCGTTCCTTCGGTCGATGAGCTGAGAAGAGCCGCAGCATTGTGTCCTGCGCTTGGAAAGCTCAAGGGGCCATGGGGAGTTCTTCTCGCCAACAAAGAGACGTCGCGCTCGACAAAACGCCTCAATGTCCATGTCTGGTCGACCGCGTTACCAGAGGGCGCCCTAGTCCAAATCGCTCCGGGCATTCGCTGCGTCTCGCCCGCTTTCCTACCCCTTCTGGTCTCTTCTCGCCTAAGGCCTCGCGAGATGGACATGTTGCTTTCCGAGCTTATGGGCCTATATGCCATATGCGAGAAGAGCCCCGGCGGCCTTGCGCAGCGCCGCAGGCCATTGTTGACCCCCGATAGATTGCGCGAGTTCATGGACGCGCTTGAAGGCAGCTGGGGAAAGAAGAAAGTCCGCGCAGCGCTTAAGACGGCGCCGGCCCTTGCCGCGTCCCCACAAGAAGCCAAGCTCTATCTACGAGCAACCCTTTCTTTTGCAAGGGGCGGTTACAACATGGGGCGCGTGGTACTTAACGAGCCGCAAGAAATCGAGCGACTGGGAATCGATGCGATAAAGATTCGCAAGCCCGACCTGCTTTTCATTGGCGGAAGAGGTGGTGTTTGCCTGGACTACATGGGGTCTTGGCACGACAACGAGGCTCAAGTAAGGCTGGACACCCAACGACGCAACGAGCTTCTCGCCAACGGATTTACTCCGTATGAGATATACAAGAAGCAATACGATGATCTGGCATATATGGACAACCTTATGCTGGCGATTCGCGAAGATCTAGAAATGCCACCTGTTGACGAGTCACGCGAAGAAGCCGCGCGCCGTCGCCGTGCGCGTCATCAGCTCTGGGATACGCTCGAACACATCGACATGGCCTCATGGACCCAGCGCGCCGAGCTACGTTGAGATGCCTACGGCAAATCGTGCGGTTATGGGAAGATTCAAGATCTTCTCGCCAGGCGATTTTACGCTTATGGGAAGAAGCCCGGGAAAGTAGACGGTTATGGGAATGACGGGATTCCCATAACCGTCGATTTCCCGTCGGCGAGAAGAGCCCCGCAGGCGCACGGCGCACAAAAAGAGAAGGTCCGCGGGTGGCGGACCTTCTGGGTTAGCTCGTATGTTGTAAGACTTAGAGCTTGTGGACGCTGGAAGCCTGGAGCTTGCCGTTCTGGCCGGTGGTAATCTCGAACTCAACAGCCTGGCCCTCGTCCAGGGTCTTGAAGCCGTCCATCTGAATCTCGGAGTAGTGGACGAACAGGTCGTCGCCGTCCTCGCGAGAGATGAAGCCGTAGCCCTTGTCCGGGTTGAACCACTTAACAGTACCCTGAGCCATGTCGTGCCTTTCTTTCTTGCCCCGCAGGGCTAAAATGCTGCGCGAAAACGCGCGATACCAATGTGACTGGAATGCCACTCGAAATATAGTACCCCGAAAACCTCGCTAAACCCTCGACAATCCGTTTGGCCCCGATTTTGCACCGATGGCGAGAAGTTCATGCCGTTTAGCAGGTTCTTATTTGCCGTGAGCGGTATATCAACGCGCCAATGAGGCCTGCGGCGCCCACCGCCGTAACCGCGATTCCCAGCGCCAAACCTGGCGCCGTGAAGCGCATCTGGATTGAATTGTCCCCCGCCACGACGGGCACCAGGGTCACCGCACCGCCAAAGGCCGTCTTGGTCTGGACCTCCTGCCCGTTGACCGTGACGGTCCAGCCGTCCTCGGCGGGGACACTGATCATGACCCAACCGTCCTGGTCGACGTCGACGGTGCCGTCGATTCCGTTGCCGCTAAACGAGCTAAAGCTCACCTGATGAGCCGACAGCTCGCTCGTGACCTGCGCCAGAACGTCGAGATCCAGGTAGTAGATGTCACAGCTAACGGTGGACATATCGACCGTGACGACGCACTTCTCGTCCACAGCACGCTCCACGCGCACCGTATGGGTGCCGTCGACCTGGCCCTCAACGCCGCCAAAAGCGCGCACCGCGTGCTGGAAGCGCCAGCCCTCCTTCTCGGAGGCAAAACCGTCGATGGAAAGGTAAATGCCCACGTCGCTGATCGAAGACGGGCACTCGACGTAGGCGTAGCCCAGGGTGCCCGCCGGTATCGTGACCTGGTAGGACTTGGCCTCGTCGGTATCCTCTACAAGCATAGACTCGGCCTTCTTAAAGAGCTGGACCTCGTGGCCCACAAGGGAGCTGGCCAGCGAGTTCTGCCGTTCGAAGGGATTGTTGCCAGAAAGCTCGGCCCCGCACGCGTCGCTCGAAACGGCATAGCCCAGGCCCAGCGCGTAGGCGTTTTGGTAGACGCCCGCTCCGTTTACCAACGGGGCGCTGTCAACCTCGGTAAGCGCGGCGGGAACGTCCTGGCTGGACGAATATTTGACGCCCAAAAGCGCGTCGGCCGCCAGGTTTTGGTGGGCATAGCGCACGTGCAGCAGGTTGGGGCTGCTGTAGCCCAGCGCGTCCAGGAAGTTGAGCGCCGCCTGGTTGTGCGCCGAGGAGTACGACGAGATGCCCAAGTAACCGCAGCTCATAGCCTCGTTCAAGGCCGCCTTACCGGCGCGCACGTAGGTGCGCTCAAAGCGATAGGTGCCCTGGTCGGCGTTATCCAACCAGTCAAGCTGGTCGACGGACTGCTCGTAGTAAGAATTCTGCTCTTCCTGAGAACAGCCCACATACAACGTCTTCCAGGCAAAATACGCACCCACGGACAAATCGACCACGGCGAGAAGACCCACCGCTACACAAGCCACCCGGCTGGCGAGAAGACCTGCCGCCCAGCGGTCGACAAGGCCCCGCTCACCGCCGTCGGCAGCAACGCCCTGCCACCAGCGACCTGCCATCCACATGACGGTGGGCGCCACAAACAGGGCCGGGCGCGAGTAGAAACCGCTCGGCTCGCGAAAACCGCACCAGATGGCCTGCAGCGGGCGGATAACGATACACGCCAAGATGACGCCCACAAGCACCCCGGCGGCCTTCTTCGTACGCCCGTCCACGCGCCTGGAGGCAAAAAACGCCACAAACGAGTCCAAGAGAACCACGCCGCAGTAGAACTGCGGGATGCGGTGCCACGGGCTGTAAAGCGCGGGTACCAGGCCGCGCAGCATGTAGATGGGCTGAGTCGTGAACAGGTAGCGGATCTTGTCCATGACCGTCGACGCCGAGAAAAACCCGGCCACAATCTGGAGCAGCCCCACTTCCTCGGCGCCGCCCGAGCCAAGCATAGCCTTGACCGTGGGGATAAAGGTCCACGCGCACAACAGCAGGGCAACCAACATGGGGCGGGCAAAGCGCAGGGCCAAGCGCCACAAGGGGTAGCGGGTCCCGGCCCCACTGGCCAGGCTTTCGCCCTGCGCGAGCGCCGCGCCCTTCTCGCCGTCGACGCACCTGCCCGCGCAGGCCCACTCAAGAATGGTGAGCATGACGCAGAAGATGACCGTCATGTAGGCCGTGTACCAGCACACGATCACGTTGGCGGCCGTAAGCAGGCACAAAGGCAGCCACCGGTCGCGGCTCACCAGCTGCCAAACCGCCCACATGATAAGCGGCAGCAAAATGAGCGCGTCCATCCACATGGGGTTGCGCAGGTTGGTGGCCACCCACAAAGACCAGGTGTAGCCCAGACCAAAGACAAACGACCAACCGCGGCCCATGCTAAAGCGCCGACGCAGGTAAAACGAGGCGGCCAGCTGCATGCAGCCCAGCTTAAGCGCGTCGCTCACAAAGACAAACAGCGTGATGCCCGTCTCGTCAAAGAAAGGAAGCAGCAGGTTAAAGGGGCTGGCAAGGTAGTAGCTGTAGAGGCCCCAGGTGTTTGCGCCCAGGCCGCACGCGGTGGAGTAAAACACCGACTCTTCCCCGCGCAGCACGCGCAAAAACCAGGTGTAGAAGTCGACGTACTGGTATTTAAGGTCCTCGGTCAAGAAGGACTGGTCGCCAAAGGGATAGATGCCCTGGACGGCCGCAACGCCGCAGAAGATGGCGATGGGCGCCAAGAAGCTCAGCGCCCAAAAGCCAATGGTTTTAAAATTGATGTTTAGCCCCCGCCGAGAAGAGCCCGTGCCCTTCTCGGCTGCAGCCAAAACCGTACCGTTACGCATCGGAACGCTCGTTCTTGGACAAAACGTTCTTGGCTCGCCCAAGGACGCGCGCGGGGCCCTCGACCTTCAAGGTGCAAGCGGTCTCGGACGCCAGGCGGCCAACCCAGGCAAGCGGCAGACCGGGCTTGTAGGGGCGCCCGGTGACCTGGCAGTAGAAGCGCTTGCGGTGCGGCGGCACCACGACGTCGTTCATCACGATCGCCGGGTCCATGCGCGAGAAGACCTCGGCGGTCTTGGCCTTGACCACAGGGTTGTCCCAGCCGTCATCGTGGATGGCGCCGTAGGTGTAGTTGAAACCGCGCACGTAGTGGGCGGCGATGATGCGCTTATCGGTGATGCCCAGGCGCTCGATGACGTCCATCATGTCCATCCAGCGATCGAAGGGGCGCGCCACGGCTTCTTCGGTGGCGTGGTTAAGCGTGGAGCCGGGCAGGTCGCAGCGGTAGTTGTAGTAGGGCTTATCCAGGTAGACGATGGCCTTGGCCTGGCACATGGTCTCTACCAGGAAGGGGTTGTCGGCCCAGCCGGCACCGGGGTACTCGGGCAGGCGGATGCCCTTCTCACGTAGGAAATCGGCGCGGTAGATGGCAGACCAGATGGCCGGGTGAAGCTCGAGCAAAATGGGGTGCTCGGCCACCGTGAAGGGCGCGTTCGAGGTCTTGATGCGACCCTCAAGCAGGCAGTGGCAAGACTTTTGCTTGGCAGGATCGTTCCAGTCGCGGATGTCGGTCCAGGGGGTCTTGACGATATCGATATCCTGGGTGAACTTGGACGCCAGGGCAAGCATGTCCTCGTACATCGTGGGCTCGATCCAGTCGTCGGGCTCGATGATAGAGATCCACTGGCCGCGCGCCATAGAGATGCCCAGGTTGCAGCCCACGCCGTAGCCCTCGTTCTTCTTGTCAACGACCACGACGCGCTCGTCCTTCTCGGCAAAATCTTGGATGATCTTGAGCGAGCCGTCCTTGCTGCCGTCGTTAATGCAGATCAGCTCGATGTTCTTGTGCGTCTGCGCGAGGATGCTTTCAAGCGCCTGCGGCAGGTATTTCTCGACGTTGTAAATGGGGACGATGACAGAGACGAGATCGTTTTCGTGAGACACGTGGCCCCTCCCATGTAGTAATTAAGCAAAATAGCGGCTAATGCGTCTTACTACAGTAATATGAAAAGGCTGATTCCACGCAAGTCTCTTTTAATACACAAGGAATTTAAAGCATTCTTTAGACGAGGAATGAGGTTAAGTTTTGGCTTCCCACTTTGCCAACAGCGACAACAACCAGCCGCGCCGCACCGCGCCCACGCAAAGGCGCGACGCAAGCTACGCCGACAACGGGTATGCGCAGAACAACGGCTACGCTGCCCCGGGCGGATACGCCAACCAGGCAAACAACGCCTACACCGAGCCCGACCCCTTTGTCTACCAGGACGACTACCAGGCGGACTTTGGCAACAACAACAACAGCCAGTTTGCCTACCAAAGCGATGACTACGTCTTTGACCCCTACCAGGGCCAAAACGGCGAGCAGCTCACCCGCCACAAGCACAAGAAGAAGCGCCACACCGGCAGAAACATCGCCATCGTGGTCGCCGTCATCGTGCTGGTGCTGGGCGTTTTGGGCGGCGTCGAGGGCTACGCGCTCTACAAGTCGGCCAAGACCGTGAAGAGCGAGGCCTCGGCCATCATGGCGCAGGCCTCCACGATCAAGGACGCCATTAAGAAGGGCGACTCGGCAGCGCTGAGCAACTCCGTCGAGACGATCCGTACCAAGACCAACACCATCAACAAAGAGGTCAACACCACCGCCTGGAACATCGCGGCGATGGTGCCGGTCTATGGCCAGGACGTGAAGAGCGTCCAGAAGCTGGGCGCCACGGCGTCCAACCTGGTCGAAGAGGCGCTGGTACCGGTGGCCGACGGCTTGAGCGGCCTTAAGCTCTCGGAGCTTCTGCAGGACGGCGCCATCAACGTGAGCATCCTCGACAAGCTCATCTCTGCCCTGGACGAGGCCACGCCCGTCATCCAGACCTCCATCCAGACGATCAACGACCTGCCCGAGGCGCACATCTCGCAGCTCAAGTCCATTCTGGACAAGGTCAAGGACCCGCTCAACGAGGCCAACGACACCCTGACCGCCGCGCAGCCCATCCTTAAGGTCTTGCCCCAGATGCTGGGCACCAACGGCCAAACCAGGAACTACCTGGTGGTGGCCCAGAACAACGCCGAGATCCGCGCCACCGGCGGCTTCCCCGGTGCCACGGGCATCGTCTCGGTCACCGACGGCCGCATCTCCATGGGTGACTTCCAGGCCATCGGCAAGCTGGGCGGCGACGACTACGCCGAGGACCAGGATCCCAAAGAGGCCGCTATGTTCACGCACGAGAACGACGTGACCGCCCAGATCATCACCTACAACCCCGACTTCCCCGTCTCGGCCAAGCACCTGGCTCACCTGTGGAACCAGCGCATGGGCACCATGCCCGACGGTGTGATTGCGCTTGACCCGGTGGTCCTGCAGAACCTGCTATCCCTGGTGGGCGCTGTGACCGCGCCCGACGGCGAGGTCGTCGACGGCTCCAACGCAGCCCAGGTCCTTCTCAACGGCACCTACAAGAAGTTCGGCAACGACGGCACCGCACAGGACGAGTATTTCTCGGCCGTGGCCGGTCTTGCCTTTAAGCAGGTCATGGGCAACCTAGGCGACGCGGATCTCGACAGCCTCATGAAGGTCCTGGACACCGCCGCCAAGGAGAACCGCGTCCTTGCCTGGATGCAGGACAGCGACGAGCAGGCCGCCGTGGTCAAGTTCAACCTGGCCGGCGACATTGCCGAGGACGAGACCACGCCCGAGCTTGGCGTCTACGTCAACGACGAGACCTGGGCAAAGATGACTTGGTACATGAGCGTCAACACCACCCTGAGCGACCCGGTTCTCTCGGCCGACGGAACCAAGACCTACACCGCGAAGACCGTCATTCGCAACAACCTCACCAATGAGGAAGCCGCTACACTCCCCTCCTACATCACCGGCTACAACCCGCAGCTCACCGGTTTGGGCAACATGCTCGAGGTGCTGTTCCTCTATGCACCGGCTGGCGGCTCGATCAGCGACGTGTCCTGCGATCTGGGCACCGAGTTCTTTGAGACCTCGTACTCATCGCTCCAGACCTGGCGCTCTTCCTCGCTGATCCAGATCGCGCCGCAGCACGAGGCCGTCGTGACCTACACGGTCAAGACCTCGCCCAACGCGACGTCGGACCTCACGGTTCGCACCACGCCCACCGCTCAGGTGGCGGCCGGTTGGTAAGCACACCGTTGCAACGGGCCCAAACAGGCATGTGATATTGTTGGCTGGGAGCACGCGCGGCTCCCAGCCATTTTCTTACGCGACAGGCAGGCACACATGAGCATTTCCAACGGCAAGATCTTCCAGGTATTCGAGTGCACAGACGGCGAGGAGATTCATCGCCTGTACGTGACCAATACGCCCCGCCTTGACGTTTCAAAGATTGATGTGGTCGATGCAAACGGGGCTTCGATACTCAGGGAAGCCGTGTTTTTGGATGCCGAGAAGGACCAGGCGCTTTCTCGCTGCCTATCCCTGCGCCTGCCACAAGGGGCATGCGATTATCGCGTGACGCACGCGGGGCGCACGCTGGCCCGTCTGAGCGGACGTGCATACCAAAAACTCGTGTTCTTTCGCAACTACGCCATGGTCAACGCCAAGATTGACGGCGGCTTTGTACCGTGGCTGGATGCTCACCCCGTTGTGCCCGAGCTAAGCGAGGCAGACCTCGCTTCTCGCCCACTCTTTAGCGTAGTGGTGCCGCTGTATAACACACCATTGCCCTACCTACGCGAGATGCTGGACTCGGTACTGGCACAGACGTACAGCAACTGGGAGCTTTTGCTGGTCAACGCCAGCGTCGACAACGCCGGCATGAAGGAAGTGCTGGCGGGCTATGGCGACCCCCGCATCAGAGTGCTTGAGGTGCCTAAGAACCTGGGCATCGCTGGCAACACTAATGTGGGCGTGCGCGCTGCCGTGGGCGACTACGTGGGCTTTTTTGACCACGACGACGTACTGGACAAGAACTGCCTGCTCGAGTACGCGATTGCCGTCGAGAAGAACCCGCAGATCGACCTGCTGTACTGCGACGAGGACAACTTCGAAGAGGATGTGCGGCATCCCTTTGCGCCGCGCTTCAAGCCCGATTTCAACCTGGGTCTTCTCCACTCGCACAACTACGTGACGCACATGCTTACCGTAAGCCGCTATGTCTTGGATCGCGTAGAGTTGTCGCCCGACTACACGAGCGGCGCCCAGGACTACGACATGACCTTAAAGGCCTACGAAGTTGCGCGCGCCATCTGCCATGTACCCAAGCTGCTGTACCACTGGCGCATGCACCCGGGATCAACCAACGGCGGCATCATGGACGGCAAGCCGTACGCGATCGAGGCCTCGGAGCGGGCGCTGGCCGATCACTTTAGGCGTACGGGTGTTGACTGCTGCGTAGCGGCGAGCGACTACATTAGTTGCGTGTTTGATATGACGTACAAACCTGCGAGTACGTCTGACTATCAGGTCTTTGTTTGGGGTGGCGAGAAGAGCTTCGCCGAGGCAATCGAGGAGGCAGCGGCTCGCAACGCGCCGTACGCCGTATTTGTGCGCGACACAGTGCGCGGGGCCGACGAGGAGTTTCTCAGCAAGCTTTGCTCGATCTTCCAGCGGCACGAGGTGGGCATCGTTGGCGCCAAGTTGTTCTATGCCGATGGGCTTGTGCAACACGCCGGCGTATGCGTGAACGCGCAGGGCGACTTTGCGGCCCTCAACCAGGGCTTTGGCGACAAAATGGGTGGCGGCTACATGGGCTTCGCCGAGTGCGAATGCGACTACTCGGCCGTGTTGCCCGACTGCTTTGCAGTACACAGCGAGTTTCTCACCGCAAACGCGGACTTGGTCACAGGCTATAAGCATGCCAACGATGCAATGTTTGCCCTTTGCGAAAAGGTCCGTGAAACCGGGTTTGCTATATGCGTCTCTTCCTTGGCAGCCGCAACCAACCTCGTGGGAGCTGGTATCACAGGCGAGCCGCTAAACCGCAGCCACAAGGCCACGTTACCCGAGGTCCTGGGCAACCCCAACCTCATGTTCCAGACAGGCTATCCGCAGCTTGACTTCCCGCGAGACGCCCAGGCCGACTGGAACGAGAGAATAAAAGGAGCCCTCTTACGAAGGCTCCATATCAAACGATAAAAGATTTTGTTGAGACCCTGGAGATTACTTCAGGGTCTTCAAATATTCGGCCAGCTCCTGCTCCCAGTCGCGCGGCGTGAAGCCGGTGGCACGAAGCTTGCCCAGGTCAAGCGCGGAGAAGTGCGGGCGCGGGGCGATGGGGCCCTGGGCGCTGGCGTAGTAGGCGGCCGTCGAGACGGGCACCACCTTGTCGCCGTTGCCGTTCTTCGCGTCGAAGCAGGCGCGGGCGATGTCGGCCCAGCTCTTCACGGCGCCGCTGCCGG
>CAVGOA010000008.1:0-5450 GCA_963630635.1 Paludibacteraceae bacterium
CCCGTCGCAAGGCCGCGCGAGGCGCGAAAAAGGGCGCCGACCCGTGAGGACCGGCGCCCAATGGCGCGTTTTGTGGCGAGACGACCGCGAAGGGCCGCGGCCTACCCGCTAAAGCCTACTCGCGACGGCGGCGAGACACGTAGGCGCCCACGCTGGCCACGCCCGCGAAGCCCGCAAGGGCCACGGCGGCAACGCCGGTCGCGTCGCCGGTGGAAGGCGTGCCCGCCTTGCCCTTCTTGCTGGCGGCCGCGGTCGTGGTGGTCGTGGTCGTCGTGGTGACGCCCTCGAACAGGCCGGCCTGAGCCTTGTCCATGCCGTTGGTCAGGGCCTCGACGCGAGCAAAGACGGTATCGCTCGAGTCGGTGGTCCTTACCAGGGCGGTCTTGTAATTGGACCCGGCGTTTGCCAGGCACTCCTCGGCTGCAGCGATGGCGGCCTTCAAGGCGTCGTAGTCCTCCTGGGTCATCCACTGCTTGTTAGTGGCCACGTTAGAGCCGTCCGCGCTCACATAAACGCTGGCGAGAAGGGCCTTGGCCTGGGTGATCGCGGCCTCCAGGCCCTCAAGCTCGGCGACGGTGGCGTAATCGGCGATCTCGGCCACGGCCTTGATCGCGGGGTTGTCCACGGCCTTGCTGCCGTTGGCGTTGACCTGGTCAACGACGCCGGTCCAGTCGTACCACTGGGTCTTGTCGGTCGCGCCGTCCTCGTTGCCGGAAGGCAGGGACTGGCCGGTGAAGCTCTCGCCCTCGTTCACGACGCCCACGAAGTAGCTGGCCTTAAGCGTCTCGATGGCGCCGTCAACGGCCTGCTGGATCTGCGCCTGCATCTCCGCTGTCTTAAGCGTGTCCTCGATGTCCTGGGCGATGGCCGCCGCCAGGGCCTCTTCTTCGGTGGCGTACTCGGGGTGCTCCTCGCGGAACTTGGCAAGAGCCTTCTTGCCGTCGTCGGTCGAGTAGTACTGCTCGATCATGGGCTGGAGAATCTTCTTCAGCACCTGCTTGGCGGCCTCCTCGTACTGCTCGCGCTTCTCGGCTTCTTCTGCCTCGGTGAAGGTGGAGTGGGTGTTGACGGCCACGCCCGTGTAGTACTGCTCGTCGTCGTTGCAGTAGCCCGTGGTCACAACAGAGTACTGGTCGCCCTCGCGCAGCGCGATCCACTCGTCCTCATTGATGGAAAGGCGGTGGTAGCCGGCGTAGTCGTAGGTGGCCTCGGTGGTGTAGACCAGCTCGCCGTCAGAGGGGCTGGTGTAGCCGTCGGCCAGCTTAAAGACCTGGAAGGTAACGGTGGTGTTGGGCTTGTAGGTGGCGGCAGAAAGCGCGCGCACGTCCATGTCGCTCTCGGCGGTAAAGACGTTGGCCGCGTGGATAGGCGTCGCCGAGCCGTTGGTCACAACAGCGTCGTCGGCGGCCAGGAAGTCGTACTGGTCGATGACGTAATCGGTGTTGTCGTTGTACGAGTTGATGTCAAAGTCGTAGGACTCGGCCAGCTGGAGCGAGTGATCGTAGTAAGAGATCCAGAAATACCCGGTGGCGTTGCCGTTCTCGTCCTTAAAGCCCCAGTCGCTGGGGAAGTTGACCGAGTCAAAGCTGTCGCCGGTCTCGGAACCCCAGCTGTTCTTGACCAGCCAGGCGCCGTCGCCCTCGGGCGTGTGGGTTGCGGTATCCGAGAAGCCCTTGGCAAAGTTGGACGCCTCGTAAGTGTCGTCCCAGCCCACGATGGTCACGGCGTGGTTGGGCTTGCCGTCGTCGTAGGTGTAGTGGGCCCACTCGGTGCTGATGTACTTGGATGGGTTTTTCTCGTCGCCGGGCGTGGAGTTATCTGCCGAGAAGCACACCGAGACGGCGCGGCTAAAGTCGCTTTTGTCGTTGGGGTCGTTGTACAGCTCGTCCTTGATGGCTTTCACGCTGTCCCAGTTGACGCCGGTCCAGCTGCCGTTCTCGTCAAGGATGCGCGTGTCGGGCAGCTCGTTGCCGTTCTCGAGGTTCATGAGCGAGGTGTTCCACCACGACAGGTCGTCGCTGCCCTGCTGAGTCTCGATGGACCAGTCGGTGTAGACGTCGGTCTTGCCGTCGGCGCTCTTGTAGTTGCCCGCGTAGCAACGCTTCTTCCAGCTAATGATCTCGCCGCGGTTAAGGCGCGCCTCGCAGCCGGTCTGGGCGTCGTCGATCTGCGCCTGGGTAAGGTACTCGAGGTTCTTCTTGGTGCCGGTGGGGTACTCCTTGCTCACCTCGACCTTCTCCATGGTGACAACAAGGTAGACGGGCTCGTTGGACTCCTGGCCCAGCACGCCGTTGTTCTTGTAGGTGTAGTCGGACTCAAGCGCGGGGCCAATGCCCGAGGCAAAGACGTTGACGCCAAAGGTCAGCCAGCCGCCAGAGTCCAGCGCCAGGTTGGGGTCGCTGCTGCTGGAGTGGTAGCCCTCGCCGGCCTGGGCCTTGCCCACGATGGACTCGGGCGCGCCGCCGTTGAGGTAGACCGCGCGGGCAAGCTGCAGCTCGGAGAGGTCGAGGCCCGTATCTGCATAGGTCTTGCCCGTCTCGGACAAGATGGACGTCTCGCATGCGGCGATGGTCGCAAAGCCCCAGCAGGTGCCCCAGGGATTCTGGAACTTGACGGGGGTCACGACGCCCTGGTCGCGCAGGTCGTAGCTGGCGGGGTATTCGGTCACGCTGGCGTCGTCTGCCAGGGCCACGGCCGCGGTGTCGCTGGCGGTAAAGGGCTGGTAGTCGGGGGCGTCGGCGCTCTGGGCGGCCTGGGCCCAGACGGAAAGAAGGTCGGCGTCGGCGGCGTATGCGGCGGTCGAGAAGCCCCCGGACATCGATGCCGCAAGGACGACGGCAAGGCTGGCCTTAAAGCCGTGCCTTAGGAGTTGGCGAGAAGTGCGCCACGGCGTCTTCTTGCCCGGACGGGTGTCTTTCACGTGGGTCTCCTTTGCTCAAGGGGGTGACGGATGTGCCCCCCTGCAATATAACGGCATGTAGAGTGGGCAAAACTTAAAGCAGTGTACAGGAAACTTGTTGCTTGCTGTTTAAGGTTTGGGGCAACGGAGAAAACAACACCGCGAGCGTTAGGCAACATGTGGCCGGGCGCTTGCGCGGAGCACGGCCCGTCCCGCGTCCGGGATGGGCACCGCCGCTCCCGCCCCGCCCGCCGGGCCGCCGTTGACCCGCGCCCAGAGCCGCCGCATACTTAATCTATCTGCGTGGCCCTCGGCCGGGCAGACAAGCCATCCCGCCACAAGAAAGAGCCCTAAACCGCGATGCATATTCTTCACCGCACACCAAAAGGCACCGTCAGGCCCCTGGTGCCCTCTGTCTTTAAGGCGCTGGTTGTTGCCACGGTCTTAGGCCGCCTTTCCGAGAGCGCCTGCGACACCATCACGAGCATCGTCGTGGGCCAGCTGGTGGGCTCGGCTCAGCTGGCGGCCATCAGCCTGGTCCAGCCGTTGGACATCCTGGCTGCCATGGTGGCCAACCTCATTGCGCTGGGCTCGTCGTTTTTGTGCGCCTACTACATGGGCGACGGCCGCGAGCAAGACGTCAACAGCACCTTCTCGTTAAGCGTGGGGCTTCTCGTCTTCTTTGGTGCGGCGTTTACGTTGGTCTACGCCTTTGCAGCCGAGCCGATCGTGGCCCTTATGGGCGGCCGCGGCGAGCTGGCGCAGTGCACCATCGACTACATGCATGGCACGGCGGTGGGCTACATCCCGTACTTCACGTCGCGCATCCTGTTGGAGTCGATCGCGCTCAACGGTTCGAAGGACCTGGCCGTGCGCTCTACGGTGGCGTCGAGTGTGACCGATCTTCTCGCCGCGTTGGGCTCGCTTTACGTCTTTAAGCTGGGGATCTTTGGCGTGGGTCTCTCGGTTAGCCTGGCCAGCTGGGCCTGCTTTGCCGTGTGCCTTTTGCACTTTAGGCGCCCCAGCAACACGCTTGCGCTGGTACGCCCCACGGGCGTTGGCGAGAAGCTCATCAAGATTTTTCGCGGCGGCTCGTCGCAGGGCTTCTCGCGCGGCGGCGTGGCGCTGCAGACCATTGTGCGAAACGGTGTGCTTTTGGCCTACGGCGGCCCCGAGGCACTGGCTGCCATGCGCGTGGTGATGTCGATCAACAACCTGTTTACCTCGACGGTCTTGACCTGCAACTACACGGTGCAGTCGATGATCTCGATGTTCTTTGGCGAGCACGACCGCCAAGCGATCGAGGACACCTCCGAGATTGCCGCGCACATCGAGGCCGCGCTCACCGGCTTCTGGACGATTGCCCTTCTGGCCGTGCCCAATCTCTTTTGCGTGCTCTTTGGCCTGGACGACAGCCATGCCTACGACTTTGGCGTGGTGCTTTTGCGCCTGTACGCGCTGGGCCTGTTCTTCTCGATGCTGCGGCAGTTGTTTACCAGCGTGCAAAACGCGCTCAACCGCACGGCCATCTCGTGGCTGGGCACGGTGGGGCAGACCGTTTTTGCCTACATTCCGCTGGTTTTGCTGCTGCCCCGCGCGTGGGGGATCAACGGCGCGTTTGCGGCGCTGCCGCTGTCCGAGCTGCTGGCCTTTGCGGCGTGCGTCGTCATTGCCGCGGTCAAGGGCGGCAACATCTTGCACCCCCGTACCTGGACCTTGTTGCCCGCCGATTGGGGCCAAGAGCGTGAAGTGGTGTTTGCGATCGACGGCTCCCCGGCGGCTTACGAGGCGGCGTACGAGACGATCAACGATTTTTGCGCGGCCGAGGGCGTGAGCCACAAGACGAGCGACCTTGCCGCACACACGGCCGAGGAGCTGGCGCTTCTCATCTTGGCACACCGCCGCGCCGAGCAGGACTCGCTTGGCCGTCTGCAGCGCGTGGGCAAGACGGTGACGGGCGCGGGCGCCGAGCAAAAGACGGCCGTCGAGTACCGCCTGGTCGTGATTGGCGACGAGCTGTCGCTGCGTCTGCGCTGCGCCGGCCTGCCCTACAACCCGCTGGCGGCCGAGCGCGTTGCCGGGTCGTATGAGCTGCAGCTTATTGACATGTCCACGTCTTCGCAGGATTACCGGCACGCGCTGGGGATCAACAACTTGATTCTGAGGATTCGCAAGTAGGCGGCGGGGCGTCGGGGCGTGCCGGGGCGCCGGGCCGGGCGGCGGGTTTCTTGCTGCTAGATGAGGCCGAGAAGCACGTACGCCACGACTCCAATGACGCAGCACCACAGCATTGACCTGGTCTTTTTAGCCACAACCACCGTAACGGCTGCGGCGAGAAGAGCCACGACCGACGTTTTGGGGTCTGTCGCCAGCGTGGCCGGCGAGAAGAGGTCGTTGGCCACCAGCGCCGCAAAGGCCGCGGGCGGGATGTAGCCCAGCGCGCGCACGGCGCCCTGCGGCAGGCTGCGGCCGCGCAGGGCAAAGATGGGCACCACGCGGCAGGCCAGCACCACGGCAAACGTGCAGAGCCAGATGACGAGAAAATCCTGGG
>CAVGOA010000008.1:5738-7657 GCA_963630635.1 Paludibacteraceae bacterium
CGCCACCGAGGCCGCCCACGTGGCGATGGTCACAAGGTTGAGGGCCAGCGCGTGACGCAGGGTCCAGCCGCTCTTCTCGCCTTCCGCAAGCTTAGAGAGGGTGACTCCGTAGGCTTCCTCGATTAAGGTCAGGGCCATGGCAAGGGCTTCTCGCTTCTTGCATTTTTGCAGGTAGGGGGCAAGCGATGCCGAGTACAGCGCAAAGCGCAGCGATATCGCGCCCACACTGGCGATGATCGTCGCGGCGGGCAGGCCGGCCAGCCACAGGTTCGAGATCATGAACTGCGCCCCGCCCGAGATGACGGTCACGCTTAGGAGAAAGCCCTGCGCGGGGCCAAGCCCGCATTTGGAGCCCAGGATGCCGCAGGCCATGCCCAGGGGAATGTAGGACAACATGATGGGCCAGGCTACGGCCAGGACGTCGGTGATAAGGGATTGCTGTTTTGTGGTGCTCAAGGCTGGTTGCGCCCGCGCTTTCAGGGGTCTGAAACTGAAGTTGAATTTCAGTTTGATTTGCTATAGTGCCTGCGTCTTTTCTATCACGGAGGTAAAGATGCAGACAAATTCGCAGGTAAGTGTTGAGAAACCGGCAACATTCGAACGCGTGCTGGACGCTCGGCTGATCATGAGCGTGGTGGCTGCGGGCATCATGTCGTTTTGCGGCGTCACGGTTGAGACAGCCATGAACGTGACGTTTCCAACTTTGATGTCTGAGTTTGGGATTGGCACGTCTACGGTTCAGTGGCTTACCACGTCCTACCTGCTGGTTCTTGCTGCAATTGTCCCCACCTCGTCTTACCTTAACCGTCGTTTTGCCACAAAGCACGTGTTTGTGGCGGCCATGTGTTTTTATATCTCGGGCATCGTGTGCGGCTTCACGGCCCAGAGCTTCCCGATGTTGATCGTGGGGCGCCTGCTTGAGGGCGTGGGCACCGGCATCGCGCTGCCGTTGATGTTCAACATCATCACCGAGCAGGCGCCGCGCGAGTGCATGGGCACGATGATGGGCGTGGGCACGCTGGTGAGCGCGATGGCGCCGGCGGTGGGGCCTTCGGTCGGCGGTTGGCTGGCCGAGAACTTTGGCTGGCGTATGATTTTTGCGGCCTTGCTGCCTGTGCTGGCCGTGGCCTTTTTGCTGGGCATCTTCTCGATTCGCCAGAGCCACCAGGTTGTACGCGAGAAGTTTGACGTGGCTGGGTGGCTGGCCGTCTCGGCAAGCTTTGCCTCGCTGGTGTTTGCGGTTGACCTGGGCGCGGGCTTTGGCTGGACCAGCCCGGCCACGCTGGGGTTGTTCGCTGCGTTTGTCGTGTGCCTGGCGCTGTTTGTGGTGCGCGAGCGTGCGGCCGCGGCACCCTTGATCCACCTGTCGATCTTTGAGAGCCGCCGCTTTGTGATGGGCGTCGTTGCCATTGTCTGCCTGCAGTTTGTTGTGCTGGGGCTGAGCTTCTTGATCCCCAACTACTCGCAGCTGGTGATGGGGGCGGGCGCCACCGAGGCTGGCTCTATCTTGCTGCCGGGTTGCGCGGTGGGTGCCGTGATGGCGCCGCTCTCGGGCCAGATTCTGGACAAGCTGGGGGCGCGAAAGCCCATTCTTGCCGGTGCTGCCTGCGCTTTTGCGGGCGAGGCGCTGTTCTGCGCGTTTAGCGCCGCGCTGCCCACGGCGCCGGCCATCTGCTTCTATATCTTGTTTGCCTTTGGCCAGAGCCTGATGGTTGGCAACTCGATGACCACGTCGCTTTCGTTCTTGCCGGCAGATACCAAGTCCGACGGCAACGCCGTGATCAACACCTTGCAGCAGCTTGCGGGCGCAGTGGGCACGAGCGTGGCCTCGGCGATTGTCAATGCCGCCCAGGTAGGCGTGGCTGCCGATGCGATGGCCGCCGCAACCGCCACCGGCACCCGCGAGGCCTACGCCCTTC
>CAVGOA010000008.1:7847-61337 GCA_963630635.1 Paludibacteraceae bacterium
GCCAAAACTGCCTTGGCTACTTGGCGTAGCGGATTTTAAACCGCGAAAAGTCGCGCTTGTTGTTTTGCGGGGCCTCGTCGCCCCGTCTAAAGCACCGTTAAGCCGGCGCGGCGAACCTGACGTGCGCCCTCGGGGGCGTCGTCGTCGCAAATCAGCGCCTCGAAGTCGTCGAAATTGGCGTAGCGGTAGCTGCCAAAACTCAATAGCTTACGAGCCTCGGCCACCAGGTAGTTCTGCTTGGTGCGCTCGACCACGGCCTGTTTCACAATCCCGTCCTCGGGCGCGTGCGTGGTGATCTCGCGCGTTGCCGGGTCAAGGCCATAGCAGCCCATAAACGACAGGTCAAAGCGGTAGTTCTCCAGCGCCGCCACGCACGAGCCGCCCACAAAGCCGTCGTATCCCATGCGCAGAGTGCCTCCCGGGCACAGCGCTGTGACCTCGGGGCTCTTCGACAGCGCCTTAAGCACGCCGATCATCGTCGAGACCACGTTGCAGCAAATGTGCCGCTCGGCAATGAGCTGCGCCAAGAACAAGTTAGTAGTAGAGATGTCGAGAAAGACCGTTGACTCGGGGTAGATGAGTTCCACCGCCTTTGCGGCGATGATGCGCTTTTGCGGCACCATGGTGCCAATACGGTCAACGACATTGGGTTCGGGCGTAGCCTGCAGCGCGGTGGCCCCGCCGTAGACGCGGCGGCACTTTCCGTCTGCCGCCAGCTGCTTTAAATCCTTGCGAATACAGTCCTCGGTCACGTCAAAACGCTGGGCAAGCTCGGCCACGGTCACGCGTCCGTGGGTCTCTAGAAGCTTGATCGTTTGTTGCTGGCGCTCTTCGAGAAACATTGTTTTCCTCTCGCTCGGCTGCGGCTTGAGTATACGCGCAAGACGAAACAAGAACCCACCGGGACAAAACAATAACCGTTTACCGGTAAAATAAGATGTAATAGGACAAAGTAAGACCAAATAAGAACACCGCACGCAAACAAGCTAAAACGGTACAAGAAATTATCCGGCCTAACATAAGGTTGCCACTGTTAACTACCGCTCGCCGACAGTTTGTTGCCACTGACAACAAAACGATTTCCATCGGGATAGTTGCCAGTGACAATCAAATCGAAATGACGGCCGCGCCGCCTGGCCGGCCAAAGCACAACGCGACAAACCCAGCGAGAAAGGACACCCCATGCGTCATCTTCTGATCGTTAGCCACGGTACTTTTGCCCCCGGCCTTCACAGCGTCCTTAAGATGCTGGTGGGCGATCGCGACGACGTCCTTTCCACCAGCCTCGAGGACGGCATGGGCGCCGATGTCTTTACCGCCAACGTCCAGTCCCTGGTGGCCGATTTTGCCGCAGACGACGAGATCGTTGTCCTGGCAGATATCATTGGCGGCTCGCCCCTTACCTGCACGCTTAATGTCCTTGGCGAGAAGGGCCTTCTGGGCAGCACCATCGCCTTCACCGGCATGAACCTGCCCATGGCCATGGCCGCCGCGATGGAGCTGCAGACCGCAGACCTGGCCGACCTTAAGGCCTCGCTTGCCGACGAGGGCCGCGCCGGCGTCATGGAGTTTGCCATCGAGGCTCCCGCCGACGACGAGGACGACATCTAGGCCGTTCTTCTCCGCGACAAGGCCAAGCCCCCACGGCGCCCAAGCGCCTCGCCGCACTCACTCCCACCAGGGCTTTTCTCGGCACATCGCCGATATGCAACGTAGTCAGGCAAGACGACAAGCAAAGGAGCAGGCAATGATTTCTTTCATCCGCATCGACGACCGCATGATCCACGGCCAGACCGTTACTCGCTGGTCGCTTGAGTACCCCTGCGACGGCCTCATTGCCGTCAACGACGCCGCGGCGTCCAACCCGGTTCTTAAGCAGGCCTACAAGTCCGCCTCGGGCAAGAAGACCTTTGTGTGGACCCTCGAGCACTTCCAGGAGGTCCAGGAGAAGGTCCTTAACTCCAAGGACCAGTACTTCCTGATCACCAAGAACCCGCTGGACATGAAGAAGATCCTGGTCGACATGGGCTTCAAGCCCGGCATCGACCGCGTCATCGTTGGTCCCTGCAACGACCGCCCCGGCACCACCAAGCTGGGCAACAACCAGTCCATCACCCAGGAAGAGGCTCAGGCCTTCGAGGACATCACCAACGCCGGCTTTACCGTCGAGTTCGCCCTTATCAAGGAGAAGAGCATCGGCGAGTGGCCCAAGTTCCGCGGGCAGTTTGGCTTCTAGGTCGCGTCGTTTGGCAAGGCGACTTGCGACCTGTGCATCGCGCCCGGCCTGGCGGCGCTAGCTGCGGCCGGTCCCGCGCAAAGAAGGTAACTAGGCCCGCAGGGAGGCGGGCCCAAGACAAGGAAAGGTAGGAAGGCAAATGACAGTCAACGTGTTCCAAGCGGCGCTGTTCGGTCTGTTCGCCTGCCTGGCATCTATGCCTGGTATGGGCGGCACCTCGTTCGGCAACTACACCCTGGGACGTCCCTTGGTGGCAGGCCTTGTGGTCGGCCTCATCATGGGCGACGTGCGCTCCGGCATCTTGATCGGCGCCGCCATCCAGCTCGTCTACATCGCGCTGGTCACCCCCGGCGGCACCGTCTCGGCAGACGTCCGCGCGGTGTCCTACATCGGCATCCCTCTGGCAATCCTGGCCGTTAACGCCCAGGGCCTCGATCCCAACTCCGCCGAGGCCGCTGGCCTGGCCGCTTCTCTGGGCGCCGCCGTTGGTACCCTGGGCACCGTCTTGTTCTACGGCACCGCCACCATCAACCTGGTGTGGCAGGGCATGGGCTGGAAGTGGCTCGAGAAGGGCGACCTGCACAAGCTCTACCTGGTCGACATGGTCCTGCCTTGGATCGGCCACATCCTGTGCTCCTTCATCCCCACGTTCATCATCACCATGGGCGGCGCGACGATGGTCGACCTCATGAAGACCTACATGCCCATGGACGGCATCGCGATGAAGACCCTCTTCACCGTTGGTTCGCTTCTCCCCACCGTCGGTATCGCCATCCTGCTTAAGCAGGTTATCTCCAAGCCCACTGACTTCCTCACGTTCTTCTTTGGCTTCACTCTGTCCGCAGTCATGGGCTGCAACCTGATCGCCGCCGCCGGCATCGGCTGCTTCTTCGCCCTGATCAACTTCAAGATCGAGTCCATGAAGATCGACCTCGAGAAGGTCCGCGTCTCTGGAGGCGCAATAGCTGCCGGCTACGATGACGAAGAGGAGGAGGACATCTAATGGCAGAGAAGAAACTCTCTAAGGCTGCCCTTAACAAGTCTTTCCGCAACTGGTACTACGGCAACCTGACCTGCTTCTCGCAGGAGCACATGCAGACCTTTGGTTACCTTTGCTCGATGCTTCCCCTGGTCGAGGAGCTCTACGACACGCCCGAGGAACAGAAGGACGCGCTCATGACCTACAGCGCCTTCTTCAACACCGAGCCCCAGCTTGGCTCCCTGGTCGTGGGCATCACCGCCGGTCTTGAGGAGGCCCGCGCCAACGGCGAGGCCATCGACGCCGACGCCATCAACGGCATCCGAGCCGGCCTCATGGGTCCGGTCGCCGGCCTTGGCGACTCGTTGGTCGTCGGCACCTTGATCCCCATCCTCTTGGGCATTGCCCTGGGTCTTTCCACCGACGGCAGCCCGCTGGGCGCCATCTTCTACATCGTGGTGTGGAACCTGCTCATGTGGTTTGGCATGAAGTTTGCCTACAACCAGGGCTATCAGCTCGGCGGCAAGGCCGTTGAGTCCCTGGTTGGCCCCACCGCGCAGGCCCTTCGCGACTCCATCGTCATGGTGGGTACCGTGGTTATCGGCGCCGTTGCCGCCACGTGGGTGTCCATCTCCTGCAGCCCCAACCTCACGCTGCCGGGCGGCACCACGTTCCAGAGCACCCTGGACGGCATCTTCCCCAAGCTTCTGTCCATGGTCTTCACCGTGTTCTGCTGGTGGCTTATGACCAAGAAGAAGCTCTCGCCGGTCGTTACCATGCTTATCCTGGTCGTCATTGCTTTTGTCGGCGTCCTGGTTGGCTTCTTCGACCCGGCCCTGAGCTACTAAGCCTGGGCGCTGCCGCCGCGCCCGCCTGCCTGCCGGGGCGGGCGCAAGGGCACGGGCGGCGGCACGCACGCGCGGGCACGGGCGCATGGCAAGGGCGTCCGTGCCCGCGTTTCGTTATGGTTGGGAAGGCCGGCCGTCGGCGAGAAGACCGCACGGCCACGACAGCGAGAAGGGCAACCCCATGGCACTTGATACCTCCAACTGGACCCGCGATGACCTGCTCAAAGAGGCGGGTATGCAGACGACGGCCATCCAAAAGATCAAGGTGTGGCTGCGCCTGGCGTACTCGGCCGCCACTGTTGGGTTCTTGCTGGGCTGGTGGGGGATCTACGGCAGCGGCCCCTTTGCGGTGGGTGTTGCTGGCGTGGTCTTGCTGGTAGTGGGGGTTCTTCTCGCCGTGCCCATTAAGATCGGGGTTACCAACGCCGAGAAGAACGTCCAGCGGATCTTGGCAGCCGTCGAGGGGAAGGGCGGCGCCGGGGACGCAGAGGACGGCCAAGCAGGCGCCGGGGACGCGGCGTAGGGGGCGTCGGTCTTCTCGCCGTGTTGTTTCGCTATGCGGCGTTGACCCGGGGCGGTTTTGCATCAAAGTTTTGCTATCATCGCAAGCTTGGTATATCTGGTATGAACGGTACTTTGGGGCTTGGGTTAGCTCCCAAACCTGGCGGGTTGTTATGGATTACGAGGACGCAGCCAACAAGCTGATCAAATACTCGAAGGCCCTGGCAAAGGGCTCGCTCTCGAGCGCGTACGGCCTCACCATGGGTGAGGGCCCCGTCCTTGCGTACATCTGCCGTACCGATGAGCAGCTTAACCCCTCTGACCTGGCCAAACGCCTGGGTTACACCCGCTCGCGCATGACGCGCATCCTGGACTCGCTGGCCGCGAAGGGCTTCGTCAAGCGCGTCAACGACAAGACCGACGGCCGCAAGGTCTTGATTGTGGCGACCGAGGAGGGCCGCAAGCACTCGCGCGACACGCGCGACGAGGGCGTGGGCAACCTGGCCGACAGCCTCTCTGTCCTGGGCGAAGACGACACGCGCGAGCTGATTCGCGTGCTAGAGAAGGCCTACAGCATCACCTACGACCGCGAGGGGATCGTCATTCCCAGCGACAAAAAGTAACGCCGCGCTTGTGACGCGGCGTTTTTTGTGGCGCGATTGATTGATGGCGAGACGGGCGCTGGTGCGCCCTGCTTGGCCCGGCTGCCCGGCCCGCCCGCCTACTTCACTTTGACCAGCTCGTACTCGTGCGTGCCCAGGCCGATCTTCTCGGCGTGGGCAATGCAGGTCTGCCACTCGGTGTCGGGGTGGGTGACGTAGAACTTGTCGTGGGCGTGGGCCTCGTCCAGCTGACCCGCAGCTTCGAGCTTGGCGCGCATGCGGGTGTACTCCGAGTCGGGGTTGGGCGCGGCGGCATTGACGGCGTCGGCGCAGGCTTGGTCGATGGCCACGGGGTCAAAGCTGGCAAAGAAGCCCAGGTCGGGCGCGATGGCAACATCGTTCTCGTCGTGGCAGTCGCAGTTGGGCGACAGGTCGATGGCTAGGCTGATGTGGAAGCACGGGCGGCCGTCGCAGATGGCCTTGGTGTACTCGGCGATCTTGCAGTTAAGGACTTCGACGGCCTGATCGTAGTCGGGGCGGATGGCGTCTTGATTGCAGATGGCGATGCAGCGGCCGCAGCCCACGCAGCGATCGTGGTCGATGGTGGCCACGTGGACCTGGCGGGTCTTACCGCTTGGCAGCTCGACCTCACGCGTTTGGTCAAACGAGAAAGCGCCGTGCGCGCAGATCTTCTCGCATTGACGGCAGCCCACGCAACGGTGAGCGGCGACGCTGGGTTTACCTGCGGCGTGCTGCTCCATCTTGCCTGCGCGCGAGCCGCCGCCCATGCCCAGGTTCTTCATCGCGCCACCAAAGCCGGCCTGCTCGTGGCCCTTGAAGTGCGTGAGGCTGATCACGATGTCGGCATCCATGAGGGCGCGGCCGATCTTTGCGGCCTTCACGTACTCGCCGCCTGCCACGGGGACCTCGACCTCGTCGGAGCCCTTGAGGCCGTCGGCGATGATGGTGTGGCAGCCGGTCTGGAACGGGTTGAAGCCGTTGGCGTAGGCCGAGTCCAGGTGGTCCAGCGCGTTTTTGCGGCCGCCCACGTAGAGGGTATTGCAGTCGGTGATAAAGGGCTTGCCGCCCAGCTCACGCACCACGTCCACGACGGCGCGGGCGTAGTTGGGGCGCAAAAAGCTAAGGTTTCCCGGCTCGCCCAGGTGCATCTTGATGGCGACGTACTTGTTTTGGAAGTCGATCTGCTCGATGCCCGCGGCGCGGATCAGGCGCTTGAGCTTGGTGGGCAGTCCGTCGCCCGGGCGCGTGTGCAGGTCGCAGAAGTAGACCTTCGAAGGTTGCATGCGGTTCCTCTCCCTTGGGTTTGCGAGGCGTCGGCCCCTCAGCCGACGTCTTGCGACGGGGATATTCTCGCACAGGCGGGCGCGGCGGGTGGTTTTGGGCGCGCTTCATGACCGGATTGGTATTTCGCCTGACTCATCCCGTATTAAAATTGACTTTGCCGAGTAGCCGGGTGCGAGCCAGCGACGTTTGCCCAGTTGGCAAGGCCGCAGCAAGGCCGGTCTACTTGCCAAAGTCAGTTTTAAAGCGGGATAAATTAGGCGGACTGTGATTTGGTCCCGGCTGACGCTTCTCTGATGAACTTATGCCCGGCATCCAACGGCAAGACGCGCAATTCGTAGCCGTGCGGCCTGCTCGTGACGAGCCGCGGCGTCGGGATAAAGGTCACTTGCTGTCGTAAGCCCTTCATCCAGCGCCTCCAGGCTGTTCATAATCGTGTCTCGCGCCTCCGCGGCGCCCAATCCCCAAGTTAAGGCTTCCTCAACCAAGGCGGCCCCGTTGATTGTCCCCGGGTCAAGCGAGCCGTTTACTCGCAGCGAGAGAAGCGAGGTCCTTGGCTCGACTTCGGCAATCGGCACGACGTCGTAGAGCGGCGCCACAACAGGTGTGGCAAGTTTGGGGTAGAGAAACGAGGTGTTCTTGGCGTGGGCGTCCCAGTTCCCCAGTGCAATGTTCACGGTGAGCTGCCGCAAGAGCTCGAGCTTCTCGCCAGTCGCGTCGACGCCATAGCGGTCGAGAAGCTCTGCAATGCCCCGGTAGGTCGGGTCGTTGCCTTTGGCCTGCGTCTCGTTGGCGTATTTGGCGGTAATAGGCAGGCCAAGCGCTTGGCAAGTGTCCTCTTGGTGAAGCCGAAAAACCATCCCGTCCTCGGTAAGGCGCCTGTCATAGCGCTCTACAACCAGGGTTTGCGGACAGTCTTCAAGGTCGAGAAGTGCGACCTTGGCACAACGGGCTGCGGCTCGAGCAGCTGTCATGGCCCATGCTTCTGACTCGGCAATGCCGGGGTATCTCGCGGGCTCCGGTTTGAGGATGTGGGTGCTTGGCGCGTCTCCCAATGTTAAACATGTTCCAGTCGGCGAGACCCGTGCTTGTCCTTTTGGTAAACACGGCATGTATACGCACAGCTTATCTTGGTACCCGCCCAACGACATCCTGAAAGTGCCCTCGCCTCCGATGGGCTGGCGCGCGGTTGCATCTTTGAGCTTCTCGGCAAGTTTGGCCTGGTCAATGGATAGATATGACTCGGAGTGCTCGCGGGCTTTCCCCTCGGAAAATACCTGGACGGCGCCGGCGCACTCCCAGCCTATTTGAGCGAGAAGGCCCAGCCAGTCGCCCGAATCTAATCCAAGTTGCCGACATGCGCGATCTCTGCGCTCGCCTTCGGGCAGCAGCCCCTCAAACCAATTGCGGGTCTTGGACTCGCCAAATGGCTTGCGCTTTGCTGGAAAGGACAGAGAAAGCACTGGCGTTCCGGGAAGCGTCTCGTAGATATCCGGGTTGTACGTAAACCGGCAGCCCCTGCGCGTTTCGGCGATGGTGCCCACAGGCTTTCCTGCCAGATAAACCTCAAGCGTTCTCATTCGTGCACCTCGACGGTGGCGGATTTGGGGACGACGACCATGCGGTACCCAAGACGCTGCAGGTAGAGCTCGATTTTTGACGCCGAGACGTTCTTCCCATTCTCGAGGCCCGAGAGGGTGACGGGGGAAAAGCCAAGCTTCTCGGCCATCTGCTTCTGGCTGATTCCGCGCTCTTGCCGGGCTTCCTGGAGAAACTCGCCTAAACCTTCGCGAGAGTAGATGTTGGACCACATGGCGACCTCCTTTGTTGAGCTGCTGCGGTACAGAATACTTAATGTGACGCCGTATGCGAAAGATATTAAGTATTTTGTACCGCTAAGGGCATAAAAAGGGCCGCGCGTGGCTGCCCGGAACGTGAGACTTAGTCGGTGAGTGCGGGCAGCAGACCCGCCACAAGGGCGACGCCGGCGACGACGAGGCCCAGGACAGCGCAGGCGATGCGCCTCGCGCGCTAACTCGCCAGTGCGGGGAGAAGGCAGAATTCTAGGATGAGAAAAGCGCCGATGAGCCCCAGCGCCGCGTGGCCAAGCCGGTCCTTTGTGCTCATCTTTAGGCGGTCGCCAATCGAGCGGCCGCGAACGGCGCAGGTCACGAAAGCGAGAAAAAACGCCAGCCACAAGACGTCGTCTACAAGCGAGAGGGGCGGTCGCGAGAACCCCGTGACCCCGGCGCGCGAGAGCAGCTCCAGCAAAAGCAGGAGCACAAGCGACAAGACCATTACCCACCACAACGGGTCGCGCATATTGTTCTTAAGCCACTGGCTGTACTGCTCGCCGGTCATCTCGCCCCTTTCTCCGCTGTTGCGCGACAGCTTACCGCACTAACCTGCCAGGGCCGATGTGATTGTCACGCCGAACGTCTCTAGCGCAAAGACGACCATGATGGTTCCAAAGGCGAGATACCCAAAGCGCGCCTCGAGCGTCATCTCGTTCTTACCGCCCAGCGAGCGCCCGCGCACGGCGCACAGGATAAGCGGCAGCCAAAAGAAGACCTGGCATGCGTTACGAATCAGCGAAAGTGCCAGGTCGGAGATGCTGAGAACCCCGAACAGCTTAAGCTGAGATATGAGCGCTGATGCCAACAAGGCGCAGGTCCAGAGCAGCCACAACGGGTCGCGCGCCCAGACCTTAAGCCGTTGCCAGTAGTTGCTCAATTCTTGCCCTCCTGCCGTGTCGTTTATATAGCGATTATCTCAGTGTTTATCTGCCTCGTAGACAAAAATCGAGCCGCCCGCTCTCCAGGATCCAGCCGCTAGCCCACAAACAGGCGCGCCAGACGAAAGACCAGGACCGCCAGCAGGAAAGCAGCCCCAAGCACCGCGTTCGCAACGCGCTCACCGTGACTCAGCTCCTCCCGCCTGCCGTATCCGCGACCTCGCGCGGCACACATGATGCAACTCGTTCCTAGAGCAAGAGCCGAGGCGTCCTGAACTGCCTGAACCAGCACGGCCGACGCGCTGCCGCCACAGCTTAGCTCGGGAATCCTAAGAACAAACGGCGCGAGCACGGCGGCTATGAAAAGCCACCACAAGGGATCTTGCAGACGTCCGCGTGAAGACTCGTCCATTTCTCCTCCCGCTAATACAAAACGGCTTTGGTGATTTGTTTAACCGTGCGGTAGGGAACGTTGTTGCCGTGGCGATAGTATTTTGTCGTTGCGATTGTGACCCTGATTCCGTGCGTACTTGAGGGGCGGATGATGTTGTTGACCTGCCCGGCCACATAACTAACAAGGTTGCTTATATTTGCGACCAGCTCCGCTTTAGAGACGAAAGAGAGAATAACGGCGGCAAGCTGGGCAACATTGTTGATGACGCCCGCCGCTTGCTTAATTTGCGCATACGAGATGTTCTTGGTCGAGTAACTCGTACGGCTTCGAGCCGAGTTGGGAAGTTGCTCCTCGTTTGCGGGTGCTAGCTCTCCGGTTAGCTCGACAGTTTTTCCGGTATACGTTGAGAAAACCGTGGAGGCGCCGCTGTCGTACACTACGCGCTCGACGGCTCCGGTTGACGTGTTGGTGACAGTTACGGTACGAACCCCGTTGTCATCCATGGCGCACAGCTCGTACTTGATGCCGCCATCTTCGATGACAAGAATGTCGTTGCCTGCGGTGGGTGTTGCGACCTCGCCAAAGGCGGAGGTAGCTCCAAGCCCCGGCGTAAGCGCAAAGCCGGCGACGCCAAGCGCTGCACCCTTCAAAAAGTTCCTTCGAGAAATGCTCTTGCTGTCCATGTTGGTCCTTTCGTCGAAAAGCGGTTGCCTTAGGACGAGGATGCGGCAGACTTCTTAGCTGGGGATAAAGCAAGGCTTAAGAAAGTTATAAGTCTCGCGCGGCCCGCCGGTCGCCTGACGTGCCGCGCGTATGCTGAAGCTGCGCAACCATCGAGAAGGGACGCCGTGCCAGTTAAAGTTTTGATAGTCGAGGACGACCGCGACCTCGCGCTTATTGTGCGCCAGCGCCTCGCGCAAGAGGGTATGCAGGTCGATATATGCGAGACGGGCGTGGCGGCCCTCGCGCACCTTGCGACCGCGTTGCCCGACGTCCTTCTCTGCGATCTCATGCTGCCCGATTGCCCGGGAGAGGTTATCGTGCGCTTTGTGCGCTCGAAGAACCAGACGACTCCAGTCATCATCACGTCGGCTCGCACGAACCCGGCCGATAAGGTCGATCTTCTCGCCATGGGCGCGGACGACTACCTGGGCAAGCCCTTTGACCTGGACGAGTTGGCGGCGAGAATCGCGGTCCAGCTAAGACACTCCGCCGGCGCCCCGTCCTGCCCTGCCGCTTCCGTGGTCGACCTTGGCCCCCTGCGCCTGGACATGGCGGCGCGAACGTTGGCCGTCAACGGCGTGCCCGTCCAGCTTACCCGCATCGAGTTCAATATCCTTAAGACGATGGCCGCCCATCCGGGGCGCGTGTTCACCCGCCCCGAGCTTTTCGAGGCCGCCTGGGGCGAGCCCTTTGCCGATGACGCCAACACGGTTAACGTGCATGTTTCCAACATCCGCAACAAGCTCAAGCCCCTGGGCGCAGGCTCGTGCCTTGCCACCGTTTGGGGCGTGGGCTTTCGCCTGACGGCTGGCGAGATGGGCAAGCCGGGCGAAGAGGGGAGAGACGCGTGAACGCCTTGGAACTGTCATCGGTCACGCTTGTGAGGCGCGGCGAGAAGATCCTTGACTCCGTCTCGCTTTGCGTCGCAGAGGGCGAGTTCTACCTGCTTGTGGGCAAGGACCCTGCTCAGCTTTCGGCGGCGCTGGGCGTGGCGGCGGGCAGGGTGCGCCCTACGCTGGGCGCCGCGGTCGCCTTTGGTTTGCCGGCCCGCGAGCAGCGCGGGCGCATCGGGGGCCTGCGGGCCAATAACGCGCTGGTAGAGGCGTTGTCGTCCAAGGCGGGCCTCGACCGGGCGAAAGCCCGTCTTGACCGTGCGCTGGGCGGCGGACGCAAGGCCATCGTTTTGGACGACTCCTGGCGCGGCCTTTCGATCACCGAGGGCCAGGCGTTTTCGCAGCTGGTCGCACAGGCCTGCGCCCAGGAGGGAATAGCGGCGCTTTGCTCGACGACCTCGCCGGATGTCGCCGGGCTCTTTGCCGGTTGTTATGGCGTGATGGACGGCGCGCGTCTTGTCGCGCGGAAGACCCCCGCGATGCTGGGCGGCCAGCGGGCGGCGACCTACAAAGTCCGCACCACGCGCCTCGAGCGCGACCTTGTTCTTCTCGGCGACTCTTTGCCCGGGGCGACCATCACCGTGGAGTCTGACCCTTTAACCAGCGAGAAATTCCTCCTGGTCGCCGGTTGCGAGGAAGCCGCCCTTGCGCGTGCCCTTGACGGCATGGACTCAATCACGCTGGAGCTTTCGCGCGAGCACCCGTCGCCGACGGCCCTGCTCTTCGAAAGGCCGGGTGACCAGGCGTGACGATGCTCACCATCATGTTCTTCGCGGGGTTCTTCCTGGCGGCCGTGATTTACGAGAAAGAGCTAAAGCGCTGGTCGCGGGATGTGTCTCGCCACGCGCGCGGGCCCTTCTCGCCAACGACGCGCTATCCCACCGGGGGCTGGCTTGCCCTGCGCGATGCGCTGGCGGCGCGCGCGGAGGCGGCCGACGATAAGACCAGGGAGCAGCGCGAAGAGAACCAGGATTATCGCCGGGCCCTCTCGGCCCTTGGTCACGATATGCGCACGCCGCTGGCGGGGGCAAAGGGATATGTGCAGCTTGCCCAGGGCTCCCATCTGGAAAAAGACGCCCAGGCCTGGCTTGCGTCGTCGGTGCGGCGCATGGACGACGTCGAGGCCCTTATCGACCAGCTCTCGGCCTTTGTGCGCGCGACGGACCCCGACCGCACCTACCGCATGGAGCAAGTGGCCCTGCTTCCCCTGGTCCTGGAGGTCCTTGGCGGCTACGAAACCCAATTTGCCGAGAAGGGCTTCGAGCCTGTAATCGACTTTGCGGACGAGGCTCTTTGCGTCGCGGCCGATGCGGCGGCCTTGCGCCGAGTGATTGACAACCTGGTGTCCAATGCCCTTAAGTACGGTGCCGGTGACCTGCGGTTTGTTCAAAGCCGCGACGGCGCCGGTGCCTGGGTTCTCGAGGTGTCGAACACCCTGGACGCCAACAGTGACTTTGACCCGGCCCGCGCCTTCGACCGCTCGTGGCGAGCCATTTCATCTACCGAGAAAACCGGCCTTGGCCTGGGACTTTCTATTGCCAGATCCCTTGCGACCGACATGGGGCTGAGCCTGTCGGCCCGCCTGGACCACGACCGTGCGGTCTTCTCGCTAACTCCGGCGTCTCCGGCTGCGTAGCGGCTGACGCCTCGCGCCCACGTTACCAGGCCGCGAACACGTTGTTGCCGGGCTTCTTGGGTTCGTCGGGCCACTCGGGGACGACTTCCGTCGCCGAGAAGACCTGCCCAAACGCGGCCTGCACCTCGCGTAGCGGAGCGGACTTGCGGCCCTCTATCGCGCAGCGTACGTCGGCCAGGTAGATGCCGCCGGGCGTCAGGTGCTCGGCCACCACGCGGGCGCCTTCGTTGGTCTCCATGGGGCCCAGCGGCCGCTTGCCGCCAAAGACCTCGTTGACAATCACGTCGTAGGGTTCGGCGGCATCCTTCAGCGCGCCCCACGCGTCGCCCACGATGATGTTCATGCGGCCGTCCTTCTCGGCGCCGGTCTTTTCTAGGCACTCGTCCAAGAAAAACTGTTCGCGAGCGATTTTGACCATCGCGGGGTCAATCTCTACCACGTCTACCTGGGCCGCAGGCACATACGCCGCCAGATACTTAGGAAGCGAGAAGCCCCCGCCGCCCATCACCAGCACTCGCAGCGGCGCCGCGCCCGCCTGGCCGCCCGCGCCCGCCGCGCGTTTCTCGGCCATATCCTCGATGCGCCGCGCAATCTCGCGGTGGTACTCGCACGCCAGCTCAAAGCGCAGGTCATCGGGCACGTAGCTCACCGATTGGAACGTCCCGTTGACGTTGATTAGCCGTACCGGCGTGCCATCGGCGTTGACAGAATCAAAAATCAACGTCAGCCCAAACATGGTGCGGCACATCGTGACTCCGCGGCGCCGCAAAAGCCACGGCATGCACGCGACAAAGACCGTCAGAACAGCGGTTATTCCCATCGACCACCAAAACAGGGTCTTCAAATCCACACAGGCCTCCATGTACTCACGCAAAATGTTGCGGTATTATATGAGATTGCGTTTTTGCTAATCGGGGTACGTTTGGTAGAAACGCGGTTATACTATCCCATACGTTTGCGTATACCCGCGGCACGCGCCGTGACAAACAAAGGAGCTTCTCATGATTCTTGGCTTGGGCCCCGCAGAGCTTATCGTCATCCTGATCGTCGTTCTGGTCATCTTTGGACCCAAGAACCTTCCCAAGATCGGCTCTGCCCTTGGCAAGACCGTCAAGAACGTGCGCGAGGGCATGGAGGGCGACGAGGAGCCCAAGAAGGACGAGAAGAAGTCCACCGCCTCCGACGATGACGATGCCGTCGAGGTTGTTGCCGATGACGACGACGCCGATGTCGACGACGAGACCCCCGCAGACGTCAAGTTCTGCGGCGAGTGCGGCGCCAAGAACCCCGCAGACTCCGCCTTCTGCACCAAGTGCGGCCACAAGCTCGGCGAGTAGCGCCGGCACCCACGCCCCACTTTAGTTACCTCACACGCTTCAAGTAGAGAGCTGACCATGGCAGATTCCAAGAACATTGTCCTGACCCCGGAGGGTCGCCAGAAGCTTGTCGACGAGCTTGCTTACCGCGAGGGCGAGAAGCACGACGAGATCGTCGAGCGCATCAAAGAGGCCCGCGGCTTTGGTGACCTTTCCGAGAACTCCGAGTACGACGCCGCTAAGGAAGAGCAGTCTCACAACGAGTCCCGCATCAACGAGATTCGTCAGATTCTTGCCACCGCCACTGTCGTCGAGTCCGGCAGCTCCCGTGACCTGGCCGTCTCTATTGGCACTACCGTCGAGCTGCAGGATGCGGCCGGCAAGTCCACCAAGTTCACCATCGTGGGCACCACCGAGACCAACTCGCTTGAGCACAAGATCTCCAACGAGTCCCCGGTTGGCCAGGCCCTTATCGGCCACAAGAAGGGTGACGAGGTCGAGGTTGTAGCTCCCTCCGGCAAGTCCCGCACCTACACCATCCTGGGCATCACCCGCTAAGCAGCGGCCCACAACTTAGAGCGCACGTCCCGCGTCTGCACTCCGCAGGCGCGGGATTTTTTGTTGCGGTGCGGGGGGTGCCGCGGCGAGCTTGGTGCGCCAAAATCCGGGCTCGTCAGTACTTTTTGCCGAGAAGTGCGCGCGAATCGGGGGTCGTCAGTACCCTTCAAGCCCCCCACGTGCTTCTCGGTAAAAACGTCAAGCCGTCTACCTGCGGTTTTGTTGGGCGGGTCTCTCGCTGGATCGCTGAGAAGGCCCCAAAAGTACTGACGACCCCCGATTTGCGCGCAGGAAAGCCGCCGCGAATACTGACAACCCCCGATTTCGGCGCGCGCACCGCACGCGCACCGCACGCGCCCCGAACACCGCGCACCCCCTCCCCAAGGTGAAGGTTTACCCCGGCGAGACGCGCAACTTGTACTAGCATTAGCAGATTAAGGCCAAATCCAGGTCTTTCGTCCTTGCCTGAAACCAAGATAGAGGGGAATCCCATGCAGAACCCGGGGCCTCGCCAGCGCACTTCTCGCCACATCCCGGCTTTGCGGCAACGCATCTTTAGCTCCCTTTTAGCGGTGATACTCACCATACAGATGGCCTTTAGCCCCGTCACGGCTTTGGGCGCCAACACCGATTCCTCGGGCTCGCCATCTGACCGGACCGGCTATGTCGAGGTCCACTGCATCGCGACGCAGCGTCCCGAGGGCTCGGTCTACCCCAAGATCACGTACGAGCTGTACAAATCGGCAGACAACGGTAGCTCGTGGGAAAAGGTCGCCGAGAAGACCATCACTGAGTCCGACTATGCGGCCGGCCTTCTCGCTGTGGTCAAGTTCGAGAACCTCGACGCCTACGCGTCTAGCGGTGTGGCCTACGAGTACAAGGTCAAGCAGCTCGCCCTTGACTATTACACGACACACTCAAAAAAGTCCGTATCCGATAACGACGACTTTGTCGATAGCAACGAGGTCGCCGGTCTGTTTGTTGCGGACACGGGCACTAAATACGATAACGAGGCGCTCTTTTACAACACCCCCAAAACCGTGACGATTAAGGGCACCGTGGATTGGAAGGACAACGACAACGCGTGGAACACCCGAGCGGACATCTACGACACCCTGGTGATTACCCGAGCGCTCGCCGACGGCTCCAACGCCCAGGAAGTGACCCTGCAGCAAAGTAACTCCACGAAGTACAACTACTTCAACTGGACAAGCAACAACACATGGTCGGGCTACATGCGCTCGGGCAGCAACTACACGTCCTTCTTTGTAGCAAACCTGGAGAAGTACAATTCTGACGGGCAGGAATGGGTCTACTCGCTTAAAGAGGGCAGCAGCAAGGTCGCGGCAGATTCCACCCTCAATCAGTACACGTTGGCAACAAGTGCGCTGAGCAAAACGAACGAAACCGACCTTACCGTTACCTTGACCAACACTTTTAAGAGCATCGCGGGCGTCACCGTCGCCTTTGAGGACGACGGCGACGCCTACCAGCAGCGTCCCCGCGTTTACGTCGAGCTTCAGGCCTCGACCGACGGCGGCCAGACCTGGTACTCGGCCCGCAGCGTCCTTGGCTTTGGGGTGGTCAACGACAAGCTCTTCGAACAGTATTGGACGCCCGGCGTCGACGGCGACCAGTTTACTTTTGAATGGGACCAGCTGCCCTCGACCTCAAACAACGAGTTCCTTACCGCGTCGAGCATCATCTATCGCGTAAAGGAGTCGAAGCTTGCCTATGACGCCACGTCGACGGCGGGCTTCGAGACCAAGGTCGTCACGACCACCCTCGACAAGGACGGTAATTACGCTAAGACGACGGGCACCTATGTGCCCAGCCAGTTCACGGAGACGTCTGAGTACCTGGCCACTACGGGCATTGCCAACAGCGCTAAGTCGACCAGCACGTTGCTTGTCGCCGGCAAGTGGAACGACGGCGGCGCCAAGTGGCTGCGCCCGTCCACAGTGACGTATCTTTTGCAGCGCAAGGTTGACGGCGGCGACTGGGAGTGGGTAACCAAGTACAACGTTAGCGTTGACAGCCCCTTTGACGTCTACGGCGAGACGATCAACGACAACCTGGTGCAGCTGACCTTGAGCGATGCGGATACCGGCGAAGGCGAGCTGAGCGACACCTGGAGCAAGAATTTCCAGAACCTGCCCGCGGTGGATTACGCCGACAAGGCCTACACCTACCGCGCGGTCGAGGTCGTGCCCACCGGCTATCACGTGACCAACGAGGGCGCCACAGAGGTGGCATCCAGCGGCTCGCTCAAGCTCTATGCGGCGGGGGAGGGCGACGTTACTTTCGAGAATGCCACGGACAAAGAGACGGTGACCCTTTTTGGCATCGTTCGCTGGGAGAGATGGAACTTTGCTCGCCCCGACCCGTCGAGCTTGGATTTCCAGCTGCTTCAGTACAAGGGCCAGGATGACGCCAACCCCACGAGTATCCCCCTCGGGCAAACTTCCTTAGGGTGGGCGAGTACTTCGACCGATCGATGGCAATACTCGATTGAGGGGCTGCCCAAGACCGCAGAAGACGGAACCGCCTACTACTACAAGTTTATTCTGACCCCCGGCAGCTCGGCGGGTTATCGTACGGAGAACCCGACTGTTTATGCCTCGGATTATGACGGCGCTCTCTACGGAGGCGTCATCAAAAACACCGTGACGTGCCTTGCCTTGGATAAGGTGGGGACTGTCGGCGGTCAGGCGGCGCAGCTCAACGACGTCGAGCTCACGGTCAAAGACGCCTCTGGCGGCGTGGTTGCCGTTTGGTCCCGCGACAGCGAGGGCGAGGTAACGGTTACTCCCCAAAACGGCTACACCTGGGGCCACTTCATTGGCTGCGATGTCCCCCACATCTTTGGCCTGCCCGCGGGCACCTATACCGTGAGCGAGACCAAGACCCCCGCCAATTACCTGGCCGCCGCCGACGTTGAGGTAACGATTGATGTTGACGGCACGGTGACCACCACGTCGAGCAATGCAACAGCAACGGATTCCGGGTATGGTTGCGGCGCTGCAACCGACCTCATCACCGTGTCCGATGAGGCGTTGCGCGGCGGCTTCGACGTCACCCTGACCGCCGGCGAGGGCGATGCCGAGACCCCGGTCGCCGGCATGACGTTTGACCTGTACAAGGACGACGGCACTCTTCTCGCCACCGGCTTGACCACGGACGAGAAGGGCGTGTTTACCTCCACGACGTCAGACGTCGCTTATGAGGCCAATACAGGGCTGGGCTCGAACTACAGCAAGCTCTCTGACGGCCTGCCGCAGGGATACTACTACCTGGTCGAGACGGGCGACCGCGCCGACATTGTGATCCCCACGGGCGATAACGCCAAGGTCTCGTTTAGCATCACGACCAACGGCGACGCCACGCAGCAGCCCGCGACCCAGCACGTGACCGTGAACAACAAGCTTTTCTCGGCGTCTGCGTACCTGACCCTGGCCGATGTGACTGCCGACTCGTTTGACGTCATCAGCGGCGCAAAGTTCGAGCTTAAGTACAAGGCGCCGGGGTCCGATGAGTACGCGACCGCCCAGGAACTTGTGACTAACGAGGACGGCGAGGTGTGGTTCAAGGACCTTAAGAAGGGCTCCTACACCCTGATCGAGGTCTCCAACACGGGCTACAACGTGGGCGAGAACGGCCTCAAGGCCCTGGACTTTGTGATCGACAACGACGACGCGGGCCAGGACCGCGACCTGGGCGACGCCGCCGACCGCGCGAGTCTGGACGCCACCAACGTCGACCAGTCCATCGTGGACTACGAGTGCATGGTCAACGAGCGCCTGACCGGCACCGTCACCATGAAGAAGGTCGATGAGTCCGGCAAGGGCATCGCCGGTGCGGTGTTCAAGCTGCAGGCCAAGGCCAGCGACGGCAGCTGGACCGACGCCGAGGGCAAGACCAACCTGGTCTCTGCTGACGATGGCACCGTGACAGCCAGCGGCCTTGCCTGGGGTACCTACCGCTTTGCAGAGGTCTCTCAGGCTGCGGGCTACGCGGCCACCAGCGGCGAGGTCTCCCAAGAAGCGACCATTGGCCGCGACAACGTTGCCACCGCGCAGGACTGCGGCACCGTGACCAACTACTCCGTGGTCCTGATGCTCAAGAAGGCCTACAAGGACGTCGCCCTCAAGGGCGCCGAGTTCACCGTGGCCCCGGCCGCGGGCTCCAAGTTTGCCGACGGCACCAGCGCCGCGAAGACCTTCACCACCGGCGACGACGGCACGGCTAGCCTGCCGGGCGTGCTTGCGGTGGGCAATGAATACCTGGTCAAGGAGTCCGTGGCCCCCGAGGGCTACAGGCTCTCGACCGCCGAGCTTACCGTCAAGGTGGCCAACGACGGCTCGATCGAGGTTGTTGGCGAGAAGCCCGCCGCCTTCACCGTGGACGGTACGACCGTCACGCTGGAGGACGAGCCCACGGGCGCATTCTATGTGATCAAGGCCAACGAGGCGGGGATGCCGCTTTCCGGCGCCGAGTTCGAGCTTTCGGGCGAGTTTGCCACGGGCGCTTCGATCGAGAAGCTCGCGGTTAACGAGTACGGCCTTGCGTATCTGGGGGAGGGCCAGCTGGTCGCGGGCAACACCTATACCCTCAAAGAGGCCAAGGCCCCGGCGGGCTACAAGCTCTGCTCCGACGAACTTAAGCTCACGGTGGGCGCCGATGGCAAGCTAACGGTTGTTGGTGAGAAGCCCGCCGCCTTCACCGTCCACGCCGATGCCGCGGCCGTCGTCATGACCGACGAGGCAACCAACCTCACCGTCACCAAGCTTGCCGACGACGGCCAGGCCAAGCTCGCAGGTGCCGAGTTCACCGTGACCCCGGCCGATGGCTCCGCTTTCGCCGACGGCGCGACTGAGGCCAAGGCCCTGGTCACCGGTGCCGAAGGCGCCGCGACCCTTGCCGCCCAGCTTGTTGCGGGCAACACCTATACCCTCGCCGAGACCAAGGCCCCGGCCGGCTACAAGCAGACCACCCAAAGCCTCTCCTTCACCGTGGCTGCCGACGGCAGCCTTGAGGTCCAGGGCGGGTCTGTCCCGGCCGGCTTTACCGTTGACGGCGCGTCCGTCGCCGTTGCGGGCGAGCGCACGACCTTCTCGGTGACTAAGGCAAATGAGAACGGCGATCCTCTTTCTGGCGCCACCTTCAAGCTCGCCGGCAGCTTTGCCGACGGCTCCACGTCCCAGACCCTCACCACGGACGACGACGGCGCGGCCACTCTGGCCGGTCTTCTCAAGGCCGACGGCACCACCGTCTACACCCTGAGGGAGACCGCGGCGCCCGAGGGCTACATCCTTAACCTCAATAAACTGCAGTTCACCCTGGGGACGGACGGCACCATTAGCGCCGTCCAGAGCGACCACGCGGCCGATGGCTACGAGGTTGCGGCCTCTGGTGTGAGCGTCGTCGCGACCGATACCCCGATCGCCCCCGTGACGGCCACCATCGCGGTGACCAAGAAGGTCGAGGGCGATGCTTCGCTCGTCGCCGACCAGACGTTTAGCTTCGAGCTGCGCGATTGCGCCAACGTCCACGCACCCGGTAAGACCCTCGACGGCGTCAAGGCGGGCGACACCGCCAGCTTTGCGGCGATCACCTACACTCAGCCCGGCTTCTACAAGTACATCATTCACGAGAAGAACACCGGTCTTGGCCTTGGCTGGACCCTGGCCGCCGACCAGTACGTCGAGGTGACCGTCCTGCAAAACGAGGACAAGAGCCTCCAGACGCCCGTGGTCAAATACGGCAACAGCGCCTACGCTACCTCGGCCGTCTTCACCAACCGCTACACGGCGGCTGACGGCGAGTTCCAGCTGAGTGTCAAGGCAACCGTCAACGGCAAGGCGCCCAAGGAGGGGCAGGCATTCGAGTTCTGTGCCACCGCTACGGGCGACAACGCCGCGGCCGCGCCCGTCCTCGCCAACGTGACCACCGTCGACGACGGAACCGTGTCCTTCTTCGCTGCGTCTGTGGGCGACGCCAACGAGGGCCAGACCTACACCTACACGATTCACCAGGTCAGCCAGTTGGGCGACGGCTGGACGGCCGCCGGCGACGTGACCGCCACCGTGACCGTGGGCACCCGCGGCGCTAACGGCGAGCTGCCCGTCACGGTGACCTACGACGGCGTCGAGGCCGATGCGGCGGCGTTCGACAACACCTATGCGGCCGCTGGGGAGCTTGAGCTTAACGTCTGCGCAACCGTCAACGGCGGCAAGTACGCCACCGACCGCGAGTTCGAGCTTGGCCTTTACGAGACCAATGAAAACGGCGAGAAGACCGGCGAGC
Organism: Paludibacteraceae bacterium; assembly: GCA_963630635.1. Taxonomy (GTDB): domain Bacteria; phylum Actinomycetota; class Coriobacteriia; order Coriobacteriales; family Atopobiaceae; genus Paratractidigestivibacter. Next base: position 28,876 of record CAVGOA010000008.1, read on the forward strand.
CTGTCTCGACCATCAAGGTCAAGGCCGGGCAGACCGCGACCTTCGGGGGTGTCGTCTATGACCAGGACGACGCCGGTCAGACCATTACCTACGTCGTGAGCGAGCTGGGTGAGCTTGGCGACGGCTGGACCAAGGCTGCCGACCAGGCCGTCAAGGTCACCGTGACTGACAATGGCGACGGCACCGTGAGCGCCGCCGTCGACTATCCCGCGGGCAAGGACGCCCTGGTCTTCGACAACACCTACACCGCCGCCGGTGAGCTCGTGGTCAGGGCGACCGTTGCCGTCAACGGCGGCACCTACCAGACCGACAAGGACTTTGAGCTGGGCCTTTTTGAGACCGACGAGTCCGGCGCCAAGAAGGGCGAGGCCATCGCCGCTGCCACGGTCAAGGCCGGCCAGACTGCCGTCCTAAGCGGCAACTTCTTTGGCCAGGACGACGCGGGTCAGACCATCACCTATGTGGTGAGCGAGCTGGGCGAGCTTGGCAACGGCTGGACCAAGGCGGCCGACCAGTCTGTCAAGGTCGCTGTGGCCGATAACGGCCAGGGCATCGTGGTTGCCTCCGTTGACTACGGCCAGGGCAAGGACGCCCTCGCCTTCAACAATACCTACGCGGCCACGGGCACGGCGAGCATCGCAATCGCCAAGTTGGTCAACAGCGCCGTCCCCGCAGACAACGCGCAGTTCTCCTTCTCGCTTACCGCGGTGACCGAGGGCGCCCCGATGCCCAAGGCCACTTCTGCCACTACGGTGGGCACTGCCACGGCTTCGTTTGGCGACATCGCCTTTGGCCTGGCCGATGCCGGCAAGACCTACGAGTACACCATCCACGAGACGACGCCCGGCATGACCGGCTGGACCCTGGCCGATGACGTCACCGCCCGCGTCACCGTGGGCGATGACGCGGGCGACGGCACGCTCAAGGCGGCCAAGGTCGAGTACTCCTCGGCTGCCCCCAGCGGTTCTGCGGCGTTGTTCGACAACACTTACAAACAGGCGGATGGCCAGTTCCAGCTGGCCCTGGTCAAGACGGTCAACGGCTCGCTGCCCACGGTTGAACAGACCTTTACCTTCTCGGCCACGGCCGAGGGCGACAACGCCGACGCGGCGCCCGAGCTTGACCCCGTGACCACCGACGAGGATGGCTCCGCGCTCTTCTCGGCCGTTACGCTTAGCGACGGCGATGAGGGCAAGACCTACACCTACCGCATCCACGAGACCAGCCAGCTGGCCAGCGGCTGGACCGCCGCACCCGACGTCATCGCCGCCGTCCAGGTCTCCCGCCGCGGGTCCGACAATAAGCTTGTTGCCACGGTGACCTACAGGCAAGACGCCGATGGCGCCCAGTCCTACGCCGGCGCGGCCGCCTTCGACAACAAGTACGCCGCTTCCACCGAACTCAACCTTAACGTCACGGCAACCGCCAACGGCGGCGCGTACCAGACCGACTGCGAGTTCACCTTTGGCCTCTTCGAGACCGACAGCTTTGGCAACAAGACCGGCGAGCCCATCTCGACTGTTACCGTCAAGGCGGGGGAGACTGCGAGCTTCACCGGCGTCACCTACGACCAGGACAACGACGGCGACGTCATCACTTACGTCGTTAGCCAGACCAACGCCGCCGGCAACGGCTGGGCCAACGCCGCCGACCAGACCGTCGACGTCGCCGTGGCCGATAACGGCGACGGCACCATGACGGCCCAGGTCAGCTACCCCGATCTGCAGGACGCCCTGGTCTTCGACAACACCTACTCCTGCGCCGGCGAGCTTGAGCTCAACGTCACCAAGACCGTCAACGGCGGCGAGTGGGCGCCCGACCGCGAATTCGCCTTTGGCCTTTACGAGACCAACGAAAGCGGCGAGAAGACCGGCGAGCCCGTCTCGACCGTCAAGGTCAAGGCCGGCCAGACCGCGGCCTTCGACGGCGTCATCTACGACCTGGACAATGCGGGCCAGGTCATCACCTATGTCGTTAGCGAGCTGGGCGAGCCCGGCGATGGCTGGACCAACGCTGCCGACCAGAAGGTGAGCGTCTCTGTGTCCGATGACCGCGACGGCACCATGACCGCCACCGTCGACTACGGCCAGGGCAAGGACGCCCTTACCTTCAACAACGCCTACGCAGCCATCGCGACCCTTGGCGTCAAGAAGACTGTCAACGGAGGCGCTCTCAACGACGGCGAGAGCTTCTCCTTCTCGCTGTACCAAGAGGGCGAGGACGGCGCCGAGAAGATCGGCTCTGCCGCCGTCGATGCGCAGAATCCCGCCGCCGCGTTTGAGGCCCTTGCCTTCACCAAGCCCGGCACCTATACCTACACGGTCTCTGAGGACGCCAACCCTGACGCCAACTGGATGAACGCCGATGACGTTGCCGTGACCTTTGAGGTGACCGAGGCCAAGGGCAACGACGGCCAGGTCACGGGCCTTAACGTCACCTTGGTCGAGCAAGCCGGCGGGGCCTCTGACTACAGCCGCGTGACTAAGGGCGACGACGGCTCCTATACCGTGAGCTTCAACAACGCCTATTACAGCGAAGCTGCGGCTGTTCTTAAGGCCCGCAGCGAGGTCACGGGCGCGACCGACTCTGTTGCCGGCAAGGAGTTCAAGTACGAGTTAAAGGACGCCAGCGGTCAGGTCATCGACGCCAAGACCGCCAAGGCCGGCCAGGCCGTGGCCTTCGACGCCCTGTCCTACACTCGCAACATGCGCGGCGCCCACACTTACACCATCGCCGTTTCCGCCGCCGATGGCGACGCGACCAACTGGACCCTCCAGGGCCAGGTCACGGCCACCGTCACCGTGGGCATGGACCAGACCAACCGCAAGGTCGAGGTCAAGAGCATCGAGTACACCCGCGACGGGGCGGACTGTTCTTACGCCGAGACGGACGGGTCCAAGTCGGCCCTGTTCACCCACGCCTACACGGCGCCGGTTGTGCCCGACGAGCCGGACGAGCCCGACACGCCCGACGACCCTGATAAGCCCGACACCCCGGATACACCTGACACTCCTGACACTCCGGACACTCCGGATACGCCCGACACACCGGACACTCCCGACACCCCGGACACGCCCGACACCCCGGACGAGCCGGACACGCCTGACGGGCCCGACACGCCTGACGAGCCGGATACCCCGGACGAGCCCGACGCGCCCGACACGCCCGAGACTCCCGACACCCCCGAGTCCCCGGCGACCCCCGAGCAGCCCGCCGCGCCGGCGCCCTCCGAGTCCTCCGCAAAGGCCCAGAAGCCCGCCGGCACCCCGCAGACGGGCGACGCCTCGGCAAACGCCCTGCTCGCCCTGGCCCCGGCAAGCCTCCTCGTTGCAGCCGGTCTCCTTCGTCGCCGCCGCAACCGTGACTAGCCCTTCTCAGTAAGTCAACCTTGCACCACAGCCGCCCGACGCACCCCGCGCCGGGCGGCATTTTTGTCGCGGCCCTATGGCCTTCTCGCCGCCTGTGCCGCAAGCGCCTGCCGCGGCTCCTAACAGCTGCTATACTCTCAAGTTTGAATGTCTAACCAGTTAACCGGCTTGCCCGCGGCGGCCGGCTCAATCCAAACACAAGCGACGGGGCGCGAGCGCCCGAAAGGAACCCAGCGAGCATGGCCGACCAAGCCCAGACCCAGACCGTCAGCACCAACGACGAGCGCGCCCAGCGCCGCCTGCGCCGCCAGGCGCTCATCGACGCCGGTGTTCAGCCGTATCCTATCCACTCCACGGTGACGGCCCACGCCGCCGAGCTCGAGGAGCGCTACGCCGAGCTTGCGGACGGCGCCGTGACCCAGGACGTCTACTCGCTCACCGGCCGCATCCGCGCCTTGCGTAAGCAGGGCAAGATCGCCTTTATCGTGCTTGAGGACTGCACGGGCTCTATCCAGCTCTTCTGCCAGGTCAACAACCTGCCCGAGGGTGACTGGGCGCTTCTCTCCAACTTTGACCTGGGCGACGTCATTGGCGCCACGGGCCACGTCATCCGCACCAAGCGCGGCCAGCTCTCCATTGCCCCCACCCACTTGGAAATGCTTTCCAAGTCGCTGCGCCCGCTGCCCGAGAAGTTCCACGGCTTGACCGACCGCGAGGTTCGTTACCGCCAGCGCTACGTCGACCTCATCATGAACGCCGACGTGCGCGAGACCTTCCGCAAGCGCAGCCAGATCATCAGCTTGATCCGCCGCTACATGGAGGCCGACGGCTACATGGAGGTCGAGACCCCCATGATGCACGCCATTTTGGGCGGCGCCAACGCCAAGCCGTTCGTGACCCACTTCAACGCTCTTGACCGCGACTTCTACCTGCGCATCGCCACCGAGCTGCCGCTTAAGCGTTGCATCGTGGGCGGCCTTGAGCGCGTCTTTGAGATCGGGCGCCAGTTCCGCAACGAGGGCATGGACCTTACCCACAACCCCGAGTTCACCTCGATGGAGGCCTACTGCGCCTACTCCGACCTGGACGGCATGAAGGCGCTGACCGAGGGCCTGTTCAAGGCCATCGCGCGTGAGGTCTGCGGCTGCGAGGAGGGCCACGAGGTCATCACCTACCAGGGTCAGACCGTCGACATGTCCGGTACCTGGGCTTCTCGCCCCCTGGCAGAGATTGCCTCCGAGGTTATCGGTGAGCACGTGGACATGGACACGCCCGTCGAGCACCTGCGTGAGCTGTGCGAGGCACGCGGCATCGAGACCCAGGACAACTGGGGCGCGGGCAAGCTTTTGTTCGAGATCTACGACGAGCTGGGCGAGGCCACGCTGGTCAACCCCACCTTTGTGTGCGATTACCCCGAGGAGGTTAGCCCGCTTTCCAAGCGCAAGGACGACGACCCGCGCCTGACCGACCGCTTTGAGCTGGTCATCTGCGGCCACGAGTACGCCAACGCCTTCTCCGAGCTTAACGACCCCGTCGACCAGGCCGGCCGCTTTGCCGAGCAGGTCGCGGCCAAGGGCTTCGGCGACGACGAGGCCATGGGCTACGACTACGATTACGTGCGCGCGCTTGAGTACGGCATGCCTCCCGCGGGCGGTATTGGCTACGGCATCGACCGCATGGTCATGCTCTTCTGCGACGCGCCCGCCATCCGCGACGTCCTGCTCTTCCCGGCCATGAAGCCCGAGACCATCACCAAGGCCGACATCGCCAGCCAGCTTCCCGAGACCACCGACGGTACCGCCGCCTCTGTGGACGCCCTGGCAGATGATGCCGAGAACGGCGCCTCCAACGAGGCCGCCGCGGGCCGCGCCGAGGCCCCCGCGCTCGAGACCGGCCTTACCCGCGAGCAGGCCTTTGACCTGCTCAAGCAGTACAACGAGGACCCGTTCCACATCGCGCACGGCCAGACCCTCGAGGGCCTCATGCGCTACTACGCCGAGCAGTACGACCCGGTAAACGTCGAGTTCTGGGGCCAGGTCGGCCTTCTCCACGACCTTGATTGGGAGAAGTTCCAGGACGAGGTGCAGCACACCGTCAAGGCCGGCGAGATCTTGGCCGAGGCCGGCGCCAAGCCCGAGCTTGCCCGCGCCATCCAGACCCACAACTCGGACAACAACCCCGACCTGCCCGCTCCCACGGCCAAGATGGAGTGCGTGCTGTACGCCTGCGACGAGCTTTCTGGCCTGATTCAGGCCGCGTGCCTTATGCGCCCGTCTAAGTCGGTCATGGACTTCGAGGTCAAGAGCCTCAAGAAGAAGTTCAAGGACAAGAAGTTCGCCGCCGGCTGCAATCGCGACGTGATTCGTCGCGGCGCCGAGCTTATGGGCATGGAGCTCGACGAGCTGTTTGCCAGCGTGATCGACGCGATGAAGGCCATCCAGCCCACCTGCGAGGGCGTCAACTAACGCGCGGTCTTCTCGCCGTCTTAACCTAAACGCGCACGTAAGCGCCCCGGTAGTCGGACTTCGACTACCGGGGCGCTTCTTTGTGTCGCGCCGCTAAATAACCATCGTGTCCATACTTCTTGGGCTAGCAAACGCGCGTGGTTTTAAACGCTACGATTGAGTTGCGGAGAAGCCCCCCGTTGCCTGTTTCTCCGCGTGAGCCCGCGAACAGAGGAGGACCCAATGAGCACTCAGGACAAGATTCGCGAAGCTGCGCCCAAGGCCCTCAACGATGCCGAGCTCGCCGAGGTTGCTGGCGGCTACTCCAAGTATCACGACGAGGAGAGCGACCGGTACTACATCTGGTCGAGTGGCGTGACAGTTTCAAACAAGTATCTGTGCCCCAACTGTGGGCGTCCCGTTACCCCCGATTTACTGTGCATCAAATGGAGCTGCAAGCCCTGTGACTCGTCGTGGGTCTTTGAGTTTCGCCTTAAACCCAACATAGCCGCCGGCGGCTGGAGGTGGGTCACCAAAGAGGAATATGACCGCTGCACCGACAAAAGCCCCCTGGATCGTTAATCTGCCGGGGTTTGCGCTCACCGTTCATCATCCTCCTGCGCGAAAGGAACAACCATGGAATCTGATAAGAACGCCCCTGTTGCGCCCCTGGGCGATGCCGAACTTTCCGAGGTCGAGGGCGCCGTTCGCGGCAAGACCAACCCTATGACCTGGATAAGCATCAAGTGTGGCCTTTACTGTGGGCAATTCGATACCACGAGTCGAAAAATCATCTACCGTCCCTGCCCGCGCTGCGGCAAGCCCATGCACTCCGAGTGGTACGCCGCCAAGTGGTATTGCGACCCCTGCAACTTTAGCGAGTACAACCCTCGCAGGGCAGATTGGAACGGTTCAGAGCAAGACCTCATCGCCGCCGCCAAGTAAATCGCCCCGCTTTGGGCGCCCGCAACCGGCCCGCCTGACTCATCCCATAGTAAAATCGGTTAGGGCAAGTAGCTTCGCGAGCATGCGTTGCATTTGCCCAGTTGAGCAGCCTGTTCGGTTGGGAGCTACTCGGCAAAGTCGGTTTTACTATGGGATGAGTCAGGCGGAGCGATTAATGCCAGTCGAAATTAAGCACTTCGTTCCGCAATCGTGCCTCTGTCTTTAGCTCTGTCGCGTTTTTGACCCGAAGTTTGCGGCCGAGCTTGCCTGCGATGATGCGAGCGATTGCGTCGAGCTTTCTCTTTGAGCCGACTTGCTCATGCGTCACGGGAACAACGTCGATGCCCATAAGGTCAAGCGCTGCTTCGCGTGAAAAGTCCGAGAGCTGGCTGTCGACCGCCGCGTGCCAGGTCTTGCTGTGGCACTCTAGGTCGACGCCCTCGTCCCAATACAAGTCGCAATAGCAGCAGCTTCTTTGTGCTATAAGAGCGGCATCGGGCGCAAGACCAATTCGCTTGTTGTAGACAAAGCCGGAAAGACCGGCGCCGCCGCAGCGAGTTGGCAGGCCCAAGAGGACGCCGACCTGCGCCTCGAAAGGAGAAGCGGCCCCCGCCACGACAAACTTTGCCGCACGGGCAAGGCGTTCGCGACCAAGCGGGGATTCGGCCTCTGCTGCAAAACGCTGGAGCGCCGTCGGGGTTGTTAGCGGCTTGCGCGACCACAGGTCTGTGAGGGCGCCGTTGGAATCAAGACAAGGTGACCAGCCGCCAATTTTGGGCAAGCGACCCTGGTTACAAAGGCGCTGGATAATACCAGTCATTGGTTCGGGGGTTTGGAAGACAGAAAAGCCGCCGCAGAACTCGGTGGCAACAAGCAGGGTTTGCCCGAAGTTCATGTGAGATGCAGCCTGCTGCAGGGTGAACTCAGGCGAAGTGACGCCAAAGATGCTCGTGGCCTCACGGATCGAGCCGACGGGAAGATCCTGGCGCCAAAGTCGCGGTTTCACGAGCCCCGACTCGCGGACCTCGCCTTTATAAGTGCTTAGGACATCAAAAGGCCCGCTGCCGCAAAGAGACAAAAGCGGGACGGCGTCCATAAGCATGCGATATGTTTCGCCGGGACTACCGCTGTGCTTCTTTTTGAACTTTTCCCGGGCTGCAACGTAGTTCGCCGAAAGCTGGTCGAAGTCGTGGTCGGTCAAGAGGCGGGCCAGGCGTGCGTCGGCCTGCGGCGCGGTCGCAAGAAGCTGGACTACGGGTGGAATTCTCCAGTAGTGAAGCGCGGTTATGTCACAAATTGTGATGTCCATGGGCAGAAGCTATCAGATGGGCTGACTCATCCCATAGTAAAATCGGCCAGGACAAGTAGTCAGTTGGATGAGCGTTGCGTTTGCCCAGTTGAGCGGCTTGCGCATTTCCTGGCTACTCCGCAAAGTCAGTTTTACTATGGGATGAGTCAGCCGGATGCGCTTGCGAGGCTAATTTGGCCCGCCGCGGCGCCCGCCACAACGCCCTGCCGCGCGGCCGCGGGCCGTGCGGCAGGGCGTTGCCGTCTGGTGACGCCGGTTTGCCATCGCGCCTGACGGGGTACATACTCTAGATTGACTATTCAGCCTTTTTGCCACCGCGCGAGCGCCCTGCCGCCGCCCGGCGCAAAAAAGCTCAACGAAAGGTATGCACCAAGCATGTTTGAGAAGTTCACCGACAAGGCCCGCAAGGTCATGAGCCTGGCCCAAGAAGAGGCCCGCGGCTTGGGCCAGATGTACGTGGGCACCGAGCACCTCCTGCTGGCCCTCATCAAGGAAGGCGAGGGCGTGGCCGCCAAGGCCCTGGCCAAGCTCGAGGTCACCTACGACGAGACCCTCGACACCGTTCGCGACCTCACCAGCACCGACAACGAGCCCGTCCCCGGCGGCCACATCCCCTTCACCCCGCGCGCCAAGCGCGTGTTGGAGGACGCCTACCGCGAGATGATGACTCACGGCCAGACCTACATCGCCACCGAGCACCTGCTTCTGGGCATCGTGAGCGAGGGCAACGGCCGCGCCATGGACGCTCTGCGCTCCATGGGCGTCTCGGGCGACGCCGTGCGCAACGCCGTCAACGACCTGGCCTCTTCCAGCACCGAGAATACCGCCAACAAGCAGCGCCCCGCCCAGGGCCAGGTCTTCATGGGTGTCGGCGGCGGCTTCTCCAACCAGCCCGCCGACGAAGGCTCCTACCTCGAGAAATACGGCCGCAACCTCACCAAGCTGGCCGGCGAGGGCAAACTCGACCCCGTAATCGGCCGCGACCGCGAGATCGAGCGCGTCATGCAGGTCCTTGCCCGCCGCCAGAAGAACAACCCGCTTGTCCTGGGCGACCCGGGCGTGGGCAAGACCGCCATCGTCGAGGGCCTGGCCCAGCTCATCGCCTCGGGCAACGTTCCCGATATCCTGCGCGGCAAGCAGGTCTGGACGCTTGACCTGGCCTCCCTCGTCGCCGGATCAAAGTACCGCGGCGAGTTCGAGGAGCGCATGAAGAAGGTCGTCGCCGAGCTCGAGCAAAACCCCGAGGACATCCTCTTCATCGACGAGATCCACACCGTGATCGGCGCCGGCTCGGCCGAGGGCTCCATCGACGCCGCCTCGATCCTCAAGCCGCCTCTCTCGCGCGGAGAAATCCAGGTCATCGGCGCCACCACCGCCGAGGAGTACCGCAAGCACATCGAGAAGGACTCCGCTTTCGAGCGCCGCTTCCAGCCCGTCAACATCGGCGAGCCCAGCGAAGAGGACGCCCTCACCATCATCGCCGGCCTGCAAGAGCGCTACGAGAAGCACCACCACGTCCGCTACACCCAGGCCGCCATCCACGCCGCTGTCACCCTGTCTAGCCGCTACGTGCAGGACCGCTTCCTGCCCGATAAGGCCATCGACGTCCTGGACGAGGCCGGCGCCCGCACCCGCATCCACCGCATGGGCCTCCCGCCCGAGATCGCCCAGGTAGACGCCGACCTTATCCGCGTGCGCGACGAGAAGGCCCAAAGCGCCGCCGCCCAGGAGTTCGAGCAGGCCGCTCGCCTGCGCGACGAGGAGAAGGACCTTCTCGCCCGCCGAGAAGAGCTCGAGGCCGCCTGGCACAAGTCCCTGGAAGACAACGTCGTGACCGTCGACGAGTCCGACATCGCAGACATCGTGTCCGAGATGACCGGCGTCCCCGTCTCTAACATCACCGAGGGCGAGGCCTCAAAGCTCCTGCGCTGCGAGGAGGTCCTCCACCAGCGCGTCGTTGGCCAGGACGAGGCCGTGACCAAGGTCGCCAAGGCCATCCGCCGCTCCCGCAGCCCGCTCAAGGACCCCCGTCGCCCCGGCGGCTCGTTCATCTTCCTGGGCCCCTCTGGCGTGGGCAAGACCGAGCTGGCCAAGTCCCTGGCCGAGTTCCTCTTTGGCAGCCAAGACGCCCTGATCACCTTCGACATGTCCGAGTTCATGGAGAAGCACGCCGTCTCGAAGCTCGTGGGCGCGCCTCCGGGATACGTGGGCTACGACGAGGGCGGCGAGCTTACCAAGGCTGTGCGCCGTCGTCCCTACTCGGTCATCCTCTTCGATGAGATCGAGAAGGCCCACCCCGACGTCTTCAACGTCCTTCTCCAGATTCTGGACGAGGGCCGCTTGACCGACGGCCAGGGCCGTCACGTGGACTTCTCCAACACCGTCATCATCATGACGTCCAACATCGGCGCGCGCGAGATCGCCCACACCTCCACGATGGGCTTCTCGGCCGCGGGCAACGCCGGCCTCTCTGACAAAGAGATCACCAGCCGCGTCATGGGCGAGCTCAAGAAGCTCTTCCGCCCCGAGTTCCTCAACCGCGTGGACGAGATCGTGGTCTTCAAGTCCCTCACCAACGAGCAGCTCCGCGGCATCGTGGAGCTCATGGTGGCCGAGCTGCGCGACCGCATGGTGGCCCAGGGCATGTCCATCGAGCTCACCGACGCCGCCCGCGACCTCGTGGCCAAAGAGGGCGCCGACCCGATCTACGGCGCCCGTCCCCTGCGCCGCGCCATCCAGACCCTCATCGAGGACCCTCTTTCCGAGGAACTTCTCCAAGGCGGCTGGAAGGCGGGCGACATCGTGCTGGTAGATGCCCAGGACGGCAAGCTCACCTTCACCAAGACGGCGGGCCAGATCCCGGCGCCTCGCAAGCGCGAGCACCTGTCGCAGGCCAGCCTCGCCAGCGCAACCCCGCGCCGCGGCGGTGCCTCGACCACCACGGACGGCCTGGCCTCGGCCGGCGAGTAGGGGAGAGAAGCGAGTAGGGGAGAGAAAAGACTCACCTAAGAAGACCCACAAGTTAAGGCCTATACTCAAGACAAATCAGGCTGACACGATGCGGCCAGGCCGCGCACCCGCGCGCCGGGCCGCATCACCATCAGCAACCAGACGGAGGGACCCGCCATGGATACGGGACAGTTTGAGGTGCTTGCCACCGATCACGAGATAACCCTTGAGGACGCCATCAAGAAGACGGCGCCGGGGACCGCCCTGCGCCACGCCTTGGACATGATCATCGCCGGCCACATGGGCGCGCTTATCTGCATCGGCGACACAGAAAACGTCCTGGCCGCCGGCGACGACGGCTTTAAGCTGGACGTTTCCTTCACGGCCAACCGCCTCTTCGAGCTGTGCAAGATGGACGGCGCCGTAATTCTTGACAAGGACCTCACCAAGATCCTGCGCGCAAACTACCACCTCAACCCCGACCCGTCGCTTCCCACGACCGAGACGGGCACGCGCCACCGCACCGCCGCCCGCATGAGCCTTCTCACCAAGGCCATGGTCGTCTCGGTCTCCGAGCGCCGCTCGGTCATCAATGTCTACGTGGGCGGCCAGGGCCTGGAGCTCAAGAACGTCTCGGACCTCATGGTCTCGGTCAACCAGCTCACCACGGCCATGCAAAGCACGCGCTCGCAGATCGACCGCGGCCTTCTGCGCCTCACCAGCCTCGAGCTGGACAACTACGTCACGTTGGGCGACATCACCAACATCTTCTATCTCTTCGAGGTCCTTCTCACCGCCGGAGAGCAGCTTGACGACTGCATCATCCAGCTGGGCCGAGAAGGAAAGACCACGACCATGCAGCGCGAGGAGTTCCTGGCCGGCATGGACGACACCTACACCCTGATGATCCGCGACTACGCCAGCGACTCTTCCGAGGAAGCCGCCGCGCAGATCCGCAAGAAGCTCCACGACACCGATAACACCAAACTGAGAAGTGCCAAGTACATCGCCAAGCTCTTGGGCTATAGCGACGAGCGCGGCGAGGACAGCATCATGACCCCGCTGGGCCTGCGCACCCTGTCGCGCGTCTCGGTCGTGCGCGAGGGCATGGCCGATAAGATCGTCGACGAGTACGGCTCGCTGCAAGACGTCCTTGAGGCTGTTGACGACGACCCGTCGCGCCTGGGCGAGATCGGCGTCAAGAACCCCGGCGTTCTTGCCAACTCACTGCACCGTATGTGGGGGAAGAACGAATGAGTGCCAGCTCAAGTACCCCGTTTGGTGGCGCCTGCGTCTGTGCGCAGGAGCAGGCCACAGATGCGGCGGGCCTGCCCAACGTGCCCGACACCGCGGCGGTCATCGTCGCTGGTGGCTCGGGCGAGCGCTTTGGTGACCCGCGCGGCAAGCAGTTTGTGGACCTCTGCGGCCTGCCGCTGTTGTGCTGGTCGGTCATGGCCTTTGACCGCGCGCCCTCGATCGAGCGCATCATCATCGTCTGCGCGCCCGACAAGGTGAAGAACGTGCAGCAAGACGTCTTGTCTCGCCTTACGCTGCGCTGCCCGGTAGAGCTGGCGCCCGCCGGCGACACCCGCCAGGCCTCGTCTCTCTCGGGCCTTTCGCGCGTGCCGCGCGACCTGCCGTTTGTCGCTATCCACGACGCCGCCCGGCCCCTGGTTGAGGTCGAGATGATCGAGCGGGCCTGCGCCTGCGTGCGCCAGAACCCCGAGCTTGCGGGAGCCATCTGCGCTTCTCGGTGCATCGACACGTTGAAGCTGGTGGAGGGCACCGATATCGTGGCCACGCCCGACCGCACCATCTACTGGGCGGCCCAGACCCCGCAGGTCTTTAGGCTGCGCGCCGTCATGGCGGCCCACAAGGCGGCCGTGTGGGACAGCTTTGCCGGCACCGACGACGCCTCGCTGGTCGAGCGCCACGGCGGCCGCGTTCGCTGCGTCGAGTGCTCGCGCGACAACCTCAAGGTCACGATTCCAGAAGACCTGGCGGTTGCCCAGGCCACGCTTGAGCAGCGCCTTATTGATGAAGGCTGCGGCAGAACGTTAGAGGGGGACAACTGATTGGGCACCTTAAGAATCGGCCACGGCTATGACGTCCACCAGATGCAAGAGGGCAGAAAGCTCATCTTGGGCGGTGTGGACATACCTTCTAACGTGGGCCTTCTTGGCCACTCCGACGCCGACGTCGTGACGCACGCCCTTATGGACGCCATCCTGGGTGCCATGCGCGCGGGCGACATCGGCAAGCTTTTCCCCGACACAGACCCGGCTTACGAGGGCGCGAACTCCATCGAGCTTCTCCGCCACGTGGCCGCCCTTGCACGCCAGACGGGCTATGAGCTTCTCGACTTTGACTGTACCATCGCGGCCCAAGCCCCCAAGCTCGCCCCCTACCGCGAAACCATGCGCCAGAACATGGCAGACGCTATGGGCATCTCGGTAGACCAGGTTGGCCTTAAGGCCACCACCACCGAGCACCTGGGCTTCGTTGGCCGCAAAGAAGGGATTGCCGCATGGGCCGTGGCCCTGCTGGAGAAAAACGTATAGACTCTTTCGCGCTAAAGGCAACGCGAAAGCCAAGGGAATAAGGAGAGCGCCATGCTCGTCTACAACAGCCAGACCCACAAAAAAGAGGAGCTTAAGCCCATCGAAGACGGCAAGATCCGCATGTACGTGTGCGGCCCCACCGTCTACGACCAGATTCACATTGGCAACGCCCGCACGTTCCTCTCTTTTGACGTGATCCGCCGTTACCTCATGTACAAGGGCTACCAGGTCACCTTTGCCCAGAACCTCACCGACGTCGACGACAAGATCATCAACCGCGCCAACGAGCAGGGCACCACGGCCGCTGCTGTGGCCGAGGAGTTCTCTAACGCCTTCATCGAGCAGATGCACCGCTTTGGCATCCTTGACCCCGATATTCGCCCCCGCGCCACGCGCGAGATCGAGGCCATGCAAGAGATGATTCAGCTTCTTATCGAGAAGGGCTTTGCCTACCCCGTGCCTTCGGGCGACGTGTACTTCTCGGTGCGCTCGGACCACAACTACGGCATCTTGTCTGGTCGCGACCTTGACCAGCTGCGCGCCGGCGAGCGCGTCGAGGTCAACGACGAGAAGCGCGACCCCTTTGACTTTGCCCTGTGGAAGGCCGCCAAGCCCGGCGAGCCCAGCTGGCCGTCGCCTTGGGGAGAAGGCCGCCCCGGCTGGCACACCGAGTGCTGCGCAATGATCCACCGCTACCTGGGCACCCCCATCGACATCCACGGCGGCGGCGCCGATCTCATCTTCCCGCACCACGAGAATGAGACCGCCCAGGCCATGTGCGCCTGGGACAAGGCACTGGCCAACACCTGGATGCACACCGGCATGCTGCGCGTCGACGGCGAGAAGATGTCCAAGTCGCTGGGCAACTTCTACACCTTGAAGGAAGTCCTGGACAAGTACCCCGCCGACGCCGTGCGCCTGCTTATGTTGCAGACCCAGTACCGCGCCCCGCTTGATTTCTCTTTTGATCGCCTTAACGGCAACGTGGGCACCCTCGAGCGCCTGCAGACCGCGGTCAAGAACCTGCGCTGGGCCGCCGACCAGGCCCCGCAGGACGGCGAACTCAACGACGCCGACCGTACCCTGGGTCGCGCCATCGACGCCGCCCGCGAGGACTTTGTCACCCAGATGGATGACGACTTCAACACCGCCGGTGGCCTGGCCGCGATCTTTGCGCTGGTTACGGCCGCCAACACCTACCTGGCCCAGGCCGGTCAGGACACTTCGACCGCCGTGTGCCTGCGCGCCGCCGACATGATCTGCGAGCTGGCGGGCGTCATGGGCATCAAGCTGGGCCAAAAGAGCGAGGAAGACGACCTGCCCGCCGAGCTGGTTGACCTGGCCGCCACCCACGCCGGCTACCAGGGCGCCTCGCCCGCCGAGGCCGCAGACGCCCTTCTCGCCGCCCGACAAGAGGCCCGCGCGGCCAAGAACTGGGGCGTGGCCGACGCCATCCGCGACGGCATCGGCGAGCTGGGCCTTATGGTCGAGGACACCGCTGCCGGTGCCCGTTTGCGCAGGAAGGCTTAACCCATGGCGAGAAGTTCTTCGAGGCCCGGCGGCTCTGCCGGGCGCGGCGGCGCCGGTAACAACCGCGGCGGTCAGTTTGGTCGCGGCGGCGCCCCTGCCGGTCGCTACGCCGGCAAACCCGCAGGCAAGGGCGCCGGAAAGCCCGCAGGCAAGGGCGCCGGAAAGACCGCAGGTCGTCCTGGCGGCAAGCCCGCCGGCAGCCGCGGCGCCGGCAAGCCTTCTTACGCCGCTGCGTCCCAGCCGGGCCGCCCGCCGCGCAAACAGGGCCCGTCTCGCTCTGACCTCATCGAGGGCCGCCGCGCTGTCGAGGAGGCCCTTGCCAGTGGAATGCCCCTGGTCAGCGCCATGGTCTGCAACCCCACCGGAGAGAAGGACGCCAACCTCGACCGCCTGGTGGCAGCGCTTGCCCAAGACGGCGTCGAGATCGAGCGTGTGTCTCGCGCCCGCCTGGATGGCCTGTCCAGCCACGGCGCCCACCAGGGCATCATTGTCCAGACCAAGCCCTTCTCGTATTCCAACCTCTCAGACATCATCAAACGCGCCGGAGACGGTAACGCCCTGGTCATAGTGCTTGACCACGTGACCGACGAGGGCAACTTCGGCGCCATCGTGCGCACGGCCGAGGTCGTGGGCGCTGCCGGCGTCGTCATCGCCAAGGCCCGTGCCGCCAGCGTGGGCGTGGGTGCCTACAAGACCTCTGCGGGCGCCGTGCTGCACATCCCCATCGCGCAGGTCCCCAACCTGGGCCGCGCCCTGGACGAGCTCAAACAGGCCGGTTTTTGGGCCTGCGCCTCGACCGAGCACGCCCACGACAGCGTGTGGGATGCCCCCATGGACGGCCGCGTGGCCCTGGTCATGGGTTCCGAGGGCGACGGCATTTCTCGCTTAGTACTGGAGAAGTGCGACTTTGCCGCCAAGCTGCCCCAGCGCGGTCGCGTCGAGTCGCTCAACGTTGCCCAGGCCACGACCGTCATGGCCTATGAGTGGCTGCGCCGCCAGATGCAGGGAGGCCCGGCTGATGCCTAGCCAGCGCCCCATGCTCGTGGTGGACGGCTACAACGTCATGTTCAAGTCCGATCGCTACCTGTCCCGCGCTCAAAAGGGTGCAGGTAGCGATCCTTTTGAGCAGTCCCGCGACCTTCTCATCGCAGACGTGGCGGCATACGCCCAGGGCCGCTTCGACCCGGTCATCGTGGTCTTTGACGCCGCGGGCAACGTCTCGCCCGACCGCCCGGCCCTAAAGAAGGCCGGGGTCCGCCTGGTCTTCTCCGCAACAGGAGAGACCGCCGATACCGTGATCGAGCGCCTGGTCACCGAGCGGCGCCTGGTCCCGCGCGCCGTCACCGTGGTCACCAGCGACAACACCATTCGCTCCACCGTGGGTGGCGTACCCGTGCAAAAGGTCTCGGCAGACGTGCTGGTCCATGACGTGGGGGAGCTTGCCGTCGAGTATGCGCAAGAAAACGCCACCCGCCAGACGCAGCGCATGACCTTGGAAAACCGTCTTCCGGCCGATCAGCGAGAGAAATTGTGGCGCCTGCTCGGGCGCTAGCCAAATCCAAAAGAACTGGTATAGTTAACAAACCTCGCCGGTATGGCTCAATGGCAGAGCAACGGTTTTGTAAACCGTGGGTTGTGGGTTCGACTCCCTCTACCGGCTCCAGCGCCAAAGCAAAGGCCCCAGACTTTCAAAGTCCGGGGCCTTTTTTCAAAAAACTTTTTCCTAAATCTGGCAACCATTTTTGAAAAAGCCCACGACGCGACGGCGAGAAACCCCGCGATGCATTAACCGAGAAGCTCAAAAACATACCCTCTGACCTGGGAATGTGGTCAAACCGTGATGAGGATACGCCCGGCAGCGGGGTATAGATTGACAAGAGCCGAAACACTGCCGTAGTATAACCTTCGCTTGAGGGGCACAAGTACTTCACCTCAAGTGCTTGATAACAGAATGGGGATGTGGCACAGCGGCAACTGCGGCGGACTGTAAATCCGCTCCCTCTGGGTTCCTTGGTTCGAGTCCAAGCATCCCCACCATTCGCCCGTGTAGCTCAGTCGGTAGAGCACTTCGTTGGTAACGAAGAGGTCACCGGTTCGAATCCGGTCGCGGGCTCCATATCAAGCAGTACGGCATTACGCCGGTGTAGCTCAGCTGGTTAGAGCACGCGGCTCATACCCGCGATGTCACTGGTTCGAATCCAGTCACCGGTACCAGAGCTCAAAGCGGCGGCTTCGGTCGCCGCTAAGCATATGTAGGTAGTAAGTCCATGGAAGCCGTAAGGTTGTTCCAAAAGGAGGATGGCAATGGCCAAGGAGAAGTTCGACCGCTCTAAGCCCCACGTAAACATCGGTACCATTGGTCACGTCGACCACGGCAAGACCACCACGACCGCCGCAATCACCAAGGTCCTCTCCGAGTCCGAGGGCTGCAAGGCTGACTACACCGCCTTCGAGAACATCGACAAGGCTCCCGAGGAGCGTCAGCGCGGCATTACCATTAACGTTGCTCACATCGAGTACGAGACCTGGGAGCGCCACTACGCTCACGTCGACTGCCCGGGCCACGCCGACTACATCAAGAACATGATTTCCGGCGCAGCTCAGATGGACGGCGCTATCCTCGTCATCGCTGCTACCGACGGCCCCATGGCTCAGACCCGCGAGCACATCCTCCTCGCCCGTCAGGTCGGCGTTCCTTACATCATCGTCTTCCTCAACAAGTGCGACATGGTTGACGACGAGGAGCTCATCGACCTGGTCGAGATGGAGACCCGCGACCTTCTCTCCGAGTACGACTTCCCCGGCGACGACCTGCCTATCGTCCGTGGCTCCGCTCTTGGCGCCCTCAACGGCGAGCAGAAGTGGGTTGACGCTATCGTCGAGCTCATGCACCAGGTCGACTCCTACATCCCGACCCCTGCCCGCGACAACGAGAAGCCCTTCCTGATGGCTATCGAGGACGTCATGACCATTTCTGGTCGTGGTACCGTTGCCACCGGTCGTGTCGAGCGCGGCGAGCTCAAGCTCAACGACCAGGTCGAGATCGTCGGCATCAAGGAGACCCAGACCTCCGTTGCTACCGGCATCGAGATGTTCCGCAAGACCATGGACTTCTGCGAGGCTGGCGACAACGTCGGTATCCTTCTCCGTGGTATCAAGCGTGAGGACATCGAGCGCGGCCAGGTTCTCTGCAAGCCCGGCTCGGTTACCCCGCACAAGAAGTTCACCGGTGAGGTTTACGTCCTGACCAAGGAGGAGGGTGGCCGTCACACCCCGTTCTTCGCTGGTTACCGTCCTCAGTTCTACTTCCGCACCACCGACATCACCGGCGACGTGCAGGAGCTCACCGACTCCAACGGCACCAAGGTTGAGATGGCTATGCCTGGCGACCACATCACCGTCACCTGCGAGCTCATTCACCCCATCGCTCTGGAGCAGGGCCTCAAGTTCGCTATCCGCGAGGGTGGCCACACCGTCGGCGACGGCCGCGTGACCTCCATCATCGAGTAGATTTAAACCCTAGGGTTTAGATTTGCTTATTGCCCGGCACCTTATGGGTGCCGGGTTTTTTGTAGTGTTGGCCAGCTCCTCGAGCCCTCTGGTTCTGCTCAATCATTTGTCTATTTTGTGATTGAGAAGAGCACTTCTCGCTTCTGTTGACACAAGGCGTAAAGAGGTAGTAGTATTTACCACCGCGTCACTCTGATGCAACCGGCAAGGGTGACAACGTGTACAGGAGGTTTTGATGCGTACTCTCGTTACCCTCGCATGCACCGAGTGCAAGCGTCGCAATTACACCACGGACAAGAACAAGTCCAACAACCCCGATCGTATGGAGTTGAAGAAGTATTGCCCCTGGTGCCGTAAGCACACCCTGCACAGGGAGACCCGCTAAACACTAGCCGGTCTTCATTTACAGGCCAGTAGCTCCAATGGTAGAGCGGCGGTCTCCAAAACCGTTTGTTGAGGGTTCGAGTCCTTCCTGGCCTGCCAGATTTTCTCACCGGCTTTCCCGTAAGGGTTAGCCGGTTTCTATGTAAAGACTTATGAAGGAGTAGGCCAGATGCCTAATAAAGACCGAAACAAGAGGAGCGTGCGCAAGGCCCGTGCCGAGGAGCGCGCCCGTGTCGAGGCCGCTTCTGCTGACTCCCCTAAGGAGTCTGAGGCCAAGGCAAAGGACAAGGCTGTAGCTAAGGCTAAGTCCGATAAGAAGCCGGGCTTCTTCAGGCGCATCGCCAACTGGTTTGGCGACGTTCGTCTTGAGATGCACCGCGTGACGTGGCCCACCAAGGCAGAGCTCACCAACTACTCGGTGGCCGTCATCATCACCCTTGTGGTCTTTGGTGTCATCTTGTGGCTCGTCGACTCTGGCATTGTTGCCGCTCTTGTCGGCTTCACCGGTTTGAGGGGGTAAAGACAATGGCTAAGCGTTGGTACGTTATCCACACCTACTCCGGCTACGAGAACAAGGTCAAGACCGACCTTGAGCACAGGATCGAGATTTATGGCCTTGAGGACAAGGTCGTCGACATCAAGATCCCGACCGAGGAGGTCACCGAGCTCAAGGAGGGCGGCAAGCGCGAGACCAAGGAGTCCAAGGTCTTCCCCAGCTACGTCCTGGTTCGCATGGAAGTCGACGACAACACCTGGGCCGTTGTTCGCAACACCCCCGGCGTCACCGGCTTTGTTGGTCTTGACGGTAAGCCTACGCCCCTTCGCCGCGACGAGTTCGACAAGATCATGCGTCGCTCCGGCGAGCGCGGCACCACCGTGGCCCCCAAGCGCACCTCGATCGATATCGAGGTCGGCCAGACCATCAAGGTTCTCTCTGGTCCTCTCGCCGACTTCGACGGCCAGGTCTCCGAGGTTATGGCAGACTCCGGCAAGGTCAAGGTCATGCTCATGATCTTTGGTCGCGAGACCCCGGTTGAGCTTACCCTCGACCAGATTACGGTCATCGGTTAGGTTATCCCGCCGTACCCGCTTCTGTAAAAGGAAGGCTTCTCGGGTTGGCGCAAATATAAGAACGTTTCCGCTTTTCACTCTTCAAGGAGAATGACAATGGCTAAGAAGAAGGTTGTTCGCTTCATCAAGCTCCAGATTCCCGCTGGCGCCGCTAACCCCGCTCCTCCCGTCGGTCCCGCCCTGGGTGCTGCCCAGGTCAACATCATGCAGTTCTGCCAGGCCTTCAACGCCGCTACTGCAGACAAGAAGGGCGACATCATCCCCGTCGAGATCTCTGTTTACGAGGATCGCACCTTTGACTTCGTCTGCAAGACCCCTCCCGCGGCTAAGCTGATCCTCAAGGAGCTTGGCCTTAAGAGCGGCTCTGGCGTTCCCCAGCGCGACAAGGTCGGCCAGCTCTCCCAGGAGCAGCTCACCAAGATCGCCGAGATCAAGATGCCCGACCTCAACGCCAACGATCTCGAGGCCGCCAAGAAGATCGTCGCCGGCACTGCCCGCTCCATGGGCGTCACCATCGCCGAGTAACACGGTTTTACCGCTCGCAAGAGCGTCTTTCTAGAAGCGGTGGCTCATGCCACCAAAGATGTGGGAGGGCACTTGCCCGTTGACCACAGGAGGTAATTCAATGCCTAAGCACGGTAAGAAGTACAACGAGGCTGCGGCCAAGGTCGACTCCGCTAAGCTCTACACCCCCAAGGAGGCTATGGAGCTCGCCAAGGAGCTTTCCTCCGCCAAGTTCGACGAGACCGTCGAGGTCTCCGTCCGCCTGGGTGTCGATACCCGTAAGGCCGACCAGAACGTCCGTGGCTCCATTTCTCTGCCTCACGGCACCGGCAAGACCGTTCGCGTCGCCGTCTTTGCCGAGGGCGCCAAGGCCACCGAGGCTACCGAGGCTGGTGCCGACGTCGTGGGTTCCGACGACCTCGTCGCCGAGATCGCCGCTGGCAACATTAACTTTGACGCTGCCATCGCTACCCCCAACATGATGGCCAAGGTCGGTCGTCTGGGTAAGGTCCTGGGCCCCCGCGGCTTGATGCCCAACCCCAAGCTGGGCACCGTTACCATGGACGTCGCCAAGATGGTCGCCGAGCTCAAGGCCGGCCGCGTGGAGTACCGCGCCGACCGTTACGGCATCTGCCACGTCCCCATGGGCAAGGCTTCCTTCGAGACCGAGAAGCTCGTCGAGAACTACGCTGCTCTCTACACTGAGCTGCTCCGCGTCAAGCCCTCTTCTGCTAAGGGCAAGTACGTGAAGTCCGTTGCCATCTCCACCACCATGGGCCCTGGCATCAAGGTCGACTCTTCCGTCACCCGCGACTTCCTCGCCTAATCGGTAGAGCTAAACAAAGCCATCCGGGAAAGAGCCTCCGAGTAATCGGGGGCTCTTTCCTTTTGCGAGAAGGGCTTCTCGCCACCTGGACCAGGCCTTATTTGTTGGTCTTGTGATTGAGGCGTTGATCGGCCGCCTGCGGTTGACATGACGTTGGCTGGCTGAGAGAATAATCAATGCCCAAAAGGGCATCCACATAGCACGTCCGCTGCCAAAGACAGCTGGTGCCGCAAGGCTTAATGGGGTAACCCGCCCGCCGAGGTGGTCTCGAAGATTCGCATCCTTGAGGTCCCCGCTTTGGCCATGCCAGGCGGGGACCTTTTCATTGCGTTAAGGCCCGCCAAGATGGCGGCTCGTGCCTGATCGCAATTAAAGGAGGTGTACTTCATGCCCTGTTCCGCAAACGTCACTATGCTCGAGAAGGTCTCCCAGTCCATCGAGGCTTCTCAAGGCGTTTTTGTCATCGACTACCTTGGCCTCTCTGTTAAGGAGACCCAGCAGGTCCGTCGCGCTCTGCGCGAGGCCGGCGCCGAGATGAAGGTGTACAAGAACAACATCGTTAAGCTTGCTCTCAAGAACGCTGGTATGCCCGAGATCGACGAGATGCTCGCCGGCCCCTGCGCCTACGTCTTCTATGAGAAGGACCCCGTTGAGGCCGCCAAGGTCATCAAAGAGCAGTCCGAGAAGCTTAAGAAGATGTCTTTCATCGGCGGTATCGCCGATGGTCAGGCTCTGAGCGCTGACGAGGCTAAGGCTTACGCTGATCTTCCTTCTCGCGAGGAGCTGCTTGCCAAGCTCGTCTACGTCATCGGCAGCCCGCTTTCTGGCATTGCTTCTGTCTGCGCCGGTCCCGCCCGTGGTCTTGCTACCGCACTCCAGGCCGTCGTCGACCAGAAGAACGCTGCTTAATGCACCGCCCGCACCACTTACTCATTCAAAGGGCGCACTAAGCGCGCCCGTTTTAAAAGGAGAATTGACATGGCTGTCACCAAAGATGAGATCATTGAGGCCCTCAAGGAGATGCCCGCCCTCGAGCTTTCCGAGCTCGTTCACGAGCTGGAGGACGTCTTCGGCGTCTCCGCTGCTGCCCCCGTCGCCGTCGCCGCTGCTCCCGCTGCTGGCGCTGCCGCTGAGGTCGAGGAGAAGACCAACTTCGACGTCGTCCTCGAGGGCTTTGGCGACAACAAGATCGCCGTCATCAAGGTCGTCCGTGCTCTGACCAACCTCGGCCTGAAGGAGGCCAAGGAGGTCGTCGAGGGCGCTCCCAAGGCTGTTCTCGAGGGTGCTAAGAAGGAGGACGCCGAGGCCGCTAAGAAGCAGCTCGAGGAGGCCGGCGCCACCGTCACCCTTAAGTAAGTTTTCTTCTTACTTATCGGCAGACATTGCCTAGCCAGGACCCAGGCCGCGCGCCTGGGTCCTTTTTTGTGCCGCAAAAGAGGAGGGGAGAGGTGCGTCGTTTTGGCTGCGTGACTTCCCAACTTGACGTCATATAAGCGCAGGTCACGGGCTTGAACATCGAACCTACACAAGTAACAAAACTTGTCAAGAAGCAAAACTGCAGGTCAAAGGGTAAAGCGTAGTAATTTATGCTAAACGGCTCTTCAAGTCAAGACTTTTTCGTTGACTCAAAACGTGCTTTTGGTTATTTTTTTAAGTTGCGACAATTGCCGCCTTCCACCCTTTTGAAGGAGGAAAAGCCTGGTGTCTAACGCAAAGACTTCTCTGACCAAACCACAAGGCACTACCGGACGTATGACGTTCAGCAAGATCGCGCCCGCGATGGAGCTGCCCAACCTGATTTCCGTTCAGAGGGAATCGTTTGAGCACTTCATGGGCGACGGCCTGGCTCAGTCCTTCGCCGAGTTCTCTCCCATTAAGAACTCTGCGGGCACTCTGCAGGTCGTCTTTGGCGATCACCAGTTTGGCGACCCCGCCCACACAATCGCCGAATGCCGAGCTAAGGATATCTCTTATCAGGCTCCGCTGTTTGTTGAGGTTCGCTTCATCAACAACGAGACCGGCGAGATGAAAGAGCAGCTCGTCTTCATGGGTGACTTCCCCCTGATGACCGAGCGCGGTACCTTCATCATCAACGGCTCCGAGCGCGTGGTCGTTTCTCAGCTGGTCCGCTCGCCGGGCGTCTACTTCTCTTCCGAGATGGACAACGGCGTCCTGGTCCACCGTGCCCAGTTCATCCCCACTCGCGGCGCATGGCTCGAGTTTGAGGTCGACAAGCGCGGTCACCTGGTTGTTTCCATCGACCGTAAGCGTCGCCAGAGCGCGACCATGTTCCTGCGCGCCCTGGGCATCGCAGAGACCGATGACGAGATTCTGTCTCTTCTGGGCGACAACGACATCGTTCGTACCACGCTTGAGCGCGACACCGCGACCACCCGTGAGGACGCCCTTATCGAGATCTACCGTCGCCAGCGCCCCGGCGAGCCTCCCACCGTGGACTCCGCCCGTTCGCTGCTTGAGGGGCTGTTCTTCAACCCCCAGCGCTACGACCTGGCCCGCGTCGGTCGCTACAAGGTCAACAAGAAGCTTGGCCTGGACATCGACAGCACCGAGAAGACCCTCACGCAGGAGGATCTTGTCGCCGCGCTGCGCTACCTCCTGGCCGTTCACGCCGGCGACCCCAACTGCCGCCTGGACGACATCGACCACTTTGGCAACCGTCGCGTGCGTACCGTTGGCGAGCTTATCCAGAACCAGTTCCGCGTGGGCATGAGCCGCATGGAGCGCGTCGTGCGCGAGCGCATGGCCTCCCAGGACGCCGATGACATCACGCCGCAGAGCCTCATCAACATCCGCCCGATCGTGGCGGCCATCAAGGAGTTCTTCGGTTCTTCTCAGCTGTCCCAGTTCATGGACCAGGCCAATCCGCTGTCTGGCCTTACCCACAAGCGTCGTCTGTCTGCCTTGGGCCCCGGCGGCCTGGCCGGCCACAAGTCCGGTTCTTCTCGCCGTACCAACGTGCCCACCGCCGTGCGCGACGTTCACAACTCGCACTACGCCCGCATGTGCCCCATCGAGACCCCCGAAGGCCCCAACATCGGCCTTATTGGCTCGCTGGCCCTGTATGCGCACGTCAACGACTACGGCTTTATCGAGGCGCCTTACCGCCGCGTCGAGAACGGCGTCGTGACCGATAAGATCGACTGGATGACCGCCGACGAGGAGGAAATCCACAACATCGCCCCGGCTAACACCCCGTTTGACCCCAAGACCGGCAAGTTCATCGAGGTGGACTCGAAGGGCAACATCTCTAACCCCGAGCGCATCATCGCCCGTACCCGCGACTTCGACGGCTCCTTTGGTGCTCCTGCCCAGGTCCTGGTCGAGGACGTGGACTACATGGACGTGAGCCCGCGCCAGCTGCTTTCTGTGGCTGCCAACCTCATCCCGTTCTTGGAGCACGACGACGCTAAGCGTACCCTCATGGGCGCTAACATGCAGCGTCAGGCTGTGCCTCTGATCCGTCCGCACGCCCCGTTTGTGGGTACCGGTATGGAGGAGCGCGCCGCTCTGGACTCTGGCGAGCTGATTTGCGCCGAGTACGCCGGCACCGTCACCAAGGTTGACGCTGCCCACGTGGTGGTCTACTCCGACGAGCACGGTTCGCAGACCTACGACCTGCCCAAGTACCAGCGCTCCAACCAGTCCACCTGCATCAACCACCGTCCTATCGTGGTTGCTGGTCAGAAGGTCGAGAAGGGCCAGCCCCTGGCCGATGGTACGTCCATCGACCACTCCGAGCTTGCTCTGGGCGCCAACCTCACCGTGGCCTACATGCCGTGGGAGGGCTTCAACTACGAGGACGGCATCATCGTTTCTGAGCGCGTTGTTCAGAACGACCTGTTGACCTCTGTCAACATCTCGCGTCACGAGATTGACGCCCGCGACACCAAGCTGGGCCCCGAGGAGATCACCCGCGAGATCCCCAACATGAGCGAGGACATGCTTGCCAACCTCGACGAGGACGGCATCATTCGCATTGGCGCCGAGGTTGGCCCTGGCGACATCCTGGTTGGTAAGGTCACCCCCAAGGGCGAGACCGCTCTGACCGCCGAGGAGCGCCTGCTGCGCGCCATCTTTGGTGCCAAGGCACACGACGTGCGCGATACCTCCCTCAAGATGCCCCACGGCTCTTACGGCCGCGTTGTTGACGTGGTTCGCTTTAGCCGCGAGGCCGGCGATGACCTGCCTCCTGGCGTCAACGAGCTCGTGCGCGTCTTTGTTGCTCAGCGCCGCAAGATCCAGCAGGGCGACAAGATCGCCGGTCGCCACGGCAACAAGGGTGTTGTCTGCAACGTCTTGCCCGTGGAGGACATGCCTTACATGGCCGACGGTACCCCCGTCGACGTTCTTCTCGACCCCCTGGGCGTTCCTTCCCGTATGAACGTTGGCCAGCTGCTCGAGTGCCACCTTGGCTGGGCCGCTGCCCACGGTTGGGACGACGAGTCTGCCGACTCTAAGCGTTACGTCCCCGGCCCGATCAACGTCGCTACGCCCGTCTTTGACGGCGCCACCGACGTCGAGGTTGCCGAGGTCCAGCGCCGCACCAACATCAACATGATGAACAAGGCTGCCCAGGTCTACGGCGAGCACATGCGTGAGGACTTTGTCCCGCAGCTCAACGAGCTTGGTAAGACCACTCTGTACGACGGCCGCACCGGCGAGCCCTTCAAGAGCAAGATCACCGTTGGTGTGTCCTACATCCTGAAGCTCGGCCACATGGTCGATGACAAGATCCACGCGCGTTCTACCGGCCCTTACTCTCTGGTTACCCAGCAGCCCCTGGGCGGCAAGGCCCAGTTTGGCGGCCAGCGCTTTGGTGAGATGGAAGTTTGGGCACTGTACGCGTACGGTGCTTCCAACGTCCTGCAAGAGATTCTCACGGTCAAGTCCGACGACACCAACGGCCGCGTCAAGACCTACGAGGCCATCGTCAAGGGCGAGAACGTGCCCGTGGCTGGCATCCCCGAGTCCTTCAAGGTTCTCGTCAAGGAGATTCGCTCCCTGGCTCTTAACATCGAGCCCATCTCCTACAAGAAGCGTGCTGAGCGTGCCCAGAAGGAGCAGGCGGCCAACTCCGCCAGCGCCGTTGACGTCTTTGCCGGCATGTCCGACGCAGACGAGCTCATCGGCGGGCTCACCAACGCGGCCGACCAGGCCGATACTGTCCTTACTGGCGCCGCTGACAGCGATAAGGAGTAACTGTGGCAGACTTCGATACCACTGACTTCGATGCAATTAAGATCTCGCTGGCTTCTGCCGACGAGATTCGTAGCTGGTCCAAGGGCGAGGTCAAGAAGCCCGAGACCATCAACTACCGCACCCTCAAGCCCGAGAAGGACGGTCTTTTCTGCGAGAAGATCTTTGGACCTTCCAAGGACTGGGAGTGCTCCTGCGGCAAGTACAAGGGCATCCGCTTCCGCGGCATCGTCTGCGAGCGCTGCGGCGTCGAGGTGACCACCGCCAAGGTGCGCCGCGACCGCATGGGTCACATCGAGCTTGCTGCTCCCGTGAGCCACATCTGGTACTTCAAGAGCCCCGCGACCTTCCCCCTTGCCCGTCTTCTTGACATCAAGAGCAAGGATCTTGAGAAGGTCCTGTACTTCGCGTCTTACATCATCACCGACGTCGACACTGAGGCCCGTCAGGAGGATGCGGACACCCTCAAGGAGGAGCTGGCCGCTGATCTCGAGGAGCTCGACGCCGAGCGCGACGACCAGATCGAGCGCCTGAAGGAGCAGGGCGAGGCTACCGAGGACGAGTTCGGCGACGTGGAGCCCCTCTCTGCCGACGAGATCCGCGCCGGCATCGCCGACCTCGAGGAGGAGTACGAGGAGGAGAAGACCCTCCGTCGCGAGGCCTACGAGAAGTTCATGCAGCTCGAGAAGCGCGAGCTTATCTCCGATGAGGGCCTGTTCTCTGAGCTCAAGCGCTACTACGGCATCTACTTCAAGGGCGGCATGGGCGCCGAGGCCGTGCGCGAGCTTCTCCGCGGCGTCGACCTTGAGGCCGAGGCTACCGAGCTTCGCGCCATCGTGGCCAACGAGGACTCCCAGAAGCAGAAGCGCGAGAAGGCCATCAAGCGCCTTGAGATCGTCGACGCCTTCCTTAAGGGCGGCAACGATCCCGCAGACATGATCCTTGACGTCATCCCCGTCATTCCGCCCGACCTTCGCCCGATGGTCCAGCTCGACGGTGGCCGCTTTGCTGCCTCTGACCTCAACGACCTCTACCGTCGCGTGATCAACCGCAACAACCGACTCAAGCGCCTGCTTGACCTGGACGCCCCCGCCATCATCGTCAACAACGAGAAGCGCATGCTCCAGGAGTCCGTGGACGCCCTGTTTGACAACGGCCGTCGTGGCCGTCCTGTCACCGGCCGTGGTGGCCGCCCCCTGAAGTCTCTTGCCGAGGCTCTTAAGGGTAAGCAGGGCCGCTTCCGCCAGAACCTGCTGGGTAAGCGTGTCGACTACTCCGGCCGTTCGGTTATCGTCGTCGACCCCAAGCTCAAGCTGCACCAGTGCGGTCTGCCTTCGCAGATGGCTCTCGAGCTGTTCAAGCCCTTCGTGATGCGTCGTCTTGTCGAGCTCAACAAGGTCGAGAACATCAAGGGCGCCAAGCGTGCCATCGACCGTCAGCAGTCCGCCGTTTGGGACGTTCTTGAAGAGGTCATCCAGGGCCGTCTGGTTCTTCTCAACCGTGCACCTACCCTGCACCGTCTGTCCATCCAGGCCTTCGAGCCCGTCTTGGTCGAGGGTAAGGCCATCCACCTGCACCCGCTGGTCTGCGCCCCCTTCAACGCAGACTTCGACGGCGACCAGATGTCTGTCCACGTGCCCCTGTCTACGCAGGCCCAGACCGAGGCCCGCGTCCTCATGCTGTCCAGCAACAACCTGCGCTCCCCGGCATCCGGTAAGGTGCTCACCGTTCCTTCTCAGGACATGGTCTTTGGCGTTTACTTCCTTACCTCCGGCAAGGCCGGCGAGAAGACCGAGGCCACCCAGGTCTACGGCTCCTTCGCAGACGCCACTCGCGCCTTCGAGGCCGACTCGACCCTGGACCTCCAGGCTCCCGTTGTCGTGCGCGTGAGCGCCGCCGACGCCAACGTCGAGGAGGACGGCAAGAAGATCTTCCGCGTTTGGAACGGCCGCGGCGACTCTGTTGACTTTGACGTCACCGAGCACACCGCCCGCTTCGAGACCACCATTGGTCGCGTGATCTTCAATACCCAGTGCCTGCCCGCCGATTACCCCTTCATCAACTACAAGATGGTCAAGGGCGACATCTCTACGCTGGTCAACGACTGCTGCGACCGCTACCCGCTGGCCCACGTCGAGCCCATCCTGGACGCCATCAAGGAGACCGGCTTCCACTACGCCACTCTGGCGGGCCTTACGGTTTCTGTGTGGGACGCCGTTATCCCCAGCGACAAGCCCGAGCTTCTTGAGGAGGCCCAGGACCGCGTCGACCAGATCAACGAGTACTACGAGGACGGCTTCCTTTCTGAGCGCGAGCGCCACGTCGAGGTCGTTAACGCTTGGACCGAGTGCACTGATCTTCTCGGCTCCAAGATGCTTGAGGGCTTCACCGAGGACAACCCCATTTACATGATGGCTGACTCCGGCGCCCGTGGTTCTAAGACCCAGCTTCGTCAGCTTGCTGGTATGCGAGGCCTCATGGCCGACATGTCCGGCGAGACGATTGACCTTCCCATTAAGGCTAACTTCCGCGAGGGCCTTGAGCCGCTGGAGTACTTCATTTCTACCTACGGCGCTCGTAAGGGCCTGGTCGATACCGCTTCGCACACCTCTGACTCTGGTTACCTGACCCGTCGTCTTGTCGACGCGGCTCAGGACGTCATTGTGCGCGAGGAGGACTGCGGCACCGACGAGGCCGTGACCTACCCGCTGGTGAAGCCGGGCGAGACCGCCGTCGACGCCGACCTGATCGGTCGCTGCGCCTTGAACGACATCGTTGACCCCCAGACCGGCGAGGTCCTTATCCCCGCCGACGGCTACATCGAGTCCAAGGCCGACCTCGAGATGCTGGTCGAGCACGGCCTTAAGAAGGTCCAGCTCCGCGCCCTTCTCACCTGCAAGTCCAAGTACGGCGTGTGCCAGAAGTGCTACGGCTGGGATCTTTCCACCCGTCGCCCGGTCAACATCGGCACCGCTGTTGGCGTCATTGCTGCCCAGTCCATCGGCGAGCCTGGTACCCAGCTTACGATGCGTACCATTCACTCCGGCGGCGTTGCAGGCGCTGACGACATTACGCAGGGTCTTCCCACCGTTGCCCGCATGTTCGACATCGTCGGCAACGTCAACGAGAAGATCCTTGGCCGCGAGGCCGACCTGGCCCCCGTCTCTGGCCTGCTGCGCATCCAGCCCGAGCAGACCGAGTACCTCATCCGCATCCTTGATAGCGAGGATCCCACTCGCATCATCGAGGAGTGGCGTGTCCCGGCTTCTGCCCGCTTCATGCCCGGCATCGAGGACGGCGTGGAGGTCCGCGCTGGCGACCAGATTACCCGCGGCTTCGTCAACTTCCGCAAGCTGCGCAAGCTGACCGACATCGAGTCCACGATGCACACCTTCGTTGAGTCCGTTAAGGACGTCTACACCTCTCAGGGCGTAGACCTCAACGACAAGCACATCGAGGTTCTTGCACGTCAGATGCTGCGTCGTGTCCAGGTCACCAACCCGGGCGACTCTCAGTACCTGCTGGGTCAGTACGTCGACCGCTACGTCTTTGCCGACACGGTGAAGAACGTGGCCCTGGCCGGCGGCACCCCGCCCGAGGCCGAGCCCGTCATCCTGGGTACCCTCAAGGTCGCCTCTTCGATCGACTCCTGGCTCTCCAGCGCGTCGTTCATCCGCACCGCCGGCGTCCTTACCGAGGCCGCCATCGAGGGCGACGTCGACCACCTGCTGGACCTCAAGTCCAACGTTATCGTTGGTAAGAAGATCCCCGCTGGTACCGGCCTTGACGCTTACCACAACGTCGAGCTTACCTACCACGGCACCAAGATCGACGGCCCCACCTCGCCGATGGCCAAGAGCCTTCCCGAGTGGGCCCCCGACGAGCTCAAGGGCATCGAGGAGCAGCTTCCCAAGCAGCTCGACTGGATCGGCGACGACTACGGCTTTGGCGGCGTCTACTCAAAGAACGGCCGCACCCTCTCTTCTGAGGACGCCAAGCTGTACCTGTTTGACGACCTTGGCGTGTCGCAGCGCTGGACCAACAAGTTCAGCGAGGTTGGCATCGAGACCGTGGGCGACCTCATTGGCAAGACCGAGGACGACCTGCTGCGCATCGATGGCATTGGCGCCAAGGCTATCGAGGAGCTGCGCGACGGCCTTG
The DNA here is from genome assembly GCA_963630635.1 of Paludibacteraceae bacterium. Classification (GTDB taxonomy): domain Bacteria; phylum Actinomycetota; class Coriobacteriia; order Coriobacteriales; family Atopobiaceae; genus Paratractidigestivibacter. Next base: position 59,655 of record CAVGOA010000008.1, read on the forward strand.
AGGCCCGTGGCCTGCTCTACATCCTTGAGCCCGAGAACGACGAGGCCGACTCCGAGGACCTGTCTCAGCTGCTGAACATGGTCTTCTCGCCTGATGCTGATTCTGACATCATGCTGGGCACCGCGGCTCCGTCCAAGCACCACTTTGACGACGAACTGATCGGCGGCTCTGCCGACGACTCGGCGTCCGACTCGGACGACATCATCAACGAGGACCTTGGTTCTCTTGATGACCTGCTTTCCCAGGTGGTTAAGCAGGAGAGCAGCGACGAGGAGTAGTTCTTCTCGCATAGCACTTCTTAGGCGGTCCCATGCGGGGCCGCCTTTTTTGTTGGAACGGCACTGTTTAAAATGAGGCTGAAAGCTAAGCTTAAAAGGTGTTTCTTTGCTCGCGTCCCCAAGGAGGGCCCCATGAGACAAAAATCCCCTCAGCTGAGAATAACCGGCTTGACTGCTGTTTTTGCGGCAGCATTGCTGGCCCTGTGCGTGCTTGCCCTTCCGGCAAAAGCGCGGGCGGCAACCGCTATTGCTCACTCTGTCGATTCTTCAGGGAACGTGACCAACTACTACTCCCGTGAAGAGATAGAGAAGAAGGGGCCCAATGTCGACGTCGTTGTGATGGATACCGACTGGCACCTTGATAGCGCTTTTACGGTAGAAGAGGAAAAGAAAATCACCATCGATATGAATGGGCACAAGGCGGACTGCGACTACACCTGTTTTTGGGTGCGGGATAATGCCGAGCTTGTGCTTAAGTCCAGCAGCGGTCCCGTAACCTTTTCATACACGGGCTACAACCCGCAAACCGGTGATGCCATGGATGTTAGAAGCACCACTGGCGGCCTGGTCACTAGCCTCACCAAGGAGGCCGGCGGTGCTTTTTGTGTTGAGAAGAACGCCACGCTCACCTTGGATAACGTCACGGCTGGTGGCTCCCACGGCAACGACGAGGCGGGAGGCGTGAACCTTTCTGAGAAATCGACCTTAACTCTTAAGAATGGTGCCAAGGTCGAGTACAACCGCGGTGTAGCGGGGGGCGGGGTCTACTGCTGCGAATACGGCGCCACCATCAACATCGACAACGCCTGCATTGCTAACAATTACTGCACGAACTACGGCGGCGGCATCTATGCCAAATATGCCAACGTAACCATCAACATGTCCAACGGCGCCAAGATCGCCAACAACTCGGCGAAGGCTGGCGGCGGAATCTACTTCAACGATTCGAGCTTTAGCGTTTCCTCTCTGGACGGCAAAGCTTTTATTTCGAGCAATACGGCCAGGGAGTCGAGCAAGACTACCACCAAGAGCAAACAAAGCGGTGGTGGCATTCACGTGAACAGCATTAAAGGAGACAACAAGGGCCTGATTGAGGGCATCACTATCAACGAAAACTACTCGGCCTACGACGGCGGTGGCCTTGAGCTTGACCAGCAGTACACAACGCTCAAAAACTGCACCATCAAAGACAACTGGTGCAAGTACGAGGGCGGCGGAATCTACGTCTGCAACGACGGCAACACCATCGACGGCTGCACGATCACGGGCAACTCCTGCAGCGTGGACAGCGGCGGCAACTACGAGGGCGGCGGCGTCTTTGTCTGGCACAGCTACGACGTCGAGCTCAAGGGCGTGTGCGTGATCAAGGGCAACACCCGCGGCAAGGGTACGAGCAATCCCGACG
>CAVGOA010000009.1:0-58941 GCA_963630635.1 Paludibacteraceae bacterium
GGTCGTCGATGGCCAGGTCGCCGTAGACCTCGTCGGTGCTCACGTGGTGGTAGCGCACGCCGAACTTGCGGGTGGCCTCCAGCAGGCGGAAGGTGCCCTCGACGTTCGTGCGCAGGAAGGGCTCGGGGTCCGCGATGGAGTTGTCGTTGTGGCTCTCGGCCGCGTAGTGCACGATGGCGTCGTGGCCGGGCACGATCTTCTCCAAGAGGTCGGCGTCGCAGATGTCGCCCACCACGAGCTCCACGCGGTCGGCGGGAAGACCGGCGATGTTCTCGCGGTTGCCGGCGTAGGTAAGCTTGTCCAGCACGGTCACGTGCACGTCGGGGTGGTTGTTCACAACATAGTGCACGAAGTTGCTGCCGATGAAGCCGCAGCCGCCGGTCACGATGATGTTCTTAGGCTCAAAAACCTCTGTCATTTTGTTTCCTTTGCTCTATCGACAAAGACACAATCTTATATAGTTTACGGCATCCGCCGCCCTAGCACGATACATCCACAGGCACACGCCTAAAGAAAAGGGGCGAACGCGTCGCCCCTTTGACAAACTCAAATCTAGATCGTGGCCCTAATACTCGCGCGGGCTCTCGACAATCTCGCCAGCGGCGACCTTCTTGAGGTGCTGGCCGTAGACGGACTTGCCGTAGGCCTCGGCGGCGGCCAAGAGCTGCTCGGAGTCGATCCAGCCGTTCTCCCAAGCAATCTCTTCGGGCACCGAGACGGGCAGGTCCTGGCTGTGCTCGACGGCGCGGACAAACTCGGCGGCCTCGTGCAGGCTCTCCATGGTGCCGGTGTCCAGCCACGCGTAGCCACGACCCAGGGTCACGACGCTCAGGCGCTCCTCCTCGAGGTACATCTGGTTGAGCGTGGTGATCTCAAGCTCGCCGCGGGCCGAGGGCTTGACCTCGGCGGCCTTGCCGGCCACGTCGCCGGGGTAGAAGTACAGGCCGGTCACGGCATAGGACGACTTAGGCTGGGCGGGCTTCTCCTCGATGGAAACAGCCTTGCCGGTCTTATCGAACTCAACGACGCCAAAGCGCTCGGGGTCGTCGACGTGGTATCCAAAGACCGTGGCGCGGCCCTCATTGGCGTTCTCGACCGCGCGGCGCAGGTGGCGAGACAAGCCATTGCCGTAGAAGATGTTGTCGCCCAAGACCAGGGCGCAGGGCTCGCCGCCCACGAACTTCTCGCCAATGATGAAAGCCTGGGCCAGGCCGTCGGGACTTGGCTGCTCGGCGTAGGTAAGGGCCACGCCGTAGCGCGAGCCATCGCCCAGCAGGCGCTCGAAGTTGGGCAGGTCGGTGGGCGTGGAGATGATCAAAATGTCGCGGATACCCGCCAGCATGAGGGTGGACAGCGGGTAGTAGATCATAGGCTTGTCGTAGACCGGCAGCAGCTGCTTTGAGGTCACGAGCGTCAGCGGGTACAGGCGCGTGCCGGAGCCACCGGCCAGGATGATGCCTTTCATGTTAGCAATCCCTTCATCGGGCGATAGTTCAACGATGGATATAGTTTAGTGGCAAACTCGCCAAAACCACAGAGACAATAGACGCCCCCGGGAAATTCAGGGGGCGTCTAATTTGAGCCATTCAGTACCAAGATGGCAAGACTAGAACAGGTTGTCCTTAAAGACCGCACGGCTGTGATAGCCGTCGGCATCGTAGAAGTACTCGGGCCACTCAAGCATGAGGCGGCCCTTCTCGGTGGTAAAGCGCTGCATGTTCTTAGGCAGGTTATCCGAGCCGCGGCTAAACGACTCGTAGTGGTACAAGGTGGCGTAGGCATCAAAGACAACGAGAAGACCCTCGCGACGCACGCGCAGACAGTAATCGACGTCGTTGTAGGCAACGCGGTAGTTACCGTTGAGGCCGCCGAGCTTCTCGTAGACACTACGCTTGGTAAGAAGGCAGGCACCCGTGACCATCGAGAGGTCCTGCGAAAGAATCGCGCGATTGAAGTAACCCTTGTTGTGCTTGTCGAGGTTGCCAAAGACATGGAAGGGCCCACCGCCCACGTGCGGATTGTCGCAGTGGATCATGGCCACGCCGGCGTGCTGGATGGTGCCATCGGGATACAGCAGCTTTGCGCCCACGATACCCACCTCCTCGCGCTGGCAGTATCCCAGCATCGAGGACAGCCACCAGGGGTCAATGACCTCGATGTCGTTGTTGAGAAGCAAGATGTACTCGCCCGAGCAGCTCTTGAAACCAAAGTTGTTGATCTGGGAGTAGTTGAAGATACCGTCCCAGTAAACAACCTTGACGTTATCGTATTTGGCCTCAACCTGCTTGTAGTACTCGAAAGTCTCTTTGTCGGTGCTGTTGTTCTCGACAACCACAATCTCGAAATTGCGGTAGTCGGTCTTCTCCTCTACCGAGTCAATACAGCGAGAAAGGACCTCGACAGAGTCTTTGTTGGGGATGATGATGCTGACCAGCGGGTCGCCCTCGACGTTGTAGGTTGTCTTGTAGACGTTGTTAATGTCGGTGCTTTGGGCTTGGGCGTTAAGGCCGCAACGCACAAGGTGCTCTTGCAGGGCCTTAAGACCGGCGTCGTCGGTGTAGCTCTTGTTACCCGAGCTCTTGGCCGTGGAGGTCTCGGACATGCGCCAGTGATAAAGAACCTCACGCACGTGGAAGATCTTATCGGTCTTCTCTGAAAGACGCAGCAAGAAATCGTAGTCCTGGGCGCCGTCAAACTCCTTGCGCAGCGGCAGCTCGGCTACCAGGCTGGCGCGGACCGAGACCAGGTGCGTAATGTAGTTGTGGGCGCGGAGAAGGTCGATGTTGAAGTCGGACTTGAGGTGCGGGAAGACGTGGGAGCCGTCCTCTTGCAGGAAGTCCTCGTCGGAATAAAGAGCGTCGATGCTTGGGTCCTCGACGATGACCTTGGCGAAGCGGGCCAACGCCATCTTGTTAAGAACGTCGTCGTGATCGCAGAAGACGATGTAATCGCCCTTGGCAACCCTGGTGCCAGCGTTCGTGTTCTCAGAGATGCCAAGGTTCTGCTCAAGCTCAACCACACGGATACGCGAATCGGTAAGGGCTTCCAGAGCCTTCTTGAGCTTGGCGTTCTTAGGGGTCGAGTTGACCAGAATCAGCTCCCAATTGGTGTAAACCTGGTCGGTGACAGAGGTAACCAGCTCGTTGAGAAGGTCGGTCTTGGTGTTGTAAAGTGGCACAACGATGCTGAAGAGAGGGCCGTTCTCGTAGTTGTAGTCGGCCGGATCAAGAATGCGCTGCTTTAAAAGGTGGCGGCGGTACTCGGCGTTCCATCTGTTGGAATCGCAGGTCGAGTAATACTTGGGGCCAAAGTCCATACACAACCTATCGCGCGTGCCCTGGTCAAGACACAGGAAGCCCAGTCGACACCGGTCAGAGCCCTCGGCCACAATGCAGTAGGTCGAGTCGTCGTCGGGAAGCCTAAGAGTAAAGGAGGTCTCGTTTCTGGGCACGCCGTCGTAGAGAACCGAAGAGGTGCCGTATATGTAAAGGTTTGGGTCCTCAAGCTTAGAACCATCATGCTTTAAGACAGAAATCTTGACATCCTTCTCGTCCCTAGGTGCGCACACGATGCCTTTGAGAATTACCTGCTCAACCTCAGGGGCACGATAGATGAAACCAACGTTGATATGAATCTGGTTGGAATAGGTAAAACGGTCGATGTCGCGAATTTGATGAGCCGTCTCCCAGTCCGTCTTGTAGAAGAAACGAGAGCTCCACTTAATGCGGGAGCGGCTAAAGGCCTTCTTCCACACGGGCATCGAAGGGTCGCCAAGAGACTTGGCAGACACGACAACCTTCTCGGTATCCAGCAGAGGAGTAGCAAGAGCTGCACCGCTAAGGCCCGAGGTCTCCTCGTCAAGAAAATAGGTCTCGAGAGGCAGCGAGACGCCCTTCTCGTCCTCTGCCGAGAAAACAAAGTCAGAAGGCGTGAGGTCCTTTGAAAACTCAGCGAACAAGTACGCGGCGCCCTGGCCACGGCACATCTTGTGAATAGAAATTCCCATGCTTCCCCCATTAAAAACTCTGCGAGCAATCATCCGATCTGAAGCAATCGGCCAATATGCTCGTTGCTATAGAGATTTATCTTGAACACTTTACCCCATAGGCAGCATCCAAACAAAATCCCCCTCGACGGCCTTATTCGCAGGCCCACCAAGGGGGACTCTAGCAGCTATTTGGCTGATAAAGGAAATTCCAAAAGCCTACAAAGCAGCAGCGATTCCGAGCAGTCGGATAAGGTATATGCAGTTCATGAGACCCATTCCGCACAGGACAGTCTTAAAAACATCACCTTTGTATACAAAACGCCGCGACCGCAAAGCGATGAGCAAGATGGGAAGAGCCGGCAAAAGGTACCTTCCTTGAACACCCATAATCACATTTTCGGTGTCAAAGGTCCACCCCGTCCACATAGACAGAAAGGCGCCGCCCGTGATAAGCACAAAAACGGCCACAAAACAAACCACCAATGTGCCAGACAAATACGCGTCCTTGTCGTCGCCCTCCTCTTTAAAGCAGCAGAGCGTGCCAAGACCAAGATAAGGGACCATAAAGAAATACGGCATAACAAGCTCTTCTTGGAACCAGCCAAGGGAGTTTCCAAGCATTGCTCCCCAATAAAAATCGCCAAGGGTATCAAAGGTGTTCATGAGCATCTTAAAGCTGTGAACCGGATGAAGAATGATGTCGGACAGCGTGTAGAAATGGCCCGTCTCTTCGCCTCGATAAGAGACTGCCGGACCTTCCGACAGCTCCACCATCGATGACAAACGAAAGACTGCTACGGATACGGCAATCGCGGCGCAAAGAACACCCTTAGAAATATGCGAGAGCCTCTTGTTAGCAAATTTAGCGGCAGGAACCACAAGCCCCAAAAGGCAAATGCAGCTGTAGATAACCTTGCAGGGCGCAAGCAAGACCGAGACGACGCAGAAAATCGTCACTTCCCTGCCACCAATGCATCCGTCCTCACCAAAGAAAGCTTTCATAAGGAAGGAAAAAATCAAAAGAGCATAGGCAATAATGCCGCAATCGTACGAATAGGATGCGGCCAAGTGAAGTGTCATTGGGAGCAGTGAGACAAATACGATAATGCCCTTGCCCTTGGGGGCAATCTTGTAAGAAATATATGCCGCCGCGACAAAGGAACCAAGAGAAAACAAGCGACCCAGGTAAAAGCTGGGGTAAGCTCCCAGATTTAGGCCCTTGGATATAAGCAAGGCAACAATCGTAAAGATTTTTGCACTGGGATTGACCGCACCGACCGTGAAGGAATAGCCGGTCACCACATGGGATGCTCCACCGGCAGAAAACAACGAGAAGTTCTTTACAACATCCAGGTAGTCCTCGCTCGATAACGAAGCGTAGTTAAACAGCGAGAAGAACTCCCAATCATCGCCACTTAAAGAAACATCGGACGATGCAAACGTCCCGTTCCCCGTGATGGCGTTAACGATCCAGTGATTAGAAATATAGTGATAGGGCTCATCGGGCACCTTCATTGGCGGAAAAGCAAAACAAAACAGTAGGCCCATTGCTATCAGCAAAAATAGAAATACGTGGTTCTCGGCCACTTTAATCTTGTCGAAAGAAAACAGGACCATGAATATCATCAGTGGCACTGTGGCAAGCAAGAACAGCGCGTTCAACACACGCGAGCTATAAAGCCACCAGTAGAGAACATAGGCGGCAAGCAGAATACAAGCGACAATCATCCCTTTATTCTTCGCGAGTTTTTTAAATTGAGCCATTAGGCGCATCCTCAATCGAAAGATCTGCTTATACGAATACATGAGCGAGAAAGAGCAACGTAAGATCGTTCTCTAGCGTTTAAGAACGGCAACCATGCCAAACACGATACCGGCAACAGCCCCTATGACAATCGAGAAATTGATGCCGTTCATTCCGATAGCGTGAGTGAGCGCCACGGCGGCAACAAGAGCGCAAACAAGGGCCAGTGCATTGGAGGCAAGCATCCAGCGCATACAACGCTTGATGATAAGCACGTCATTGACGTAAAAGAGAACGCCAATCGAGGCGGTGGCAATAAGGACATAAGGAAACAGGTACGCGTAGTCCGCGATGCTCTGACCAAAAGCAAGGGCCAACAGCGTATTGCCAAAAAAGCTCAGAAGCCCAATGAAGATGCCCACAACAACAAGCAACAGAACCAGGGTCTTAACAAAACTGCGGAGAAACGCGGCCCTTCCTTCCTCAAGCTTTTGAGCGAGGGTGCCAATAAGAGGGCTGTACAAATAGGATGCCGCGACTTGAATCAAAACAGCGGGAGTAGCAACGCTCGCGTAATACCCAAGCTGCTCGCTGCCAAACTCAATTCCAAAATACTGTCTTACGACCGAGACGATCGAATTTGCCAGAAGACTTGCGACCATTGCGGTGAAGCAAGTCTTTGCAAGCCCCTTGAGCGAGGCTGCCACAAAACGCGGCCGGATGTCTGCAAAAAGTCGAGCGTGCCTTAAGTCGTACAAGCAAGTAACCAAAAAACAGCCAAGCGTCATGAGCAAAATCGCGCAGGTGAGATTCTTTGTCAGATACAGGCCCACAGAAAAGCAACCCAGCGAAAGCACGCCGCGAGCAAACTGAGAGACACCAATGAAATCCATTCGCCCGTTTTGCTGGTAAATCCCATAAATCACGTCGCTAAAAGACTCGTCTGCCTTAAAGAGGAGGTAAGCCGCGCTGGGAATAATTAAGCTCATCGAGCATTGGGACGTAATCGGCAGATATACCGCGCAAACGCAGAAGCCGAGCAAAATCGTGACCAGCCTAAAGGTCACGTATTCGCTTTCGGAATATTCGCCGTGCAAATCGGAGACTTGGAACGTGCGAATCTTATAAAGCGCGATGGATGCAAAGATGATTCCCACAGCCATTGCAAAAGCAAGATTTCCAGAGGCCGAATAATCCTGGGAAATCCTGACGACCAGCACCGTGGTGAGCCACTGGCATCCAAGATAAAAAACGCACCCGGCGGCGTTCCACAACGTGTTTTGCATCGTGGTAAGAGGCGCTGGTGAGTTGGGTCTATTAGCCATAGATACAGTTACGCTCTTTCATCTAAGTCTTAACTAAAGATCGTTGCTCTTCTGCCCAGAGCCATAGGCCTTGTTAATCAAGGCAGCAATTGGTTTAGGCCAAAACTTCTGGAGCATAGCCAAATCCTCGGCGGTACGCGTGTTGTCGCGAATAAGATGCGAGGTTTCCGACCCTTCATGAATACGGTGTCGCATAAGAATCTGGTCCGCATAGACAAAAGAGCCGTTAAGCAGCGAGAACCTCTCCCATGCTTCCCAGTCAAGGTTAGATTTCATACCCTCGAGGAACAGCGGGCTGGGAAGGGCGGGCACGTTATAGGTAACCGAAGGGCAGCAAATCGCAGAGCCAACCGCAATTAAGCGACGCTTCTGGGATCGCTTGCTAACGCTGCCTTTTTTCTGAATCTCGCTCAGAAGCATGCGCTTCACGCCAAGCAGTTTGCCGGAGTCGACCTTCTCGCCATTTCTAAGCTCGCCGTAATTGGAGAAGAAAATCAGCGGGTCTACGGCGTGGTTCATTGCCTCGAGCATGTTCTGGACGTAATTTGGCTCGTAGACATCGTCTTGGTGGGCGATAGTGACCAAGGGGGTCGAGCAATGTGAGACAGCGCAGTTCCAGTCATGAGCAATGCCGGGCTGGCCCTCATTGACAAACAAGGGCGCATCGTATTTGGCGGCAATGCTTTGGATATGGGCGTTTGGCGTTGTGGTCGCTATGGAATAACTCGTTTTGACGCTTTGGTTTAGCAGCGACAAAAGGCACTCTTCCAAATAAGGCGACTCACCGTATGCGCAAAGCACAAACGAGTGATCTTTTGCAGAGAATTTAGGGCAAGTCAAAATATATCCTTCGTTGCTGGGGCAAATTAAAAGGGCTTAGGCAGCTATTCCTTATCCTTAAGGGCCACTTCTTGCGCAAGGACAATGAGCTTGCGGCGCAGCACCGAAAGGTTCTCCTGAAGCCTAAACAAGCGCCAAAGAAGGATGGCGATCACTGCAAGAAAGACGAAGTTAGAGGCCGATTGGAATCCCAAAAGGGCAGAGATCGCATAGACAATCTCGGGAAAAACCGCGGCAATAATCAGCAGGACAGAAAGGACGAGCCAGAAGAACGTGTCTTGGGTCTCGAACTGGGACTTCTTGATTTTACGCGTGACCATGACAAGAAGAAGCGCAGCCCCAAGCACAAGAAAGATTCGAAGATTGATTGTCACGGCTAGCTCCTAAACCACTGAGAAAAAAGAATCGAGGTGCACGTGTTGAGCATGTAGCTAATTGAACGAGAAAGATTGAGATAGCTCTCACCCGCCGAGCGCTCACGCATAGACACCTGAACTTCCTCGACCGCGAAGCCCTTCCTAATGAGGCACGCAAGCGTATCGGGTTCTGGAGACACCCATCCCTGCGTTGCGAACATCTCGATTGAACGCCGGTTGTACAGCCTCATGCCAGAAGTGGGGTCCATGATCTTTTTCCCGCACGTGGCCTTGATCATGCCCGAAATGAGATTGGAACCCAGCATTCGAAGAGAGCTTGGCTTCTCCTCTGTAACAAAGCGCGAGCCGATAACGATATCGGCACCCGAGGTCTCCATTTTCTTTACCAAGGCATCAATGTAGGCCGGATCGTGCTGACCGTCGGCATCGAATTGTATGGCCATATCATAGCCATGGCGCAGCGCGTACTTCATGCCGGTTTGGACACCGGCGGTAAGGCCAAGATTGGTCGGGTGGCTCACAAAGTTGTAGCCGTTTGCACGACACAGGTCTGCCGTTTTATCCCGAGAACCATCGTTTACCACAAGATAGCCAACATCTGGAGCGACACGCGTCAGCTCGGCGATTGTCGCAGGCAATGACCCTTCCTCGTTGTAGGCAGGCACAATAGCCAAAACCTTGCTCAACATAGCCCCCTTATCATTACCGCCGCACCAAAATGCGGCAAGAAGCATCGTGCAAAACTGCGCATACAAACGCATCAAACTATTTAATGATAAGCCATGCACTTCTGAACGCCACCTGGTAATGGCATGTGCCCAGCAAAACCATTAATCGCTATGGCCGTGCCAGGGTAATCAGCGGGGTACCGTTTGTTAAAAGTACCCCCTCATTGGGCGAGAAATGATTGCTGCTAGCTTGCCCCCGACGCATACTTGAATTTTAGGTTTGGAACAGCTTTCTGGGAGGATTGTAGGGATGAGAAAGCCAAGATTTACCGTGGCGGTAGCCGCGGGGCTGGCCGTTGCGTCGTGCCTGTACGTCTTGCCCGCGCGAGCGGACGAGACAGCCGCGCAGGTGACGCAAACCAAGACGGTTGCCGAAGTCGTTGAAGACACGACCGACCCCGACGAAGAGGCGCCGAGCGACGCCGCCAAGGATACTGATGGGTCCAAGGACGTAGCCGAGAAGGACAAGGGCGACGCTTCCGAGGACGTAAAGAAGGACGAAGCGAAATCCGACGAAGGCGATAAGACCGACGCGGCGGACGATGCTTCGACCAAGGACAAGTCCGACGCTAAGACTGACGCCAAGGCCGAGACCAAGTCTGACGTCAAGGCCGACACCAAGGCCGACGCCGCCACCGACGCCATGCCCGTCTCCCCTGCCATGCCCGCAGAGACCGACGCCGCCGCAGAGCCCGAGGCACAGGCCGACAAGGGCAAGGCCACCCTCACCGTCCAGGCCCACGTGCAAGACATCGGCTGGCAGACGGCCGTCGCAAGCGGCAAGGTGGCCGGGACCACCGGGCGCGGCAAGCGCATGGAGGCCCTGAAGTTCGCCCTTTCCGGCGTCTCGGGCGCGGTTCAGGTCCAGGCCCACATCTCTGACCAGGGCTGGGACAGCGGCTGGACCGACAACCAAGCCGGTACCACCGGCAAGTCGCGCGCTCTTGAGGCCGTGCGCATCCGCCTCACGGACGACGCGGCCGAGAAGTACGACATCTATTACCGAGTCCACTCCGCCAACGTGGGCTGGCTGGGCTGGGCCAAGAACGGCGACGCCGCCGGCACACAGGGCTTGGGCAACGCCATCGAGGCCATCGAGGTTCGTCTCGTCGCCAAGGGCCAGTCCGGCCCCACCACGGGCAATGCCTTCAAGGCCAAGGCCGCGACCTCGATCAACGTCGTCGCGGGCGTCTTTGGCCGCGGCTGGCAGGCGGGCGTGACTGCGGGCAAGACCGCCGGCACCACCGGCCAGTCCCGAGCCCTCACCGGCCTGTCCATGAACGTCGACCAGGCTACCTGGGTCAGCGGCTCTGTCCAGTATCGCGTCTCCACGTCTCTCTCGGGCCTGTGTGGCTGGACCAACGCGGGCACCAAACTGGGCTCGGTCACCGGCAACGCGCCGATCCAGACCATGCAGGTGAAGCTCAGCGGTGACATGGCCGAGAAGTACGACGTCTACTACCGCGTCCACGCCGCATACGTTGGCTGGATGGGCTGGGCCAAGAACGGAGAGACGGCAGGCAGCGAGAAGGTCACCAACCGCGCCGAGGCCGTGCAGGTGGTCCTGGTGGCCAAGGGCGGCAAGGCCCCCGGCTCTACCGCCAACGCCTACGAGGCCAACACCGGCGCACGCCTGCAGGGCCAGGCCCACGTGGCCAACCAGGGCTGGCTTGGCGCCACTTCGGGCACCGACATCACCCTGGGCACCACCGGCCGCGGCCAGCAGCTTGAGGCCCTGGCCTGCGCTGTTATGGGCAACGGCCTTGACGGATCTGCGGTCCAGGTCCAGGCACACGTGGCCAACGTCGGCTGGCAAAACGCGACCACCGGTATGGCCGGAACCACGGGCAGGGGCTACTCGGTCCAGGCCGTTAAGATCAACCTTACCGGCACCGCGGCCCAGAAGTACGACGTCTACTACCAGGTCCACGTTGCCAACATCGGCTGGCTGGGCTGGACCAAGAACGGCGAGCAGGCAGGCACCACCGGATTCGACCGCGCCATCGAGGCCGTGCGCGTTCGTCTGGTGACCAAGGGCCAGGCTGGCCCCAGCTCCAGCGCGCCCGCGTCCCTCTCCGCGTCTAGCGTGACCTACTCGACCTATATCCAGAACATCGGCTGGCAGGGCCAGAAATCCAACGGCGGTTTCTCGGGCACCACGGGCAGGGCGCTTCGCCTGGAGGCCTTGAAGGCGTCCGTCTCGTCCAACCTTAGCGGCTCCATTAACTACCAGGCGCACGTCCAGGACATCGGCTGGCAGTCCTCGGTCTCTAACGGGGGCGTCGCCGGCACCACCGGCCAGGCCAAGCGCGTCGAGGCCGTCAAGTTCTGGCTCAGCGGCCAGCTGGCACAGTACTACGACATCTGGTACCGCGTCTACGCCGAGGACTACGGCTGGATGGGTTGGACCTGCAACGGAGCCGCGGCGGGCACCACCTCTGTGGGCCTGCGCGTCGAGGGTGTCCAGGTCTGCCTGCGCCTTAAGGGTTCGGCGGCCCCCGGCAGCACCGCGAACTCCTACACCAATAAGCCCAAGGTCCCGCCCATGAGTTCTGACCAGGTGCGCATGTACTACATGGCCCAGAACTACGCGAGCAACACCGACTGGCTCATCATGGTCGATACCTCGCTCAACCGAATTGGCGTCTTTAGGGGCTCCAAGGGCAACTGGAGCTGGTCGCGCTTCTGGATGTGCTCCACGGGCAAGCCGCTGACCCCCACCGTACTTGGCGAGTATCGCGTTACCGGCAAGGGTTACTGCTTTGGCCACGGCTATACCTGCTATTACTACACGCAGTTCTGCGGCGACTACCTTATCCACTCCGTCCTGTACTACCAGGACACCTTCAACGTGATGGACGGCCGCCTGGGCATGAACCTCTCGATGGGCTGCGTGCGCCTGGATATCAACAATGCCAAGTGGATCTACGACAACGTGCCGTACAACACCAAGGTCGTGACGTACCAGTAAGAGGCGTTTGTCTCGCCGTCTGCGCATGATTTACCGAGAAGGGCCGCTCCGGGAATGCCGGGGCGGCCCTTCTACTTGGCAGGTCGATCGTATTCTTCCCCCAACTGGAATACCGGCCGCCGCCATCCTGGGCAAATGCGAAATCGCATGCCGGTTGGGGGAAGAAAAAGGGAGGATGCCAAAGTAGCACCCTCCCCTTGCAGCCTGATTTGCGGCTAGTTTACTTCTTCTTAAAGGCGTTGGTGGTCGAGCCGGGGGCGGTGCTGCCCTTGGCCACCAAGCGAACCTCGATGGCCTCGGCGCGCTTGCCGTAGCCCTCGCTACCTGCTGATTCGCCGTTCTTGGCCCAGCCGAGCCAGCCAAAGTCCTGGACGTGGACGCGGTAGTAGACGTCGTACTGCTCGGCAAGGGCGCCGGTGAGCTTGATCTTGACGGCCTCGAGGCGCTTAGACCTGCCCGTCGTTCCCGCCATGCCAGAGGTGTAGTCGCGCCACCCAAGGTCCTGGACGTGCGCGGAGCACTGGATAGAGCCGCCGGGGCTGTTGGACACCTGGAAGTTAAGGGCCTCGATGGCCTTGGACTTGCCGGTGGTGCCCGCGATGCCCGTGGTATAGCCCTGCCAGCCAATGTCAGAAACGTGCGCCTGGACCGAGACAGAGGCGGGCTTCTTGTTAAAGCGGCCCGACGTCGACCCGGGAGCGGCGCCGCCCTTGGTCACCAGGCGAACCTCGATTGCCTCGACGCGCTTGCCGTAGCCCTCGCTGCCGGCCTCCTCGCCGTTCTTGGCCCAGCCCATCCAGCCAAAGTCCTGGCAGTGGACGCGGTAGTAGATGTCGTACTTCTCGGCTAAGGCACCTGTAAGCTTGAGCTTCACGGCCTCGATCTGCTTGCCCTTGCCGGTGGTGCCGGCCGTGCCCGTGGTGTAGTTTTGCCATCCGATGTCCTGGACATGGGCCGAGCACTGGACAGAGCCGCCGGGGTTGTTCGCAACCGAGAAGTTAAGGGCCTCGATGGCCTTGGACTGGCCGGTGGTGCCGGCGACGCTGGCGGTGTAGGCCTGCCAGCCGATGTCGGACACGTGGGCCTGGGTGGTCACCACGGCAGAGCCGAACTTGAGGTAGCGGTTAGACGTCGATCCGGGGGCCGAGCCACCCTTAGAGACGAGCTTGATCTCGATTGCCTCGGCACGGTAGTTATAACCCTCGGTGCCGGCTTCCTCGCCGTTCTTAGCCCAGCCGAGCCAGCCGATATCTTGGCTATAAATGCGGTAGTAGACGTCGTACTTGCTTGCCAGGGTACCCGTTAGCTTGAACTTCACGGCCTCGATGCGCTTGGACTGGCCGGTGGTGCCAACGGTATCCGAGGTGTAGTCCTGCCAACCGCTACCCTGGACATACGCCGAGCCCTGGATAGTACCGCCGGGGTTGTTGATGACGGTGACGTTAAGGGCCTCGATGGCCTTGGACTGGCCGGTAGTCCCGGCAGTGCCGCTGGTATAGGTTTGCCAGCCTACGTCAGAGACGTGCGCCTGGATAAAGACGGTCGGCTTTGTAGTGGTGGTCAAAGCCGAGAAGCTATAGGCGTAGTCCATGTCAACTCGGCCGTCGATACCGGGGACAGAACCATCGCTGGAGTACTGCCACAGACTGTAGGAGCCCTCGTAGGTGCAGTGATCCCACCACTGGGCGACCCAGGTGTCCCACTGGCGAAGCGACGAGTCGTCAAGGTAGTTGCGGTACCACGACGTACTGGAATAGATGCCCGCCCTGTATCCGCCGGCCTGAATACGGCTGCAGAACGCGTTGATGTTGGCCGTCAGCGTCTGCTTGCTGATCACGAGGTTGTTGGGGTTGATCCAGTCATCCTCAATGTCGTAATAGATAGGGAGCTGCGGATGGTGATTGCCGAGCCAGCTGAAGACCCTGTCCGCATCGCGGTTGGCCTCAGAAATCGTGCGGGCATACGAATAGTAGTAGATACCGTAGGGAATCCCAAGGCGGTCGCACTCGCTGGCGTTGCGCTCGAAGTAGTCGTCAATCTGCCCATATGCGGGCCCAATGCGAATAATTGCGAACTTAATGCCGGAAGCCTTGACCTGCTCCCAGTCAATTTTGCCCTGGTAAGAACTCACATCAATACCGCGGGCAACGGCGCCAGAAGGCAGATTGTCCGAGAGGGACTGGGCGTCGATCAGGTCATCCTCGCTGCCTCCGCTAACACTCAGAACGCCGTCCTGGTAGCGCCACGAGTTGGGGCTGAGCTCGGCATCGGAGTCGACGTATGTCTCGTCGTCCTTGCGGTCGGCGTTAGCGTCGTCGCCGGTCCAAACGGTTTGCCCGCTGGTGTCGTAGTCCTCGACGGTACCGTCGTCGGTTGCGTAGGACTGGGCGTCGGCGTCGTCCGTCTCGCCGTCAAAGGCGAAGGCATTGTCATCCGCGGCAAAGCCGTCGTCGACCGCAGAGGACTCCGTCTCATCCAAGGAAACGGCATCGTCGGCGACAGCGTCGTCATCGGCGGCTGTGTCGTAGACGACGACCTGGTCAGAGACCTGAGTGGCATAAGCAGAGAGCGGCGACGTGAGCGGCGTGACGCCGATCAAAACCGCAAGAGCTATGGAAAGCCCCTTAGTAGGTGCGCGCATGGTAACCCCTTAACAACGTTTAAGCTGCGTAAACACAAACTGACGGCTAGTCTACCAGCAATTCCTCGAATCTCAGCCGGGGGGTACCAAATTTAACCCGCCCGCCCACGTTGCTTAAAACCTCGCGCCACCCTTCTCGCCGACCGTGTCTGGGGCCGCACCGAGAAGGACTACCAGCCATTCTCGGCAAGGAGCCGCTCCAACTCTTCTCTAGCGTATTCGGACGCAACTGTCATCTTGACATCGACGTCTTCGTGCTCGCGATGGTCCAGGATCTTGCCGGCAACAAAGGCCTCGCTAACAAGCCGTCCGCCAAAAACAAGCTCGCCGGTCTTGGACAAAGCGATGCGACCGCCCCTCGACAGCGAAAACAGGTAGCGCTGGTCGACGTAGCGAGAACCAAACAGCCTGGAAGCCGGCAGCAAAAGCTCGGCATCGTCACAATCGATTCCCAGCTTTGCCTTGACGAGAGTGGCCTCATTGGACTTCTGTGCAGACTTGCTCAGGCGCCATAGGTAATACGCCAACATAAACACGAAAACCGAAACCGTCATACCCATAGCGATGCCGGCGACGCCAAGGACAAGCGTCAGCGCCATCCCGGCCCAGCAGGCAATCGCCTTGGCGTACCCCGGCTTCACGGCAATCTCGATGTAAGCGGGAAACTCAACGGTATTCACAAGAACCCCCTTAAGGCACCTGCATCTGCCCGTATTGCGAGTCCAGGCCCTCGTAGCGATCGGCTGCGCGGCTCAGCTCACCCGACAGCTCCTTGAGCATGGCGACGTAGCTCTCGATAGCCGGTTGCCAATCGTTTCCCAGCTTGTTAAAGAACGCGTCGGCGCCGGGCCCCACCCACTCTGTTTTAAGTTGATTCACATTTTTATTCATATTCGTACAAGCCGTGCTAATATCGTTCGCCAAATTCGCAAGATGCCTGGACTGTTCGTTGAGCACGTCCACGTTGTATTTGAGGGTGTTCGCCATCTCAATCCCCTAGAACTTGAAGGACGGGTCAAGCCCAAGCGCCTTTTCGCGGAACTGCGCGGCACCGGCGACATCGCCCTTTGCGGCAAGAACGTCCGACTTAAGCGCATACCCCGCGGCATCCTTTGGCGCAAGGCGGATCAAGTGATCGGCCAAGTCCAGGGCTTTGTCATATTCCCCAAGCTCCTTGTGGCACTGAAGGCGGTAACAGTAGGCCTCGATAATTCCGGGGTTGGCTATAGTGATGCGGCGCAGATGGACCTGCGCATCTCGCAGAAGCTCATTGGCCGCGTCCTGCCCGAGCTTTTTCGCCGCAAAGGCGTTCCAGAAAATCGCCGCCGCGCGCGTCCGGGGCGAGATATCGCCAAGCTCCAAAATCGTCTTGACGCAGGCCTCTATCTGCTCGTAGTCCTCCACCACGGCAAGCTCGGACAAAAGCATGAAGCTCGCCTGGTCCTGGCTCTGTCCGCCTGCCGCCACCGCGCGCTTAAGGCACTCGATGGATGCATCGGTATCCCGATTAAGCGCATAGGAGACACCGCGGGCAGCGTCGATTTCCGCAATAAGGGAAGAGTCGAGGCCAACAAGCTCGGCTGCTTTATCGAGAAGCTCAAGCGCCTTGTCGGCCTTCTCGGCTTGATTGAGCACCTGACCCTTTACCAGAAGCATCGAGGGGTCATCGGGAAAGCGCGAAAGAGCGCGGTCGCACACCGTGACGGCCTCCCCAAAATCGCCCGATTGAAGATGAATCTGGACCTCGACCTGGTACGGCTCGGCCGCATCGGGAAGCAGGCTCTCCACTTCCCTAAGGACGGCTGCGGCTTCTTTTGGCTTCTCGAGCAAAAGATAGAACTGGGCCTTGTTGATGTAGTGGTCCGGCAAAAGCGGATTGGCCTCAATAGCCTTGTTCGCGTAACGAATCGCCTGGATTGGATCATCGGAGTCGACGAAGATGGTCTCCAAAATCTCGTACATCTCCAGCGGAGCAAAGCCGTGCTCTTCACAGCAATTGAACTCCTTTACCGCCTCGGGCAGGCGGTCGGCGATGAAATACGCGCAGCCCAGCGAGTAGCGCGCCTCGTCAGAATCTGGCTTGGCGAGAAGGGCCTTCTTGAAGGCGTCGATGCCCTCATCGAGCATCTGCTGGTTGGTATATGCGTTCCCCAGATTGAAAAATGCCTCATAGTTGGCCTTGTCCAAGGCAAGCACGCTTTTGTAGACCTCAACGGCGTCCTCATAGCGCCGGGCGGCCATCAGCTCGGTGCCGCGAGCCAAAAAGTCTTGAATCTCCTCGTTCATGTAACGCCTCCATATCAAACGTTCGCAGACAACCGGATTAGCTCTCTTCCCTAACCCCCAGGTCACGCAGAACCTGGACAGGGTCGGGCGAGAAATACGGCCAGAACTCGAGCAGCTCAAAAGCAGTCATGTCCTCCGCCCGAGCCGATAAGGCCGCCGCAGCGCTCGCGGCCATTCCGCCGGCAACGGCGCCTGGCCGAGTCGCTTTCACAACCAGCAGCCGGCGTTTCTCGTCGTAATGAAACACGCAATCGCTCAAGCGGCAAACAGAGACTTCAATGAGCCCGTCGTTCCTTGAGTTGTCGCACCTTATCCAGCGCAAATACCCGCCTTCAATGGTCAGCGACTCGGCCGAGAAGGCCTTCGCCGTGCGCATGGGATACGTGAAAACGGGAATCCCGCAAACAACCAGCACAAACGCGACGCTCATCTTGAGCACCGCGCCGCTCGAGGCCGAGGCCGCGTCGCTTCTCTCAAGGGCGTTTTGTATGTGGCTCAAGGTAAGCATGGCCTGCACCGCCTCGACAAAAAAAGGTAGCAAAACGACCATGGAAACCAAGCCGATGACTGATAACGCGAGAAGGACCTTCCCCTGCGCTCGGTCGCGCCACCAGCCGCGTAGCCATGTGCGCTTCTTTTCTTCATCAACAGTGAATGTCATGATAAGCCCAATAACACCTTGGCAAGCGTAACGCTATCGCCAGAAGCAGAAATACCAGGCAGCACAGCTCCTTGCATACCAACTACCTCTTTGATAAGCGTCCACGCCTTATTGCTGGACTTGCTCCAAATCACTTTGTCCACAGAACCCGTGAGACCTTGATATGACTTGATAAAACATTTGACAGAAGAAGTCGCCGACTTTAGTTTATTGGCGCCCTTAGAAAGGTTTCCAATAACGCCCCCAGCCTCAATGGGCTTGGGCGCATTTGTGTCATCAACCAGCTTAAATCCAAAGAGATTACCGCCAAATTGATACTTGATATTACCGCCCTCCCTAACAAAATTAACAGCGCCGTTGGAGTCCTTCGCCGTTACGGGCGTAAAGCCAAACTTTTCATAAAGATTCATACAAAACGTTTCTTTATTGAATTGATACCCCGGTTGATTGCTAGGAACCTTAGTTCCCGGGAGGTTCCTGGTCGTGAACAAGCCCCCAAGGCTAGCCGCAAAAGCCGCAAAGTTGCCAACCCTATCGAACCACTTCGCCGCGTTCTGCTCCGCTTTGCTAGTCGTGTACTTCTTTTTGTAGTCAGAAACACTCGATATGCCGCCGTAATACCGAGAAAGGCCTGGCTCGGTACCGTAATCGTTCACAGCAACCCAGGCCGATGATAAGGTGTAGACCATATCGGAGCCGCTCTTGATAAGGGCAATACCAGCAAAGACGGCCACAGCAATCGCGACGACCGCGCTTGCGGGAAACGTCGCGACAAGGACGCCCGCCGCCTTTAAAAAGGTGGACAAGGCGCCAAAGACCCCTATTACCGCAAGCGCGCTCGAAAGCAAATACCTGCCGTTGCCGTGCTTAAACCAGTCTTTTGCTTTCTTGAGGGCCAAAATGTTATTGCCGGTAATAGAGCACACAGAGTTCCATAGCCTCTTAATCAGCTTGCCTGCGTCGCTCTTTCCCAGATAGCCGTTTACTATCCCGCGGCAAGAGCGCACCACCGTCTTCCAGCCAGGCAGGTCCTTGCCCCGCTTGTCCGCAAGGCTCTTGATCGACCTACCGACATTCCTGTCGGTATCGTCCGCATCCTCGGCATAGTTGCTCAGCTCTTTTGAGAAGACCCTATAAATAGCGGCCTTATTGCGCAGGTCATCGGCCTTGCGCGAGGCAAGCACGGCTGCGTCATAGGTATACGACGATGCCCCGCCGGTCAAACCGCCCAGCCCTCCATTGATCGATGCGTCCAGCTCCGAGGCATAATCGTCCAACTTATCGGCGCTTGAATTCGCTTGTCTCGATGCCTTGCGAAGTGCGCTGAAATTAATAGTGACCGTAGCCATATCTAATACCTCGTGCTTTCCCAAACGCAGACAGTCGCCTCGTCTTGTGCGGCAAGGTCTCTTGCCGACCGGACATATCTTTGTCGGCTGCTCACCGCCTGTTGCTCTCTTGCGCAGGCCTGAGAGTATTCAGATGAGGCGGCCTCTATCTCGCGCCTGCAGCGCTCGATCTCACTCGAAAGGCAGCGGATAATCTCAGACCCTGCCGCATCGGAGTCGAAATTGGACTCTCTGGCAGCATCGAGAGAATCAATGGCCCGGGTCTCTGCGGCAAGGCCGGACGTCGCCTCCTCAAGGCGTTGCGCGCACTCTTGCTGCGCCGTGCGGCAATCGTAAGCATCGTCGGCAACCGCGCCGCGAGCCCGAGAGTAGACCGACTCGACCTCCGCAAGCCTGCGCTCAAGCGACCACTTTTTCTTGGCAGAGGCGTTCATAGAGCCGCGAGCGGCGTCAATGCTACTTTCAAGAGAATGAATGGCGCGTTGGAGTGTCCTGATCTTTTCGTCGACGACGATCATTTCTTGGTCCAATCCGTAACGTTGCTCGAGGCAATATCGGTCGCAAGGGACTGGTCCTCGCCAAGGAAAATCCCCTCGGCGTTGATCAGGGCCTCGTAAACATCCCAAAACTCATCCGAGACGTCTTTTATCAGCTGCCCGACGACGAAGCTAAAGTCATCGTAGGCATCGGCCCCCTCGCCTTCCCATGTCCACAAGACGGTCTCATTGGCCTCAAGAATCTTGGCCTTGATTTCCCTGACGTCCTCGGCAAGGCTTTTGGCCGCCAGCTCGACGTCGCTGAAGTGTGCCGTGTTGACCTTTTCCAACGCCGCATCGGCCGCTTTCGAACTCATGACAAGCCCCCGTTCCTCGGGTTGGGAAACTTTACCTTTGACAGCTCGGCACCCTGGACGCAGTACGCCTGGCCATCGTCAAGGGACCCCTTGAACGCACGGGCGGCCGTGATATTGATGTCGTAGAACTTGTGCTCCCCCAGGTTGGAAAGCACAAAGCCCCTGCGCTCTTCCTTGATTTGTTTGAGCAACGCCGGCGACGAGTAACTCACAGGAAGATCGCCCACCGCCGAGAAGACAAACAGCACGCGCATCGCGAAGCACTGCTTCTGTAGCGTCATATAGGTATCGAGAAGTTCCTTGGACTCCGAAATGAAATCCAAGGCCTCGCTCGAGTTGACGAAGACAACGATATACGGGGCATCAGAAATAGCGTCCATGCCCTGCTGCGCAACCAGCTCGCGGCGGGCCTCAAGCACAGGGTGCACCCGGTCAAGCACTGTGCCAATACCTGCCGAATCGTTGTGATAAGCCTCGACAAACGGGAGGTCGGACCACTTGGATAGCTTTCGGTCGAGCCCGTCGACGATATAGAGCTCGACGGGCCTGTCAAAAATCTTCTCGCGAATATCCTCGAGCATCACATCGACCACGCCTGCGCAACGCCCGGGTTCTTTACCGACGAAAGCAACTGAGAAGCTCGAGTCCAGCTTCACGCAAACCGGCTCGACCATTCCGTAGTCAAGGGCCACGGGAATCTCGCTGATCGCCACGCGGTAGTTGTCGTAGACGTAATCCAAGGTAAAGTCGTCTGGCACGCACGGGATATGCCGAGCATGCGCGCCTTGGCATCTGCTGTTTTGGGCCTCGATGAAACTCCTGACAGCGGCAACGCGATCGACTTCGCGGGCACCCTCAAAACTTAGGTACGACTGCATCTCGAGCACACGCTTGTCCACCGAGATAAGAGCGCGCCCGGCGACAGGCTTGGGCTCAATGCGGCAACGACCAAACAGCACGCTGTACTCGCTGGGGTCGTTACAGGAAAGCGCCACGTAGTTAGAGAAGTTCGACATGTATTTGTAGCCAAAGCCCGACGTGGTGCTGTTGGTCATGATGACGGAGACTCCGCACGCGATTCCGTCTCGACACAAAGAGATGAGGGTCTCGTCATAGCAATCCGCGTAAAGCTCCCTAAACACGGCAAAATTGTCTATCAGCAGGTAGATATGCGCAAAATCGGTATAGCCCGCCTCAAGATAAGCCGCAAACGAGCTCACGCCGACTTCAAGCAGCCGCTTCTTGCGCATCGACAGCTCGTCCATGAGGAGCTTGAAGAGATTCTTGAGCTTCTCGTCCTCGGAAGGCAAAACGACTCCGCCCACGTGGGCCAAGCCCTCAAAACCCTTAAGAACCATCGTTGCGAAGTCAACGATGTAGAAGCATGCCTGCGCAGGAGTCGTTTGCCCGCAAATCGATCGAACGACGGTTTGCAACAGGTTGGTCTTGCCGGCCTGGGCAGAGCCCAGGATAAACGTATTGGCGCAGGCCAGGTCAAAGACCGCGGCACCCTGGTACTGGTTGTCGGGGTCGTCGTAAACACCAAGCGCAACCTGCCCACAAGAACCATCCCCCGTCGCGTCTTGGGGCATAGGGATAAGCTCCAAAAGGGGTGGCAGGCAAATGCTGGGGAGCTGCCGGATCTTCTCCTCTGCGCAATACGACTTCACGCGAGAAACGATAGCTTCCAGTTGGCTCGCCGACCCGGCGGCACTCTTGCTACGCTTGCGTCTATAGATCTGCGTGCGCCTGCCGGAAGGCGCGACCTCAAAAAGCGTGAACTCGCGCACCCCGTCGTCATCGACGCGCTCGGGCCCGCCGCTATAGGCGGATTGGAACAGCTCAAACGTCTCGTTGTTGCCAACCTGCAGGTACGCGCGGCCCGCCTCCTTGATCTCGGACGCCAGCGGCGACTTGATGACCTCGTTTGAGTCCTCTTTCGACTGGACCTTAAGGCACAGCTTGAAGCGCGAGTTGGACCAGATCTGGTCGTTCACCTGGCCGGCGGGCTTTTGAGTGGCCAAGATGAGATGCACACCCAGCGAACGGCCGATACGTGCCGCGCTGATAAGCTCGGCCATGAACTCGGGCTGATCTGCCTTGAGCTCTGCGAACTCGTCGACGATGATAACAAGGTGCGGAAGCGCCACCTCGGCCCTTCCGGCCTTGAAGAGACGGATGTAGTCGCTGATATGGTTTACGCCCGTCTTGGCAAATAGCCGCTGACGGCGTCTTAGCTCCGCCTTGATCGACTTAAGGGAACGATCGATTTCTCTTCCATCGATGTTTGTGATCGCTCCCGTCAAGTGGGGAAGATCTCGAAGCTGATTGGCCATGCCCCCGCCCTTGAAGTCGATAATCACAAACGCGACCTCATAGGGGTGGAACAACGTGGCAACCGAGAGCACAAACGTAAGGAGCGCCTCGGACTTTCCCGAGCCGGTAGTACCAGCGACAAGCCCATGGGGGCCGTCGGCCTTATCGTGAAGGTCGAGAGTGACCGTTCGGGTTTTGCTCACGCCGATTGGGGCAGCAAGGGAGCGACAAACGTCGCTCTTAGCCCAACGAGCGCCAAGGTCCAGGTCGTCGGCCGAGATGATACCCAGCATTTGAAACAAGGTGATGCTGCTTGGCAGGCTGCTTTCCAGGGCGATTTCCTCGCAGCGCACAGGTGCCAGAGTCTGCGCGAACTCCCACGCCTGCGCGCGAGACACGACCTCATAGCCAAACGGCGTCCGGCGCGTTGAGTCAGACGGGTCGACCAGCTCGCCCGTATTGCCGCAGGCGGCAAGGTTCACAAGCTGTCCGCACCCCTGCGGAAGAAGCGAAGGGTCGCTCTCAAAGAAGATGAAGGTACATGCGAGCTTATTGGCCTTATCGATAAAACGGCTCAGCGGGTGATTCTTGATCCCGCACCCATCAAGGACAAAGACGACGATTCTTGCCCACTCAGCAGGAATATCCCGTTCCCCCATCTCTTCGCGAGCGGTCAAGAGCTTGTAGAGATGCTCGAATATGATGTTTCTGCTCTCAAAATCGCACGCGATGTTTCGCATGCAAAGCTCGCGATTCTGAACATGAGGAAGCAGGCGAGCCCATAAGACGTCATCGGCATATTGGGGCTCGACCACAAAATAGACCTTGCAGTCGGACTCATACTGACGCGAGCAGATATCGACCACAAGCCCGCGCAGATAATCGACAACAACGCTTCTGGGGCCAGAGACGCCCATGGCAGCCGCCTTCTTTAAGTCAACAGTGATTGGTGCGTCCTCAAGCTGGGAGAACTCTTCTGCCAGCTGATTTGGAATCTGGGACAGCTCGTCCAAGACCAGCGCCTCCTCTTCGTGCGCATCGAGCGGCCGAAGAGTCTCCCTCTTTCCCGCGCCAAGCCTCAAGACAAGAAAATCGTCGTCGGTGACCCGGCGGTCAAAAAGTTCTGCCGAGAAGGACTGCACGAGCTCGAGCTCGCGCAAAGGTCCCGTATAGATGTAATTCAACGTGGCCAGCTCCCCGGCGCGCGCAGCCTCGACCTCCGAGCGTTTCTTTTGAATGTAGCTGTTATAGCCGTCGATTCTTGCCGCGGCGGCTTCTTTAAAGCGCTTGCGCTCGGTCACGATTCCAATGACAGAGGTCACAACGCCCATACCAACAGTAGCGACGCTCATCAAAAGGTAAGACATGCCGGCCGAGGAGCCCTGCGCCATCTGGCCCCGGAGCAGCACCGTGATAGCAAGCATCCCTACCGCGGGAAGCAGCTGGACAACGATGCTCTGACGATTCTCCTCTTGTTTAACAGGGGGATTTAGAATGGCGATCGGGCCGGTCGCGCACAGCTGTTTCACCCGCGTGTTGCGGTTAAAGAGCGGGTAGGCGCTCGTTGAGAACAGGTCCACGTTTTCCAGGGCAACGACCCCGTTGCACGCAGCACCGGCCGAGCTTGAAAAATAGAGCTTGTCGTCGCGGTAATAAAAGTAATTATCCGCAATTGAGAAGAACGACATGTTGGCGAGCCTAACCGGGCCTTGAAGCCGCGCTCCGTCAAGAATGATCCCATAGCGACAACGCTGCTCAAAGAGGCGGTACGAGTGGCCCCCGTCATTCTCGATGACCACGACATCGCCGCTCACATACGGGCCGTTAAGAACAACGCTGCAGTTGGGAAGCCCTCCAATGGTCAGCACCTGAGTCTCGGTAAGGTCGATGTAGCGGTCGTAAGCGCCGCGCCTGCGTTCAAAATCAATCGTGAAGCGAAGCGTCACAAGGGTCGAAGAAGAGTCGGAGTATTTAAGCGAGAGACAATCCCCGTGGCCGATCCGCGCAAACGAGAGCCTGCGCACGCCGTCATCGCTTAGGTACACCTCATCCGAGCACGAGACAGACCATGCGGAGTCATCGACCCTCGTGAACTCAAGTTCAAAAGGCGAGAAGAAAAGCTCGTTGCGATAGCGAACGTCGTCACGCGTAGCGGTGCCGACCCTTAAGGTGTCGATATCACAAGGCAGCTCGACCTCGCGAAACGTGTTGTGCCCCGTGATAGTGAGGAGAAAATCGTCTCTCATGTCCTACTCCGTCACATTGATGATCGAGCCGTCGACGATCCCGTATTCCCCAAGGGTCTTATTGCCGTGCAACAGGGCAATAGGGTTTTCTGCCTTGAGATATCTTTGAGAAGCATCATCGGCGGCCAGATCAAGCCCGTACGCCTCGCTAATACCAACAAGAAGGTCGCCAGCGGTTATATCGAGAGGCACGTCGACGTCAAACGTCTTGCCGCTCTTGATCAAATGAAGCAGGATGACTGCCCTGTCTTTCATAGCCCCTCCCTATGCCAAAGACTCCGCGAGCCTTCTAAGCGAATCCACGGTCCCAAAATGAGTGGCGTCAGTGCCTTGGAGCTCCTTTTCGAAGCCGACGACAGCGTCGAGCTCAACGGGGATCGAAGGCTCGACGCCCCCTGGGCGCTCTCGGTAACGGTTCCAGAAAAACCGGTACCTCTCACGGTCCGCCCCGTCGATGCTTGCCAACAAGCAGTCCACCTTTGTCGGCAGTTGCTTGTCATCAATCAAAGGCACCACAACGTTATCCGCAACACCAAAGAAAGCGAGTTTCTCGGCGTCCAGAGATGAGTCGGTGTCAACAACGACGTAGTCGTATTCGCCCGACTCTCGGGCAGCCACAGCAAAGCGGCGATAAACATCGAGGTCAAGACCGCAAGCCGTAAGGCACGAGCGAGCAGGAGGAAGATAGTCGAATAAATCGGAACGCACGAACTCCCGCAGATTCTCGAAAGCGTTTCCCGTGGACTGCTGCAGGGAACGCAGCATCTCTTGAGAGGCGCTCGCCGCAGATTTGATCAATCCCCCAAAGGTCTGGATATTCTCGGCATCGATATAAAGGACTCGCTTGTAGCGCTCACGCAAGCAAGCGGCGACCCCCAAGGCGCAGGTGGTCTTACCCGACCCGCCTTGAGGGGAATAGAACAACAGGAGCTTAGCCGTGCCCGCCGCCTCATCCGAGCGCAGCTTTGGGCTTGTGCTCACAAGCTTGCCGTAGACGAGGGCGAGGCTGCTGTACTTGTACAGGTAATCGACCTCGATGCTACCCGTGCGGTCGGCGTCATCGTCTTCTGTTAGAACGATGACAGAAGAAGCGTTTTGACGGTCGACGCCAAAACCAAGCCATTCCTCGGCGATGACCAGCGCCTCTATATCGTGCGGCCTTCCTAAGAACGACTCGAGGTAGCTCTCATTGGTAATGGTCTCGACGCTTACGCGGTCGCCTAAATCCTCAAACAGCTTTACCTCGAGCGACTCAAGGTAACGCGAATCCGGGTCGGCAAGCACAACGAGTGGTTTTGTCATCGGCGTCACCTTCCCCTTCTGACCACGAACGAGACATCGGCAAACCGCACGATGTCGCCTTCGGCAGCCCTTGCGATGTTGCCTGGTTTTAAGCGTGCTCCGCGCACAAAGGTTCCGTTCGCGCTTCCAAGATCCTCAAACTCGACGAACTCCTGCGTGAGACGAACCTTGCAATGGATGCGGCTGATTGCGGGGCTCATCGTCAACACGACGTCGGCACGGCTGGGGCTTTTTCCCATCACCGCGCAATCGTTGGGAATAGGGATTATTTTCTTTGGCAAAGACACCGTCTCCAACGACCATCTTGGTTTTGGGGCGGCTAAATCACGCCCGTCCCAGGCGTAATCTTTGTCATTGGGGAGAAGAGCCGTTAGAGGCACGGCGGCAGTGCACCTCGCCGTTTTCTTAGGAAGTGCGCCGTCATTAACCTCGCGGGTTTTCTCGCCAACGCCCCCAAGCAAAGAAAGTAAAGCGGTTAAGTCCCCGTCTCGATATGCGGCCGTTTCCTCAAATCCAGACAAAGGAGACCCCGTAACGCACACGGACTCCAGCGCAGTCGCACAGGTGCGATAGGCCTGGCGGGCCGTATCCAGATTGCCGCCAGAGGTAGAGGCAGAAAACGGCAGGTAGACCAGCAAAAGCCTGTGGGCTCTTTGGTCAACATAAAGCATGTCTTGAGAAACAACGACATTCTGCATCGAGAGAAAACCGTTGTTTCTCAAGAAAACGAGCGAATCGACTGCCGTGGTAAGCAGCCGCGCCATTTGCTTAGGGGAAAGATCTGCCGTGAGGTCCGCCAAAGCGACATAACCCCTCGTGAGGTACGTCAGCTTATCGAGCCCGTTGGCCCTGGAACGCACACAGGCGATGAACCTGGAGGGATCCTGACTCCTTAGAACCTTATACGCCGTCCCAGAAACCGCGAGGGGATCGCAAAACACAAACGAGACACACTGGGCAGAAACAGACTTTTCCACCCCGTCCATTGCATTTATGTTCATGTGCGACCCCCTTCCGGTTTTATTGATCGGCTAATGCCAATGCCAGGCGCAAATTACCTGAGCGCGCTTGCGATCTGCGCATCGGCCGCCTCGATCGTCTCGGCGGAAGTCTCAAGGATCTTGGAGATGCCGTCGACGGAGTCGGTCAGGCTCTCGGTCGTGGACTTGTAGGTCTCCTCGAACTTGGCAACAAAAGCGTTTTGGCTCGAGCCCTCCCAGTCGGCGGCGATCCTGTCGATCTCGGTCTTCATCGCGCCTAAGTTCTGCAGGCACTCTTCCTTCAACGACTGCAGATTCTTTGCGCCGTCGCGCAACTCGGAAGGTGTCATGCGAATTTGTTCACTCATGTCTTCTCCTTTTCTAGAAACGGCCTATATCGCCAGCCGAGAAAACCCGGCGAAGCTCCTTATAGCGGGTCAATCCCACTGAACGCGAACGCAAAATTGCTCGTCCGAAAGCTTTAGGTCATCCCCGTCCCCGATCTCTACGGGACTATCTGAGGCTACTTCAACCCCGTTGACCTTGGTTTTATTTGTCGAGCCAAGATCGGCGACGAAAACTTTGCAGTCCTGCACATAAAAACGAACATGGCGTCGACTCACTGTTGGGTTGCCGCTGATCTGCACATCCGCGGCGCTGCCTTTTCCAACCACAAAAGGAAGCGGCGCCGTAAGGGTCTCTGCCGTCTTTTGCCGCACAAGGGTGACCTTTGGGGCTTCGTCGAGAACGACGGTCTGGTCGTCCGCATCATAGAAATCGGGCAAGGCGCCAGGACCATCGAAGATCTCGGTAACCTCTTCACCCGCTTCCACGCTGCCGAGGCGCTCACCGCCACCCATCTTGCCGGGAGACCTACGGACGCCTTCTAAAGCTTCCTGCGGGGTATCCTTAGAAGGAAAGAGGGATTTAAGCCAGCTGTTCTTCTTTGGCTCGCGGCTTGCGTTTTGCTCAGGCATCGGAACAGTCACCAGGTGGGGTGCCTGCGCCTTAGACACCAGGACGGCAGGCAAGGTCGCCCCGCATTTGATACAGAATCTCCACTCCGGCTTAAGCTCGGCGCCGCACTTCTCGCAGTACAAACCCATCACTTTACCTCTTGTTTTCCTGCTTGGAACGCTTTACCAGGGCATATACGATTCCTGCGATCGCGGCAAGCGCGGCCGCGGCTCCTGCTATTACCCAAGCCAAGTGAAGCTCGAAGATATCGGTAGTCACGCGGAAGCCCGAGACCTGGGCCTCGCCGGTGCGACCGGCCAGGTCGGTCGCCACGATCTTGACGCTGCGGTCGGTGAAAGAAGCCTGGTTCACCTTAAAGTTGTAGTTACCATAGGCGTCGTAGTATGTATCGACTTGGCTACCGTCAACTAGGACCTTAACGTCTGCGATCCCGATGTTTTCAACGACCTTAAAGGTGACCTGGCATTCCTCGGCCTCAATAACGGAGCCTTCGCTCACGCTGAGGTTGGTAATTACGGGGTCCGTCGTGTCGAGAATGAAGTCGACCTCAGCGGCAGACTCGCCACCGGCGGCACGGTCGTAGAAGTCGGAGCTCGAGTTAATGTTGCTCGCCAGGTCATTGGAACGCACGCTCACGTGATAGCGCCCGTCCTGCTGAAAATTGGTCGCCGGAATGTTGTAGCGGTACAGGGCCCAGCCGCGCGAATCGGCATCCCCAGAGGTCTCCTCGGTAATCGTGAAGCCGATGTCCGAGGCGACCTCGTTACGCTTAAGCTCCGTTGTATTCATACCCGAGGTGACGCTCACGCCGTGCTCCTCCGAGGCCACGCCAGAGACGTTGATCTCCTCAACCACGACCGCACGGCTCTTCGTGAGATAGCCATCGTTGTCTTTGTACGAGGCGGCATCGACCACACGGAAAGTCGAGCCAAAGCGATTAACCGAGAAGGTAAGCGAAGCCTCTGCCTCGTTGCCGGCAAGATCGGTAATGTGGGCGGTCAAGGTATAGATATCGTCCACAGCGGCCTCGCGGACAAAATCAGCAAAGCTCACCGTTTTGCCAAGCCCCTCGTCAAGGGTGGCAACCTCATACGAAACCTCGCCGTTCTTTGTTCCAGCAAGGGAGTACGTCACAGCAGAAGCGTCGAAGTTCGCCTCGTCGGCAAAGCTAATGACAGGCTTGACCTCACCCTTGTAGGCAAAGGATTTCTCGACACCAGTGATAGAGACGGTCGGGGCAACAAGGTCGACGACAAATTCATCGGCCTTATAGGGGCTCAACTCATTTCCGGCCTTATCCTTACCCGAGACGGCGAGGTTGTGGACACCGTCACTTGCAAACGAGACGGTCACGGTGTGGGTGTCGCCGTTGTCGCTCCACGTGCCGACCGTGCCGGTCGTGTCGATCTGGATGAGGCTCGAGTCAAAATTATGCTCGGTCACGGTGATGGTCGCGGTGCGGCCGGCTTTGTAGTACTTGCCATTTCGAACGTCGTTGTTGTCGAAGCTCACCTCGACGGTCGGGGACGTGCGGTCAATGGTGAACTCGGCCAAATGGGCCGTTCCCTGGTTCTTTGCAGGATCAGTGACCTGCGCATCAATGACATAGTGGCCATCCTGGGCAAAGGTCTCGCTCATGCCGTATTGGTCGTAGGTAAAGCTCGTACCGTGATCGTCGGTAAACGAGAGGCCCTCGCGCGCGATCACCCCAAGGTAGCTTATCGCGCGCGTCCAGCTACTCTGGGCGCGGCCGGCGCTGCCTTCCTGTTTAGTTACCGTGAAGACACCTTGCTCGGGCTCATAAGACTGCAGGTAGGGATAGTTGAGCTCATCAACCGTAAGCGTCACGGTCTTCTCGGTGTTGTAGTACGCTCCCTCTTCGATTCCAGATAGAGCAAGCTTGGGCGCAACGGTGTCCTTAAGCAGGCCCTGGGGGTAAATCTTACTCGGGTTATAGACCGAGAGGTTCTCGACCTCTTGGTCAGAAAGGACACGAGCCTTACCCGTAGGCGCGATGCTCCAGTAGCGCACGTTCTTGGAGAGGTCGATCGCCTTAACGACAACGTCGCGGTCAAACTCATGCCCATCGGCAAAGGTCAACGTCGCCGTGGCAGAAGCATTGCCGACAATGACGTCAGAAGACACAAGAACGTCTTGGCCGTAGTAACCGTCGCCGCCATCCACGATGCTGATCGACTCGAGACTAATGTTGTCGCGCAGACTGATCGTCGCCGCGGCCGCGCGGTTATAGAAGTAGAAATTCGCCGAATAATTGTTAGCGGCTTCCACGCTCACGCTAACGTCGCTCACCTCAGGCGCCGTCATGTCAACGGTAAAGGGGGCGCAGCCAAGGTTCGACTTTGTCGCGTCCGGCTTGTTGCCGGCAAGGTCGACGACGTTGGCGGCCAGCGTCTTTCCGGCGCCCTCATCGTAAACAACGGTCTTTGTCCAGGTGTGGGGGTCGCTTTCGTTTTGGACCCACTCAGTCTCGCTCAGGGAACCGGAAACAGACAAAGAGGAAGCCGATGCGTCAAAGTGGTCGTCCACAACGGTAATCGTGGCGGTGACCATCTCGTTGAAATAGTCGACACCCTGATAGCTGTTGGTCGCGGTCTTGTCGCGCTCGATAGAAACAAGAGGCGCCACGTCATCGACAAAGAACTCGCCTGAGTCATAGCTTGTGACGACAGAGCCATCTTCCAGCTTACCAAACTCGACAGCACGGCCCGCGAGGTCGGTGCCATTCACCTTGAGGCTAAGAGCCTTATCAGAATTGCCAAACACAACGGTCGCGGTGTGTTTGGAGCCCTCATCCACCCAATCGGAGACCTTGAATGAGTCGTCATCGCCATCAGCGGCAACCTCGATAAGGTCCTTATCAAAATTGAGTTCGTCTATGACGATAGTCGCCGTGCGCGCAGACGAGAAATACTTGCCGTTCTTTGACTCATTAAGGTCGTACGTAACGGTCGCCTGCGGAGAAACCAAGTCGACGACAAAAGTCCCGGAGTCATAGCTTTCCGCAACGTTGCCGGCAAGATCTGCGGCATGAACGCGAAGGCGATACTCCCCGTCGGCCGCAAAGCTAACGGTGGCCGTCTTGGGGTCCTTCTCGTCCCAGACCAGGGTCCCACCCTCAACACTCGCAAGGGACTGGTCGAAATTGTCATCAGAGAAGGATATGGTCGCCGTGCGCGCGGCGTCATAGTAGGTTTTCTCGCCGTAAGAACCCTTGGCGTCTTGGTTGTCCCAGGAAACCGATATAGTCGGGGCAGTTTTGTCTACGATGAACTCACTTGAGTCATAGGAGGCCGCGACGTTGCCCGCAAGATCGCTGGCGCTAATCTTGAGGTCGTAGACGCCGTCGTTGGAAAACACGGCCGTGCCTTTCCTTGGGTTTCTTTTATCCCAAACAACAGTCGCTCCGTCGACCTTGACAAGGGACGGGTCATAGTTCTCCTCGGCGATAACGACGGTGGCGGTACGTGCCCTCGCGTAATACTTGCGGTTTATAAGCCCTTCGTTGTCCCAAGACACATCGATTCTGGGCGCGCTCTGATCTATAACGAACTCGCCGGAATCGTAGGTAGATGCAGCATTACCCGCAAGGTCGAGAGCCTCCACCGTCAAATCATACGTGCCGTCCTTTTCAAATATGACCGTTGCAACATGTTTTGAGGGGTTTTTCGAGTCAACAGACCAGGTGCCCACAGTCGCGCCCTTAGCCTTGATCGCTGTCGCGTCTGCACTAAAGTTATCGTCGGTAATCGTCACCGTTGCGGTGCGAGACGTCGAGAAGTACTTCTCGTTAGTCGCCTCGGTCTTATCCCACGAGACGTCGACAACAGGAGCCGTGCGGTCGATGACGAGCAGCGCCTTGGGGGTATCGCCCGGAACCTTTCCCCAAACCTTGTTGTTGTTCACGCTGATTTGGTATGAGCCCTCGGCGCCAAAGGTCTTCTCGAAAACATGTGAGCCATCATCAAGAACAGAGGTCGCCCAATCGTCCTGGGTTTCTCCGTTTACCTCAATCGTCGTATCGGCGCAGTAGTCGAATGCGCTCACGGTCACGCGGGCCGTTACCTCAGAGTCTTTAAAGTAGGACTTTGAATCTGTTCCGTTGAACTCGATGGACGTCTGCGGAAGCGATGCATCAACCGTGAACACTTGTCCATCAACCTTGTTGCCGTCTGCATCGACGGTCGAGTCCTGCTGTCCATACTCGGCAACAGAGCTGTTGCCCATTTTGTCTGCGGCCTCAACCTTGATGTCTTGAATCGCCGCGCAATCGATGGTCGTGGTGTGCGTTGTCCCAGATGTTGCCCACTGGGCATCGCCCAAAGAGACGCCGTTCACCTTAGTGGCAGAGGCATCGAACGTCGCATCATCAACAGAGACGGTGGCCTTAAGCCCCTTCTTTGAGTAGAAGTCAACAGTTTGCTCTTTAGCGTCCGTTTCTTGGACCTTGACCGAAGCCTGACCGGCTCGTGTCTGGGACATTTTTATGGTCACTACAGGAGTCTCTGAATCGATGTGGGCAGCACCGATCTCAAGGGTCTCGGCAGGGCGCTGAAAACCTCTTTTACTCACGACGATGCTTGCCTTGGCGCCGGCGAGAACCTCGTCCGAGCTAAGAGCTGTTTCATATACCTTGGGGTCCTTGTCCTTTGCTGTGGCCGGAGTCACGTCGCTCCACGCATCGGTCTCGTTCGAGTCGACGCCCTTTGCAAAAACGCTTGATTTCTCGGCATCGAATACCAGGCCGGCGGGCACAGTTATGCGAGCGATGTAGCTATCCTGCTTTGCCACGTAATTCATGCCATCGATAACGGTTAAACCATCGATGTCGAACTCGATGCCGGATCTACTCGCCACGCCAAAAGCCGGCACCGCGACGGTTACGGCAAGACTCGCCGCGATAGCGCCCGCCGCGATGCGGCCACGGCTAGAAAGGGCGATTCGCCTTTGATTGTTGTAAGTATCCATGAGTGCTTACTCCCCTACGATCTTGTCGCTGTTTAAAACGACCTCTTTGTGCGTAATCCGAAACCCAAACGAAGGCGTTTTCGCCTGTTGCGGGTAATTGGGCTGCTTGTCCGACAAGGACTCATGCGGCTGTTCGCTTGTCGAGCAATCCAAGACAACCGTCGACTCGTCCTCTTTGGCGGGTAACGCGACGCGGGGCTTTTGCTCCTCGGCGGGTGACGCGACGCTGGGCTCTTGCTTCTTTGCATGTGTCTTTGCGGTTGGTGCAGGTTTATCACTGCGCCGCTTGCCCGCCAGATCTGCCCTCACTCCACGTATGTCGCTAGCGCGATATACGTATGCGGCAAGAATCGCGAGCAAAACCGCGCCGATCAAAAGAACGATCCCGGCGATTCTCAAGATATCTTGAAGGGTCATCACACATCCTCCCCCGCTCCCAATACGGCAGGGCTCAAGGACTTATCGGCAACTGTTGCGGCGGCGCTCTCGTAAACGGCCGCGATATTCGACGATATCGCCGCCCTCGTCTCTTCCGAGAGAACAGAGGCACACATGGACCGAGCCTTCTCGCTCGACGCGGCGTCGTTCTCAAGCGCCTCAGCCATAGCCTTCGCCTTATTCACCAGCGCCTCGACCTGCTCGCGCGGAACACCCGCGCGTTTAAACCCGCTAAGGTATGTCGGAGAAACGACTGCCTGGTTGATGAGCTGGCAAAGACGCAAGCGCACCATTACCGGGTCTTTGTCCGAAAGTCCCTCAAGGGCAGACTCCAGCGACTGCCAGTAGCCCTCATAGACGCTGCCCTCGCTTCCCTCCAGCGTCGACTGCGAGAGCTTGCGATAGAACTCGCCGATCGTCACATACACCTGAGCAGACGACCTCTCGGACGCGGTGAGCGTGCAGGCCTTATTCGAAGAGACCTTCTCGTCATAGTGATCGATTGCTGCCTGGAACCATTGAGCCGCCTGGATACCGGCACTCATAGCGTAATCACGAGACTCATCGTTGTCGTTTTGCTCGTAGTAAACGTAGTAAAGGGTGCCAATGTCGTAGCACAGCTTTGCGTACCCGTCTTGGGATTCGATTCTCGCACGGTACGTGTCCATGATGTCTTGGAGGCGAGAAGCCTCTTGAATCGAGAAGTTCTGATCGGCTTTGTACACTTTGTCCACAAGCTCCGAGTACGTGTCGACGCGTGTCGGGTCAACAGCTATCGCATCGACATAATAGTTCTCGGCGGCCGAAGGCGAGTAATCCAGGGACTCGGTACTCGCGGCTCGAGCCGAGGAAAGATACGACTCGTACGTTGTGTTCTTTAGATAAAGGCTCGTGGCCAGGCAAACGACGCCCGCTACGGCAAGGCCAATGGAGGCTGCCCGCAACAAGGAAAAACGGCCCAGCTTCTTTTTGAGGGCGCTACGATAACCTTCGGTGAGCTTCTCGTAGTTCTCAAGGTCATAGCGCATGTCCGCCGCTGTCTGATAACGGTCGTCGGGATTTGCCTGAGTGGCCTTGGCGATAATGTGCTCAAGACCCTCCGAGAGCTTTGGGTTAATCTCGCGAATAGGGTGCCAGTATGTCTCGGTCGAAGCCGAGCGGCCGGTTACCAGGACGTACAGCGTTACACCCAAGGAATAGATATCGGTCCTAGCATCGGTCTGGGCATCACGCGAGAATTGCTCGGGCGCAGCGTAGCCCCTTGTGCCAAGCACCTTAGTGTCGGACGACTTTCCCTCTTTGTACTCGCGGGCAATGCCAAAGTCGATAAGGCGCACCGTCGAGTCCTCGCGAAGCATGATGTTGTCAGGCTTCATATCGCGGTAGATAACAGGAGGTGTTCTGGTGTGGAGATACTCGAGGGCATCGCAAAGCTGGATTCCCCAAGCAATCACGTCGGCTTCCTCCATGGGATGGCCGGCCGCGCGCATCGTTTGCTTAAGGGACGCGCCCTCGACGTAGTCCATGACAACAAAGATGGTCCTACCGTCCTCGATGATATCGACGACGCGTGGGAGCATCGGGTGATCAAGCCGTTTCATGAGATGGGCCTCAGTGATGAGGCTTTGGACGACCACCTCGTTGTTTACGTCGCGGGCCGTGCGGCCAATCTCCTTGATGGCCCAGAGCTTGTTCAAGCGGCTGTCGCGCGCAAGCCATACGCGCGACATTCCACCCCGCCCAACAAGAGAGAGCACTTCGTATTTTCCGTCGATAATGTCGCCGATTTGTGCCAAGGCTACTCATCCCCTTCAATGCAGGTGGTAGCCTCGTCGCCGCAGTTAAGCACGGAGGTAGAGGAGTCCTCGCGGGAAACATGCAGGCAAACGGCCGTGATGTTGTCCCTCTCGCCGGCATCCATTACCTGGTCGGCGGCCTGGGCGAGTGCGTTTGAGATGGCATCGCTGGTTAACGGAAGATTCTCGCCAAGGGCATGAGCCAGGCCGCCCATGTCCAGCCTGCGATAGAAACCGTCGCAGCAAAGCAGGATCGTGTCACCGTCCGTAATCGGGCCGCAAGTAAAGACGGGGTCGATTCCTTCCTGGGCGCCCACAGCCTGCAGAATCACCGAGCTCTCTGGCCTGGTCAGCGCCTCTTTTGCGCCGATCCTGCCTGCATCGATCTCACGCTGAATAAGGGTCTGATCGCGCGTGAGCTGCTCAAAAGAGCCCTGACGAAAAAGGTAGGCACGGCAATCGCCAACATGGCCTATCACATAGTGGTTCTCAAAGACAAGCAGCGCGGTCAGGGTGGTGCCCAATCGCGCGCCGCGATTTTGTCCATAGCTCCACAGACGGGAATTGAGCTTATCCATGAGACTCGTCCACGCGCCCTTGATATTTGCAAGGTCAACCGTGTCATCTTTGGTATTCAAGGACGAGTAGGTTGGAAAGGAATCCTCGAACCAGTAGGAAAACTCACTGATCACGGTGGAGCTGGCGATCTCGCCGCCAGACAAGCCGCCGACACCGTCACAGAGCGCGATAAGCGACGCCTCGCCGAGGCCGGTCATTGCCGTCAAGGCACAGTATGCGTCCTGGTTAACTTTCTTAACCGATCCGGCAATCGAATGCCCGGCAAGAGTAACCACATAACCCCCTCAGCGAAATCACTTGATTCGAAGCAGCAGCAATGCGACGTTCCAACCAGCCCGCTACCGCATAGTCGAGGATAGGTTTTGATATAGGACGCCGCGAGGATCGACGCGCCAAATGGAATAAGTGAGGCGTTTTCAGTCAAAAATAAGGTCTCGCGCCGTTCTTCTCGCCGCCCGCGCCTAGGGTCGCGTCTGGGGCCGCGCCGATGTTTGTACGAACCTTCCTAATTCAAGCCGATGTTTGTGCGAAGAAGGGCCTATTTCCTCGTTTGTGCCGGTGTTTGTACAAACATCGAAGGGTTTTACGATGGGGCAACGCATGGACCCGGTTTCAACCTCTGCGAGGTTTTTCGATATCTGCATGTTGAGGGGATTTAGCTGCGAGCTTTTTCGATATCTGCATGCTCAATCGGGACCTCACTAACGTTGCGCAGAGAAAAAGGATAGTTGGCGTATCAAAGTTGGAACCAATTCGGGGCATAAGGCACCAACGGAGCATGCAGATACGTAAATAGCTCGCAGCGTCAACCGTAAAACATGCAGATATCGAAAAAGCTCGCAAGATAGAGAAGGGCCCCGACGCGAAACAGCGTCGGGGCCCTCTGGGGAGAGACAAAATGAGCAGTTCTTCTTTGTAACTACTCCGCGCGGTACTGCGAAGGAACCTGGTCGATGGTCTGCCACTTGGCAAGCGCCTCGTCGACGGCCATGCCGTCTGCAATCGCGTCCTTGCGGCAGGCGTTGACGGCCTGGATCTCCTTCATGCGCTCGCCCGTCAGGGTGTAGCCCTTCATGGCGACCAGGGTCAGCACCCAGGCGATCATGGGGATCACGCAGAACAACACGATGGTCAGCCAGTTCATGCCGCCGGCGTAGGCGGTGGTAGTGTCGGGAAGCTCGGTCAGGCCCACGGCCAGAAGCGCGATGCCCACGACGGTGGTTGAAAGCGAGCTCACCAGCTTATCGACAAACGAGAACAGCGTGCCAATGACACCGGGCGCGTAGTTGCCCGAGCGGTACATCTCGTAGTCCGAGCAGTCGGCGATCATGGGGATGGCCATGTCGGCGGTGGAGTAGTACGCGCCGTAGCCCAGGCCGTAAAGCACGATGAAGATGACCGTGTAGGGGTTGAGCGTCAGGTGGAAGCCGCCCTCGGTCGAGAAGATCGTGAGGTTCATGGCCGCGTTGTTGGGGTCCCACATGGCGAGAAGAACCACGACGCCCAGGTACAGCAACAGCGCCAGCGAGGTGAAGCTCACCAGGGTCTTCTTCTGGCCGTACTTCTGGCTCACCTTAAGGCCACCGATGAAGAACGGCGCCGAGAAGACATAGCCAATGACGTACATGGGCAGGTAGAGACCGTTGTAGTTGCCCATCATGCAGCTATAGAGCAGGATGCCCACAGAGGTGTTGGTGGCAACGGCAAAGGCGAACTTGGTGCCGGAAGCCGCGACCATAAGGCGCTGCAGCTCCTTGTTGGACTTGAAGATCTGCACGTAGTCCTTGATGGAGAGCTTGCTCTCCTCGTCCTCGGACTTGCCTCCCAGGCCCCAGTACTCCTTCTTGTCCTTGCCGGCGATGCCGATGACGGCAAGCGCGGTGAGCGCGGCAGACAAGATAATGACCAGCGGGATCAAGAAGTTGAAGAAGGCCTCGGTGCCAAAGCCCACGTTGCCGCCCACGATCGAGGCCACGGCCATGGTGACACCCATGCCCACCAGCGACGCGATGGTGTTGAACAGCGTGAAGGTGGGGCGCTGCTTGGGGTCGTTGGTCAAGCAGGTCTGGCCCGAGCGCGTGCACGACGTCTGGATCGAGTAGCCCACCATAAGCAGGATGTAGAACACGGTGTAGAGCACGTACTTCACGGCGGTGGCGTCTGCCGGGATCAGGCGGGTGCCGTAGAAGAGAAGAAGCGACGAGACGATCATCACCACGTTGCCCAGGACCATGAACGGGCGGAACTTGCCGAACTTGGTCTCGGTGCGGTCGATCATCATGCCCACGATGGGGTCGATGAAGGCGTCGAGGGCGCGCGTGACCGTGACCATGGTGGTCGCGAAGGCAAGAACCAGGCCCAACACGCCGTTGGCGTAGTAGGCGATGTAGTTCATGAGAAGGACGTAGTAGACGTTGGTCGCGCCGTTGTTGAACGGGAAGAGAACGAGCTGATAGAGCTTGGCCTGGTTAAGACCAGAGGCCGCGCCGGCGCTCGCCTCCTTCTCGCCTTGTGCTTGGGATTTATCTGCCATGTGAGGATCCTTCCTTCGACTTGGCACGCTTGTTGTGGTGCGGGGCCGCGCGCCGCCGGAGCAACGCTCGAGCCCCATGGGATATGAAAACGCGGGCCGCCTGCGACGGGAAGTCAGGCGGCCCGCCGAGAAGGGCAGGGACGGGCAAGGAAAGGGGAAGAGGAATCCCGCCCTACCCTACCTTGGGGCCCGCGCCGCATTGAGGGGGAACGCCGCGGCGCGGACCTCGTGGGTCTTCTCGCCTAGGCCTTCTTGGCGATAGGCAGGAAGCAACCGACGGTGAGGACGACGGCAGAAAGCACGAGGCCTGCGGCCGAGACCACGGCGGCGTAGAACATCTGCCAGCCGGTGGTGTCCATGGAGTTCCACGAGAACAGGCCCGAGATGGTCAGGGCGCGGGAGGCCACGACCTGCACGCCGCAATAGACAAACAGGAAGATGGCGACGGCCAGGGCGAAGAGGGCGACAAGGCCGGGGCCCTTCTGGGCGCGCTGCATGTCGGTGTAGACGGCAACGGCGACAAGCGCGATGCCCACGACGGCCGCGACGCAGTTGAGGGCGATGCCCGAGAACTCATAGCCTGCGCCAAAGCTGTTGGACACGAACATGGCGACGATACCCACCACGGCCAAGATGATGGCCACGACGTCGGCGTAGAGGCCGGCGCCCTTCTTAACGGATGCGGATGCCATAGTTTAAGCCTCCTTCTTCTCGCTCTTGCGCGAGCTCGCGACCGCAGAGGCGGCGGCGCCGACGGCAAAGACGCCGAAGGCTGCGGCGGCACCCAGGTAGGCTCCGCGCCACCAGGTCATCTGCTTCTCCATGCGGGTCGTGCTGTTGTAACGGTTGACCAGGTTGGACTGGGTCATGGCGTAAAGGACCATGTGCGCGGACTCCTTGACGGCCTTCTGCACGGTGGCGTCGCCGGCGACCTTGGAGGCGCCGATGGTCACGCCGTCCAGCTGGCTGGCGAAGGTCGAGCAGTTCTCCAGGGTGGTGGAGTTGTAGAAGCCCGAGATGCCGCGGGTGTCGAAGCAGGTGGTACCGGCGACCAGGACAGAGGTCCACAGGTCGGTGTCGTCGTAGATGTCGGTGACGGCGTAGCCGCGGAAGCCCCACTCGTTCTTCAAGATGTCGGTCATAAGGCCGGTGGAGCAGGTGCACTCGACGGGGCCCACCTTAGAGAAGGACGTCATGAGACCGGTCATGTTGGCGTTGTGGGTCTCGGTGTCGTAGTCGGTGGCCTCGAAGGCGATCTGCCAGCCGCGAAGCTCGTTCTCGCGGGCCTGCTGCTCGGTCATGTAGGGAGCGACGCCGGCGCGGTTGGTCTCCTGGTCGTTGAAGGCGAAGTGCTTGGGCGAGGCGATCAGGCCGTACTCAAGGGCGCCCATCGAGTACTCCATGGCGCAGTTGCCGCAGACGATGGGGTCCTCGGCGTAGTACTCGCCGGTGCGGCCGTTGTACTGGTGACGGTGGACGTTCAAGCCCGGGCCCCAGAGCATAGCGATGCCGGTGAAGAGGCTCTCCTCGCCAATGAACTCGCCCATCTCGAAGTACAGGGAGTTGTTGAACGAGGCGGCGGTCAAAGGAGCGTTGCCAAAGACGGCGCCGTTCCACGCGCCGTTGGCGTCGGAGGTCGAGATGGTCCAGGGGGCGTCGGTGTCCTTGCTGGCGTTCAAGGCCAGGACGATGCCGTTGCCGGCGTTCTCGGTGAGGTAGTGCTCCTGCAGGCCGATGGAGGACAGGCCGGGGATGGACGGGCCGCCAAAGGTCGCGATGTAGAGGGCCTCCTCGAGGGTAATCTTGTCCAGAAGCTCAGACCACGCCTCGTCGTCGTACTCCTTGCCAGCCATGTCGTAGAACATGAGGCTGGACTCCTGGCCCCACTTGACGTCGGACACGTCGTCGTCGGTCTTGAGGTCGTAGTAGTGGCCGTTGAGCTTGTCGATGAGGTCGGCGTCGGTCAGGGTCATGGCGTCGTAGGTCACAGGCCAGGTGCCGTTCCAGTCGGCGCGCGACAGGTAGGTGACCTCACCGGGCTGGAAGTGGTTCCAGTCGGCGTACTCAAGGTGGTTGGAGACCTGGTAGCCGTTCTTAGAGATGGCGAAGGTGGTCTTAGACAGGACCTCCTCGGTGACGTCCATCTTGTAGACCTTGGAGGCGTCGCCGGTGCCGGTCAAGGCAGAGGCCGAGACACCCTGGGCGAGAAGAACGTTGTTCACGGCCTCGTGCGCGCCGTTGCCCACGGTGAAGTAGTAGGCGCCGGGATCGAGGATGTAGCAGCCCTCGGTGCCGTCGGAGTTCTTGTACGAGCTGTCCCAGCTGGCGATGTACTGCAGGTCGCACTTGACGGTCACGGTCTCGGACGCGCCAGAGGCAAGCTCGCCGGTCTTCTCGAAGTTAAGAAGCTGGATCGCGGACTTCTCGATGCCGCCGGTGGTGTAGGGGGCCTGGCCAAAGACCTCGACGACGGACTTGCCGGCCACGTCGCCGGTGTTGGTGACCTTCACGTTGAAGGTGAGGTAGGCCGTGGTGGCGCCGGTCTTGGAGTCCTTCTTGACCTCGAGCTCGGGAGTGCCCACGATCTGCTGGTCAAAGGTGGTGTAGGACAGGCCATAGCCAAAGGGATAGACGACCTCGTTGGCGTAGGACCAAGAGTCGCCCACGGTGGCGCCGGCCGAGCCGGTGGCGTTGCCCTGGCCAAGCACAGAGTCGGCATAGCGCGTCTCGTAGTACTTGTAGCCAATGTAGATGCCCTCGCACTCGATGACGTACTTGGACGCCACGTCGCCAAAGATGCCGGCGGGGCGGGTCAAGATGTCGGCGTTGGCATAAGAGAAGTCGCCCATGTTCTGCATGGCGGGGGCGCTCAGGTTGTGGGTGGCGTAGGTGTCGGTCAAGGCGCCGGAGGGGTTGGCCTTGCCCACCAGGACATCGGCGATGCCCAACATGCCGTAGCAGCCGGGGAAGCCGATCCACAGGATGGCCGAGATCTGGGGGTCGTCTGCCAGCTCGCGGATCTCGACGGTGTTGGCGGTGTTGAGAAGAACCACGACGTTGTCGGAGCACTCCTTGGCCAACTCGATGGCGGCGCGCTCGTTGTCGGTGATTTGAAGGGGCTCATCGACGCCCAGGCCCTCGGCCACGGCGCCCGGCAGGTAGTCGACGGACTCTGCGGTGGGGCGAGAGATGACGACGATCGCGGCGTCCTTGTAGTCGTTGAAGCTCGAGCGGAAGTCTGCGGCCACGCCCTCGATGTCAGAGACGCTGGGCTCCTTGGGGTCGTAGGTGGCCACGGTCATCTCGCAGTGAGCGTGGTTCAAGGTCTCGTTGAGCTTGGAGTAGGCCTCGGACATGACGGGGTTGACGTTAAGGCCCGCGCCGTCGAAGTCAAACTCGTCGCCGGTCCAGGAGTTCATGGTGGGGGCAACGGCCAAGGTCTGGCGGTTGACGTTGGTGACGATGGTGTTGGCAAAGTCGGTGCGGTCGTCCTCCAGGGCCTGCTTTAAGGTGATGCAGGGGCCAAAGAGCTTAAGGCCAAAGCTGGAGCCCAGCATGGGGACCTCGGAGCGCACGCCAAAGAGGGTGACGTTGGAGCCGGCGCGAAGCGGCAGGCCGCCACCGTTGGAGGTCTCGTTCTTCACCAGGACGGCGCCCTCGGCCGCCTGCTTGCGGTTGAGGTCGATGGCCTTCTGGATGATGGCGTGGGAGTTGCCCGAGCCGTCGGAGTTAAGGACATCCTCAGAAGGCTTGAAGGCCTGGTAGAGGGGCTCGGCGTCGGTGCTCTCGGCGGTGAGCTTCTCGCTCACGGTGCCCAGGTTGGTGTCGAGCGTGGTGCTGAACTGCTCCATGACGGTGCCTGCGCCCACGGCGGCCGAAAGGCCCAGGGCGCCCACGCCTACGAAACCGCGGCGCGTAAGCATGTTCTTGGGCTTAGCCTCGTTGCTCATTACAGCGCCCCCTTTCCGTTTGCGTGCATGTTCTTGGAAGTGCTCATGCTACGTTCCTTTCCTTGTATTCCTCGGCGGTTTTTTGGCACGCGGTGCCAGGTTCGCCGCCGTCGGCCGGGCACGTCTCTTCCCTACCCGGCCATGACTGGTATATCAGCAAGACCATAGTGACAGGATTCACGCCGGACTGATATACCAGAACCGCAAACGGCACCGATTTGTAGGCGAACGGACGTAATTTCCCGTCCAGTTGCTTGACTAAATGCAAATAACGACCGAAGTTTTGAACGGTCACAGCTGTTGAATTGTTTCATATTTATCACTGGTATACTTGCTTTGAAACCAGCGATTATCCCTTTTACCTGGCTTTTTTCATTTATGGCATTCAAACCCAAGCAGTGGTTTCGCGACTCACCATCACCCTTCCACAAAAGCCCACCGCCGGCCAAGGTCCAGAAATTAAAAACGCGACAAATGTGCCAACGAATCCGCCCTGGCTAAGTAAACAGGCATTTTGCGAATAGGAAACCGCAGGTCAGAGGGTTGCACAATTCGTGGCTACTCGCTCAGCCCCATTTCGTTGGCACATTTGTCGCGTTTTTCAAAAAACCGGGGCGGCGGAGGGGTCCGCCGCCCCGGATGGGGTCGCATTTGCTATGTAGCGCGGGCGCGTTACTCGTTGTCGGCCCAGTTGGACTTCTGCTGGCCCTTCTTCTTGACCAG
The DNA here is from genome assembly GCA_963630635.1 of Paludibacteraceae bacterium. Taxonomy (GTDB): domain Bacteria; phylum Actinomycetota; class Coriobacteriia; order Coriobacteriales; family Atopobiaceae; genus Paratractidigestivibacter. Next base: position 42,591 of record CAVGOA010000009.1, read on the forward strand.
GACGTAAGCCGGGTTAGGCTGGCTCACGCGGCGCCAGGCGGCCGAGTCGCGGCACTCGCCGGCCACGGCCTCGACCTGCGTCTCACCCTGGGAAAGCGGGATGGACAAGGTAAAGATGTGCGGGTTCTTGGGGTCCTCGGCCACGGTCTGGACCTTCTTGCCGTTAACGTAGAAGTCAACGCTCGGCAGGTTGGAGTAGGCCTTGACCGTGATCGAATCGGCGCAGCGCTCCTCAAATCGCTTGGAGCACACGTGCACAAACGGCTCCTTGCTCCACCAGGCCTTATAGATAAAGAAGGCGTCCTTCTTGGTCTTGCGGTCGAAGGTCACTAAGCCCTTGTGGTTCATGCCGGGCTCGCCGCCCTGGTCGCGGGCATCGGCGGCAAAGTCGAACATGTTCCACACGTGCGTGGCCCAGAAGTACGGCCTCTGGGCAAAGAACTTGGCCATGTACTCGTGGTAAACGCACTGGTATTCCTCGGTGTGGTCGTTGCGGCGAGGCTTCTCGGAGTGCAGGTTGGGCATGGCCTCGCAACCGTACTCGCTCATGCCGATCGCGCGCTTGGGGTGCACCAGGCGCCAGAACCCAAACCAAGCCTTGTTGAGCCACAAACCGGGCACATACCAGCCCAGATACAGGTTCCACGCAACCACGTCGCTCACAAACGCGCTCTTGTTGAACGGCCCGCACATGGCATAGCACGCCAGCGTCGTGGGGCGCGACGGGTCCATCTTGTGCACCAGGTCGTTGAGCACACGGTGGTTGTCCAGCATGTCGGCCTTGTCCTTAGTCGAGATGGTGATCTCGTTGGACAGGCCCCACACGCAGATGCTCGCGTGGTTGTAGTTCTGCACGATCAGCTCGTGCATCTGATCAAGGGTGTTCTGGCGGCCGTTGGGCATGTGCTCGGAGATATAGGGGATCTCGGCCCACACCACAAAGCCGGCCTCGTCGCAGGCGTCATAAAACACCTGGTTGTGCTGGTAGTGAGCCAGGCGCACCGTGTTGGCACCGATCTCTTTGATAATCTCGATGTCCTCAAGGTGCTGCTCGGTCGTAAGCGCGTTGCCAATGCCCTTGCGGTCCTGGTGGCGAGACACGCCGCGCAGCGGGTAGGCGCGCCCGTTCAAGAAGAAGCCCTTGTCGGCGTCGATGTGGAACGAGCGCACGCCAAAGCGGGCGGACACCTCGTCGATGACGGCGCCGTCTTTGTCGAGAAGCTCCAGCTTGGCCGTGTAGAGATACGGGTCGTCCACGCCGTCCCAGCGGTGGACGTCGGCAAGCGCCAGGGTGACGTCGGCGCCCTCCCCTGCCGCGACCTGGGCACCAGCGGCGTCGACCAGGCTCACGCGCACGCGGGCCGCGTCTGCCGCGGGGCCCTCGACCCAGGACTCGACCTGGACCCGGGCGTCCTTCTCGCCGTCCGCAATGTGCGGGGTGACTTTGAGGCCGGGGGTACCGTAGTAGTCAAGCGCAAAGTGCGTCGACGAGACGACCAGCAGCTTGACGTCGCGGTAGATGCCGCCGTAGAAGGTGAAGTCGGCCTTCTGCGGGTAGACGCGGTCGTTCTTGGAGTTGTCGACGGCCACGCGCAGGGTGTTGGCGCCCGCGACCAGCGCGTCGGTTACGTTCACGCGGAAGGTAGAGTAGCCGCCGTCGTGGTGGCACAGGGCCTGTCCGTTGACCTGGACGTCGGCCGAGGCGTTGACGCCCTCGAACTCGAGGTAGACGACCTGCGTGGCAGGGTCGAACGCGGGCGCGTCAAAGCTGCGCTGGTAGGTGCAGGTACCGCGCCAGTAGTCGTTGCCGCCGTCCTGGCCGTCGATGGCGTTCCAGGTGTGGGGCACGTCGACCTTCTCAACGGCGCCGGCGGGGCCCGTGAAATCCCAACCCTGGTTCAAGCTGATGTAAGTGCGCATGGTACGGCTTCCCCTCTACTCAAAGAAACCAAAGTATGAATGAGCGTTGTTGTAGCAAATGTCCTCGACGATGCCGCCCAGGTAGTCCTCGTCCTCGGGCAGGCGGCCCTGCTCGACCCATTCGCCCAGCGTGTGGCAAAGCACACGGCGGAAGTACTCGTGGCGCGGGTACGAAAGGAAGCTGCGCGAGTCTGTGAGCATGCCGGTGAAGTTGCCGAGAAGACCCTGCTCGGCGGCCATGGTGAGCTGGCGCTTGATGCCCGTGAAGGTATCGTTGAACCACCAGGCGCAGCCAAACTGGATCTTAGGCGCAGACGGGGCGCACTGGAAGGCGCCGGCCAAGGAGGCCAGGCCCATCCAATCGGCCTCGTTAAGGCTATACAGGATGCACTGGGGCAGGCCGTCGGCGGACTCGGCGGCATCGAGCAGGCGTTTGACCTGGTAGACCATGTCGGGCTGGTCGCCCACGGTATCGAAGCCCGCATCGGCGCCCAGGGCCACGAAGTTCTTGGACGAGTTGTTGCGGAAGCAGTTCATGTGCAGCTGCAGGGTCCAGCCGCGCGCCGCGTACTCGCGCATGAGGAAGAGCGTGAGCGCGCTTTGGTAGGCCGCGGCCTCGGCGGCGGTGCAGCCCTCGTCGTTGAGCACGCGGCACACGATGTCGTCGATCACGTCGTCTGCGGACGGGCAAAAGACAAAGGAGTTCATGCCGTGGTCGGCCAGGCGCCCGCCCACCTCGTGGAAGACGTCAAGCCTCTGAGCTGCGGCGCGTTTGAGGCTCGGCCAGTCGACGACGTCAATACCCGACGCATCCGAAAGCTTATCGGCATAGGCCACAAAGCCCGGCGCGTCGATGCCCATCAGGCCGTCAGGGCGGAAGGTGGGCAGGACCTTGAAGCCGCAGTCGGTCTCTTGGGCCGCGAGCAACTTGTGGTAGGCCAGGTCGCTCGCGGGGTCGTCGGTCGTGCAGACGCACTTCACGTTCATACGCTGGATCAGGCGGCGTGCGCTAAAGTCCGGCGTGGCGAGAAGGGCGTTGGCCTGCTCCCAGATGGTCTGGGCGTTCTTCCGGCAGATCGTGAGGTCGATGCCAAAGAAGCGGCGCAGCTCCAGGTGGCTCCACTCGTAGATGGGGTTGCCCACCGCGCGCTCGACGGCGTCAACGAAGGCCAGGTACTTGGCGTAATCGTCGTCCCCGCGAATCACCGACTCGGGCGTGCCGTTGGCGCGCATCAGGCGCCACTTGTAGTGGTCGCCAAAGCCGTTGTCGTAGAGCCACACCTGCGCCAGGTTGTCGTAGCTGCGGTTCTCGTAGATCTCGGCCGGCACCAGGTGGCAGTGATAGTCGATGATCGGCATCTTCTCGGCGTGGTAGTGGAACAAACGGCGCGCCCACTCGGTGGAAAGAAGGAAGTCGTCGTTGAGGAGCATGGCTGCTACTCGCCCTTCTTGGCAGAGACGGTCGCGTCGGCGCCGGTGGCCTTGTCCAAGGTCTCCCACACGCCGTTGATGTAGGCGATGCCCAAGGCGCGGTCGTAAAGGCCGTAGCCCGGACGGCCCGTCTCGCCCCAAATCATGCGGCCGTGGTCGGGGCGCATGTAGCCGTCAAAGCCGTTCTTGTGCAGGACGCTCATCATGCGCACCAGGTCAAGCGAGCCGTAGGCGCTGGGGTGCGGGGCCTCGTAGAAGTCCTTGTTGCCTTCGACCTCGGGGCTGATGTACTTGATGTTGCGCATGTGGACAAAGTGGATGCGGCCGCGGGCGCTGAACTCGTCCAGGATGTCGTAGACGTTGTTGGCGGGGTCCTCGGCGATGGAGCCGCAGCACAGGGTGATGCCGTTGTAGGGGGTGTCCACGGCGTTGCACAGCCAGTCCAGGTCCTCGCGGTTCTTGATGATGCGGGGCAGGCCAAAGATGGAGTACGGGGGATCGTCGGGGTGGATGGCCATCTTGACGTCGCACTTCTCGCAGGTAGGCATGATGGCGTTGAGGAAGTAGACCAGGTTCTCACGCAGCTTGTTCTCGTCGACGTCCTTGTAGGCGTCGAGAAGGGCGCGGACCTGCGCCAGGCGCTCGGGCTCCCAGCCGGGAAGGGTGAGGTCGCCGGAGCCGTTGGACACGCGGTCGATGATCTCTTGCGGGTCATCGGGAATGTTGGCCTTGACAAAGGCGAGGGTCTTGGAGCCGTCGGGCAAGGTGTAGTCAAGGTCGGACTTCACCCAGTCAAAGACGGGCATGAAGTTGTAGCAGATGCACTTGATGCCCTCGGCGGCAAGGTTCTCGATGGTCTCTTTGTAGGCCTCGATGTGGGCGTCGCGGGTGGGCAGGCCGATCTTGATGTCGTCCGAGACGTTGACCGACTCGATGCACTCGAGCTTGAGGCCGGCGGCCTCGACCTGCTCGCGCAGGGCGTGGATGCGCTCGCGGGGCCAGACCTCGCCGGCGGGGATGTCAAAGAGGGTGCCGACGATGCCCTTGCAACCGGGGATCTGGGCGATCTGCTGCAGGGTGATCTTCTCGGACTCGGGGCCGTACCAGCGGAAAGACAGCTGCATGGTGGTTTCCTTAATCGTTGGGCGCGGCCGCGGGGGCTCGCGCGGGTTATGGGCGGGGTGGTGCGGAGAAGGGCGCGGGGGCACTTGGGGCGCGGGGCCCGACGCGGCAGCCGCGGACGATGGGCGGCGCGCCGGGCGGCCGCGACTTACAGGTACTTGTGGATCGTGGCGGCCACGGCACCGGGGCCGGCCAGCATCTCGAGCAGGTAGCCCTCGATCTTCTCGCCAAGGCCTGCGGCGTAGAGGTCCAGGGTGAAGATCTCGGTGTTGGAAAGGATGGGCTGGGCGGCCGCGTGGACGGCGTCCGCGTCAACGACGCCCAGTTCAAGGCCGGCAACATGGGCCTGCAGGACGTCGAGCAGCGGGTCGGGGCTGCACTCGAACTTCTCGCCGTTGTCGTCGACGGCCATGAGATAGCGCAGCCACCCGGCGATGGTCAGCGGGATGTAGGTGAGTTCGCTGACGTCCTTGCCGGCGGCCAGGTAGGCGTTCAAGGTGTGGCCGTAGCGGATGGCGACCTTCTGAGAGGTGTCGGTGGCGATGCGCTGGGGCGCGTCGGGCAGGGCCTTGTTGGTCAGGCGCTGGCTGGTGAGCTCGTCGATGAAGGACTGCGGGTCGATGACCTTGGGGTCCACGACCACGGGCAGGTCCTCGTCGTAGCCCAGGTGGTGGACCAGGGAGGCCAGGTCGGGGTTCTCCATCTCTTTCCAGATGCGGTCGTAGCCAAGCAGGCAGCCAAAGACGGCCAGGCAGGTGTGCAGGGGGTTCAGGCAGGCGGTGACCTTCATGGTGTCGGCGCGCTCGGCGGTCTCGCGGTCGCACAGGATAACGCCGCCCTGGTCAAGGGCGGGGCGGCCGTTGGGGAAGGAGTCCTCGATCACCAGGTAGTGGCAGGCCTCGGTGTTGGCAAAGCCGGCGAAGGTGGGGCCAGAGGTCTTGATCAGGTCAAGGTCGCACCAACCCTGCTCCTTGAGGGCGGCCTCGGTCTCGGGCGAGGGGTTGGGGGTGATGCGGTCGATCATGGACCAGGGGAAGCTCACGCGGGTCTCGTCGCCCACGTAGTCAACGAAGGCCTGGTCAACGTGGCCGTTTTCCAGCCAGCCGTTGGCAACGGTGAGAATGGCCTCGCGGAAGCGCGCGCCGTTTTGCGAGAAGTTGTCGGTCGAGACCATGGCGATGGGGGCGGCGCCGGCGTTGAAGCGGGCGAGCAGCAGCGAGCACACGATGCCCATGGTGCTGGCCGCGGCGTCGGGGCCGGCGGTAAGCTCGGCGGCGACGTAGGGCATGAGGTTGCCGGCGGCGTCGCGCAAGCCGTAGCCCTTCTCGGTAATGGTGAAGGTGGCCAGCTGCAGGTCAGGGGACTCGAAGTAGCGCTTGGCGCGGGCCAGGTCCTCGGGGCGCTGGGCGTTGGCAAAGACACCGCCGGCCGTGGCTGCGATGAGGTTCTCGTCCAGGGTGCCGTCGGCGTTCATGACAACCTGCAGGATGTCGAAGTTGTAGGGGGCGTAGACCTCGTCAAGGGTGAAGGGGCGGAAGGTCTCGGCCACAACGACACCGCGCGTGAGCAGGCCTTTGTTTGCAAGCGCGTTAGCAATCTGAGCGTGGAAGGCGCGGTAGAGGTTGCCGCCGCCAAAGTGCATCCACACGGGCTGCTGCATGCCGGCCGCCTTGACGGCGTCGACGTCGTAGGTGGGAAGCGCCACGCCCGCGGCGGCGAGGTCTTCCTTGCAGTCCTTCCAGTTCTTGAGCGAGAGCGTAGGCATTGCTTTCCCTTCTTTTTTGGCGCCGCCGGGGCCGACGGCGCTTGGCTAGCTTGGTTTACGTAACTGGTATATCACTTCTGCCCTATTTGAGCCATGGTTTTGCGGCGTAGGCGGTCACGTTCTATCGGTGAGCGTACGTTGGCAGCGGATAAACGTGGCTTTGAGCGGGGTTTATCTAAGATGTATGCGGTTATGTTGCGGAGAAATGCAGGGCGCGCGACTGGTATGTAAGTGGCGGGGCGCGGCCGGGGCGGCGTGGGGCCCGACGGGCGGCCTAGTACTCGAAGTACTCCGGGTACTCCTGCGCGATCTTCTCGCCGTCTAAACGGGATTTCTGCAGGTGGCTGCGCACGAGGTAGCTCGCGCGGTTGGTGTCGCCCACATGGATGGCCTGGCACATCTCGCTGTGCTGGCCGATGACCTCCTTGGGGTCGACGCCCAGCGTGTTGGCCGAAAGCCAGCGAAAACGCTCGAAGTGCGTGTTGGTGAGGTTCAGCCACTGCCAGATCACGGGGCGGCCCGCGATGGTGTAGAAGAGGTGGTGCATCTCGTTGTCCTTCTCAAAGAAACGGCGGGTGTCGTTTGCGAGAAGGGCGGCGCGCTGGTCGTCGATGACCTGCTCGATGCGGGCGACGTCGGCGGCGGTCGCCTTGGCGCAGGCCTCGACGACGATCTCGGACTCAAGGCACTCGCGGGCAAGGCGGGCGGCCTCGGCGTAGCGCATGTTGATCTTGGACACGTAGGTGCCCGACTGCGGCACGGTCTCTACCAGGTCTTCTTGCTGCAGGCGAAGGAACGACTCGCGCACGGGCGTGCGGCCCAGGCCAAGGTTCTCGCACAGCTCCTTGACGCCGAGTTTGGTGCCGGGCTTGTACTCGGCAAAGATGATCCTCTCACGGATCATCTCGTACGCTTGATCTTGCAGGCTGTCGGTCTGCTCGGCCATCGATTGCTCCTGTCGCTGCGGCTCTTTGGGGATTTTGGAACGCAAGTATAGGGCATTTCGTGGCAAACGGCACGCAGGTTATTGGCCCAGGACCTGCACCTGGCAGCTGCGTATGGTGGCCAGGGCCGACTCGTGGGAGGCGGGGGTGACGCCGGCGCAAAGGGCCGCGTTGACGGCAACGGGGACCTCGGGCAGGAAGGCCTTGATTAGCAGGGCGTTGCTCACCACGCAGATGTCGGTGCACAGACCCACAAGCTCGATGGAATCGATCGGGGCCTCGGCGTTGCGGGCGGCGAGCCACTCGGCCAGGTCAACCGAGCCAAAGGTGGGCTTGTCGAAGACGGGGGCGTTGAGGGCGGCGGCCACCTCGGCAATGGCCGGGGCAAGCTCCCAGCCCGGGGTGCCCGCGACGCAGTGCGTGACTGGCAGGTTCTTGCCCTCTTGGGTGTCCAGGTAGTTCTGGCCGTGGGTGTCTCGCGTGAAGACGACGTGGCCGTCAAAGGCGCGGGCATGGGCCGCCACGCCCGCGACGATCGCCTGGGCCTCGGGCGTGCCCAGCGCTCCGTCGACAAAATCATTTTGCATGTCAATAACCAGCAGGTACTTCTCGGCCACAACGGCCTCCTTTCGCGCATTTGCCATGTTCCCATTATGCCGCTCACGATCGCCGCAAAGCAAAAATTACGATAGTGGGGACCAGTCTGCCGGTTTGCCGAGTAGCCGTCCTTCTCGCCATCACGCGACCTGCGGTTTTGTTAGCGGGAAGGTCGGCCCTACTCGCCAAATCGCAATACCGGTCCCCCATTTCGTCATTTTTGATTGAGAAACTACCTGAGCGCGACTGCAACGGGCAGCCCCGGTATGGGATACTCGCGAGGACGACCACGTTCAAAGGGGTTCCCATGATTCTTACCGAAGCCAAGGTCAGGCGCTTCTTCTCTATCTTTGACCCGCTGATTCTGTTTACCGACAGGTACCTTGACCTGGGCGAACTTGAGCTGGCGCCCGACGGGCTGCCCACAGACGAGTCCCAACACAAGGTCGCCTGCGAGCTGTGGCGAAACCCACAGGTCATCGACGAGTTCGTGCGACAGAACCTGGCCCGTCTCTCGGCGCGCGACCTAAAGATCGCCGCCTCGTGGAAAGACGCGATCTTCGAGCACATGCCCTACGCGGTGCGGCCGGACGGCTCCGTCGACTTTCTTTACGAGGGGCGCATCTTTAGGCCCAAGGGCCTCACGCGCGAGATCGGCGGCATGCTCAACGACCAGCGCGGTACAGCCGAGCTGGCGCTTCTTCCCTTTGAGGACGACCTCATCTATGCAGGACAGGTCAGCGAGATTGGCATCTCCATGGGGCCGGGCCTCAAGGCCGCCCACGAGGGCTGGTTTGCCGAGGCACGCGAGAAAGCTGCGATCACGACGGGCACGGGTTTTCTCGCCGTCGCTTCTGGCCTTAAGAAGGCGGCGCTTGACCGCGAGACGCAGAAGTTCATCGAGGACACGGAGTACGACATGAACCCGCCCACCTCGTGGCCGGGTTTTCACCGCGGCGTGCTGGCCGACGTGCCGCACGAGGAGCGCGACGAGCTGGTGCTGGAGGAAGCCAGGCGCCAGTTAGGCCGCCCCAGCGGCGAGAAGACCTGGACCTTTATGAAGGGTCGGCTGCAAACGTATTGCCAGAAAGGCCAGGCTACCTGCGACTTTGCAACTTTGGCGGCGCTTGAGAAGAACGCCGACCTGGCCAGGATCGCCAAGGAGATGGGGGCTAAGCGCACGAGCGGCCTTAAGAAGGCTCAGCTGGTCGAGACCTGCGCTGAGCTTTTGGCAGACCCCAAGGTCGACCTCCAGCCCATCATGGGCGAACTGGTGCCCGAGCACTTCCCGTTCATAAAGCGCCTGGTAGAGGCAGGTGGGCGCATAGAGATCCCTTACCAGGGCCTGGAGACCTTGGAGGACCTGGCCGAGCCGCTGCCGCTGCTCACCTACTGGTTTGACGAAGACGACCACGCGACCTGCGTCATGCCCGACATCGTGCGCGAGCGTCTGGCCGGGCACGACCTCGAGGCGCTTTCTGTCCACTACAAGGCCCTCGCCGACCTCTGGCACGTTATCGACCTTTTGATTGAGACGCGCGGCATCGTGGCCATGGACGAAGCAGGGATGGAGTTCGGCCGCTTATACCCGGGCGTCTTTGGCCCGCTTGAGCTGGTGCGAGCCATCATCGACTACGCCACAAGCGAATGCGGGCCTTGCGAGGCCTATCGTGACGAGAACGGCTCGGGCGTCTACCTGGTGGAATCCGGTCTTCTCGACCAAGTCCAAGCCAAGGGAACCAAGGTCTACGTCCAAAGCGGCATCTGCTTAGGCGAGCTGGGGCCGTTGCAGAACCTGCTGGACGCGCGCGAAGGTAAGGACCCCTGGCCCCTACCGACCGAGCTGGTTACCGCACCTTGCCTGGTCGACTGGGCGCAGGACCTTCCGAGCGGCCGCGCGTTTTTGCAGTTCATCAACGAGAACATCCCCGACGGCGAGAACGACCTGCTCTATGCCGATCGCATCTTTGAGAAGGTCACCCTCATGTTCTGCAACGGCGTGGCTCCCGCCAAGGTGGTCCAGTGGGTCGCCGACCAGGGCCTGGGCTTTGAGGACATGCGCCACGAGAATGAGCTGATCGGCTGCATGTTCAACCTGTGTAACGACATGCCGCGCTGGGACAACAACGGCTGGCCGCCGGCTCTGCTGCACTCCAAGCTCACGGGCGCGCCCGATTTTAGAAACGAGGACGGCTCGCGCAAGAAGGTGGGTCGAAACGACCCGTGCCCCTGCGGCAGCGGCAAAAAGTACAAGAAGTGCTGCGGGCGCTAGGCCGCCGGCGGGCGGATTTGCGGGTTGCACAGACAAACTTGCGCGAATCAATGTCTTAATTCGAAGGGCCCTGGTATACAGGGCCCTTCTCGTTGCGTTTGCCCAGTTGGCGGACGCGAGAATGGAGGCGTTACTCGGGCGGTCCGGATTAAGACATTGATTCGAAGAAGTTTGTGCTTAGCGGGCCTTGGAGAAGATGCCTAATGTTGGTGTCACGGACTCGTTCGGGAAGCACCGAGCCGACGAGCCTCATCATTTGGATATCCGCGCCAGCAGCGGCTCGGCCATATCCATCAATTACCGTAACCACTCACCGCCCGTATTCAACCGCTCACCAAGTATGCTAAAGCGCTTTAGCTATCATTTATCAACGAGGGTTATTTTATAAATCAGCAACGTGCTAAAGCGCTTTAGCACACCGAAGGCAATTCAACCCAAGAGAGTGGAAGGAAAGTACGCATGTCTACCAAGAAGATCATCCTCGACCTCGACACCGGAATCGACGACGCCCTCGCCATCGCTTACTGCCTCGGCAGCAAAGATGCCGAGCTCGTGGGCGTCACGTGCACCTACGGCAATGTTCTCGTCGAGACGAGCGTGCGCAACACCTTGGCGATTCTTCACCTGTTTGGGCACGACGATGTGCCTGTTTGCAAGGGATTTTCTCACTCAAGGGCAAGCGAAGGCTTTGAGGTGAGCCCGATTTGCGCCATGGTCCACGGCACAAACGGAATCGGCGAGGTGCAGATTCCCGACTCCCCGCGCGGTGTTGAAGAGACGGCGGCGGTCGACTTCCTTATCGAAGCCGCTCAGACCTACGGCAAGGACCTCGTCTATGTCCCCACCGGAACTCTTACCACGCTGGCCGCAGTTCTGGAGAAGGACCCGAGCTTTAAGGACAAGATCGGCGGCATCGTTATGATGGGCGGCGCCCTTACCGTCGACGGCAACACCTCCCCTGCCTCCGAGTGCAATATCCAGGGCGATCCCGAGGCTGCCGACCTGGTATTCAAGTCTGGAGCGGAAATCACCATGGTTGGCCTGGACGTCACCCATCAGACGCTTCTTACCAAGAAGGAAACGGCGCAGTGGCGCGAGGTCGGCACGTCAGCGGCCAAGTTCCTCGCCGATATGACCGACTACTACATCGATTTCGAGATCAAGGACTCGGGGCTTGCCGGCTGCGGCCTGCACGACCCGTTGGCTATGGCCGTTGCCCTGGACAACACTCTGGTCAAGACGTTCGGCGTGAATCTGCACGTGAACCTTGAGGGCGACCTTCGTGGCCGCACGATCGGAGACCACATGCGCTTGAACGATCCCCACAAGACCGTTCAAGCGGCGATTGAGGTTGATGTTCCTGCTTTTATGGAGCGTTTCATGGAGCGCACGACCGAGCTCGTTCGCGCCCACTAGTAAGTTTCGCTGCGGGGGCGCGGCCCTGCGCTCGCCCCCGCCCTTAAGAAAGAGCTTCCAATGTCATCGAATGCAAGCACCACTGCAGAATACAGCGCGGCGGACGCCAAGCGCGCGCTCATTCCTCTTGATATCCTGTTCATCCTCGGCATCCTTTGCCTCCAGGCGTTCAGTTATATATTCCAGCAGATCGGCGTCGACCTCGACGCCTCCTCCGAGGCCCCGCTCATCGTCTCCATCCCGAGCATCATTTTGGGAATCGTCTGTTTCATCTACGGTTCGCTTTCCGACTATGTCTCTCTCAAGAAAATGACCGTAGCGGGCATTGTCCTGTTCTTCGCCGGCTCCGTCATGGGCTTCTTCCTACACGGCAATGTGTGGCTCGTCATCATTGCCCGCTGCTTGCAGACCGCCGGAGGCCAGGTGGCCGGGTCCGTGTACCTTGCAATCGCGACGCGTTATCTCAAGGGTGCCGAGCAGGTCACCTTCTTTGGAATCTTTACCGCTTCCTACCAGCTTTCCACCGCCATCGGCGTTGTGACCTCGGGCTTTCTGAGCATGATCGACTGGTCCTTGCTCTTTTTGGTCCCCCTGGTCGGCGTGCTGGTTATCCCCGTGCTCATGCGCAGCATCCCCGAGGTAGACGCCAAGCAGACCAAAGTCGACGTTGCCGGCTTCACGATTTTTGGCATCATGATCACGCTGCTCACCCTGTTCTTCTCGTACGGCTGGCCGTACCTGGTGGGCGCCGCGGTTGCCCTTATCGTCTTCATCGCATACATCAATCGCGCAAGCGACCCGTTCATCACCCCAGACTTCTTCCGGAATTCTCGTTGGATGCGCGCGATCTCGCTCATGCTCATCATCTATTTCATCAATTTCTCCGTTACGAGCCTGTTTAACGGCGTGGGCTCCGCCGTCTATGGCCTGACTTCCAGCGAGGCCTCGTTCTACCTGATTTTTGGCAACTTCGCAGCCTGTATCGTGGCATGCACGAGCGGCGCCATCGTGGCCAAGCTCGGCAGGACGACTTCGATATTTGTCGCCGGAGCGCTGCAGGTCATCGGCTTTACCCTGTCGTCCTTCTTTATCGCGTCTGGGATGGTCCCCTTCACCATCGGTATCTGCCTGTACTATGCCGGCGCCGGCCTCATGTATTCGCCGCTGACCACCATGGTCCTGGGCACGCTCGACGCCTCTCAGGCCGGCCGCGGTATCGGCATGAACGACCTGGTCATGAACGTCTCTGCCTCAATCGGCGTTGCGATTTTCGGTTCTATCATGGGCACGACGGCACTTTCTGGCGTGAGCTTTGCGGGCGTCGGCGCCGAGGCCGCCACATATTCCAACCTGCTGCTTATCTACGCCGCATCGATTCTGCTTGGCGTCATTGCCTTCGCGATTTTCCGCAACAAGATCAAACCTGAGGAGAACTAGCCAATGAATAGGGTCATCGTCTTCGGCAGCCTCAACATGGATTTGGCCATCGAGTCCGACCGCATGCCGTATCAGGGAGAAACGCTTCCCGGACGCAACTTCTTTACCAACCCGGGCGGCAAGGGCGCCAACCAGGCGGTAGCCGTGGCCAAGTTCGGTGCGCCCTCGTATCTGGTGGGCGCCGTGGGCAACGACCTGTTTGGCGACAGAATCGTCTCTCAGCTGGCAGGATTTGGGGTGCAATGCGAGGAAGTCAGGCGCTGCGCCGCGATCGAGACGGGCACCGCCGTTGTCCTGCGCTGCGGCGGCGATAACCGCATCATCCTGAATCCCGGCGCTAACCTCCATTTGGGGATCAAGGAAGTTGACGAGGCTCTTGACGTTCTCGCAAAGGCGGGCGACGTGTTTCTCACGCAGCTTGAATGCGACCTTCCAACCACGTTCGACGCCATCAGGAGCGCTCGTCGCCGTGGGATGCACGTGGTTGTCAACGTGGCCCCGCCCAGGGAGATGCCTTCCGATGTCTGGGAGTGCATCGACCTGGTGTGCGTCAACGAGACCGAGTGCGAGGCCACCACAGGTGTCATGCCGGCCGACGACGCAAGCATCGAGGCGGGTCTCGACGCGCTCCTGGCAAAGGGCGCCCGGGCCGCAGTAGTCACTCTCGGAGGCGCCGGCTCCGCTGCCCGCGAGGCAGGAGAGAACATGCCGGTGATTCGCGTACCCGCAGTCACGGTGGACGTCGCCGACACCACAGCTGCCGGCGACACCTTCATCGGTGTTCTCTGCGCCTCCCATGTGAGCGGCATCGAACTTGAGGAGGGCATGAAGATGGCGAGCGCCGCAGCCGGCATCACCGCGTCTCGCGTCGGCGCCCAGACGGCGATCCCCACGGCATCCGAGGTCGACGAGTTTCTCGCCAGCTAAGCACGCAAAACAAATTTAGACGCTACATAGGGCGACAGATGACGCAAGTTGTCTGTCGCCCGCGCTATCATGGGGATGCTAAAGCGGTTTAACAATCTCCAACAGAAGGTGCCACATGCCTAACAGAGTCACGCTCAAGGATATCGCGCACGAAACGGGGCTCTCGGAGTCCGCAGTCTCGCAAGTGCTCAATGGCCGCGATTGCCGGCTTTCCGAGGAAAGCAAGCGGGCCATTCGCGAGTGCGCGAAGCGCATGGGCTACCACGCGAACAAGGCGGCGCGAAGCCTGGCCACAAAACGCTCGGACACGGTAGGGCTGATAGTCCCCGACATTGCCAACCCGTTTTTTGCAAGCTTGATCAAGCATCTGGAAGAAGGGTGCGAGCGCGTTGGCCTGGGCCTTTTAATCTGCGATACCGGAGACGATGGCGAGAAGGACCTGCGGCAGCTCGAGCGCATGGGTTCGCTGGGCATCGACGGCATCGTCTACGTCCCAAGCTGCGAGATTCTGAACGCCGATGCCCTTTCGCGCCTGCGCCGCGCGCTCGACGCGCTTGACGTCCCCTTCGTGATGCTCGACCGAATCATCGAGGGAATAGACTGCGACAAGGTCCTGATCGACAACGCTCTCGGCGGCATCATGGGAACTCGTTATTTGCTTGAGCACGGCCATAGGCGCGTGGGATGCCTGGCCAACACGAAAGGCTCGCGCAACGGTCAGCTGCGTCTGGACGGTTACTATGCGGCTCTTGCAGATGCCGGCATACCGGCCGACCCCGCTCTTGTCGTCGAATGCAGCTACCATGCGCCGGACGGATACAAAGCCGTCGACGCGCTAAGGGCGGCGGGCGCCACAGCACTTTTCTCCACGAGCGATATGCTCACTGCCGGTGCACTGCGCAGGTTGAGCGAGCTGGGGCTGCGCGTGCCGGAGGACTTTGCCGTCGTGAGCTTCGACCGCAACGAGATCTCGAGGCTGTTCGTGGGCGACATCGTTTCGGTCACGCAGGAGGTCGGCGAGCTTACAGACCGCGCGCTCAGCCTTCTTCGCGAGCGTATCTCGGGGAAGAAGGGCGACTTCGAGCTATGCGTGCTCGAACCCGGGTTTTTCGCAGGCGAGGACTCTTGGTCGGCATGACCGCGGCCTTCGCCTTATGCCGCAGACTGCGTGCGGGCGAAATTGCGGGTTGCACAGACAAACTTGCGCGAATCAATGTCTTAATTCGAAGGGCCCTGGTATACAGGGCCCTTCTCGATGCGTTTGCCCAGTTGGCGAACGCGAGAAAGGCAGCGTTACTCGAGCAGTCCGGATTAAGACATTGATTCGAAGAAGTTTGTGCTTAGCGGGCCTAGGCGAGAAGGGCGCGGACGCGGGAAAGGACGTCTTCGAGGCGCTGGGCGCGGTGGCCGAGCAGGCGCACGCAGACGTCGCCGGTAGCCAGGCGGGTGATTCCGCCCGAGATGGCCTCGGTGCCGGTGGCCGCGCCGACGGGCGACCCTGCGGCGGCGCCAATCACACCAGTCTCGTCGCGCAGGTAGTCGCGAGCAGCCGTGAACGCAGCCTCCCCTACCTGGCAATTGATCAAAACGAGGTTACCCAGGTGAGAAAATCCCTCGTAGAGGCCCAAGTCCTCCATGGGCATCGTCGCTGGGTCAAAGACAACGTTGTCCAGGTAGACCGGACGCCCCGCCACATCGACGCGTACGTGGTTGGTGAAGCTGCGGTACCCAAAGCGCTCGCCACGGGCAGCGCGGCCGCAGGAAAGAATCTCCTGGTAGACAAAGCGCGCGTCCGGGCCGGTCAGCTCGGCCTCGGTGGTTGCCGAGAAGGCTGAATCGGCAAAGGGAATGATCGGCTGGGGGCTGTAGTCCAGGTAGCCCCCGTTGGCTACGACTAGGCGCGTCGCGCACGAAGCCGAGCGGCCCTCCTCCATGCGATGGATCTTCTCGAAGGCCTGGCTCGTAACGCGAAGGACGGCGCCCTCGCCCACCGCAACGTCAATGCGCTGCAGGTCACCGGCCATGATGCCGGCAGAGGCGGACATCACCATGACCTCGGCGGCGCACGGGGCCAGGACGCTGGCGGTGCCGTCGGCGCCCGCGCCCGCAGCACCTACGAGCTCCGCCGTCGGAACCTCAAACGGGTGCATAACATGGAAGGGCATCGTGGCGGCAACGTCTGTCAGCACGGTCTTCTCGCCGCGTCGTAGGGCAACTAAGCGCAGCTCAGAGGCACGACCAAACTTGTTGTCGCCGGCAGCGTCGCTCACGATAGGTCCTCGAGCAGGACGTTCTTCTTGATCCAGGCTACGACATCGTCGACGCCCGTGCCTTGGCGGATGTCGGTGAAGACAAAGGGACGCTCGCCGCGCATGCGGCGCGAGTCGCGATCCATGACCTCAAGCGAGGCACCCACGTACGGCGCAAGGTCAATCTTGTTAATAACCAGCAGGTCAGAGCGCATAATGCCGGGGCCGCCCTTGCGCGGAATCTTGTC
This sequence comes from Paludibacteraceae bacterium, assembly GCA_963630635.1. Lineage (GTDB taxonomy): Bacteria > Actinomycetota > Coriobacteriia > Coriobacteriales > Atopobiaceae > Paratractidigestivibacter. The sequence continues at coordinate 58,919 of CAVGOA010000009.1, forward strand.
GCCCTCCGAGACGTCGATGACAA
>CAVGOA010000010.1:0-52410 GCA_963630635.1 Paludibacteraceae bacterium
TAAAGATGCGGCCGGTCCAGGCAACGTCCTCTACCAGGGGCTTCTCTGCAAGGTTGGCGTCGCGCGGGTCGTCATCGCCCAGCACCAAGTGGCGCTCCTCGGGCGTGCCCGAGACGTGGTCGCTCTCTTGACGATCGCCGTCGTAAGTAAAGGCCGCCACCGAGTCGCGCATCTCGTCGACAGCGCCAGCCAAGTCGTTGTTCTCGTCAGTCATAGGATCCTCCCCGGTTGTTTTTCACCCACTTTAACACCTAAGAAAACCCCGCCACAAAAGTGACGGGGTTTCCGGGAAGAAGAAGAGGGATGAGAGCCCCCTTTACTTAATTGGCCAGCGTAAGCGTTGCCTCGCCAACCTCATAAGACGCGCTGGAGTAGTAGGTCGAGACGTTCTCGGTGTGAGCCGGGATCGTGATCGTCTTCGCGTCGCCCGTGGAGGTGATGGGCACCTCAAGCGGGTCGCTGCCGTTGATGGTCATCGTGTAAGCGGTGTCGGAGCTAGCTACAAGCGTGCCGTTCTCCACCACAGAGCCGTCGGCGTTCATAACGGTCACGGTGTTGTGGGAGTAATCCACAATCATCGTTGCCGCTGAGTCGGTGACCGCGCCATCGACAACCAAGCCGTAGTTGCCCTGGTAGATATCGGTGACAAGGGTGTCGACCTTCGCGTCGAAGGTGGCCTCGACGCCCAGGAACTTTCCGGTGACGGCCTTGGTGCCGGTGGTATCGGACTCATAGCCCTCGTAGCGCAGTCGACCGGCCCATATAGTGTCGGTGACGCCGCTGGCACGCACAACGGTGACGGACAGGGCAGAGCAGCCAAAGTCGTCGCCGGTGTAGAAGGTGCCCAAGCCAGAGGCGTCGATGGTGACGCTTTGCGCGGGCGAGTACCGCTGACCGTAGATGTTCATGTTGCGTGTCATCGCGCCGTAGTAGTAGGCGTAGCTGAAGCTGGCCTCCCAGTTGTAGTCGCCGTGCTCGGTGTCGAAGATCTGGATGTCGGCATCGGCGCCGGCATCGGTGGGAGTGGGGCTACAGACGCCGTGGGAGTCAAGCTGGCCGGTAAGGTGAATAACGAAGTCCTTCTCGCCGGACTCGTCGACGTTGTACCAGTAGCCGTAGACGTAGGTGGGGCTGCCGCCGGCGAGGGAGGTAACGGGGCCGGTCAGAGAGCCGTACATAGAGCCGTCCTTGCAAAGGTACATGTCAAGACACACGGGGTCGCGAACGGTGGCAAAGCCCTCGGTATACTGTCCCTCGAAGAAGTAGGCGACCTCGCCGTTGTCCTCCTTGGTGGCCCACTCGGAGTAAGGCGTCGCGGCCAGCTCGTCGATGGTCATGTTGGCGTACTTGTTGTCGGCAAGCGTCATGGTCGCGGCCTCGGCAGAAGAGGCCGCGGCGCTGGTGTTGCCGGAAGAGCCGGAAGCCGCGCCGCCCTTGGCCGCGCCGCCAAAACCCAGGGCGCCCACGCACACCACGACGGCCGCGACGGCCAGCGCGATGGCCGCGGGGAACAGGCGCTTCGAGGCTGCCCAGTCCTTCTCGGCCACAGGCTGCTCAAAGAAGCAAGCAATCACGCAGAGCAAGCAGCTCGCAAAGGAGCCCACCATGTATGCCACGCACAGCCCGGCGTTGCCGCCCGCAAACGTCACCTTGTTGATGACGTCGGCAAAGACGTAGTACAGCTGGGTAATCGAGAAGTACATTGCGGCTCCGTAGATAACCGCCTGCACCAGCGCGGCAAAGCGGAAGGGAACTAGCACGAACACTACAGACACGATTGCACCGACGAGAAGAACCATGCCGGGAACGATTCCCGTGTGGCCCACGGGCGCCGCATCGGCCTGAGTCAGGAGAAACACAATGGCCGTCGCCAGCGCGACAAGAGCGGCCGCCATGCAGAGCACCGCACCGGTGCCCCTGTTCTTGATGCGTTCAAAATCCATTAGTCACCACCTCCACTAATTCGCAGAAACGTTGTCGTCAGAAGAGTCTTGGGTCTTCTCAGCTGCGGCTTCTTTGCTTAATCCAACGCCATAGGCCACGGCCGCCCCCACGGTCGCCGCGGCAACAACGCCGTCGACGCCGTAAAGGACCTTCTTCCACCACGGCGTGCCGTCGTCGACGACGGTGTCTGCCGAGAGCGTGCCCATAGAGGATTTGAGCATGACGTAGTAGAGGTAGTGGTTGGAGTCGATGACCTTCTGGAGCAGGTCGCCGTCGTCGGTGGACTTGATAATCTCGCCTACCTCGGTAGGACGGGCGGCATCCAGGCAGAAGATGTTGGTGCCGGCCATGAGCATCTCGGGTGCCGAGGAGTACGCAGAGGCGGTGATGGCGTCGTCGATGATGAAACCGCCGTAGTTCCACTCGTCGCGCAGGATGTGCTGAAGATCAGTTGACTCGCCCGCGTAGCGCAGGCCAAGGCGGTTGTACGAGGTCATGATGCCCAGCGAATCGCCAGTTGCGATGGTGGCCTCAAACGGACGGATGTAAATCTCACGGATGGCCTGCTCGTTAGAAAAAGTGCCAATGCCCTTACGGCCGGCTTCCTGCTCGTTCAAGAAGAAGTGCTTCACGACGCCAATAAGACCCTTGGTGCGCATACCCGTGACAACCTGCTTGGCCGCGTAGTAACCAAGCATGGGATCCTCGGAGAAGTACTCGGAGGTACGGCCACCGTAGGGGCTACGCAAGATGTTGGTGCCCGGCGCATAGGCGATGGGGATCGAGGCGTACAAGGCGTCCTCGCCGTACATCTGGCCAAAGCGGTGCTGCAGCTCGGGGTTCCAGCTGGCAGCCACCACCGGCAGGGTCGCCCAACCGGTGCAGTTGCGGCGGTCGCCGTACTTGAACTGGCCGTTCATGCCCTCGGGGCCATCGACGATGGTGCAGCCGGGCTTGTTGACGGTCTTGACCGTCTTGATGCCCTTGGAGTCGCCCATGTTAAGGAGAAGGTCGTCCAACGTAAGCTGTGAGAGGAACTGGTCCCACTTGGGGTCATCGAACTCGACTCCCACCATGTCGAGGAAGTTGATCTTGTTATCCAGCGTCACGCCAAGTTGGAAATCCGAGACGCTCTTTGCGCTGGCAGACTTGGTGTAGAACTGCATGTTGAGGCCGTCGTACATCTTGTCGTTGACGGTAAGAGACGAAACCGTTGTGGGATAGGTTCCCTCCCAGTCGCTGCGCGAGAGGTACTCGATCTTCTCGTCGTCGTTTGCCCAGTAGTTGAGGTCGGCGGTGTCAAAGGTGTTGGTGACCTCTACCTTCTTGTTGTACGGGGACTGGCGGTAGGTGATCTTATCGGTGTCGCTGTTCTGAGAAGACCACACCCTGACCGCATCGGTGCTGGTCTGGGCGGCGTCGCCGTTGTGGTCCACGAGCTTAGAAGCCACACGCGAGCCGACCTTGACGGCAAGCACGTTGTTGAGGGCCTCGTGTGCGCCGTTGCCAACGGCAAAGTAGTAGTCGCCGGCGTCAAGGATGTAGCCCTTTGCGCCCTTCACATCATAAGAGGCAAGGACATAGGCCGGGAACTCGAGCTTCACGCTCTCGGAGTCGCCCGCCTTGACGTCGACCTTGTCGTAGGCAACCAACTGGATCGCGGACTTCTCGACGCCGTTCTTCTTGTCGTAATCGGTGTAGGGAGACTGCACGTAGAGCTGCGCCACGGCCTTGCCGTCCATCTTACCGGTATTCTTGATGGTGACCGTCGCCGCGAACTTATCGTTAGTGGCGTCATACTTTACCTCGTCAAGAAGGTACTCAAAGGCGGTGTAAGAGAGGCCAAAGCCAAACGGGAAGCAAACCTCCTCGGCATAGCTCCAGCCGTTGGTGGATGCCTTGGTACCGGCGTTGCTCGAGGCGTTGCCCTGACCAAGGACGCAATCCTCATAGCGGGTCTCGTAGTAACGATAACCCACGTAGATGCCCTCTTTGTAGGTGACGTAGCTATCGCCCAGGGCACGTGGGGTCTTGCCGCCGTAGTTAAACGAATACAGGCCAAAATTCTCGGCCGAAGGGGCAGACAACGAGTGCGCGACAAAGGTCGCTTGCGCGTGACCAGAAGGGTTGACGTCGCCCGTAATCACGCGGATGGCACCGGGCATGCCGTAGAAGCCGGGGTTGCCCACCCACAAGACCGCGTCCACGCCGTACTCCTCGAGCCAGCCCAGTTCAAGGGCAAAGACCGAGTTGAGAAGAACGACTACCTTCTTGAACTTGCCGGAAGACTTGATGGTCTCGAAGATGGCCTTCTCGCCGTCGTCGAGCTCAAGCATTCGCTTGCCCGAGTCGCCGGTAACAGCCAGGTCCTTGCCCTCGGTTGCAAAGCGCGAGAGGATCACGATAGCAACGTCGCCGTAGCCTTCGAAGGAACCCTTGACGTCGTCGGTAAAGACGGAGCCGTCGTACTCGCCCACGGCGGTGACGGAGCGCTCGGGCGCGGTGGCCTTGTCGTAGGCGTCGAGCAGCGCCTGGTTGACGTTGAACCCGGCATCCTTAAGGGCGGTCACCGGGGTCTTCTCGTACGCCTCGTTGGTGGAGGAACCGCCGGCAGTGCTGCGGAAGACCGGGGTCACCGAGCCGCGGCCAAAGGCCGTGACGTTGCGCTCGGAGCTGGACAGCGGCAGTGCGTTGTCCTTGTTATAGAGAAGGACGCTGCCCTCTTCCTCCTCGCGCTCGCAGAACTCGTAGGCCGCCTGGATGTAGTTCTGGAATCCCTGGTCGGTCAGCGAGCCGTCTGCAGTGAACTCGGTTCCGCCGTAACCCGAGGCAGACGAGCCGTCGCCAAGGGCGTGGTTGATTTCGCCCTCCTGCTCGGACGCGACGGATGTCACCGATGCTGCAAGGCTGGTGAGCAGCACGCCGACACCTGCTGCGCCAAAGCAGCGCCGTGTCATGTTCTTGGGCGCTTTTTGTCCTGACATGTGTCCTTCCTTTCCCAAAAACTCTTCCCATACCCGGCAAGCGCGCGGCATTTGTCGGCCGGCAACAAGCGGGTCCATGGGCGTAACATAGCTTTTGGGACGTTTGGGACCTTCAGAAATGGCACAGATGCCAAAAAGCGCGGCCCAGACTACATCTGCGCAGCGGCTTTTCGCAAACCTTCGGCGGGGATGCAAACCACCAGATAGAAAATCTGGTCCTCGACAAAGAAGTAGGCCGAGCCGCCGTAATTCTCGGCTATGGCGCGAATACTGCGCACACCAAAGCCATGGGATGTGGCGTCTGCTTTGGTGGTCTTTACCTGGCCATCTTTCACAACAGGCACTTTTGGCGAGAAGTTCTCAAAGCGAACGACCACCATCTTGCCCTGGCGCGCGGCGTTGACGCGAATCACGCGGCGGGCCATGTCGTCCACCGTGGAGAGACACTCAATGGCGTTGTCCAGGGCATTTCCAAAGAGGGAGTAGATGTGATAGCTGCTCATACCCTCCAGCGCCTCGCCGTCGGCCGAGCACACAAGCTGGATGTTGGCAGCCGCGCACGCCTTTGCCTTCTGCGTGATGACAACGTCAAGGGCCTTGTTACCCGTGAAGTAGCGCAGGTTGAGATCGTTCATCTCGGCTTCTAACTGGGCTTTTTGCTCGCTGGGGACCGTGGAATACTGCTGCTTAAGGTCGTGGTAGCGGATATTGATCTTCTCCACGTCGGCCTGCGCCTGCTCATACATGGAACGGTCCTTCTCAAGGAGGTTCTCCAGAATGTCGTTCTCGGTCTCCAGGCGCTCGACGCTGCAGTTGGTTATCTCTAAGAACAGGATGGCCAACGCAAGAATGACGCAGAGAAGGGCAAGGCAAAGGTAGCTGGAAAGATAGGTCGATCCCTCGAAATCAAAGTTGTTCTCGATGACAAGGCTTAGATAGATGGCGGCAACCAGAAAACTAGCAGAGAAGAACACGGTGCGAACGTTGTTGAACATAAGCTCGCGGCCACCAAGCAGCCGGCGCGTGAAGATGAGGTAGACAGGCACATACACCAGCGCTGTTGCTGACGCCAAAAGTACTACGACAAGCAACCGGGGCATCGGCGAGCCCGCAACGACGCGCCAAATCACGACCATGAAAGTCAGCTTCGACGCAATGAGCTGAACGGTATATGCGCAGGTAACCGAAAAGATCGCATGGACCACGCCACAGTCAAAGCAAACAAGGACCCACCCAAACACCAAAACGACGTCAACGGCGAGATAGGCCATCGACGGCTGGTCCATAGTCGGTTGGGCGGCGAGGCACACCGTCAAAAACAAGAACACCGCGGTGCCAATGATTGCGCGTGTCATAAAACCGGGTCTCTTCTCGCCCCATGGCACAAAGAGCAGGGCACCAATAAGAAGCCCCACAGGCACGTGAGCGCTTAAAAGCAGCGCGGCAAAATCCATCACAGCCCCCAGTCCTTGGTTGCAAGATAGCGCGAGAAGGCCGCTTTAAACGAGTCCCTGAACTTGCGGCCAATGGGCAGGGTATGCTCCCCCACCTGGACATTCATCCCGTTGACTGAGTCGACCAAAGCAAGGTTGACCAGGTAGCTGGCGCCGCTTCTTGCAAAGCCGTGCGGAACGAGCTCGTCTGCCAGGGACTGGAGCGAGCCACGCGAGGTATAAACCGCCTCTTTGCCCGCGCGGTCGCGGGCGACGTAGCTCAGCGTGTGCTTACGCACCTCGACGTAAGCGAGGTCGGAAACCGCGATTGACCGCGAGAGCGCGCCATCCTTGACCAGGATTTTCTTTGTACGCGCCGTGTCCTTCATGCGCGCGTGCAGGGTGACGGCCGCAAGCGCCCTGTGCTGGAACAGCTCAAACGAGTACCACTCGATGGGCTTGACCAAAAAGCCAAGGGCGCCCACCTTGTAGCCGCTTACGGCAAACTGCTGCAGGTTAGTACAAAAAATGATGACAACCGAGCCGTTCGTCTGACGAATGCTCTCGGCAAGCTCCATGCCCGACATACCCGGCATGTCAATGTCCAGGTAGAGGATGTCGAAGTTGGCACGGGAGGCCAGGGCCTCACCGGCGCAGCAGTACTCATGGACATCGAACTCGACGCCCTCTTCATCCATATAACGACGAAGCGCCGCCTTAAGGTTATCCCTATCGGCGGCGTAATCGTCGACTATGCCGATCTTTATCATGCGATCAGACCCGTCGTCATTCAGACTATGCCCCTAGCGCCCCTGGATACAGCGCAGGCCAATGTCGGTGCGGAAGGTCTTGCCGTCGAAGTCGATAAGGTCGCAAGCGGCATAGGCCTGGGCGCGGGCCTCCTCAAAGGTGGGAGCCACGGCGGTGACGTCCAGGACGCGGCCACCGTTGGTCAGGAACTCGCCGTTCTCGCCCAGCTTGGTGCCGGCGTGGTAGACGGTGACGCCGTCCAGCTGCTCGGCCTTCTCGATACCGGTGATGACCTTGCCCTTCTCGTAGGCACCGGGGTATCCGGCCGAGGTCAGAACGACCGAGACGGCCCAGTCGTCGTCCCAAGAGACCATCGCAGGGTCAAGGGTGCCGTTGTCGCAGGCCTTGAATACCTGGATGAGGTCAGCCTTCATACGAGGCAGGACAACCTGGGTCTCGGGGTCGCCAAAGCGGGCGTTGAACTCCAGGACCTTGGGGCCGTCCTTGGTCAGCATGAAGCCGCCGTACAGGCAGCCAGAGTAGGTGATGCCCTCGGCGGCCAGCTCGGCCACCACACGCTTCTCGATGTCGATCATCTGGTCAAGCTCATCGGCCGTGACCATGGGCACCGGGCTGTAGACGCCCATGCCGCCGGTGTTGGGGCCGCGGTCGCCGTCCAGGGCACGCTTGTGGTCCTGCGAAGTGGCGAGAGGAACCAGGGTCTTGCCGTCGGTCAAGGCCAGCAAAGAGCACTCGGGGCCCTCCATCATTTCCTCGACCACAACGGTAGCGCCAGCCTCGCCAAAGGCCCCCGAGAAGCACTCGTGGACACCCTCGAGGGCTTCCTCGGTGGTCTGGGCCACGATGACGCCCTTACCAGCGGCCAAGCCATCGGCCTTAACGACGATGGGGCCACCGACCTGTTGCACGTAGGCGGTGCACTCCTCCTCGTTGGTGAAGCTGCGATAGGCCGCGGTGGGAACCTGGGCACGCATCATGACCTGCTTGGCAAACTTCTTTGAGCCCTCCATCTGGGCTGCGTCGCCGTTGGGGCCAAAGCACGGGATGCCGGCACTGCGCACGGCGTCGGCCACGCCCGCGACAAGCGGAGCCTCGGGGCCAATGACCACGAGGCCAATGTGATTCTCGCGAGCCCACTCGGCAACCGAGTTGGGGTCCTCGGGGTCAAGGTCAGCGTGCTTAGCCATGGTGTCCATGCCGCCGTTGCCGGGAGCCACCCACAGCTGGCCTGCTTGCTCGGACTCTGCCAACTTGCAGAGAAGGGCGTGCTCGCGCCCGCCGGAACCCAAAAGAAGAATGTCGCACTTGCTAAAGTTGGGCATGAGAACCTCCTTGAGACGGGCCGTTGGGCCCAGGGTACAAAAGCAGGGCTAACTAGCTGTTGTTGGTGGGTAAAGACTCGGGAACAAAGACGATGGCAATGCCGCCCGCGCCAATGAGTTCGGCCACCGCGGGCGTGACGGTAAGGTCGCCCATAAAACGATACGAGAACTCGTTGGTGTCCAGATGCTTGGTTACCGAGCGCAGGGACTTGTCGTCCTGGGTGTGAAGAATGACGTAGTCGAGGGTCCCCAAAGAGGCCGAGACGGTGCTCATGGCCTGCACAGCTCGGGCGCACAAATCGTCCAGGCTGGTACCACGCGCCAAGGCCGTGAACTCGCGGCCTTTAAGCAGGTAGAGGAGCCTCTCACCAACCAGGCGAATCTTGAACTCGCTGGCGCGGGCAACCAAGGCGCTGCCGTGGCGGCGCTGGGCGCGGCGGCGGACAAAAGCCGCGTCGCTCGTGGGGATAAACAAGACGCGCAGGTTGTCCCGCACGTCCTCAAACGACACGCCAAGCATGCCGCAGGCAACCTCGAACTGAGCGATAAGCTCGGCCTCGACGTCGCTTGCGGTCATGCCTGGCGTTTGGTTCTTCTCGATGGTGGAAAGGTCGTTTGCCACCTGGATTACTTCCAGTAACGGTTGATGGTCTGCTCGCGGTCGGGGCCCACGGTGATGATGGACGCGCGAACGCCCGAGACCTGCTCGAGGAAGTCGATGTAGTCCTTGGCCTCGCGGGGCAGCTTGTAGAAGTCGCGCACGTTCGAGATGTCGCACTTCCAGCCGGGAAGGGTCTCGTAGACAGGCTTAGCGTGATAGAAGACGCCCTGGTGCTCGGGAACGGTGGTGTAGGTCTTGCCGTCGCACTCGTAGGCCACGCAGACCTTGATCTCGTCCAGGCAACCCAGAACGTCGAGCTTGGTGATGGCCAGGTCGGTAAGGCCGTTCACGCGGGCAGCGTAGTTGACGACAACCGCGTCGTACCAACCGCAGCGGCGCTTGCGGCCGGTGGTCACGCCGTACTCGTGGCCAACCTCGCCCAGAAGGTCGCCCGTCTCGTCAAAGAGCTCGGTGGGGAACGGGCCAGAGCCAACGCGGGTCAGATAAGCCTTGGCAACGCCCAGAACGCGCTTGATGTGGACGGGGCCCACGCCAGAGCCGGTCACGGCGCCGCCGGCGGTGCAATTGGAAGAGGTGACAAACGGGTAGGTGCCGTGGTCGATGTCGAGCATCGTGGCCTGGGCACCCTCGAACAGGATGTTCTTACCGCTCTCCAACTGCTCGTTCAAGAACAGAGAGGACTCGACGATATAGGGGCGGATGCGCTCGGCGTACGGCAGGTAGGTCTCGCAGATCTGGTCCACGGTGTAGGTGGGCATCTCATAGATCTTCTCGAGGATGGGGTTGGTGTAGGCAAGCGCGGCCTCGAGCTTCTGACGGAAGATCTTCTCGTCCAGCATGTCCTGGATGCGCAGGCCAATGCGGTTCATCTTGTCCATATAGCAGGGGCCAACGCCGCGCTTGGTGGTACCAATGAGGTTCTTGCCAAGCTTCTTCTCGTGCGCGCCGTCCAGGTCCTTGTGGTAAGGCATAACGATGTGGGCGTTGCCGGAGATCTTGAGGTTCTCGGCAGAGATGCCCTGCTCGGCCAGCATATCGATCTCGCCGAGAAGAACCTCGGGGTCAACGATGCAGCCGTTGCCAATGACGGGGTAGGTCCCCTGGTACATCACGCCAGAAGGAACCTGGTGCAGGGCCAGCTTCTTGCCGTTGGCGATGACGGTGTGGCCAGCGTTGGCACCGCCGGCGTAACGGCAAACGACGTCGAAGTCGCCAGAGATGAGGTCGGTGACCTTACCCTTGCCCTCGTCGCCCCACTGGGTACCCACAAGCACAGTTGCAGACATTTTTGTCCCTCTCGTTAAGATGAGAAATCAACCAAACAGAACAATTATAGCCTTACTCCTGGAAGCGCGGGTCCACCTCGACGAACTTGGTGGAGCCGGCCAGGAAGGTAAGCGAGACATCGCGCAGGGAACCCGAGCGGTTCTTGGCGATGATGAACATGGTCACGTCCTTGTCGGGGCGGTCCTCGCGAGCGGCCTCCTCGTCGTTCATCGAGCGGTCGAGAAGGGCGACGACGTCGGCGTCCTGCTCGATGGAGCCCGATTCACGCAGGTCGCTGAGCTGCGGGCGCTTGCCCGTGCGGTTCTCGACGGTACGGTTGAGCTGCGACAGGGCGATAACGGGAACCTCGAGGTCCTTGGCCATGATCTTGATGCCACGACTCATCTCCGAGACCTCGTTGGCACGGCTGTCGGAGTGGCGGCCACCGGCCGGCGGCGAGACAAGCTGCAGGTAGTCGATGATCACGACGCCGTTTTCTTTACCGCGAAGTATTCGGCGGGCCTTAGCGCGGATCTCGGTGATCGTGGTGCCGGGGGTGTCGTCGATCATGATGTCGAGCTTGGAAAGCTCGTTGGTAGCCTCCAGGATCTGCGGCCACTGGTCGTCCTTGATGCGGCCAGAGCGGATCTCTTGCAGGCCAATGCGCGCGTGGGCGGCCAAAAGGCGCTGCGCAATCTCGATCTTGGACATCTCGAGCGAGAACATCGCGACCGAGGCGCCGGCAAAGGCCGCGTTGGTGGCAAGGTTAAGCGCGAAGGACGTCTTACCAACGCCCGGGCGGGCGCCAATGACAATCATCTGGCCAGGTCGCAGGCCCAGCAGAGTCTCGTCGACCGTGGGGAAGCCGGTCATGACGCCTATGGGCTTGTCGCCGTTGGCAGCCTGCTCGCCCAGCTCCTCATAGAGGTCGCTCATGATGTCCTCGAGCGACTGCTCGTTGGTGTGGACGTCGCGGTTGGTAACGTCCAGCAGGAGCTTCTCGGCGCGGTCTACGACTTCCTTGGTGTCCTCGGGCGCGTCGAAGGCCAGGGCCGTGATCTGGGCCGAGGCCTGGATCATCTTGCGCAGCGTGGTGTCACGGTGCAGCATCTCGACGTGACGGCGCCAACCCACCAGCGCCAGCGGGTTGTTGGACAGGCTCAGGATATAGGACGGGCCGCCCACGCGCTCAAGCTCACCCTGGGAGCGCAGGTAGTCTGCCAAGGTGATGTTGTCCAGCGGCATGTTCTTGTTAAAGAGCTCGCGCAGCGCCAAGAAAATCGTGCGGTTGGACGGAAAATAGAAGTCATCGGGCTCCAGCGCGATCAGGCACTCTTGCAGGGCCTCGGTCGAGGACATCATGGCCGAGAGAACCGAGGACTCTGCCTCTGGGTCTTGCGGCATGGTCACGCCCTCGGGGAGCGTCACGCGGGTAGGGTTAACATCGGTGATGTCGGGCACTGGGGCTCCTTTAATCAACAACCAAATGAGCACGAGTTATTTTACGCCGGGCACTTTGAGATTGAGACGCCGAGAAGACCAGCTGCGATGACTCCCGTGGGCCTCCTTCAAAGTCTTCAACATTCCCGCGCCGCAACGTGCCATCTTAAGCGGGCTTTTCTTGAGTTTTCAACGTTTTCAACATTTCTGAGGCGCTCGAAAAAATAGTTTTCAACATTGGTGCGGAGCCCTTAGTCTTCAAATCTCGTCCATTTTCTTTAGCCCCGCGACCTTTGCTTTTGATAAAAATCGCCCGTCTGCCAAGAACTGGCGGTCAACAAAACCGCAGGTAGATGGCCTACAAGCACTTCTCGGCATGAAAAAGCCCTGCTAGGCGCTGTGCCTAACAGGGCTTGTGTGGTTTTGAACCCACCAGGGTTTCTGGCGCATCTCCCCCACCTGTTTACCTGCGGCTTTTGTAGAAACCCGCAGGTAGGCGAGAAGAACGTTGAAAACCTACTCGGCAGCCTCGACGGCCTCGGTGGTCTCGGCCTCGGCCTCGACGACCTCGGCGGACTCCTCGGCAACCTCGTCCAGGGTCACGCCAACGAGGACGATGACCTGAGCAGAGATCTCGCGGTAGAGGTTGACCTCAACCTCGTGCTTACCGGAGGTCTTGATGGCGTTGCCGCGGGCGACGCGCTTGCGGTCGACCTCGACGCCGAGCTGGGCCTTGATGGCCTCGGTGATCTGAGCGGGGGTAACGGAACCAAAGAGCTGGCCCTCCTCGCCGATCTTGGCGTCAACGGTGACGGCCTTGCCGTCGATAGCAGCCTTGGTGGCCTCGGCAGCGGCGACGCGCTCGGCCTCGCGCTTCTCGATGTTGTGGCGGCGCTCCTCAAGCTGCTTGATGTTGCCCGGGGTGGCAGGAAGGGCCTGCTTGTTGGGGAACAGGTAGTTCTCCGCGAAGCCCTGAGCGACGTCTACGATGTCGCCCTCTCCGCCCTTGCCCCGGAGCTCACCCAAGAGGATGACTTTCATGGGATACTCCTTCGAGTCAGTCGGTTGGATAACCGACCACCTTGTTTACTTCGCGTTGTCCTGGACGGTAATGCGCTTGCCTCTGGGCAGGTGCCTGAGGTTTGCCCACACGTCCACGAGTCCCACGATACTCATAACAAAGAACTGTGCCTCAAGATAGAACGCTGCGACGTAGGTGAGCACCTTTGTGAACTGCCCAGGCTCCCTCTTGCGCATAAACGCGCTGATAAGAGCCAGCCCCTGAATCGTGAACGCAAACCTCAAACCCATGATCACGTTGAGACAGACCATGAGAAGGACCTGCGCAAACCCAAGCGAGACGGACGTTGCGACCGCAAGGCCGCAGACCGCCGCGACAAAGACCGCGACCACCCATAAGGGCAGGTCAAAGTCTTGGAGCTTTGGAATCTCGAAGCTCTTCTCGCCAAGACGCGAAGAGGCGATCGAAACGCCAAGGTACGCACAAGCAAACTCGACCAGAGCCGCCAGGGTGTACGTAAGGGGCCACAGGTAATCCAGGACTTCCTTGATGACCTGCAACTGGTCCTTAGCGACCCCGGCAACAGTCGCCAGCTGGGAGAAGTACTCTTGGGCAACCGAGTCGATTGTCGCCACAAGGGTGGTTCCCTGCGACGCCGCCACAAGAGCGGCCCCGCCCAGCTGGCTCATCATGAGCAATGCCACGATGATGCAGCCGATGCCCGGTGTCATCTTGTTTTGGGAAAGAACAAAGGCCGTCCCAATAGATGCCACGCAGGCAGGAAGCGCGTCGGCCAAAGACGACGGATCCAAAACCAGACCCATTGCCGTTGTGCCGGCAAGGGCGAGAAGCGCGGCCAGGCATCCAAACTTGAAGCCGGACCGGCAAAGGACAACGGTTACGCCACAGGCCGCAAGCACCGCCCCCAAAACAGGGACCAAGGTGATGCAGGCCGCCCCTAAAACGCACAGTAGGTAACCAAAGTAAACAGGTACCTGCGCCTGCGGTTTTTGAGGCTCGGAGAAGGGCACAATGGCATTCTCCGAAGTAGGCGCGTTCCCTTTGCCGCTTACTTGCGCGGGCGGCACGGGACGGCCGTTGTTAGTGCTCTCGCTCAAGAACTAAACGCTCCCTCTTGAAGCAAAAACCGTACTAGCCGCGAGAACGGCCACCGCGGCTGGAAACCACGGGTACGGTGTAGGGCACAAGCGCCATCTCGCGTGCACGCTTGATAGCGAGCGCGATGTCGTGCTGGTGCTGCGTGCAAGCGCCAGTGACGCGACGAGGCTTGATCTTGCCACGGTCGGTCATGTACTTACGGAGAAGCTGCACATCCTTGTAGTCGATGTAGGCAGTCTCCTCCTTGCAGAACTGGCAGTACTTGCGACGCGGCTGGCGCTGAAAATCTTGCTTCTGCTGAGCCATGTCTTAATGCCTTTCGTATGGCGACGTTTGTCGCCGGTGATTAGAACGGGATGTCTTCGGCGTAAACGTCTGCCGAAGGCGGGGCCTGAACGGGACGGGCGGCCTGCTGGTAAGCCTGGGGCTGGGGTGCCGGAGCGGCGTAAGTGGGGGCTTCCTGCTGGTAGGCAGGGGCGCCACCGCCCTGCTGGTTCCTGGACGACATGAATTCCAACTCGTCCACCACAACCTCGAGCTTGCTCCTGCGTCCGCCGTCCTTGGCCTCCCAAGAGCTGTAGCGAAGCTTACCTTCGACGGTAACCTTCGTACCCTTAGAGAGATAACGAGAAAGGGCATCCGCACGGCTGCCAAACATCACGCAGTCGACGAAGTTGGGATAATCCTCCCACTCGTTGGTCTGCGGGTTGCGGCGACGGTCGTTGACCGCGACGCCAAAGCGCAGGATCTGGGTGCCGCTGCCCGAAGCGCGAAGCTCGGGGTCGCGGGTAAGGTTGCCGGAAATAAGAACGCGATTGATGCTCATGACTCTCTACCTCTCATTCGTGGGCGCATGCCCACACTTCCATTGCTAGTCCTTGTCGGGACGGCGCACGACCATGTGACGCTTGACAGCGTCGTTGATGCGCAGAACTCGGTCGAGCTCGGCGATCTGGGTGGGGTCTGCGTGGAAGTTGATGAGAGTGTAGTCACCCTCGGTGAGGTCGTCGATCTCAAAGGCGAGCTTGCGCTTGCCCCAGTCCTCGACGCTGTCGACAGCGCCACCCTCGATAGCAACCTCGATGCGCTTCATAACGCCAGCGCGGGTCTCCTCGTTAGAGGTGGGGTCAACAAAATACAGCAGTTCATAGGCCTTCATGTGGTCACCTCCTCTGGGCTAATGGCTCCGGGGAGTGAAGGTGCACCCGAAGCAGGAAAGTTCCGAGGAGGAATCATACCATAGGAGACCTGCGCCGTCTGGCAAACTCCCTGGTATCTGCACAAATTGCCGCCTCAAGTACTTCCGCAGCCCACTTTTTTGCTCAGGCCACACCCTAACAGGCCAACCTGACAGAAATCTTTCACCAATATATCCGCTGGTTATCAGCTTTCTATCAACGGCTAAGCTGCCAGGGGTTTCTCGGGAAGGCGGCGAGAAAGGCAAGAAAAAGGCTCCACTCGTTCTTCACGAATGGAGCCAAATTAGGCAGGAATTCAGGCATTTTGCGAGAAGGGCCTACTCCTGGGTTTCTTCCTCGTCGCTGGACGCGGGGTCGTTGTTCGTCTTTGCGGGGTCGACGTCGTCGGACGTCTCTGCGTCATTGTCGAAAACCTCGACAGATGCGGGCTCTTCGGCGCGGGCGGGGGCGATGACCTCGGTTTCTACCTCGGTATCGCTGTCAAGCACCTCGGTCTTCTCGGCGCCCTCGTCAACGTCATCGTCTTCAACCTCGGGCTCGTCGCCGGGAATCGGCGGAACCACCTCGATAGGCTCCTGGGCAACCGGGGCCTCGACCGCGGCCTCAACAAGAGCCTCGGGGGCCTTCTCCTTTGCAACAGGCTCATCGACAGGCATCGCCGGAGCCACGGGCACCTCGTCATCCTTCTCGGCTGCGTCCTCAACCACAGAAGCAGGCAGCGGGTCGGAACTCTTGCCCCAGGCAGGCACGTCAAACTGGCGCATCCACAGGGCAAGGGCGGCAAAGGTGATGGTGGTCACCAGCGCGCCTAGGAACAGGGTGATAAGAATGAACAACAAAAGTGCGGGCCAAATGCTGCCGAACAAGGTGCCAAGAAGGTCAAAGGTGTAGAAGGCCAGCTCACGCTCGGACATCATCGAGCCGTAGTCGTACAGGATGCTCGCGCTGTAGGCAATGTTGGGAATCGCCGAGATGACGCTTCCGACCAAGATGGCGATAGCGATGATGCCCTCGATGATGGAGGCCACGAAGTCAATCAGCCAGACGCGGGCCAGGCCGCCCAGGTCGCGTTTGGCCATCTGCCACAGGTTCTTGGCGCTGTAGCCCGCGCCGATCTTCTGGTAGATGATCGCGCGGATGGCCGCCACCATAATCATCATCGAGATGAAGATGCCGCAGACCGTCCAGGCCAGGTCAAGCAGGCCGCCCAAGCCGGGCACCTCGGAAAGCAGGTTGCCGATAAGCGCGTTGGCGATACCCCAGCCCAGCATGGCGACAAAACCGCGCCAGCCCGAGACGATGAGCTCGCCCACGTGGATGTCGTGACGGCGCATGGGCTCGTTGACATCCCAGGCAATCAGGCGCGCCCACTCAAGCTGGTAGCCCAGCACGGCCAAGGGGCCCACGATGGGGACGAGAACGGCCACGGCCATGATAAGAACCGGCTTCCACCAGCCCTTCTCCTGAGTCACCAGGCGCCACGCCCGGGCAAAATAGCGGTCGCTGGAAAAACCGCTCACGTCGATGTTGCTGGCCATATCAAAAGCTCCTCTCGACACCAAATACTGGTGGTTGGCTCATATATAAAGCCAAGACTAGCAGGTTTTTATACCCACGGGCCGCGGATGCAAGCCGTAAGTGCGCAGCACGGGGCCAAAACAAACCAACCTATGGGCTAGCTTAAAGGCGCTTACCGCGCCGTTTGCGAACTGACCCTTTCGCGCGGGGGCGCGATGCATTAAGTTGTCCCACGGACGTTTTTGTCTCGCCGCATTCGCACACACCTAAATCGGAGCCGCCGCGTGATTCCCATCTACTCAACCATCAGCCCGCAAGTCGCCGTATCGCTGCCCGCGTGGCTTGACCTTGCTTCGGTCGCCGTCGGCGGCATCTCGGGCGCACTTGTGGCCAGCGAGCGCAAGCTGGACCCCATCGGCTTCATCGGCCTGTCAATGCTCTGCGGCCTGGGCGGTGGCCTGATCCGCGACATGGCAATGCAGCAGGGCGGCACCTATATGCTGGACAACCCCTACGCCATCCCCACGACGGTGGCCATCGGCCTTCTCGTCTTCTTCTTTGCCCGGCCCTTCGAGAAGATCCCCGATTTGCTTGAATGGGTCGACATCATCTCGGTCGCGCTGTTTGCTCTGGGCGGGACGGACAAGGCGATTGTCTACAGCTTGCTGCCGGTATCGGCCATCTTGATGGGCACCTTGACCGGAGTGGGTGGCGGCATGCTGCGCGATGTATTTTTGGGGGACGTGCCGCGAATCTTCAAGCCCAGCAGCTACTACGCCGTGTGCGCTGTGGCGGGAAGCGCGGCCTACTATGGCTTGGTTGCCGGCTTGGACATCAACAAGTACATCGCCGCGGCGATTATGGTGATCGTGACCGTGGGCCTGCGTCGCTGGTCGCTGGCCAAAGGAGCCACCACCCCGCACGCGACCGACCTTACCCCTAAGGTTGCCGCCCGTCTGCGCCGTTACAAGACCCAAAGCAGGCACCGCAAATAGGTATGCGCGACTTTTCGTGGTTTAAATGCGCAACGGTCAAGTAGACCCCATGGTCCCGACATTTGCCAACTGGGCAAACGTCGGGATTATTTGCATGGCTACTCGCCCCGCGCCGATTTAAACCACGAAAAGTCGCGCATGGTATGCCGCGGCCCCTCGCGGCATGAAAAAAGGGTCGCCCCGTGGGGCGACCCTTTGAAAATTCTGGCGGAGGGAGAGGGATTTGAACCCTCGTAGCCTCAGAAAGGCTAAACGGTTTTCGAGACCGCCGCATTCAGCCGCTCTGCCATCCCTCCGAATGAGCTGGCGAGAAACCAAAAGGCAACTGCGCCAACTATGGGATACAAAACGGGCGCCCTTAGGCGCCCGAGAATGTACTGGCGGAGAGTCAGGGATTTGAACCCTGGAGACGCTTTAGACGCCTACACGATTTCCAATCGTGCTCCTTCGGCCACTCGGACAACTCTCCATGTAATGGTGCGTCAGCTATTGTACATAAAAACCAACGCCACGCCAACGACTTTTTTATTTTTCCTGGAACCCCAGGTCAGCCGTGGCAAAGAACCTACTTCTTGACCATACCGTTGCGCACGGCCCACTTGCGGCGCTCGGTCTCGTTAAGGATGCGCTTGCGCATGCGGATGGACTGCGGCGTGATCTCGACCAGCTCGTCGTCCATGATGTACTCAAGGGCCTCCTCAAGTGAGAAGCGGCGCGGCGGGGTAAGCTGCACAGCCACATCGGCGGTGGAGCTGCGCTGGTTGCCCAGGGACTTGGAGCGCGCGATGTTGACGACCATGTCGCCGGGCTTTGAGCGCTCGCCCACGAGCATGCCCTCGTAGCACTCGGTGCCGGGCTCGACGAACAGCTGGCCGCGCTCCTGCAGGGTACCCAGTGCGTAGGCCACGGCCTTCTCGGTGCTCATGGAAATCATGGCGCCGTTCTGGCGCACGCCGATCTCGCCGGCGTAGGGGCCGTACTCAAGGAAGGTGTGATAGAACACGGCGTCGCCGTGGGTGACGTTAAGGATGCGGTTCTTGAGGCCCATGATGCCGCGGGTGGGGATCTTGAACTCCAGGTGCGTGGTGTTGACGCCCGCCTCCATGCTCACCATGGTGCCGCCGGCGTTGCCAAAGACCTCGATGACCTTTCCGCCGTACTCGCCGTTGCACTCGACGACTGCCTGCTCGATGGGCTCGACGGTCTTGCCGCTCTCGTCCTTCTTGAACAGAACGCGGGGACGGCCAACCTGGAACTCAAAGCCCTCACGGCGCATGGTCTCCATCAGGACCGAGAGGTGCAGGATGCCGCGGCCGCTGACCTCGATGCCGGTCTTATCGGGAAGCTCCTCGATGCGCATGGTGACGTTGTTCTCGCGCTCCTGGAACAGGCGCTCCTTAAGCTGGCGGCCGCCCACGATGTCGCCCTCGCGGCCAACGAGCGGCGAGGTAGAGGGCTCGAAGACGATGGACAGGGTGGGCGGGTCGATCTCGATCGGCTCGAGCTCGACGGGGTTTTCGGGGTCGGTGTAGACGTCGCCGATGTCGGTGGAGTCAACGCCCACGACAGCCGCAATGTCGCCAGCCTGGGCCTCGGTGCACTCTTTACGGCCCAGGTAGTCGAAGGTGAAGAGCTGCTTGACCTGGCTCATGGCGCGCGAGCCGTCGTTCTTCACGACCAAGATCTTGTCGCCGTTGTGGATGGTGCCAGAGTAGATGCGGCCAATGCCAATACGGCCCACGTACTCGGAGTGGTCGATGGTCACGCACTGCATGGCCAGCGAGCCCTGGGTGTCGACCTCGGGCGCGGGCAGGTCATCGACGATCATGTCGAGCATGGGGAACATGTCGGCGTTGTCGTCGGCAGGGTCGAGACGAGCAAAGCCGTTGACTGCAGAGGCGTAGATGACGTGCTCCATGGCAAACTCAAGCTGCTCGTCGGTGGCGCCAAGGTCGGCCATGAGGTCCAGGCAGTCGTTGTAGGCCTTCTCGGGGTCTGCGCCGGGCTTGTCGATCTTATTGACCACGATCATGATGGCCAGGCCAGCGGCGATGGCGTGTGAAAGCACGAAGCGGGTCTGGGGCATAGGGCCCTCGGCCGCGTCGCACAGCAGAAGGGCGCCGTCGGCCATGCGCAGGACGCGCTCGACCTCACCGCCAAAGTCGGCGTGGCCCGGGGTATCGATGATGTTGATCTTGATGCCCTTGTACTCGACCGAGATGTTCTTGGCCAGGATGGTGATGCCGCGCTCGCGCTCCTGGTCATTGGAGTCAAGCACGCGCTCCTCGACCTGCTGGTTGGCACGGAAGGCATCCGTGGCCTTGAGCAGCTGGTCAACAAGGGTGGTCTTGCCGTGGTCGACGTGGGCGATAATGGCAATATTCCTAATGTTTTCCTGGCGCATAGGTCCCTCTCGAAGACAAATGAATGTAATTTAGGCAAACGGTAGAAGTATAGCGCTCAAGCGGTATAAGAAAATGCCGTGGCATTATCTACCACGGCATCTACAGCACTTCCACAGCTGTTGGCGAGAAGGGCGCAGGGTCGCCAGGCGGCCGCCACGCGCCCTAAAGCAGGGCGTCGACCTCTCCCGCGGGGGCAGGCTCGGTCCAACCAAAGGTGTCCTCGTCGCCGGTCACGTCGACAAGCGAGAACGCCGAGAAGCTCCGATAGCCCTTCTCGCCAAACTCCAAGATCACGGCATCCTGGTAGGCGCCGGCCTCGTCCTCAACGGCGCCGCGGTAGGTCAGGGCGTAGCGCACGGGGTCGCCCAGGCCGGCCGCCGCGTCGCCCTTCTCGGCTGCTACCTTGCCTACCTTGGCGCGGGCCCCGTCCAGGCACTCCTCGGGGCCGTCCTCGGCAAACTCGTAGCTGGCGATGTTTCCCGCCTTGTCCTGAACGGCGAGAAGGACGTAGAGGTCCTCGCCCACGGCCAGGACGTCCAGCGCCTTGCCTAAAAGCTGGCTCGCCAGCTCGTCCGTCTTTTCCGAGACGCCGTCTTTGAGGCCGCCCGCATCCGCCATGTGAGTCCCTTCTCGCAGCTTAACGCCCACGATAATACCGCAAGCCCCCTGCTTCTGGTCCGGCACGCCCGCTACAAAATCGGGGGTCGGGCGCTGCCGCACGGGCTTCTCGCTAGAAAAACAGGGGTCGGGCGCTTGAAATGGAGCGTTTTGCTACAAAATCCCCGGTCGGGCGCAATTTTTAAGCGCCCGAGAGCCAATTTTGTAGCGAGAAGACCGCCCCGCCGCGCCCGACCCGCAATTTTGTAGCGAGAAGACCCCCGCGCCCCGCAACAAAAAACGGGCGACCCAAAAGGCCGCCCGTAAGCAATCTATGGTGGAGACAATGGGGTTCGAACCCACGACCTCAGGCTTGCAAAGCCCGCGCTCTCCCAGCTGAGCTATGTCCCCAAATGCGTAAAGTCCATTTTCATTAATAATCGCCCCAGCGGCGACTCGGCTAACACTGGGGCGACTATTGGCAAAAAATGGTGGGCCTGACAAGGTTCGAACTTGTGACCTCCCGGTTATCAGCCGGACGCTCTGACCAACTGAGCTACAGGCCCAACGCGAGAAGTTATATTACGCGCACCCACCCCTCTCGTCAACAACTTTTTTAGAAAAAAGTGGCTTTGCTGTTAAACGTCTGCACATATGCCCTCATAGAGGGTAGGATTTAGGGCGAGAAAAACGTTTTGAGGAGTTGTGTTTTGCCGCTTCGTAGGATGGAAATCAAATCGATCGTCATGGGTCCGGGGCGCTCGGGCTCGCTCGTTGTCTTGAAACCAAAAGAGACGAAGCCGGGCGAGCACGCGGCCACGCTGCCCATCCGCATCGGCGCGGTCGAGGCCTCGGCCATTAGCATGGGCGTCGAGAAGAAAGCCGGCGCGCGCCCGCTTACCCACGACCTTCTGGTCGACGTCATTGAGCACCTGGACGCGCAGGTAGAAGGCGTGCGCATCACCTCGGTTGCCGGCACCACGTTCTACGCGCAGGTCGAGCTGAGCGACGCGCTGGGCCAGCACCACTACCTGGACGCGCGTCCCTCCGACGCCATCGCGCTGGCCGTGCGCTGCGGTGCCCGCATTTGGGCAGACGAGAAGGTCCTCCAGACCGCCAGCATGCCCGATTTCGCCTCGGTCGAGGCCGATGAGAAACAAGCCGAGATGGACGAGTTCCACTCGTTTGTCGAGAACCTCTCGCCCGAGGACTTCGACATGACGCCCGACCACCCGGACGACCAGAAGCAGTAGGCCGCGGCCCAGGTCGCCGGCGCCGCACCACCCACAACCCGCTCGCATACAAAACGGGGCCCCGCGAATCCAATCGCGGGGCCCCGTCGTTTACGCGCAGCTGGTGAGAAGCGCTCTACTCCTCGTCGAGCAGGCTCGACTCGGCATCGCCGTCGGCGCCGTCAGTGCCGTCGCCGCCGTCCTCGCCCTCAGCGTCGTCCTCCGCGCCCGGCTCGTCCTTCTCAGCGACCATACGGGCCACGGCGGTGACCGCGTCGCTCTCGGGCAGGTTCATGACCCTCACGCCCTGCGTGGAGCGGCCCAGCTGGCTGATGCCCTCGACCTTGACGCGAATGACCACGCCGTCGGCGCTCATGATCATAAGCTCGTGGGACTCGTCAACGATGCGGCAGGCCACAAGCTGGCCCTTCTTCTCGGTCATCGTGATGGTAAAGACGCCCTGGCCACCGCGCTTGTGCTCGGGGTACTCGCTCACCGGGGTACGCTTGCCGTAGCCCTTCTCGGTGATGACAAACAAATCGCCCGAGCCGTCGGTGATCTCCATGCCCAGCATCTTGGCGCCGTCTTTCATCGTGATGCCGCGCACGCCCGAGGTGTCGCGGCCCATGGGGCGCACGTCGGACTCGGGGAACATGATGGCCTTGCCGTCGGTCGAGACCAGCATGACCTTCTCGCCGGGCTTCACGCGACGGACGTTGACCAGCTCGTCGCCGTCGCGCAGGTTGATGGCAATGATGCCGTCGTGACGCGTGCGGTCGTAGGCGGCCATGGCGGTCTTCTTGACGGTGCCGTTGGCCGTGGCAAACATCAAGAACTCGTCATCGGGGAAGTCGCGGCAGGTCATGACGGCCATCGCGTGCTCGCCCTCGGCAAACGGGATGAGGTTGACCATCGCGGTGCCGCGCGCGGTGCGGGCGCCAATGGGCAGCTCGTGGACCTTCAAACGGTAGACCTTGCCCTTGTTGGAGAAGAACAGCACGTAGTCGTGGGTGCTGGCCACAAAGAGGTCCTCGACAAAGTCCTCGTCCTTGAGGTTCACGCCCTGGACGCCGCGGCCGCCTCGGCGCTGCGCACGGTAGGTGTCGACCGGGGTGCGCTTGACGTAGCCGGCATGGGTCACGGTGACCACCATGGGCTCGTCGGCGATCAGGTCCTCGACGTTGAGGTCGCGCGAGCCCTCGGCAGAGATCTGGGTGCGGCGCTTGTCGGAGTACTTGCGAGCTATCTCGCGCATCTCCTCCTTGATGACGGCCAGGATTTTGGGCGGGTTGGCGAGAAGGTCCTCGTAGTAGGCAATGGCGCGGCGAAGTCCGGCCAGCTCTTCCTCGATCTGGTCGCGTGACAGGCCAGTCAGGCGGCGCAGGCGCATCTCGAGGATGGCCTGGGTCTGCTCGGGCGTGAAGCCAAAGCGCTCGATCAGGCGAGAAGACGCCTCGGTGTCTGTACGGCTGTCGCGGATGATGTGGATGACCTCGTCGATGTGGTCCAAAGCCAGCAGGTAGCCCTCAAGGATGTGGGCGCGGGCCTGGGCCTTCTTAAGGTCAAAGCGGGTGCGGCGGGTCACGACGTCGACCTGGTGGTCGATGTAGTGCTGCAGCATCTCGCGCAGGGTCAGCAGCTTGGGCACGCCGTCCACCAGCGCCAGGTTGATCACGCCAAACGACGACTGGAGCTGCGTGTACTTGTAGAGGTTGTTTTGCACAACCTGCGGGATGACGTCCTTCTTAAGCTCGATGACCAGGCGGATGCCCTTTTGGTTGGACTCGTCGCGCAGGTCAGAGATGCCCTCGATGCGCTTCTCGTTGACCAGCTGGGCGATCTTCTCCTGCAAGGAACCCTTGTTGACCTGGTAGGGCATCTCGGTGAAGACCAGGCGAGAACGGCCCGTCTTGGTCGTCTCGACGTGAGCCTTGGCGCGCACGGTGATGGAGCCACGACCGGTCTCGTAGGCCTCACGGATGCCGTCGGTGCCCATGATCACGGCGCCGGTGGGGAAGTCGGGGCCAGGCATGACGGTCATCAGGTCGTCAACCGTGGCATCAGGGTTGTCGATCAACATGCAGGCTGCCTCGATCGTCTCGCCCAGGTTGTGGGGAGGGATGTTGGTGGCCATGCCAACGGCGATGCCGCCGCAGCCGTTGACCAGCAGGTTGGGGAAGCGCGCGGGCAAGACCTTCGGCTCTTGCAGGGACTCGTCGTAGTTGGGCTGCCAGTCCACGGTGTCCTTCTGCAGGTCGCGCAGAAGCTCCATCGCGGGCTTGGCCAGGCGAGACTCGGTATAACGCATGGCTGCCGCCGAGTCGCCGTCGATGTTGCCAAAGTTGCCGTGGCCGTCGATCAGCGGCGTACGCATCGAGAACCACTGGGCGAGACGAACCATCGTCTCGTAGACCGCGGAGTCGCCGTGGGGGTGGTACTTACCAATAACTTCGCCGACGGTCCAGGCCGACTTCTTGTGCGGGCGGTTGGGGAAGATGCCCGACTCGTTCATAGCGTAGAGGATGCGGCGATGGACGGGCTTCAGGCCGTCGCGCACGTCAGGCAGGGCGCGAGCCGTAATGACCGACATCGAGTACTCGATGAAGGACTGGCGCATCTCGTGGCCAAATTCCTTGATCTGCAGGGCGCCGCCGTGCTCGTCGGTCTCGCCGGTCGAGACGCCGGTGCCGGCGTTTCCAAACTCCTCCTCAAGCTCGCCGTCGTCTTCGTCGGCTTCCTCGCCCTCGGTCTCGTCGTAGACGTCCTCGCCCTCGTCAGAGGCCTGGGCGCGGTCAAGAAGGCGCCTCAGGTCCTCGGGCAAAGACTCGTTGTTCTCGCCGTCGTTGTTGAAATCGTCTGCCACTTAAGGCCTTTCTCGTAAGGTTAACGAACCTGTCTGTCTAGTCTCTCTCCGCTTAATTACGCGTCGAGGAAGCGGGCGTCGTGAGCGTGACGTTCAATGTACTCGCGCCTATATTCGACCTGGTTGCCCATCAACTCGCGGACGGCCTTGTCGGCCATAGCGGCATCGTCGATCGTGACTCGCTGCAGGATGCGCGTGCGCGGGTCCATGGTGGTCGAGGCCAGCTGCTTGGGGTCCATCTCGCCCAGGCCCTTGTAGCGCTGAACGGTGTAGGGACGCTTCTTGCGCTTGGTCTTACCGTTGGTGGCTTCTTCGTCCTCGGCATCGTCGTCGTAGGCAAAGCCCAGCTCGGCGATCTTGCGCTTTAGGATCTCTTCCTCGGGCTCCTTGCCGCTGGGGTAGACGTAGTAGATCTTCTTGCGCACCTTGATGCCAAAAATCGGCGGGCATGCGGCGTAGACGTAGCCCGCGTCGATCAAGGGACGCATGTACTTGTAGAAGAAAGTCAGCAGCAGGATGCGGATGTGCGCGCCGTCGACGTCTGCATCGGTCATGATGATGATCTTGTGGTAGCGGGCCTTGGACAGGTCAAAGTCGCCGCCGTCGCCGGTCGAGGTGGTGACGCCCGTGCCAATAGCCGTGATCAGCGACTGGATGGTGTCGCTCGAGAAGGCGCGGTGGTCGCCCACGCGCTCGACGTTCAAGATCTTGCCGCGCAAGGGAAGAATTGCCTGGATGTCTCGGCGACGGCCGTCCTTGGCCGAGCCGCCTGCCGAGTCGCCCTCTACAATGAAAAGCTCGGTGAGCTCTGCGTCGCGGCACGAGCAATCGGCCAGCTTACCGGGCAGGTGCGCCGTCTCTAACAGAGACTTGCGGCGCGTGGCCTCGCGGGCCTTGGTGGCCGCGGTGCGAGCCTTGGAGGCCTGCATGGCCTTGTTGACGATCACGCGGGCCGGTTTGGGGTGCTCTTCCAGGTACTCGGACAGGCCGTCCGAGACGATCTTCATGACCAGCGGGCGCATGAACGAGCTGCCCAGCTTGGCCTTGGTCTGGCCCTCGAACTGCGGGTCGCCCAGCTTAACCGAGATAACCGCCGTGAGGCCCTCGCGAATGTCGTTGCCGGTGAGGTTGGCGTCCTTCTCCTTGAGGATGCCGGCCTTGCGGGCATAGTCGTTGATCACGCGGGTAAGGGCGGTGCGGAAGCCCTCCATGTGCATGCCGCCGTCGGGCGTGTAGATGTTGTTGGCAAAGCTCATGACGTGCTCGGAGTACGAGCCGTTCCACTGGATGGCCACCTCGACCTCGCCGCGCTTGGCGGGGTCCTCGGAGTCATTCTTGCCAGACAGGTAGATGGGCTCCTTCAGGCCCTCGGCGATTTCTTCTCCGTTGTTGAGGAACTTGACGAAGTCGATGATGCCGCCCGAGTAGCAAAACTCGTTGACCCTGGGGGTGGACTCGCGCTCGTCTGTAAGGACGATGGCCAGGTCACGGTTGAGGAACGCCATCTCTTGCAGGCGGTCGTGCAGGGTGTCGAAGTCAAAGACGCAGGTCTCGAAGATCTGGTCGTCGGGCCAGAAGGTGATGGTGGTGCCCGTGGTCTCGCTGGTGCCCACCACGGTCATCTTCTGCGTGGTCTTGCCGCGCTCGAAGCGCATCTCGTAGATGTTGCCGTCGCGCGAGACCTGGACGACCATCTTCTTGGACAGGGCGTTGACGACCGAGGAGCCCACGCCGTGCAGGCCGCCCGAGACCTTGTAGGCCGCGTTGTCAAACTTGCCGCCGGCGTGCAGGATGGTGAGAACGACCTCGAGCGTCGGGATCTTCTTCACGGGGTGCGGGTCGACGGGGATGCCGCGGCCGTTGTCCACGACGGTCACCGAGTTGTCCTTGTGGATGGTGACCTGGATCTTGGTGCAGAAACCGGCCAAGGCCTCGTCGACGGAGTTGTCCACGATCTCGTACACCAGGTGGTGCAGGCCGCTGGCGCTGGTCGAGCCGATGTACATACCCGGGCGCTTACGGACCGCCTCGAGGCCCTCGAGAATCTTGATCTCGCTGCCGTCGTAGCGGTTCTGTGTCTCTTCTGCCACGCGCACGTCCTCTCTTTTCAGACGAAATGACAGGCTGATTTAGCAAGTCTTAAATTAAAAACAGGTATAGCTAAACCATGATAGCGCTCTTATGGGCGCTCAGAGCCAATCTGAGCGCATGTACACGAATTCCGCTCTACTTTGCCTTTTTGCGCCGCAGAGAATTGCTCATGGCTTTATAAGCGCTTTGAGCGAGTTTGGGAGACAAACCCTCGCAGGCTTTTCTCACCTGTTCCTCCTCGGCTGGCGAGAGGGGCGGTAAAGCGCGGGACTCGGGCTTCTTGGGCTCGTCGCGGCGCACGGGCATGCCGGGTTTGCGGCCCAGCTTATCCTGCTCAAAGCGTATGTCCGAGAAGGTCAGACCCTCGGCGGCCATTCTCGCCAGGTAGATGTCCTTGTTTGCCGAGAAGTCCACGGCCCGCATGCGCGAGTCGACAAAGACTACCAGCACTGGCGGCTCGCCTACACGGCGCGGCTTGGTCACGTACAGGCCGCAGGTATGCTTTCTTTCCACGTCGCCGTTGGCGCGGTGCCACGCCAGGCCCACGCGGCGCGTGCCGGTCACTTTGCTGGCGACCTCGGGCGCCGAGAAGTAGCCGCCCATGACCGAGCCCAGGCTCGAGATAGAGGCAAACTCATCGATCATGCGTATCTCACCACCTCTGCGCTTTTAAGCAGGTCAGTCGAGAAGTACCCCAGGTTGGTCGTGGTGACCACCGTCTGCACGCCGTCGCGCGAGAAACCCGCTACGGCGTCTCTTCTGGCCTCGTCCAGCTCGCTCATGACGTCGTCCAAAAGAAGCAGGGGCTTCTCCCCCACGATTTCCTCGGCGAGAAGAACCTCGGCCATCTTGAGCGCCAGGACCACCGAGCGCTGCTGCCCCTGGCTGCCAAAGGCGCGGGCATCGCGGCCGCAGATAGAAAACCCCACGTCGTCGCGGTGCGGGCCCACACAGGTCTGCTGGCGGCGCAGGTCCTCGGGGCGCGACTCGGCCAAGCGGCGCAAGAAGAGATCGCGAAGGTCGTCGCGGCTCATACCCAAGGCCTCGTCGCCAAGCGAGCAGCGATACTCGCACTCAAGGGCCTCTGTGGGCGCAATCTGGGCATAGACCTCGCTCACCTTGGCGGCCAGGCGCGTGAACAGGCGCAGCCGGCTGTGTAGCAGCGTCGCCCCGCCCAGCGCCACCGAGGCGTCCCAGGCGTCCAAAAGCCCCTGGTCGCATTCCTCGCTTTTGAGCAGGCGGTTTCTCTGCTCGATCGAGCGCGTGTAGTTGGCCAGCACGCGCGAGAAGCCCTGGTTGGCCTGGCGACCAAAGTCGTCCAGCTCGGCGCGGCGCTCTGCGGCCCCGCGCTTTACCAGCGAGAGGTCGTCGGGCGTGAAGAGCACCGACATCAAGGTGCCGGCGACGTCTGCGGCCTGGCACTTCTTGCCGTTCTT
This sequence comes from Paludibacteraceae bacterium, assembly GCA_963630635.1. Taxonomy (GTDB): domain Bacteria; phylum Actinomycetota; class Coriobacteriia; order Coriobacteriales; family Atopobiaceae; genus Paratractidigestivibacter. The sequence goes on from CAVGOA010000010.1 coordinate 28,259, forward strand.
GGAAAACTGCCGGCGGCGCTCGGCGATATCGCAGCTTATGTCCAGCACGCGCCCGTCTCCCTCAAGGCGCGCCGCGATTCTGGCCTGCTGCTCGCCCTCGTGGATAAGCTGGCCGGGCGTGGGCCGCCTAAACGAGTACCCGGCCGTTAACATCTGCAGGGCCTCGACCGTGTTGGTCTTACCCGTGGCGTTGCGACCAAAAAGCACAGTTGTAGAAGGGGAGAGGCAAATGTTCCTCTCCCCCATGTTCCTAAAGCCAACCAGGCTCAGCTCTTTGACCTTAAGCCCCACGCGCCGCCAAACCGCCGTCTGCTACAGGCGCACCGGCATGAGCAGGTACAGGTAGTTGATCTTGCCGTTGGACTTGAAGATGCCCGGCTGAGAAGAGCTCTGCAGCTCCAGGCGCAGCTCCTTGGTGTCGCCCACGGCGTTCACGCAGTCAAAGACGTAGTGGTAGTTAAGGCCGATCGACAGGCTCGCGCCCTCGACGTCGGCGTTCAAGATCTCGGACGACTCGCCTTGCTCGGGAGAAGAGGCCGACATCTTCATGAAGCGGCCGTCGGCGTCGATGTCAAAGCGCACCGAAGAGTTGGTGAGCGCGATGACCGAGACGCGCTTCAACGCAGACGAGAAGGCGTCGACGTTGATGTTGACCGCGGTGCCGCAGCTTGCGGGCAGAAGCTGCTTGTAGTCGGGGAAGTTGCCCTCGATGTGGCGGGCGACGAAGGTCGTGGTGCCAAAGGTGAAGACCACCTGGCTCTCGGTCGTGCCAATGCGGATCGTGTCGGTGACCGAGGGCATGCTCAAGACGTCGTGGAAGACGCTGCCCGAGACGATGGCGCGGAAGGGCTCGTCCGAGCCGCCCTCGACGCTCGAGTCGCACACGGCCAGGCGGAACGAGTCGGTTGCCACCAGACGGATGGTGTTGTCCTCGACGGTCAGAAGGATGCCCTGCAGGATGGGGCGCGAGGTCTCCTTCGAGGTCACCTTGTAGACCTTATCCACCATCGACGACAGCATGTCGGAGGGGAGCTCGATTTCCTTCTCGGCCTCGACCTCGGGCACGAAGTTCCAGATGGAGCAGTCCAGGGTGTTGAGCCTAAAGGTCGACTTGGCGCTCGAGATAGAGATGGTCCTCTCGCCGCCGTCGAAAGTGACCGCCGCGTCCGAGAGGGTCTTCACGATGTTGGACAAGACCTTGCCCGAGACCACGGTCTCGCCCGGCTCCTCGACGTTTGCGGGGACAAGGTGCCTGATGGCGATGACGAGGTTGTTGGACTGGAACTCGATCATGCCCTCGGTCGCCTTGATATAGATGCCCGAGCAAATAGGAAGCGTGGAGTTGGTCCCCATTCCCTTGGAGACCACCGTGATGGCTTTCATCAACGATGCCTGGCTGACGGTGAATTTCATCTGCGCCCTTTCTATTAGTTCTTATATATAAATTTAAATACAGTAGTAATAATAAGCTCTGTAGAAAAGAAGAAAACTCCCTAAACGTGCAGGTAGACGGGCTATTTGCGCGAACGAGAGCTTAGTGTTCCCCTTAACCGTTTCCAACATTTTCGATTGCTGTAGAAAACTCATTTACAGCGACCCTTGGGTTTTCTCACCTTTTCTCACAACTCTTAGACAGCTTATCGACAATCTCTTCTTAACGCTTTGAGAAACGGCGAGAAGACCTTTTCAACACCCTTGCTAGGCCTCCGCGGTGATCGAGTCCTTAAGGCGCATGACCCGGTCATAGAAGATCTTGTCCTCCTTCTTTTTGTCGTCGACCACCTTGAGACTGTTCTTGACGGTCGCGTGGCTGCGGCCGCCAAAATGCTCGCCGATGTCTGCCAGGGTCTTGCTGCAGAGCTCGCGCGAGAGCCAGATGGCCACGTGGCGCGGCTCCATAAGGCCCTTGTGGCGGCTCTCGCCGATGAGGGCGTCGTGAGAGATGTCGTAGAACTTCTCGACGGCCTTTTGGACATCCTCGATCGAGATGACGATGCCCGTGGTGGGCCAGGTCTCCTTGGCGATCTCGTCGATCTCGTCGAAGGTGAGCTGGCGCCCGTCCTTCTCGGCGCGGTTTTGGGCAAGAAGGCAGCGCTGACAGAAGCCCTCGATAAGGCGGATGGACGAGCCCGCGCGCTTGGCCATGTACTCCCACGCCTCTGGCGAGACGGGCGAGCAGCCTACGCCAACGTGCTCTTCTTGGGAGTCGCGGCACAGACGCTCGCAGAAAGTCTCGATCAAGCGCAGCTTGAGCTCGTAGTTGGGCACCTGGACGCCCACGGGAAAGCCCGAGGCCAGGCGGGTGGTGACGCGCTCGTCGAAGGCGTCTTTGCCCATGCCCAGCTGCGCCGGGGTGCGGTCTGCGGCCAACACGATCTGCTTGCCGTTGCTTTTCAACACGTTGAAGGTGTCGAAGAAGAAGGTGATGGTGCCTACCTTGCCCGCGAGCTTTTGAACATCGTCGATGATCAAGACGTCGATGTCCTCGTAGTTTTTCTTCAAAGCTTCGGTGACCGAAAGGTCGTGGGCGCCCATCGCACTTGTGTAGTCGTTGATGAAAGACGACGCGTCCTTGTAGACGCAGATGCGCGTGGGGTCGTTGGTGGCGATGTAGTTTTGGATCGCGCGCAAGAGGTGGGTCTTGCCCAAGCCGCTCTTGCCGTGGATGAACAGCGGGTTGTAGTTCTTGGAGCCGTTGGCCACCTGCAGCGCGGCGTTGTAAGCCATGTCATTCTCGTCGCCGCAGACAAAGCGGTCGAAGGTGAGCTTGGAATCCTCTTCGGGGATGGTCTCTACCAGGGGGTTTCTTTGCTTTCGCAGACTTGCCTCTTTGACGGTGCCCTCGATAGTGGACTCGTCGAGCATCTGCGCATCGATGCGGCGCTCGCGGTACTGAGGGGCCGCCGGCTGGTTGGCCGCCGTGGTCGTGGCCGGTGCCTGCGACGTGGCGTTTTTCCAGCGGGCGATTTCGTCGGGGGTCATCTGCGAGCTGGGGGCGGCCTTCTGCGGGGCCCTGCCGTCCTTCTCGGCTAAGGCCAGGTCAAGGTGCATGCCGTCCTGAAACGCCGCGGCCGAGAGGCACTTCTCCAGCAGATCGGAGTTTTTCGACACCGTCTTTAGGACCAGGCGCATGGGCGTCACGACGTGCAGCGTGTTTTCGTCCACGCCCGTGGGCGTGCAGCTGCGCAGCATCGCGAGGATAGATTCTGGTAATCCCTCCTGCTCAAGCAGGTCGAGGGTGTCTTGCCACAGGTCTTCTGGGTCAAGCTCTATCGAAAAGTCCATGAGGGCCCATTCGTCGAATTGTCGAAAAGTGCCCACCAAGTATATACGATTGTTGAAAACTCGCGACTGGTTTTCTTAAATTCCCATGTGAGAAGTGCTGCGCGACCCCTAAACCATCGAGCGCCCGATGGTGGTAAGGCGGTACTTCTGCCCCGACTTGGTGATGATTCCCATCTCCATAAGGCCCTTGAGCTCGCGCGACCATGTGGGGCCGGAGCTTCCGTAGACCTGGGTGAGGTCGGTGGGGCCGCAGGACTCGTGCTGGGCCAGGTACTCCATGGCGGATTCCTGGCGCGGCGTGAGGGCCGGGCGCTGGGGCGCGGCCGGCGCCTGCACGGGCATGCCTTGCGCAGGTATGCCTTGCGGCATTGTCGAGAAGTTCTGGGGCATCTGGGGCTGCACGGGCATCTGTTGCTGCGGCGCCCCAGGTTGCGCCATGTATTCCGGCAATTGTTGATAACCGTAGCCAAAGGTCATGGGTTGCTGCATCTGCTGCGGTTGCTGCTGGTAGCCCTGCTGTTGATAGGGCCAGCCGGGCATGGCGCCGTATCCTTGGGGCATAGGGGCCGCAGCAGGCATCTGCGCCGCCGCAAAACCGCCGTTTACCTGCGACTCTGTGTCCTTCTCACCGCCGCCTGAGACCTCGCGGGCCTCGCTTGCGCGCCGTGTGGAGATGGTCACCACGGTGCCGCCCGAGATGTTGTCCTCGATCTCTAGGCTGCCGCCCTTGTCCTCCATGTACTGCTGCGCGTACGGCAGGCCGCTCCCCACGCCGCGGATATAGTGCTTCATCTCTTCTGTCGCAGACGAGGTGCCGTACTCAAGGGCCAGGTTCTTCTCCTTGATGCCCGGCCCCTGGTCAGAGAAGCGAATGGTGTTTCCGCCGTCCAGGATGGTGATCGTGGGCGCCTGGAAGTACGCGTGGATGAAGTTCTCGACGATCTCGCGGATGACCATAAAGGGGATGTTGCCGCCCTGCTCGTGCGAGAGCTTGTTGACGGTCGCGGTGATTTCCTCCAGGTAAGAGCGCACGTCCTGGGGTTCCACGACCACGACCCGGGGAGCCGCCGCCGCGTCGTCGTAGACGGCGATCCTTGCGGGGTTATGCACCTCGCTCGCCGACCACTGCGTTTGGTCCTTCTCGACAAACGGATAGAAGTCCCTGGCCACGCTCTTCGCCCCCTTTTCAACAATGTTTCATCGTTTGAAGAAAACTTTTCAGACGGAATTCTATGTGAAAGAAAAGTTTTCAACAAAGCGAGAAAACCTGTAGAAAACTCGGCAGATACATACGAATTCAGCTGGAAAATCATACCATGCTATCGACAACTTTCACGGCTTTTGAAAGATTGCTTGCACGCTTTTGAAAGAATGGATTCAAAACTTTTCAACGTTTTTGCGACGGCTTGAGTAATAGAGTTGTGTGCAATCCCCACAAAGAGCTGGGCCTTTCCAAAGATTAAATTGACACTTAGCGGCCGCTACCTTTACAATCTTTGGGCTTATTGCTCTGTATTGACGTCTAAACCCAACTGGGAGGAATAGCTATGAAGCGTACTTATCAGCCCAACAAGCGCAAGCGTGCCACCACTCACGGTTTCCGTGCCCGTATGGCCACCAAGGGCGGCCGCGCCGTTCTCGCTCGTCGTCGCGCTAAGGGCCGTCACCAGCTCACCGTCTAAGTAACTTAAGATGAAGACCATCAAATCCAAAGCTGAATTTGAGAAGGTCTTCTCCTGCGGGAAGAGATACAACGACTCTCTTCTACGAATTCGCGTGGTTAGAATCGACGAGGGCGACTCCGCAAGGGTCGCCTTCGTCGCGCCTAAGAGGCTTGGCAACGCCGTTTTTAGAAACCGGTGTAAGCGCGTCTTGAGGGAAGCCGCGAGGTCTTGCGGCCTTCCCAAAGATGGCTACGACATGATTCTCTTCTCGACAAAAGACACTCACGACGCTTCCTCGCAAGACGTCGCCGTGTCGCTGAGAAGGCTTCTTAAGAAGGCCGGCGTCTTAGGTGAATAAAACCAGGAAAGATTCTGTTGGCAAGAGATGGCTTTTGTCGGCCATCGCGTTTTATCAACAGCGCATCTCTCCGTTATTTCCTGCCCGCTGCATCTACAGGCCCACGTGCTCTGAGTATGCCCGGCAGGCTATCGCTAAGTACGGCGCCCTTCGCGGCGCCTCGCTTGCTATTCGTAGGATTTTGAGATGTCATCCCTTTCATGCTGGTGGATACGACCCCGTTCCTTAGCCAAGGAGCGTCCACGGAGGAATCATGTGGGATTGGTTCATTAACTTACTGACCGCCATTCTTCAGGGCATCCAGAACATTGTGGGTGACTGGGGCCTGGCCGTCATTATCCTCACCGTCATTATCCGTATTCTTCTGACTCCCCTTATGACCAAGCAGGTCAAGTCCACGGCGGGCATGCAGGTTATGCAGCCGCGCCTGCAGGAGATTCAGGAGAAGTACGCCGACGACCCCGTGCGTCAGCAGGAGGAGACCATGAAGGTCTACTCCGAGATGAAGTTCAACCCCATCATGGGTTGTCTGCCCATCTTCTTGCAGATGCCGATCTTCTTTGGCCTCTTCTCGGTGGTCAAGAACGTTCCTACCGACGCCTGCTTCTACGGCATCCTGCCTTCCATCTCGGACTCTGTGGCCAACGTCGTGGCCTCTGCCGGTTGGATGGGCGCTGCCGCTTACATCTTCTTCGATATTTTGTTTGGCGTTTTGACCTTTGTTCCCATGCTGCTTAACACCTCGCTGCAGAACAACGAGCAAAAGATGCAGTCCATCACCATGGGCGCCGTCATGGCCATCATGATGGTCTGGTTTGGTTGGAGCGTCCCCGCGGCCGTTCTTCTGTACTACAACGCCTCTGCTATCTGGCAGGTTGTGCAGCAGAAGTTCATCACCTCTAAGGTGCTTGAGAAGGCCAAGGCCGAGGCCGAGGAAGCTGCCGCCAAGAAGGGCATCGAGGTTGACGTTGTTCGTAAAGAGAAGAAGCCTCGTCCCCGTAAGAAGAACTAGTTAGATTGTTCTTTGCGCTGGTAAATTATCGTATTTAGTTTCGATTTTTATTGTTTTCACAGGAGGTTGGCATGGAAGATCAGATTGTCTTGGATGAGGGTGTAGCACCTGCATCTGAGGCTGTCGATGAGTTTGCTTCCATCAGGGAGAAGTACGAAGCCAACGAAGCTTTGTCCGACGAAGAGATGGATAAGATTGCCGACCTCGCGGTTGACTACCTCAAGGCTATTCTCGCCTACTTTGGTGAGACGCAGTCCTCCATCGATGAGTATGACGGTGACGAGGGTGAGCTTATCCTCGATGTCAACGGTGGTGACCTGGCCGTTCTTATTGGTCGCCACGGCCGCACGCTCGATGCTCTGCAAATGGTTCTCTCTTCTTTGATGAGCAGCAGGATCAAGTTCTACTATCCCGTCGTTGTGGATATCGAGAGCTATAAGACCCGTCGTAAGAAGAAGATTATGGGTATGGCCAAGTCTGCTGCCGACCGTGCTAAGATGCAGGGTCGAGTTGCCTTGAACCCCATGAACGCTTCTGAACGTCGCCTGGTGCATCTTGCTTTGATTGATGACGATGAGGTCACCACTCACTCCGAGGGTGAGGATCCTAACCGCAGGGTTGTTATTACTGCTGTTAGATAAAACCTCAGCTAGAGTGTATTGTAGAAAGGGAGGATGAGAAATCATCCTCCCTTTCTTTTTTGCCAATTTCTTTTGACTCACAAGTTTTTGTCAGGAGCTTATGACATGACCAACTTTGACTATTCCCTCTATGAAGAGAAACTCTCTGGGTATTTGAATGACTATGGCATCCAGGCCACTGGTGAACAGGTCTTGGGACTTCTAAAACACTTGGATTTGGTAATCGAGAAGAACAAGGTTGTGAACCTCACTCGTATCACCAACGTTGAAGAAGCTCTTGTTTTGCATATTTTGGATAGTTTACTGCCCCTTACTTTGCCAGGAGTCTCTGAGAGGCTTTCTAAGGCCTACCTTGATATGGGTACGGGTGCTGGCTTCCCTGGCATTCCAATCGGGCTTCTCAGTGGCTCTCAGGGGGTCCTTATTGACTCGGTTGGAAAGAAAATTTCTGCTGTCAATGAATTTTGCGATGAGTTGGGGCTTAAGAAGGTCCATGGTGAGCATGGAAGGCTTGAGGAATTGGCTGTAACTCATCGTGGTGAGTTTGGTCTTGTGTTTGCAAGAGCTGTTGCTCAAGCAAATGTTCTGGTTGAATACGCAACTCCGTTTTTAGCAATAAATGGAATGCTTGTTCTAGAGAAAGCTAACCCTCAGATGTCGGAGATCAATGCTTCAAACAAAGCTGCGAAGATTTGTGGAATGAGGATGCTTGAGCCGGTTGAGTTTGAGCTTCCCGATGAGCTTGGTCACAGGACTATTCTTCTCTATATTAAAGATGACTCACCTTCAATTAAGTTACCGAGAAGAACCGGTTTAGCTAAGCAAAGTCCGTTGGGTCTGTAACTCTTATATATCTTTTGTCTTTAAGAAATAATCCTCAGTGTTCCACGTGAAACACTGAGGATTATTTCTTGCTGTATTGAGACATATCTGATATTCGTTGTTTCACATGAAATATAGCTGTATTTGACTATCTATGAAGTACAAGGTTCAACAAAACAATGTTTCACGTGAAACTACGAACGTTTTCACGGAGAATACCTTGAAGTTATTCAATGAAAGGTATGTTTCACGTGAAACAGTGCAAATGGTTTCAATTTCTCAAAATAGGAGGAAGAAGAGGGTGTTTCACGTGAAACAATCATCTATTATGGATAGAGATAAGAGGTTGAGAATCTTCTATTTGGAGGATGAATGGGTTTTAAAGACGTTAAACGTGGTTTTCCTGATAGAAAAACTCGCGTAATCGCGGTTTTGAATCAAAAAGGTGGCGTTGGTAAGTCTACGACTGTAATTAATCTTGCTGCATGTCTTGGCGAGCTTAAGAAAAAGGTTCTAATTATCGATTTTGACCCGCAGGGTAATGCGTCAAGTGGTTTTGGAATCGAAAAAGAAGACCTTGAGAGCGATATCTACGACGTAATTTTGCAAGATACGCCAATTGAGGATATTATTCAGGACACTTGCATTAAGAAAGTCTTTGTTGCGCCTGCCACAATTCAGTTAGCTGGTGCGGAAATTGAGCTTGTAAGTGCAATGGCCCGCGAATCTATTCTTAAAGAGGCAGTTTCAAGCGTTGTTGATGAGTTTGACTATGTTTTGATCGACTGTCCTCCGTCGTTAGGGCTTCTCACTATCAATGCACTTATTGCAGCTGACTCGATTATTATCCCGATTCAGTGTGAGTACTACGCACTTGAGGGTGTTGCTAAGCTTCTTGAGTCTATGAACATGGTTAAAAAGCGCATGAATCCAGAATTAGAGATATTCGGCGTCGTAATGACCATGTTTGATACACGTACTTCCCTCTCAAAGCAGGTTGTTGAGGAAGTTGAGACGTATTTTGGCAAGAAGATGTTTAGTACTGTAATCCCCAGGAACGTCAAGATTGCAGAAGCACCAAGTTATGGCCAGCCTGTCTGTATGTACGCTCCCATTAGTAAGGGTGCTTCTGCTTATGCGAAGCTTGCGAAGGAAGTGATTAAGCGTGGCTGAGAAAAAGAAACTCGGTAGAGGTCTTGGTGCATTAGTTGGAGAAGCTACTGCAGAGACCTCTGCAATGCAACCCGACTCTGTACTCGAGATCTCTAAGATTAAACCGAATCCGGATCAGCCTCGTCGTCAGTTCAATGAGCAAGAGCTAAATGAGCTCTCTGACTCTATTAAGCAGAATGGCGTCCTTCAGCCGCTCCTGGTTCGTAAAGTTGGCAACTACTACGAGATTGTTGCTGGCGAGCGTAGGTATCAGGCTTCTAAGCTTGCTGGTCTCAAAGAGGTTCCTGTCGTCATTCGAGAGATTTCTGACGAAGACGTCTTTAAGCTCGCTCTTATCGAGAACCTCCAAAGGTCTGACCTCACCCCCATCGAAGAGGCGCGTGGCTATAAGCAACTGATCAAAGAGAAGGACCTTACTCAAGAGGAACTCTCAAAGATTCTTTCCAAGTCTCGTTCTGCCATCACCAATACCCTACGCCTCCTCGACCTGCCTGAGGTCGTACAAGGCTTCGTGGCAGACGGTCTTCTCACTGCCGGTCATGCTCGAGCAATCCTTGCTGTTCCGAGCGACGAGGGGCGCGTGAAGCTGGCACAGAAGGTCATCGATGAGAGGTTGTCGGTAAGGCAGACAGAAACTCTTGCCCCGTTGTTTTCTGTCACTCGTGAAGAGACCCCTAAGCGCCAGCCTGCTCCACAGTCCTTTAAGAGAGCGGCGAAGCAGCTTAAGCTTGCCTTGGACACCGAGGTCAAGGTTAAGAATGTCCGTGGCAAGAATAAGATTGAGATTGAGTTCAATTCGGAAGAAGACCTTGTGCGCATCGTGAATATGGTCTCTGGCTTCGGTGGTGGCAGCCATGAAGATTAAGTCTGCCTTATTCTCGGTTGGCCTGTTCTCTTTGGCCGGGTATCTGTTCTATCAGTATGGTCTCTCTGATGAAGCTAAGTATGCGGTGAGTCAAACTGCAGTTACTATCAAGGGCGCGTACAAAAATATCAACGAAATGCTGCAGGAAATGCAAGGACATACAGCAGAAGCTTACCCTCAAGCTAACGTTGAGAAGACTAAAAATGAGTGGGCAGAGATAGGGTACTAGAACATACGTTCCATAGATATACCGTTCAGCAGGTCTCTCGTAATGGAGGGGCCTGTTTTCTTATCTCAGGGGGTAAAGTAAACCCATTCATAATCGCCAACTCAAACAATGAGGGCATTAATGACCACAGATAAACGCGGCCGCGAAACAGACCCCGACCTTGTTGATAAGCTGAGGATGCTCGAGGGCATATTGGACGAGTCTGACCAGCTCGTTCAGATGTCTTATCTCGACGACATGACGATGATCTATACCAACGCCACGGCGGACAGGTTTCGAGGCGGCGCAGAAAGACACAAAGGTCGCAAGTGCTATGAGTACATGATGGGGCTCGATGAACAGTGTCCCTTCTGTCCTCTTCTTAAGCGAGGAGATGAGAAAAGCGCCTCATCCGAGGTTGATAACGGCCGACAGGTCTTCTCGGTAAAAACGCTGTTGGCTGAGTGGGAAGGGCGACCGGCTTTTGTAGAGTACGCCGCCGACATCACGGCAAGTCGAAGGGCCCAGCAAAGCTTCGAGGCCCAGGTGCGAGCTTTGCTTGATTCCATCCCGGAAGCCCAGGGCGTAATGCATTTTGACCTCACCGACAACCGCTGCATAACGGTGGGCGGCTCGGCTACTAATAACCTTAAGAGTGTCGAGGCCGGCGTCGAGGTGGACACAACCTTTGGTCAAACGTTCTCGTTTATTCCGGATGAGAACGAGCGCAGGTCGACGATGGAAGTGTTTAATAGGAAATCGCTGGCCAATGCATATAAAGAAGGGCGCGTTGAGGTAAGCCGCGAGGTAGAGTCCTACTTCGATGACGGAAGCGTGCGATGGGCACGCGTGACCGCGCGCGTTATCCAAAACCCAGCCAATGACCACCTTGAGTGCATCTTCTATGGCGTGGATATCTCGGATGAGGTTGAGCGCCGCCGCCGATTCGAGGAGCGCACGCACCGTCAGGAAGCCCTGTTCAACGCCTTGTCCAGGGATTATCTCAATGTTTTTCTCGTCCATCCAGAAACAGACGAGGTTAATATCCTCAAGCTCGATGGTTTTGTGACTACGGGTTTGAAGAAAGGCGATACCCTGGCGTATCCGTATGAGAGGACCTGCGAGCGCTACGTTGACGAGCGCGTCTACCCGGATGACAGGCCGGCGATGCGCCGCTCGATGAGTCTCCAGGTCGTTCTTAAGAAGCTCGAGGAAGCTCCTGAATATGCGGGGTCCTACCGAGTGCTGGACAACGGAGAGATTCACTACTACCAGTTCAAATATCTTATGGCCGAGAATGACGAAGGCATCATTGCGGGCTTCCAGAACGTAGATGCGATGATTGCAGAAGAGCTTGAGCGCCAGAAGGTCTTGAAAGAGGCCCTGGATTCTGCAGAGGAGGCCAGTAGGGCAAAAACGATCTTTTTGTCCAACATGAGCCACGATATCCGCACGCCGCTCAATGCCATTATCGGCTTCAACAACCTGGCAAAAGAGCACTTGGATGACCCCAGTGCCGCGCGCCGCTACTTAGACAAGGTAGGCGTCTCGAGCGAGCATTTGCTGGGTCTTATCAATGATGTGCTGGATATGAGCCATATCGAAAGCGGCTTGGTGGGGTTGGACGAGGTCTCGATCAATCTTCCTGCTCTATTTGAAGACCTGCACACTGTGATTGACGGAAACGCCCAACACGCGGGGGTGGAGCTGGTCTTTGATATTGACGGCATAGAGCACCCCGACGTGATTGGCGACGAGGTCAAGATCAAGAAGGTCCTGGTAAACATCTTGGGCAACGCGGTGAAGTTCACGCCTGCGGGCGGCAAGGTTTGGTTTACCGCAGAGGAAAGAAGCCTGTCTACCTCGGAATACGCGCATTTTATCTTTAAGGTGCGTGATAACGGCATAGGTATATCCAAGGAGTTCCAGTCGCACGTCTTCGAGGCATTCGCGCGAGAAGAACAGCCCGTTGGCACCTCGATCGGGGGCACGGGCCTGGGTCTTTCTATTGTGAAGAACCTGGTCAACATCATGGACGGCACGATTCATCTTGAAAGCGAGAAGGGCAAGGGGACCGAATTTTTGGTCTCTCTACACCTCAAATTGGACGACAAGAAGAAAGCTGCAACGTCAGCAGCTGTCGATGACCAAGGGAAACTTGACGTAACCGGAAAGAGCGTCCTGCTTGTTGAGGATAACGAGCTCAACCGCGAGATTGCCTACGAGATTTTGAATGCAGCGGGTTTTGTGGTCGATACCGCCTATGACGGTGAGAAGGCCGTCGAGAAGGTCTTGGGCGCCCCTGCGGGCACCTACGATATCGTGCTGATGGACATCCAGATGCCGCGCATGAACGGCTACGAGGCTGCCCGCGCTATCCGCGAGCTAGAGGACCCTCAGAAGGCCGGTATACCGATCATAGCCCTCACGGCCAACGCGTTCTCGAGCGACCGCGACGAGGCCCTAGCAGCCGGTATGGACGGCCATATCTCAAAGCCTATAGACGTGGACCTTCTCGTCGACACCATGAGAAGCCTGTTGAAGTAGGTCGCGCTACTGCGGCAAGCCATATAAAAAGCGCCCGGCGAGAACGCGTGTCTCGCCGGGCGCTGCTGTTTGGTGCGATGGTGCGCAAGGTGGCCTTAGGCCTTGGCAAGCCTTTGCTTAAGCTGGCCGCAGGCGGCATCGATGTCGGCGCCTCGCGAGTTGCGCACGGTGGCCTCGACGCCCACACTGCCCAGGCGGCGCACAAACTCCTCGGCGCGCTGCGGGGTGGAGGGGCGAAAGCGCGAGCCCTCGACGTCGTTGAGCTGGATAAGGTTGACGTGGCACAGGGTCTCGCGGCAGAAGTCGCACAGGGCCTCAAGCTCGTCGTTAGTGTCGTTGACGCCGCTGATAAGGGCGTACTCGTAGGTGGGGCGGCGGCCGGTGATGTTGACGTACTCGCCCATAGCCGAGTACAGGTTGAGCAGCGAGAACTTCTTGACGCCCGGCATCAGGACGTTGCGGGTCTGCTGGACGGCCGAGTGCAGCGAGACGGCCAGCGTGAACTGCTCGGGCTCTTTGGCAAAACGCATGATGCTGGGGATAACGCCGCAGGTAGAGACGGTAAGGTGACGCGCGCCAATGCCCAGACCGGCGGGGTTGTTGAGCTTGCGCAGCGCGGCCAGGGTGGCGTCGTAGTTGGCAAAGGGCTCGCCCTGGCCCATCATGACGACGCTGGTCACGCGGGTGTTGAAGTCGTCGCGCACGTGCATGACCTGCTGGTAGATCTCGGACGCAGACAGCGAGCGGGTAAGGCCCGCCGCGCCAGTTGCGCAAAACGCGCACTTCATGCCGCAGCCCGCCTGGGTAGAAACGCAGACGGCCAGTTTGTTCTTGTTGGGCATGCCCACGCACTCGACGGTGGTGCCGTCGGCAAATTGCAACAGGTACTTGCGGCTGCCGTCCTCGGAGACCTGGCGGGCGACCTCGGTCACGGGGTTGAGCGAGACCTTCTCGGCAAGCTGGGCGCGAAGGTCCTTGGAGAGGTTGGTCATCTCGTCAAAAGAAGAGACGTTCTTGTTCCACAGCCAGTCCTCGATTTGTTTCACGCGAAACTTGGGCTGACCCAGCTCCTCGACCAGGGCCGCGATCTCTTTGTGGGAAAGAGACTTGAGGTCTTGCAGGGGCTGACTCTCGCCAGCACTAGTAATTGGGTCCATTCACGCTCCCGTTCGCGATAAAACTTGAAAGTAGGGTTATTCTCAACAAAGTCTGCTGGCGTGCCTGGGCACCTGGCGGACCGAGTTTCGATTCTTTTGAGTTTAACACCGAGAAAATCGCCGACCGGGCTGGAGTGACCATGGACAGAGAAGAGCTCAAAAAACTCAGGGTCGTTGTTTTGGCGGGCGGCTGGTCTGACGAGAAGGACATCTCGTGGCTTTCTGGCCTCAACTGCCAGCAGGCGCTGACCGAGGCCGGCTTCAAGGACGTCGACATCCTGGACATCGCCAGCGAGGACTTCTACGACGACCTGCGCCGCGGCAACTACGACGTGGCCTTTCCCGCGCTTCACGGCTGCTACGGCGAGGACGGCTGTATCCAGGGCTTCCTTGAGATTCTTCACATGCCGTACGCCTTCTCGGGCGTGCTGGCGTCCAGCGTGAGTACCGAGAAGGAATTTGCCAAGGCGATTTATCGCAAAGCCGGGATCCGCGCGCCTAAGGGTGTCGACATTCCCGCAGGTACACAGCTTAGTGACGCCGAGCTAGCGGCTATGGTGGACGAGATGGGCCTGCCGTTGTTCGTAAAGCCCAGCGGTAACGGCTCGAGCTTTGGCATTAGCAAGGTGACACAGGCAGAAGGCTTGCGCGAGGCCATTGAGAAGGCCGGTTCTAAGGGCGGGCGCGTGCTTATCGAGGAGTGCATCACCGGCACCGAGATCACCGTGCCCGTGGTGGGCAACGACGACCCGGTGGCCCTGCCCATCATCGAGGTAGTCTTTGGCGCCGAGTTCTACGACATCACGGTGAAGTACGAGCCCTCTGAGCTGCACCACGTTATTCCCGCGCGCCTGGACCCCGATGTCTACCGCACGGCGCAGGAGAAGGCCGTGGCCGCGCACAAGGCCCTGGGCTGCCTGGGTGCTTCTCGCAGCGACTTCATTGTGACGGCCCAGGGCGACCCGGTGATTCTGGAGACCAACACCATTCCCGGCATGACCCAAAACAGCCTTCTGCCCGACTCGGCGCGGCACGCCGGGGTAGAATTTCCAGAGCTCTGCACCCGTTTTGTCGAGCTTGCGCTGGAAGCCTACGAACAAAGGCACTGATAAACATGACAATAGACCAGGTTTCTTACGACGAGGTGGATCCTTCCCTCCTCGAGGACCTTATGCTGCCCGCGACGCCCGAGTCTGTGAGGCAGAAGTACTTCTCGCTGCCTAAATTGGCGGCCGAGCAGAACTTTGGCCTGCTAGAGGACGACGTGGTGGTGCTGGATACCGAGACCACGGGCCTCTCGTTCAAAGACTGCACCTTGATTGAGATCAGCGCCGCCCGCCTGCGCGGGCGCGAGATCGTGGACCGCTTTGAGACGTTTGTGCACCCTGGCTGCCCCATTCCGCCCGAGATCACGCGTCTGACCTCGATCACCGACCTGGACGTGATGGATGCCCCCGACGCGCGGACGGCCGTAGCCGAGCTGGTGGAGTTTGTGGGCGGCTCGCCCGTGTTGGCTCACAACGCGACCTTTGACCGCACGTTTATCGAGGCCGTGCCTGGCGGCCACGAGGTAAGCGACATCTGGATCGACACCCTGGCTTTGTCGAGAATCGCGCTGCCGCGGCTTTCTTCTCACCGCCTGCAGGACATGGCGCGCGCGTTTGGCTGTGCCTCGGTCACGCACCGTGCTTGCGACGATGTGGACGCGCTGTGCGGGATGTGGCGCGTGATCTTGTGCGCGCTGTCGCAGATGCCGGCGGGCCTGATGGGCTACTTTGCCGATATGCACCCCGAGGTTGACTGGCCGTTTAGGCCGGTCTTCTCGCAGCTGGCGCTGGGGGATGCGGGCGAGTACTTTCACCTTAAGACGGCTCGCGCCGAGCTGCTGCGAGAGGACACGCGCCGTGCCAAGGAGGACGCGGCCGAAGAGGGCAAGCGGCTGTTTGACGTGGACCTTCATGCCGTTGACCAGGCGTTTGCCCCCGGTGGCACGGTGTCTTGCATGTACGAGAAGGCCGAGGAGCGCCCCGAGCAGGTGGCGATGGCGCGCGAGATCGCGACGGCGCTTAACACGTCGACCCACCGCTCGATTGAGGCGGGCACGGGCGTGGGCAAGTCGATTGCCTACCTGCTGCCCGAGGTTCTGTATGCCCAGCGCAACAACGTGACGGTGGGCGTGGCGACCAAAACCAACGCGCTGACCGACCAGCTGGTGAGCCACGAGCTGCCGGCCTTGGCCGCGGCGCTGCCCGGCGGCATGACCTTCCATGCGCTGAAGGGCTACGACCACTACCCCTGCTTCCTGCGGATGGATCGCGCCGTGAAGGCCGACCTGCCGGTCGAGGAGGCAAAGGTCGACGGGCGCAGCGAGAACGCGGTGAGCTGCGACATGCTGACGGCTCTGGCCGTGTGCTACGCGTTTGCCTGCCAGTCGCCCGACGGCGACCTGGATGCGCTGGGGATTCGCTGGCGCTACGTGCCGCGCAAGATGCTAACGATCAGCTCGGGCGATTGCTTGAAGAACCGCTGCCCGTACTTCCCGCGCGAGTGCCTGCTGCACGGGGCGCGCCGCCGCGCCGCCGCGTCCGACGTGGTGGTGACCAACCACTCGCTGCTGCTGCGCAACGTGGCGGCCGAGGGGCGCATCCTGCCGCCTGTGCGTCATTGGGTGGTCGACGAGGCCCACGGCTTTGAGTCCGAGGCCCGCCGCCAGTGGGCCGTGGAGGTCTGCGCGGGAGAAGCGCGCTCGGCCTTCGAGGTACTGGGCGGGACCAAGACCGGCGCGCTGCATAACTTGATGGTTGGCGCGCTGAGCTTGGAGAACTCGACGTTGGTTACGGGTCTTCTCACCAAGGTCGCGGCCGAGGCGGCCACGGCATCGGTGCGGGTGGCCGATCTGTTTGTGGCCATCCACGAGTTGGTGCCGCTGGCAAAGAGCGACGGCAGCTACGACGACTTGACCTTGTGGATTGACGCCGGGTTGCGCCAGAGCGACGAGTGGGGTGAGGTCGTGCGCGCCGGAGAGGCGGCGGCGCACGCGCTGGACGAGGTCACGCGCCACATGAAGGAGGCTCGCAAGGCCCTGGCCGAGGTGGCTCCGCAGATGGCGGGCGACCTGGGCGACGCGGGCCGGGCGCTGGACGAACTTCTCGCCGGCATCAAGCTGATCTGCGACGGCACCGACACCAACTACGTCTACTATGCCCAGCTCACGCGGGCCAAGCGCCGCCTTGCGACCGAAAAGTTGGTGGCCGAGAAGATCGACATTGGCGCCGACCTGGCCAAGGACTGGCTGCCCGAGATGGAGAGCGTGGTCTTTACGTCGGCGACCATTGCGGTGGGCGACAACTTCGATCACTTTAACCAGTCGGTGGGGCTTGCCGCGCTGGACTCGCGCGACCACAAGGACCTGCGGCTTTCTTCGAGTTTTGACTACGAGCGGCAGATGTCGGTCGTGCTGGCGCGCGACATGCCCGCGCCTAACGACCGCGCGTACCTGCCGGCGCTGGAGGATTTGCTGTACGACGTGCATGTGGCGATGGGTGGCTCGGTGCTGACGCTGTTCACCAACCGCCGCGACATGGAGCGCGTGGCGCAGGCGTTGAAGCCGCGCCTGGCCGCCGCCGGGCTTGATTTGGCCTATCAAGAGCGGGGTACTTCTCCGCGCCGACTTCGCGAACGATTTAACGCCGAGAAGAACCTCTCGCTGATGGCGTTGAAGTCGTTTTGGGAGGGCTTTGACGCCGCCGGCGACACGCTGCGCTGCGTCGTGATTCCCAAGCTGCCGTTTGCCAACCCCAACGAGCCGCTGGTCAAGGAGCGTGAGCAGCGAGAGGAGCGCGCGTGGTGGCACTACTCGCTGCCCGAGGCGGTTATCGAGGTCAAACAGGCCGCGGGGCGCTTGATCCGCACGTCGAGCGACACGGGCGTGCTGGTGCTGGCCGACTCGCGCCTGGCGACCAAGAGCTACGGCAAGCTGTTCATGAAATCGCTGCCCAACCAGAACGCGACGATGCTCGAGAGCGCCAATGTGGGGCGGTACATCAAGATGTGGCGGGCCTCACACGAATAGGGGCCCGGTGCGGCGCGGGTGGCCCGTGGTGGCCCCGGGGCGCCGTTGGCCCCGCCGCTGCTCGCGGGCGCTTAGCTGTCGAGCTGGGCCTGGGCGTACTCGCGGGCAAGCTGGTTGACCTGCGGGTTGTTGGTCGTGACGGCTCCTCCGCACGCGGCCACCTGGCGCGGCAGCCAGGTGCTGTTCTCAAGGTAGGGAATCTGCGCTGTGCCAGAACCGTCCTCGTTTTGGGTTAAAAACTCGAGGTCGGGCCACCACAGGTAGTTCTCAAGGAAGCGAACGTCGGTATACGCAAGCTGGACCATCGCCTGTGCGCGGTCCTTCTCGCCCGCCGGCAAGACACGCGCTGCCGTTTGCGGGATGTCCTCGATCGCCAGCTGCTCCATGCGGTCAACCTTGAACTGCCGCGTGTCGCTGCGCGCCAGGTCATAGGTGTTGACGTACCAAAAACCCTCTTTGAACTCCAGTGACTGCGGCACAACCAGGCGCTCGCTCGTGCCTTGCTCGCGAACCTTGGTGTACAGAAAGCGCAAGGCCTTCTTCCCAGCGATCGCCGCCGAGCAGGTCTGAACATGCTCGGGGATGCAGACGGCCTTCTCGCCACCCAAAACGCGCCGCACGTCTGACCTGCCGATCTTGGCATCCGCAGACAGCAGCGACGAGTCAAGGCGCGCTCGCAACGGGTCGTCCTTAGGCACGCCCAGCTTTTCGAGCGCGGCGAGAAGGGCGGTCGTCTCGGCGGCACTCAGGCGCAGGCTGTAGCCGCGCGAACCCGTCGTGGCGTTAGCAAGCACGAGGTTCTTCTCGTCGTCATCGGCATAGAGGGGAACGATGTAGTTCTCGGTGTTGGTCGAGCTCAAAAGGTAGAGGAGCTTCTGGGCGTGGGCTTCGTCGCAGTCAAGTCGCTCGGCGATTGCCTCGGCGTCGATGCTGTCGCCCTCGTCGTCCAATGTGGCGAGAAGGGCGATGAGCTCGCGGGCCTCATTGAGGCCGCCCGCGCGCCCCTTCTTGCTTGCCTTAGCCATTGTTGATTGCCCCCTTAAGAAGCTTCTCCCAGGTCTCTACCAGCTCTTTTGGCGCCAGCGGCTTGATTGCCCACGCAATGGCGCAACTGGCGGCGGCGGTGGGGTCGCTCATGTCGACGGTCCATTCAAAGCCGCCGTCCACAAGTTCCCAGCTGCCTTTATTGTTGGCGTTGGCGCGCATCTCGTGGTCTTGGAACGCCGGCACAAAGAAGCGAGCCAGCGCCACGGTTGGGCCAATCTGGAAAGCCAGACACTCGTGGGCGGCAACGTCAAAATCATCCGGTACTTGGTAGGAGAGCTTGGCGACCTTCTTGGCCTCTTTGATGCGGCTTAGCTTGTAGGTCATGATGTCGCTAACGCCGGCGCGGCCCTCGCCTGCTTCGCTGTCCTGCATGATCGCCGCGGCCATGTACGCAGCTCTTCTCATCGTATAAAAGCCGTACGGGGCAAGGATGCGGGTAGAAGTGATGCCCTTGGAATTTGTGTAGGTCACCTTGGCGGGGTGGCGCGTCTCAAGGCAATCGCGCAGGGTTTCGGACACGCGCGTCGCCGTGGCCGCAGACCCCTTGACGACCTTCTCGATGTTGCTAAATTGCTGGTCAATCTTGGTAAGGGCAAACCTCAGCTCGTTGGAGTAGAGAAAGCCCGGGTCGTTGACAAGGGGCTGGCACACAAGGTTAAGGACAACGGCCTCTTCGGGGCTTAGGGCCGCGCCGCCCTTTAGGCTGGCCTCGGCGTCGATTGTCCAGGAGGCCTCGCCGCCCGCGGCTTTTGACTTGACGAACTTGAACCCCATGGACTCCAGGTCTTCTCGGTCGCGTGAAAAGGTCCTGGTGAAGGTGTCGACAAGGAGCTCGGGATAAAGTTCTTTCTTAATTTCTGACGAGGTCAGGGGCGTTTTGGAATTCGCGAGTATCAGCGAGAGCGTGGCGAGTCGGCGGGCCTTCTCGTCGTCTTTGGTGATTTTTATCTCGTCAAAATCGCCCATGATATCAATCCTTTTGGACATTAATTTGTGCCGTCTGTCACTTTTGTACCGCCGTATCTGCGTTAATTCAACGAAAAACGATTGTTAGACGTATACTCTTTTGATTGTATGTAAATGAAACACCAACGTCTCTAAGACCTACCAAAAAGGACGTACGGCATATGGCCATGACACACGACTATATGGACTATCTGGACGAGCAGGTCAGCATCGCTCCTGCAGGTAGCCAAGAAGAACTCCAGGCGGCCGAGACCATCGCCAACATGATGCGCGAGCACGGCTGCGAGCCCTATATCGAGGAGTTCGACGCCCGTAAGTTCGCAAACCTGATTCCCGCCGCGCTGCTGATCCTCATCTTCCTGGGGATTTTCTTGGCGGGCATTGGCTCTGTATTGCTTACCGCCATCGGGTTTTTCCTGGTAGCCGTGCCTACGGCCCTGTTTGTCCTTAAGTTCTTGGGCACCGACGTTATCTCGGATCTGGGCCCTGCCGCGCGTAGCCAGAACGTCATCGCGTTTCACAAGGGCTGCGGCGAGAAGGTCCAGAAGGGCACCCGACCCATCGTGGTTGTTGCCCACTACGACTCCCCGCACGAGAACCCGCTTTACAGCACGCCGGTGGCCCAGTACCTGCCGATGCTGTGGAAGGCAAGCCGCTACTGCGTCGTGGGTGTGGCCGTTTGCGCCCTGTTCCAGATCCTGGGCTTCTTGCCCGAGGCCTTCCGCCGCTTCGTGTGGATCATTGGCATCCTGGGCTCGCTGCCCCTGTTGCTTCTTGGCGTGAGTAGCTTCCTTGAGCACTTCTCGCCGTGCACGCTGGGTTCCAACGACAACAAGTCTGGCGTGGCCGCCATGCTGGGCGTGCTTGAGAACGTTATGCCTTCTGGCAAGCAGACCGCCTATCAGGTTGAGGTTTCTCGCGCCGAGCAGCGCGCCGCTGCCGAGAGGGAGGCCGCAGCACGTGCCGCCGCCGAGCAGGCCGCTGCTGCCGAGGCCGCCGCTGCCGCCGCGCAGGCTGCCGCCGAGGCTCAGGCCGCCGCAGCTGCCGCTGCAGCTGCTCGCGCCGCCGCCAGGGTCGAGATCTTGGGCGTGCGCCACGGCGAGGAAACCCTGCGTTCACTGGGCATGCTGCCTGCGGACTGCGAGATCGTTTACGACCTGGAGCAGTACGTTGAGCCGGCGCCTGTAGTTGAGGTTGCCACGGCTCCCGTGGTCGAGGCCGTCCCGCCCACGGTTGAGGCCGCTCCGGTTGAGCCGGTTGAGGTCGCGGCGCCCGTGGCCGAGCCGGCCTACGCCGAGCCGGTTGCTTACGTCGCCGAGCAGCCTGTCGCCCCGGCCCAGACCACCGCGCCGTTCGCGCAGGTTGCCGAGCCCGAGGCTGCGACCACCATGGAGACCGCTCCCGTCGAGGTGGCCCCCGCGGCTGCCCCTGCGTCCGACGCCGACGTCGCTGCCGCGCAGACTGGCAATCTCAACTTCGCGCCCCTCTCGGCCGACGTCGACCAGGCCTCTGCATGGCAGGCCGCCGGCGATGCATCTGGCCTTAACGCCGAGGTCAACACCGACGACATCGAGTCCACCCAGCCGGTGGGCGTTAGCTCCGCACCCAAGCCCGCGGCTCCCGAGGACCCCACCTGGGGCCAGAGTGAGTTCGAGCCCAAGATGTCCAGCGTCGCCCGTCGCGCTTCTTTGTTCGACCTGCCCGACATGAACGGCGCGGCCAAGGACCCCTTCGAGTCCACCAACCCGCAGGGCCAGGCCGTCGTTCCACCCGTACCCGCCGTCCAGGTGCCGCCCACGGTTCCGGCGCCCACGCCCGTCTCGGCGCCTGCTCCTGCGCAGGCAGATGTGCCCGTCATGCAGGCCGATGACGATGCCTACTCGGATTTCTTCTTCGAGCCCGAGGGCGAGAGCAAGACCTCCGAGACCTTTAGCGCTTTCTTTGGCAAGGTCAAGGAGAAGTTCGCGGGCTTGTCGCGCAACAAGAGCGCGGCTGGCGACGGCGATGGCGCTGATGACGCCCCGTCCGGCGACGGCCCCGCCAACAGGCAGAGCCCCTGGCGCGGCGGCGCCACTACCCGCAGCGATCTGCGCGTCATCGAGGGCGGCGAGGCCCAGGCCGACGTCCCCACCCAGGAGGACCTGCGCGAGGCCGTTCTGTCCATGAACGACGACGATCTTCTCGCCCACGACATCTGGTTTGTGGCCCTGGGCGCCAGCGGCCTGGACCACGCGGGCATGCGCGCCTTCATCAACAAACACCGCAAGGACTGCCGCGGATGCTTTGTCATCAACCTTGACTCGGTGGGCGCGGGCGACCTCACGGTTTACTCCAACGAGGGTCTTCTCACCACTCGCCGCACCGACCGTCGCATGCTGCGTATGCTTACCAGTACCGCCGCCGACCTGCACATTGGCATCCAGACGCGCGAGCACGACTGGGGCAAGACCGACGCCACGGTGTCGATGCTGCGCTCCATGAGGTCGGCCACGATCACGGGCCTGGACGCAAACGGCTTGAAGGCGCTGTCCCGCACCCAGGACGACGTACCCGAGAACGTCGATCCCGCGCAGGCCGCTCAGGTCGCCGAGCTTGTGACCGAGTTGATTCGCCGCGCGTAGAAGTGTGTTAGAATACAAACTCCTTGCGGGCATCGCCAAGTGGTAAGGCATCAGCTTCCCAAGCTGACATCCGCGGGTTCGAGTCCCGTTGCCCGCTCCAGAAATGCGCAGGCCGGCTCCTTTTGGGGCCGGCATTCTTTTTTAAACTTTGCAATCTTCCCCCAACTGGAACGTAATTTCACAAAATCCCAGTTGGCGCGTGATGGGTATGTCGGTTGGGGGAAACTGCCCTTATATCGCCGGGGCCATACGGGTATGTTAGAGGGGGTTACAGCGGCGCCGTAGCCGCCGCCGACCCAAATCCAACCGACTAACGCCATGACTCCAACTAAGGAAGCGAGAAGAACTATGGCTTATATCCCTATGACCGATGAAGAGTGCCGCATTGCCACCGAGGGCCTCTCTGACCAGCTGGACCTCTACGCAGACCTGCTGGTTAAGAAGGGCGCGGCCTTGAAGCCGGGGCAAGAGCTGGTGGTCCAGGCTCCCGTCGAGCGCGCTGACTTTGCCCGCAAGGTCGTGGCGGCGGCCTATGCCGCCGGCGCCGGCCACGTGACCGTTATCTGGGCAGACGACGAGGTTACCCGCCTGACTTACGAAAACGTCGACCTGGCGTATTTCGAGCACACCCCCTCATGGAAGATCGAGCAGCTCAACTCGCTGGCCGAGGCCGGTGCGTCCTTCCTCTTCCTTGAGGGCAGCGACCCTAACGCGCTTAAGAACATCGACCCTGCCAAGCCCGCCGCCGCGTCTAAGGCCAGAAACACCGAGTGCACCTCGTTTAGGAACGGCATGGACTTTGGCAAGAACGTCTGGTGCATCGCCGGCGTACCCGTTGCGGCCTGGGCCCGCGAGGTTTTTCCGCAGGCCAGCGAGGCCGAGGCGGTCTATCGCCTGTGGAACCTGATTCTCGAGGTGGCCCGCGCCGACTCGGACGACCCCAAGAGCGCCTGGGAGACCCACAACGCGTCGTTTGAGAAGTCCAAGCGCTTCCTTAACAGTCACCACTTTGACGCCTTGCGCTACCAGTCCGCAAACGGCACCGATTTCACCGTGGGCATGAACCCTGCCCACCTGTGGGACGGCGGCGCAGGCAAGACCCAGGACGGCACGGCGTTCTTCCCCAACATCCCCACCGAGGAGGTCTTCACCAGCCCCGACCGCAACCGCGCAGACGGCATTGTCTACTCGGCGTTGCCGCTGGTCCACGCCGGCCAGGTGGTCCGTGACTTCTGGATCCGCTTTGAGGGCGGCCGCGTGGTGGACTTTGGCGCCGAGCAGGGCACCGAGGTTCTCCGCCATATCATCGAGACCGACGAAGGTGCCCGTCACCTGGGCGAATGCGCGCTGGTCTCTAAGAATACCCCCATCCGCCAGTCCAAGACCCTGTTCTTCGACACCCTCTACGACGAGAACGCCAGCTGTCACCTGGCCCTGGGCATGGGCTTTCCCGAGTGCCTGGAAGGCGGCCTGGACATGGAGAAGGACGAGCTTCTTGCCAACGGAATCAACCAATCGGCCACCCACGTGGACTTCATGATTGGCTCCGACGACCTCAATATCTGGGGTTTGGACGCCCAGGGCAACGAGACGCCGATTTTTGTCAACGGCCAGTGGGTGTGGGAATAGGCCGCATGTGTTAAGATATCGACCAATGCGCCGTTAGCTCAGTTGGTAGAGCAGGGGACTTTTAATCCCAAGGTCCAGGGTTCGA
>CAVGOA010000011.1:0-25283 GCA_963630635.1 Paludibacteraceae bacterium
GCGATTTTGTAGCAAGAGGCTAAACGAAGAGAGGGGAGAAGCCCGTCTACTCGGCCAAGATCTTGAAGCAGATCTTCTTAAGCGGCCCCACCTCGGCGTCGCCGTGGACGAGGTTGGGCATGTGGGGCTCGCCGGTCATGAAGATCGCGAAGCGACCCTTGCCCAGGGTCCCCACCAGTACGTCGTCGTTGCCCTCGGCGGCCTTCCAGAAGCCCTTGTCGCCCTCGACGTCAAACTCGGTCAAAGGCTCAAGGCCGCCGCGCGTGGTAGCGAAGTCCTCGACGCCCTCGAGGTCCATCTGCAGGTCAATGTACTTGCGGTGGGTCTCAAAGCGGGCGTCCTGCGGCAGCTTGGTCTTGGCCTCCATCGTGTTGGCAAAGACCTTCTCGCCGTCGATCAAAGTCTTGCCCAGGGGCAGGTCGGCGGGGTCGTTGTGCGCAAACCAGTCAATCAGGGTGTCGAGGTTCTTGTTAAGGCCGCGGTAGGCCTCGATCCCGCTGAGCGCGTCGTAGATCATGGCATTCCTTTCGTTGTGATTTTGATGCCGAGAAACACTTTACTCCTGCGAACTTAGTCGAGCTTCCAGTAATACGCCGAGTAGGGCGCAAGCTCAGCGCCGCCGTCAAACGTCACGGCCGCCCCGGTGAGCAGATCCGTCCCGCTTGCGGCTCCGGCGTCGAAGCCCACGTGCGCGGCCGTGCCCGCGGCGTTTACCGCCACGACCACCCGCTCGCCGTCTACCGCGCGGAGAAACACCAGTTGCTGCGGGGTAACGGCCAGCTGCTCGTAGCTGCCCCAGACGATCGCCTGGCTCTTTGCCCTCGCCGCTGCCAGGTCGCGAATCCAGCTGGTGAGCTCGTTCCACTCGGGCGCGTCGAGCGCCGGGCGCAGCTCGTGGTCGCCAAATTTCTGCTCACCCTCGATGCCCCACTCGCTGCCGTAGTAGACGCATGGCACGCCCGCCATGCCAAATAACAGGCCGTACAGCGGTCGCAGCTGCGCCTTGTCGTTCAGCTGCGTGGCGATGCGCGGCACGTCGTGGTTGTCCACAAAGTCCAGCAGGTGCTTGCCGGTGTAGAGGTCCCAGGGGTGCGAGCCGCTCTGGCGCTCAAGCGCATAGGCCACCTCGTGCATGTTGGCCGAGTTCATCGACGACCAGAGCCCCTTGTAGCACTCGTAGTTGGTCACGGTGTCGCACAGCTCGTCTCCCATCCAGCGGTTGTAGTCGCCAAACATGGTCTCGCCCAGCAGCAGGAATTTCTCGCCGCGCGCATCGCTTATCTCGTTGGCAATGCGGCGCAGGTAGCCGATGAATCCGGGCTCCAGGCAGTAGGCCACGTCCAGGCGCAGGCCGTCGATATCAAAGTCGCGCACCCAGCCGCGAATGACGTCTACCAGGTAATCGTTGAGGTCAAAGCAGCCGTGGTTGAGCTTGACCAGGTAGGGGACGCCTTGCCAGGTGGCGTACGAGAAACCGTCGTTCCACTCGGTGTTGCCGCCCCAGTCGATTTCGAACCAGCCGGCGTACGGCGACTGTTCGCGCTTCTCGCATACGTCTTTAAAGGCCCAAAAACCGCGCCCCACGTGGTTAAAGACGGCGTCGAGAAGAACCTTGATTCCGGCCGCATGGCAGGCGGCCACAAGCTCTGACAGGTCTTCATTGGTGCCCAAGCGGCAGTCCACCTTGGTGTAGTCGCTGGTGTCGTAGCCGTGAGACAGGCTGTCAAAGACGGGGTTCAAGATCAGGCAAGTGACGCCCAGCTTCTTCATGTGATCGACCCAGCCGTCGTCAACCAGCTTGCGCAGGCGGTGAACCACAACCCCGTCGTTCTCGTAAGGCGCCCCGCAAAGGCCCAAAGGATAGATCTGATAAGCAAAAGAGGGCTCGAACCAACTCATGGGAAAGTCCTTTCGACGAGAAGACCACCCGAGTATATATAAGTGCGCGCGGACCCCAGCGCCCCTTTCTGTAAGCGGCGTGCACGGCTCGCGGCACGGTGCGGTAGGACCCGCGCAAAGCGAGCTTAAATGTTCGGTACGTTCGAAATAAACCTTCGCGAAACCCGTTTAATACCGCTCATCCCGCTTATCTTTACCGCTCACCTGTTTTATACTGTCTTCCGTCAGAGGTTAGGCGTTTGAAAAGGCACGCCAAAAAGTATGACTGCGAAGGGACAGCGCAATGAAGATTCTGTTTTACGGTACCGCGAGCTACGACCGAGATTCCTTTACTCAGGAGCTCAAGAGCTATCCGGAAATCAAGATCGACTTCATTGAGTCCAACCTCACGCCCATGACCGCCGCCCTGGCCCGCGGCTACGACGCAGTCTGCGCCTTTGTCAACGCCGACGCTGGCGCCATGACCCTCGAGATCCTGGCCGGCTTTGGCGTCAAGCTCGTCCTTATGCGCTGCGCCGGTTTCGACGCCGTGAACGTGCCTGTTGCCCAGGACCTGGGCCTCAAGGTCACCCGCGTTCCCGCTTACTCTCCCGAGGCCATCGCCGAGCACGCCATGGGCCTGGCCCTTTGCGCCAACCGCCGCATCCACAAGGGCTATAACCGCGTTCGTGACAACGACTTCAACCTCGAGGGCCTTGTTGGCGAGACGCTCTATGGCAAGACCGCCGGCATCATCGGCACCGGCCGCATCGGTGCTGCCCTCTGCCGCATCTGCAAGGGCTTTGGCATGACCGTCCTGGGTTCTGACCTGTATCCCAACCAGAAGCTCGTGGACGACGGCGTGGTTGACGAGTACGTCGATTACGACGAGCTTTACCGTCGCAGCGACCTTATCTCGCTGCACGCCTTCCTCAACGAGGAGAGCCGCCACATGATCTGCGACGAGTCCATCGCCAAGATGAAGGACGGCGTCATCTTCGTCAACACCGGTCGCGGCGGCCTTGTGGACACCCAGGCCCTTATCCGCGGCATCCTCTCTGGCAAGATCGGTGCTGCCGGTCTTGACGTCTACGACGAGGAAGGCCCCAACGTCTACCAGGACCGCGCCGGCGAGATCATCGACTCCGTCACTTCTCGCCTGTGCTCGTTCCCCAACGTTGTCATGACGTCTCACCAGGCATTCTTTACCAAGGAGGCCCTGGGCGAGATTGCCCGCGTCACCCTGGACAACGCCCAGGCTTACGCCAACGGCACTGATTTCGTTGACCGCTCCGTAGTTTGTTAATAAGGCGCCCCGGCCTCAATGACCGGGGCGTTTACCGATACCGATAGAAAGAGGTTATTGATGGCATTCAGCAAGAAGACAAAGATTGTGTGCACCATGGGTCCTGCCACCGAGGATGAGGAGGTCCTGCGCCAGCTTATCTTGCACGGAATGAACGTCGCCCGCTTCAACTTCTCCCACGGTTCCCACGAGTACCACCGTTCTATGATCGAGAAGGTCCGCTCCATCTCTCGTGAGCTGTCCATCCCCGTGGCCATCCTTCTTGACACCAAGGGCCCCGAGGTCCGCACCGGCCTTCTGGTCGACGGCGAGAAGGTCACCGTCAACACCGGCGACAACATCATCGTGACTGCCCAGCCCACCTCCGAGGACTTCCACGGTACCGCCGAGCACATCTCGCTTGACTACCTTGACCTGCCCTCCGAGGTCACCAAGGGCTCTGTCATCTTGATCGACGACGGTCTGGTTGGCCTTGAGGTCGACCACGTCGAGGGCCAGGACATGCACTGCGTCGTCACCAACGGCGGCCAGATCGGCGAGCGCAAGGGCGTGAACATCCCCAACGTCAACATTGGCCTGCCTTCCGTCACCGCCCAGGACCGCGCCGACATCATGTTCGGTTGCGAGCTTGGCATCGACGCCATCGCCGCTTCCTTCATCCGCGACGCTGCCGCCGTCGAGGGCATCCGTCAGATCTGCACCGAGATGGGCGCCCCGCACGTCCAGATCTTCCCCAAGATCGAGAGCGCCCTTGGCGTCGAGAACTTCGACGAGATCCTGCACGTCTCTGACGGCATCATGGTTGCCCGTGGCGACCTGGGCGTCGAGGTTCCTGCTGCTCAGGTGCCCCACATCCAGAAGACCATCATCCGCAAGTGCGCCGAGCACTACAAGCCGGTCATCACCGCTACCCAGATGCTCGACTCCATGCAGCGTAACCCCCGCCCGACCCGCGCCGAGGTCAACGACGTCGCCAACGCTGTCTACGACGGCACCGACTGCGTGATGCTGTCTGGCGAGACCGCTGCGGGTAAGTACCCCATCGACGCCGTGCGCACCATGGCCGAGATCTGCAAGGAGACCGAGAAGTACGTCGAGGAGAACAAGAACTACTACGACCGTCGCGGCGTGCGCAACGTCAACGGCGCCACCGGCTTCGCTGCCGTCGAGATGGCTGACCGTGTTGAGGCCAAGTGCATCATCGTCCCCACGCACTCCGGCCGTTCTGCTCGCCTGGTCTCCAAGTTCCGTCCCAAGGTGCCTCTGTACGCCATGTCCCCGTCTGAGGAGAGCATCCGTCGCACCTGCTTCTACTGGGGCGTCTATGGTTTCCGCACCACCGAGCAGGGCTCTTTGTCCAACACCCTGTACAACGCGCTGACCACCGCCAAGGACAACGGCGTCGTCGAGGCCGGCGACCTGGTTGTTCTCACCGCCGGTGACCCCCAGACCTCCCCGCGCCAGGGTGACTACACCACCTCCACCAACATGGCCATGATTGCCCAGGTGCAGTAAGGTTTTCTCGCCAACTTGGCATTTTGCCTGCACAACGCCCGGTTTCCCATTTGGGAGCCGGGCGTTTTTTGTGCGCGGGCGGGTAGAATCTTGTCCCGTCTGGTAGACTTAATAAGCTTTATAAGAGCGGTCGCTCTATAGGCTTGATGAGCCCTTGCCCTCTCCTGGGAATTATGATCGGGCATCAAGCTGGCGGCCGTGACAATTAGATAACCCAGGAGGGGGAATCGTATGAAAGAGTACCTGTCTTCATCCGACGCTGTCTTGCGTGAGCAAGGCACCGATGCCGAGGCCGGCCTTGCCGCCGCTGAAGCCGCATCGCGACTGGAGAAGAACGGCCCCAACAAGCTTAAGGAAGAGGAGAAGACCCCGCTGTGGATTCGCTTCTTCCAGCAGATGGCCGACCCCATGGTCATTATGCTTATCGCTGCGGCCGCCATCAGCGCCATTACCGGTGCTATCCAGGGCGAGATTGACTTTGCCGATGTCATTATCATCATGGCCGTCGTCATCATCAACTCGGCGCTGGGCGTCATCCAGGAGGCCAAGAGCGAGGAGGCCCTGGCTGCCCTGCAGGAGATGAGCGCCGCTCAGTCCAAGGTCATGCGTGACGGCAAACTGGTGAGCCTGCCCAGCTCCGAGCTGGTCGTGGGCGACGTCGTGCTGCTCGAGGCCGGCGACTCGGTGCCTGCCGACTGCCGCGTGCTTGAGAGCGCCTCGATGAAGATCGAGGAGGCCGCGCTTACCGGCGAGTCTGTGCCTGTCGAGAAGCACGCCGATGCCATTGAGCTGGCCGACGGTGCCGACGACGTGCCCCTGGGCGACCGCAAGAACATGTGCTACATGGGCTCCACCGTGGTCTACGGCCGCGGTCGCGCCGTTGTGGTGGCAACCGGCATGGACACCGAGATGGGCAAGATTGCCGGTGCCCTCTCCGAGGCCAAAGAAGAGCTCACTCCGCTGCAGGTCAAGCTCGACGAGCTGTCCCACGTGCTCACCAAGATGGTCATCGCGATCTGCGTCGTGATCTTTGTCGTTGATGTTTTGCGCCACGGCTTTGGCAACATGATGGAGGAGCCCACGCTTCTTCTCAACACCTTCATGGTGGCCGTCTCGCTGGCCGTCGCCGCCATTCCCGAGGGCCTGGTGGCTGTCGTGACCATCGTGCTTTCACTGGGCGTCACCAAGATGGCCAAGCGCCAGGCCATTATCCGCAACCTGTCTGCCGTCGAGACCCTGGGCTGCACCCAGGTGATCTGCTCGGATAAGACCGGCACCCTGACCCAGAACAAAATGACCGTCGTCAAGCATGTCCTGGCCTGCGAAGAGAACAAGCACCTGGCCGGCATGGCCCTGTGCTCCGACGCCAAGTGGGACGCTGAGGCCGGCGAGGCCGTGGGCGAGCCCACCGAGTGCGCCCTGGTCAACGATGCCGCTAAGGCGGGCATGACCGGCCTTTCGCAGGAGCACCCGCGCGTGGGCGAGGCGCCTTTCGACTCGGGCCGTAAGATGATGTCTGTTGTGGTCGAGACCCTGGACGGCGAGTTCGAGCAGTACACCAAGGGTGCCCCCGACGTGGTGATTGGCCTGTGCGACACGGTCTTTGACGGCGAGAAGGTTGTCCCCATGACCGACGCCCGCCGCGAGGAACTTCTCGCCGAGAACAAGGCCATGGCCGACCAGGCCCTGCGCGTTCTGGCCTTGGCCAGCCGTCACTACACGAGCAAGCCCACCGACTTTAGCGCCGAGGCCCTTGAGCAGAGCCTTACCTTCTGCGGCCTTTCTGGCATGATCGACCCCGAGCGCCCCGAGGTGGCCCCGGCCATCCAGGAGGCCCACGATGCCGGCATCCGCACCGTCATGATCACCGGTGACCACATCGACACCGCCGTGGCCATCGCCAAGAACCTGGGCATTGTCGAGAGCCGCGACCAGGCTATCACCGGCGCCGAGCTTGATCGCATGAGCGACGAGGAGCTTGACGCCCACATCGAGGACTACGGTGTCTACGCCCGCGTCCAGCCCGAGCACAAGACCCGCATCGTTGAGGCTTGGAAGAGCCGCGACATGATCGTTGCCATGACCGGCGACGGTGTGAACGACGCACCCTCCATCAAGCGTGCCAACATTGGCGTGGGCATGGGCATCACCGGTACCGACGTCACCAAGAACGTGGCCGACATGGTCTTGGCCGACGACAACTTTGCGACCATCATCTCGGCCTGCGAAGAGGGTCGTCGCATCTACGACAACATCCGCAAGGTTATCCAGTTCCTGCTTTCGGCCAACCTGGCCGAGGTCTTCTCGGTCTTCATCGCCACGCTGGTGGGCTTCACCTTGTTCCAGCCCGTGCAGCTGCTGTGGGTCAACCTGGTGACCGACTGCTTCCCGGCGCTGGCGCTTGGTCTTGAGGAGGCCGAGGGCGACATCATGAGCCGCAAGCCGCGCAACGCCAGCGATGGTGTCTTTGCCGGTCACATGGGCCTTGACTGCATCGTGCAGGGACTCTTTATCACCGCCCTGGTCCTGGCCAGCTTCTTCCTTGGCGTCTACCTTGACATGGGCTACATCAACATCGCCGACATGCTTGCGGGTGCGGCCGATGAAGAGGGCGTTATGATGGCGTTCATCACCCTGAACATGGTCGAGATCTTCCACTGCTTCAACATGCGCAGCCGTCGTGCGTCTTTGTTCACCATGAAGAAGCAGAACGTCTGGCTGTGGGGCGCCGCCGCCCTGGCCCTGGTGCTGACCTTGATCGTTGTCGAGATCGAGCCGTTGGCCATGATGTTCTTTGGCGTGCCTGGCCTGGAGCTTAACGGCATGCTGAGCGCCCTGGGTATCGCCTTCCTGATCATCCCGATGACCGAGATTTACAAGGCCATCATGCGCGGCGTCGAGAAGGACGCGTAGCGCGTTAGTTGAATAGCGCTTGGGATTTTGCCCCGCGTTTCTCGGTTGAGAGGCGCGGGGCTTTTTGGTGGCGCGCCGTTTGACAGGGGCGGCGGGGTTTTGTAAACCTAAACGCATATGTGCCGTGATAGGGGGAAACGTTGGCTAAACGCGCATCTAAAAAGGGGCGTAAGCGTAGTGCGGAGAAGGACGCGACGGGCAGGGGGGCGGCCGAGCTGCTGCCGCAGTTGTCGTCGCTGACGGACCTGCCGACGTTTGACGAGCTTGCCGCGAGCGAGGCTCAGGTGGCGGCCTATGGCGCCGCGGTCGAGCGCGCCTGCGCGGTCGCGGGTGCCGATGTCTCGAGCGAGCTTGAGATGGGCTGCGTCGTTAGGCTGGACCGCGGGTTTCCGGCGATTCTGTGCGCCGACGGCGTCTTTCGCGCGGAGTTTGCGACCCGTCTGACCAAGGGCGGCCTGTCTCGGCAAGAGAACTCGCGCGTGGCGGTTGGCGACTGGGTGTGCGCCCGCAGGCCCAGCGGCCACGACATGGGGCTTATTGAAGAGATCTTGCCCAGGGAAAGCGATATTGCCCGCTGGAAGGGCAAGGCGCGCGGAGAAAAGCAGACGCTTGCGGCCAACGTCGACACCGTGCTTGTGGTGCAGCAGCTGGGCGAGCGTGAGGTCTCGTGCGAGCGCATTGCGCGCTCGGCTGTGATCGCGCGCGACTGCGGGGCCGAGGTGGCGGTTGTCCTTACCAAGGCCGACCGCGCGGGTGACGACGTTTTGCGCCGCGACGTGGCGGCGGTTCGCGAGATCTTGGGCGAGGATGGCCCGCTGGCGCTGACGTCCAGCGCGGCCGCGGGTGAGGAGGAAGCCCGGATTCGCCGGCTTGCGGGCGAGATGGGCGTCGCATGGGGCCTTGAGGCCGTGCGGGCGCTGGTGCCCAAGGGGCAGGTGGCCATCGTGCTGGGAGAGTCGGGCGCGGGAAAGTCCACGCTGCTCAATGCTCTTCTCGGCAAGGAAGCCCTGGAAACCGGGGCTGTTCGCGAGGCCGACGACATGGGGCGCCACACCACGGTGGCCCGGCGCATGGTGTCCATCCCGGGTGCCGGCGTGATCGTTGACGAGCCGGGGCTGCGCAGCCTGCCCATCGTGGGGCATGAGCGGGGACTGGCCAAGGTCTTTGGGGACATCTCGGAGGCCGCGCGCGAATGCCGGTTTAGGGACTGCACCCATACGCATGAGCCTGGCTGTAGCGTTCAGGCAGCGGGTTTCTCGGCGGTAAGATTGGATGCATACCTTGCTTTAGCTGCAGAAATGCGAGAGAGTGCGGCGAGTTTGGACCCGGACGTGGTCATCTAACGCGGGGCAAATATGAAGGAATTGTGCAGGCGGCGACCGGGCTTGGTTGCCGCCTGCATTTTGGATGCAATTTGGACGCATTTTGGATTTGGCGCGTGAGCGCCCGCGTTGCCGCTGCGTGATAGATTTCTGATAGAAACGTGATAGATTGCTGAAAGCGTTTCTTAAAATCCCAGGTAAATAGGCCTTTCTTGGGGTCAAAATCCTAGATATGCAACTAAGGGCACATCAAAGATTTTGCCAAGGAGAAGCCATGAAAAGACGCATGAGGCTCATTGTCTCTGGCATGTGCGCGGCGGGCGCGGTGGTTTTGTGCCTGGTGTACGGCAACCACGTCGAGAGCCAGGCAGAGTCGATTCGCGCCGAGGCCGTGGCCCGTTATGGCGGCGAGGTCACGCGTCTTTTGGTGGCCACGAAGACCCTTGAGGCGGGCGACGTTGTGAGCTCGGCAAACGTGACCGAGAAGGAATGGCTCAGCGACCTTGCACCTAAGGGCGCCCTTACAAGCTTTAGCGACGTGGCCGGCAAGCAGGTAAGCGTGCCCGTGACGCAGGGCGCGCCGCTGTGCGAGCTTAACTTTCGCGAGAACTCAGCCATGGCGGAGGTGCCCTCTGGCTACGTGGCACTGTCCGTGCCGTTGACGGACAAGCTGGGGCTGAGCTCGGCCGTTGAGGTGGGGACCTCGCTTGCGGCCTATAGGGTGGCCGACAGCAAGACGTCGCTGCTTACGGCTGATGTCCAGGTGCTTTTGGCGCCCAGCAACGACGGGTCGAGCGTGCTATCTAAGGGCACGCTGTGCGTGGCAGTGCGCCCGGCCGACGTCACGGGGCTGTTGAGTGCCAGCAGCGAGGGGTCGCTGCGGCTGGTAATTCCTGCGAGCGACATTGGGGACTTGAGCGGCGACGCGAACGGCGCGGCGCCCACGGAGGTCTTGCCCGAGACGGGCGGGGCGGGTGACGCGGCGACCGATGCGGCGGCTGCCGCAGCTGGTGCGACGGCCGGCACGTCTGCGGATGCGGCGGCGGGGCAGACGGGACAATCCGAGCAGCCTGGGGAGGCGCAATGAGCGAGATGTGGATATGCTACGCAAGCGAGAAGTACTTCAAGGATGTGCAGGTGGTTTTGTGTTCCGTCTCGCCGGATGCCGACGCGCGGTTTGCACAGGACCCCGATGAGCTGCGGCAGTGGCTCGAGGGGTCGGTGCCCGGCACCCTTAACGTCTTGGTCTGCTGCAAGGATGCTCAGGTCTCTGACATCAACCTTGCCGCGGCCCTGGCTCACGACGGCTATGCCCGCAGGGTCGTCCTGGCCCGCCACCACGCCTCCGGTTCGCTGCGCTCTCGCGCGGCCCGGGCGGGGATCGACGAGGTCATCGACCCGTGCGAGCTTGGCTTGGACGACGCGCCGCCAGATATAGATGGGGATCTTTGGCCTGGCGGCGCGCCTGTTCCCTGGACCTTCTCGACGCGCGACTCACGGGTCCCGGGCGCGGTGGTGCCTACGGTGAGAAAATCATCGCCAGTCATGCCTCGGCCCCTACCGCCCGACGACCGGGCTCCCGTGATAGCCTTTTTCTCGGGCCGCGGTGGCGTGGGCAAGACCGCGATTGCCGCTGTGGCCGCCGCGACGGCCGAGCTTTGGGGCATGGACGTGGCCCTTCTCGACTTGGACCTCTCGTGCGGCAACCTTTACAGCCAGTTTGGGATGCCGCGCGGCTTTGACCTGACGGCCTATGCACGCGAGGGCGTGCCGGACGCGGCCGAGGCGGGCGTTGCCGTCACCGAGCGCCTGCGGCTATTTGGCCCCTGTGAGTCGCCGGAACACGCCGAGACGGTCATGCCGTTGACGGGGCCCTTGGTGGCGAGCCTGGCCGCGCGCTATGACCTGGTCTTAATTGACACATCGACTACGTTGACCGATGCCACGGCGCAGGTCGCACAGATGGCCGACCGGCTGCTGCTGGTGGGCGATGCGGCGCCGGGGGCGATTGCCTCGGTGGCGCGTACGAGCGGCCTTGCGGTTCGCCTGGGCGTGGCGCGCACGCGGATCGCGCGGGTAGAGAACAAGGTCAACCCGCGCTCACAGTTTGACATGGCGCTTCCCCGGATGGAGGCTGGGCTTGAGGGCGCGCGGCTCTTTCGCGTGGCCGACGGCGGCGACGAGGTTTGCGAGCTTTTGGGCGCGGGCCGGGCGCTGGACGTCTGCCAGATGAACACCCCGTTTTCTTCTGCGGTGGCGTGGATGATGGCGCAGCAGTTGTCCGAGCTGGGCCGATTGCCCGACTGTGAGCAAGCGCAGGAGTCCCTGGCGCAAAAGGAGCCCTGGCGCAGAAGGTCTCTCTTCGCGTGGCAAAGGGAGGCCAGCTGATGAGCGTCCTTGAGCGCGTGATGCTGGCCAGCGGCGCGCAAGAGCGCGACGCTGCGCGCGGCATTGCGCTTCGCGAGGCGCGCGAACGTCTAAAGCGCGACCTTATCGGCGCCCTGGGTTTGTCGACGGTAGCCAAGATGCTTGCCGAGGACGAGGGCCGGGCCCGCACCGAGCTGGGGGTCACGCTGGATGCCCTGTGCAACTCGGGCGACTATGCGGACGTTCTTCTCGCCGAGAAAAGCCTGCTCATTTCGCAGGTGATCGACGAGGTTTGTGGCCTGGGGCCTATCCAGCCGCTGCTGGATGACCCTACGATCACCGAGGTCATGATCAACGGCACACAGGCGCTGTTCTACGAGCGCGACGGCGAGCTGTTCCAGGCAGATATTGCCTTTGACTCCGAGGAGCAGATCCTCATTGTCATGGACAAGATCTTGGCGCCGCTGGGAAGGCGCCTGGACCGGTCGAATCCCATCGTGAGCGCCCGCCTGCCCAACGGCGACCGCGTGAACGCCGTGGCCTCGCCGGTGGCGGTGGATGGGACCTCGGTCACGATCAGGAAGTTCTCGGCGCAGGTGCGTACGCTGGAATCGCTGGTGAGTTTGGCGGCCCTGCCGGGGTGGTACGCGCAGCTCTTGAGTTGGGCGGTCAAGGCGCGGGCGTCGATCGCGGTCTGCGGGGGCACCGGGTCTGGCAAGACGACGCTGCTCAACGCCCTGTCTTGCGAGATAAGCCACAAGGAGCGCCTGGTCACGGTCGAGGACTCGGCCGAGCTGCGTTTTGACTCGCATCCCAATGTGGTGAGGCTCGAGGCGCAGGAGGCCTCTATCGAGGGACGCGGCGAGACGACTATTCGTGAGCTGGTGAAAAACGCGCTGCGCATGAGGCCCGACCGCATTGTGGTGGGCGAGTGCCGCGGCGAAGAGGCCATCGACATGCTGCAGGCCATGAACTCGGGCCACCCGGGGTCGCTTACCACGCTGCACGCAGGCAGCGCCCAGGAGTCGATCCTGCGTCTGGTCTTGATGGCGCGCTTTGGCATGGACCTGCCGGCAGACGTCATAGAGGAGCAGATCGCAACGGCAATCGATCTGGTAGTGATGGCGCGCAGGCTGGCTGACGGCTCGCGTGTGATTGCCGACCTTACCGAGGTGAGCCGCGGCGAGAAAGGCCAGGTTGAGCTGCGGCGCATTGTGGGGTTTGACCTCGCGCGGCGCGAGTGGGCGCTGGAGGGCGAGCCGGCTTTTATGGGTCGCTCTGTTGAGGAAGGCACTTTGGACCTTGGGGAGGTGGAGGCGTGGAAGCAGTCATGTTGCTGGGGATAGCGGCGTGTGTGGCCGCGTGTGCTGGGCTTCTTATGCCGGCGTCTTCTCAGCCGCGTGTGCCCCTGCCGCTGGTACTTGAGCGGGCGCGGTTGTCTGCGCAACGGTTTGTCCTGCTTTGGCTGGGGCGTCTGTCGCAGACGTCGGTGGTTGAATATTTGATGTCGCGTGGCTGCTGGGCGCGCACGGCCCGCAGGCTTGCGGAGTTGCCGCAGGTGGCGCAGCTGCGTGTCACGCCGCACGTGTGCTGTGCGGGTGTAATTGCCGTGCAGGTTGCGGGCGCGGTGCTGGTGGGGGTCCTTATGGGTTCTGCCGTGTGCGTGCCCGTGGCGTTTTGCGTGGCTCTTGCGGCGGTGCCCGCCGTCGATACGCGGGCCCTGGACCTTGAACGTAAGAAGACTATGGCCCAGATGCCGCAGGTCTTTCGCACCCTTTCGGTTGCCATGGGGTCGGGGCAGACGTTGACCCAGGCCGTCGAGTACGTGGGCGCCCACTCAACGGGCCAGGTGAGCGAATGCTTTTCTCGGCTGGGGCTGCGCCTTAAGTGCGGTCAGACGACCGAAGAGGCCCTGGGCTGTCTGCACGACGAGCTTGACGCGCCCGGTATTGGCCTGTTGTCGACGGCCCTGGTGGTGGCGCATCGCACGGGAAGCCCGTTGCGGCATCTCTTTCAGAAGTCGGCGCTTTTGGTCGAGCGGCAAAGCGATTACGAGCGCATGCTGGCCGTCAAAACCGCCCAGGCGCGTCTCTCGGTGAGGATCGTGTGCCTGCTGCCGGCGCTTTTGGTGGTGTGTCTCACGCTCATCTCACCGGATTTCCAGCGCGGGCTTCTTACCCCCTCGGGCTTTGGCTGCGTGGCGGTGGCGGCATTGCTTGACCTGCTGGCGGTTGCGATCGTGCGCCACCTGATCAAGGGAGTCTTGTGATGGACGGCGCAGGGGCTTGCCTGCTGGGGGCCATTGGCCTTTGCGCGGCGCTGCCTGCGGGGCTTCTAATCCAGGTGGGGGAGGACGACGCGTCAGCGCTGGCGTGGTTGCCCGGCAACGCGGGCCTTGACGGACTTAGGACTGCCTTGCAAAAGGCGGCGTTTGTCGAGCGCTTTTCGGCGGCGGCAAACGGGTCTAGAAAGCGCGGCGAGTGCCTGGCCGAGCTACCCGTCATGTTGGACGTTGTGACCTTGGGTTTGTCGGCGGGCCTGTCCTTTGACTCGTCCCTGGGGCTCTACTGTGCGCGCTACCACAACGAGCTTGCGCAAGCGCTTTCGGGCGCGATGTTGTCGTGGCAGATAGGGGCCCGTACCAGGGAAGAGGCCCTTCGTGGCCTGGAAGAAGAGTTGGGAATCGCGGCTATGGGACGGTTCGCCCATGTGGTGGGCGAGTCCTTGACCTTTGGCACGCCGCTGGCCGAGGCACTTGAGCATCAGGCGCAGGCCATCCGCGACGAGCAGCGCGCCCAGGTAGAGGAAGAGATCGAGAAGGTCCCGGTCAAGATGCTTGTTCCCTTGGGGACGTTGATCGTTCCCGCGATGTTGTTGGCGATCCTGGGCCCGCTTTTGGGCTCGGCGCTTGTGGTTGGTTGATATGAGAGGAGAAGAACATGGACGAGGCGGCAAAGGTAATGACGCAAAAGGCGATGGCCGTGCAGGCCAGGGCGCGGGAAATCCTGCGGGACGAAAGCGGCCAGGGCACGACCGAGTACGCCATCTTGGTAGGCGTTTTGGTGGTTATCGCAATTCTGGCCATCGTGGCGTTTCGCGAGAAGGTCTCGGAGCTGTGGGCCGCGATCACCGAGGGCATCAACTCGCTGTAGCGCTTGCGGCGGCCCTGTGCGTGGCGCTGTTGATTGCGGCAACGGTCGTCGAGCTGGGTTCTGACGGGGATGCTTCTTTGGGTACCGGGGCAAGCGACGCCCCAGCACAAGGCGGCGAGAAGTTCTCGGCATCTGCGTCTGACGACGAGGACCTTTTGGACTCGGCCTTTGACCTGGTGGGACTCGATAGCGAGGGGCCTGCCAGGTCATGGGAGGCCGTCTCTCTTGAAGAGGGCGCTTCTCAGCTGTTGGACGAATACGCGCAGGATGGCGCGTGCGCGCTTGCCCAGTCTGGCTACCTCGACCTGCAGGGGCACGTATGGGGCTGTGTGGTGACGGGCGAAGGCTGGGCAGACATCTGCATCGTTAAGCAGGCTGACTCTGGCGAGGCGGCGCAGGTGTGCTGCTGGCGCATTGACCAGGAGAGCGTGGCTCAGGGGCTTGGCGAATGAGACGAGGAAGGCAACCATGAAGAAGGCGATTCAAACATTGATGTGTGCGACGCGTGGCACGCACGGGCAGTCGACCCTTGAGTATCTACTTATCATGAGCGCCTTCGCGGCCCTTGTGGTGGGGCTGGCCGCCCTGTGGCGCTGCGCCCAGGCGGGTAAGCTGCAAGAAATCGCTATAGCGGCCACCTCGCATTCGGCGGCGGAAGGTGTGGTTGCCGCCCTCAAAGACGTGTTGGGGTACTGAGATGGGCTGGGTTATCTCGCAACAGGACGGCCAATCGAGTGTCGAGGCGGCGCTGCTCTTGCCGTCTCTCATGGTGGTGCTCGCGCTGTTGATCCAGCCGGCGTGCCTTTTGTACACGCGCAGCATCATGAGCTCGGCTGCCAACGAGGCGGTGCGCATGTTGGCAACCACGACCAATAAAGACGAGGTCACAGCCTTTATCAAGAGGCGGTTGGCGGCTGTCCCCGAGGTCTCGGTTTTTCACAGCGGCGGCGCGGACGACTGGGTGGTCGAGGTCGAGCAGGGCGATGAGGTGAGCATCGCCGTCACGGGGCACGTAAAGCCGCTGCCGCTGATGGGGTTTATCTCGGCCGCACTGGGCGCGTCCGATTCGTCGGGCTTGGCGCTGAGCGTCACGGCAAAGGGGAAGAGCCAACAAGTCTGGGTGGAGGGGTCCTACGATGACTGGGCCAATCTGTGGAGCTAAAGCGCGCGACGCCGCGGCCGCGCCGTGGAGCCCCTTGTCTGTCTTTCTCAAAGACGAGGGCGGCTATACGACGGTGTCCACGGCAGTGGCGCTACTTGTGAGCCTGTCGTTGGTTTTCGCCGCCGCCTCGACGCAATGGATAACCTCGCGCGCCGCCGAGGTCCAAGAGGTGGCCGATGCCTGCGCCCTTGCGGGGAGCAACTCGGTGGCGGCATTCTCGACCGTGGCGCAGGTGCTCGATGCCTGTGTGCTGAGTATGGGCCTTGCGGGCATGGTGAGCCTGGGCGCGGGGCTTGTGGCTTCATGCGTTCCGGGGATGGCCGGCGGCGCCACGGCGCTGGTCGATTCGGGTTCCAAATTGCTGGAAACCAGGAGGAACTTTGCCAAGAGCGCGGCCCAGGGGCTCGAGCGGCTCGAGACGATTCTGCCGGGTGTGGTTATTGCCAACTCGGTCTCGTGCGCGTCGGCCAACTCGAAGGAGGGGCTCACGTATTCGGGTTGCGCGGTGCCGTTTCCTTTGGAGTCGCAGTCAGATTACTCGTCGCTCATGACGGATGCCGATGACTCGGGCATCAAAGATTTATCCAAGAAGCTGCAGGATTTGTCTAGCAGGTCGGCCGAGGCCAAGGAACGCGCGTCTGCGGCCAAGCTGCGTGCCTGGGTGGCCGATTGCGTGGCCGACCCGTA
Source organism: Paludibacteraceae bacterium (assembly GCA_963630635.1). Lineage (GTDB taxonomy): Bacteria > Actinomycetota > Coriobacteriia > Coriobacteriales > Atopobiaceae > Paratractidigestivibacter. Next base: position 16,303 of record CAVGOA010000011.1, read on the forward strand.
CTGCCTGCGCGAGCGTGCGCAGCGCCTTGCGGGCTTGGAGGGAACTCTCAACCCGCAGTATGCCTCTGTGGATAACTGGACCTTTGGTGCGGCGCTTTCGCGTGCGCGTAACTACTACGCCGCGCGCTCGGCTTCTTGCACCGTTGCGGGGTCCAACCCCGAGGAGCTTACCGACGCCGCTTGTAGAAAGGTGTTCTACGACTTTGCGCTGGAAGAAGTGAGGGCTGCCACGTACAGAGAAAACGCCGATGGGGCGATATCCGCGAATTTCCCCGAGTTTCCGCGCAACACGCAGGAGATGCGCGAGTCTGCGCTGTACACGCGCAAAGTCTGGCCCTGCACGGCGGGGGAGAGCGGGGCGGTCATGCACAGCTCGCTGCTCTGTCCGGCGGCTGCCTCGGCAGTAACGGGGTACATCTCCCTGGCCGAGTTCGAGGGCGGCTCCGCGCAGGCATGCGCGACGTGTCAGATGGATGCCGTGGACATGGGCTCGGTCGCCGCTGCCACGACCTCGACCTCGTCGGGTTTCGAGCATTATTGGCAGATCGTCGTCGAAGCCTCACGGGAATACGCGCAGGCTATGGAGGACTATGCCAAGACCCAAGACGACCTTAGGGACGTGGCGCAAGAGGGTAAGCAAACCTTCAAGGATGCGCTGGACAGCCTGGGTACCCTGCGTCCTAAGATCTGTCCGCCCGGTGCCTGGGGCTGCATTTCGCTTGTCACTCGCGATGCGGGGACGGCCGTGCCCAACAGGCTCACCGGCGCTTTCTTGACGGCGGCCGAGCTGCCAAGCGGCATCGCGATATCCGGGGCGGCGCTGGCGCCGGACGCGACGACCCAGGACAACAATGTCTTGGCCAGCTTCCTTGACGGCCTGGACGCGCATGACTCGTTGTTTGTGGGCATGGGCGACGGCGTGGCCACCTTGTGGTCCAACCTGCTTTTGGGCTACGGGGCAACCTACGACAAGGTGGGGTCTGTGGGCTCGGATTTTCTCGACAAGGTGGATGGGGTCTTGGGCGGCTCTGCCGGCTCGTGGCTCAAGGGAAAGATCAAAAAAGTCATGGGGCAGCTTGGCCTTGAGCCCTGCGACCTGCGCCTGCGAAAGCCCGTGCTGGTCAACACGTCCAAGATCTTGGCTAAAGCGGGATACGAGAAGGACCAGACGCTGCGCCAGCTCATCAATAGCCTGCCAGACAACGGGACAGCTTATGACTATGCCCGCGCCTTTGGCATCTGGCTGGTAGACGAGCTGGACCTCAAAGAAGTGACCGTGGCCGAGATCTCGATTCCTGGCACGAGCGTCACAATCCCGCTCAAGGTCGATTTGGCAAAGCTGCTTGGAGACTCGTCATGAAGTGGCGTGGGAGGCTGCAGGCTCACGCGCGACTGGCGGACTCGTCTGGTCAGATGTGCGTCGAGGCGGCGATTATCTTGCCGGTCGTTTTGGTGTGCGCCCTAATCGTCTATAACCTTATGCTCTTCATCGACGCCTGCGCTGCTTTTGACCGCATAAGCCTCAACGCCGTGGTGACGCAGGGGGTCGCTCCCTCGGGGGAGCAGAGCATCGCCGCTTCCGTCCAGGCGGTCGAGGAGGCCATAACCTCGTCTTTGGGGCGCGAGGCCAACTGCGAGGTGGAGGTCACGGCCCAGAAACTGGACGAGCCCGTGTCGAGCTCTTCCTTTGTCATCTCGCCGTTCCTCACGCGCTTTACCTGCACGTTGCGCTTCAAGCTGTGGCCCAGGCTCATGCGGATGCCGGGAATAACGCTCGAGGCTCCGCTTTACCTGGTGCACGAACGCACTTTAGTTGTCGACCGATTTAGACCCGGGGTGGTGGTGTGACATGACGCTCGCAAGGCTCAAGGCAGATGAGGCGCCCGAAGCCGTCTTTGAGTTCACGGTGCTTTCCAGCTGGCTGGGGCGGCTGCGTGGCCTTTTAGGCACCGGGCCCGATGCCGGTCCCGTGGCCCTCACGCGTTGCTCATCGATTCATACCTTTGGCATGAACTACCCCATTGACGTGGCCTTTATTGGCGAGAGGGGTGAGGTCTTGAGCGTTCATCGCGCGGTTGGGCCTGGTCGGTGTCTTGCCGAGGTACGGGCGGCCTGTGTGTTAGAGAGACCTCACGTGGCCGAGGGCTGGGTAAAGCCCGGCCAGCATCTTTGGATCAGCGCGATAAGCGCAGGGTTTTGATAGGGGAGACAAACATGGAAGCCGCGTTTGGCTACAAGACCTGCCCGCGTTGCGGCGAGAAGCTCTTTGATGACATGGAGACGTGCTACGGGTGCCTGTATCGGTTTAAGGAGCCGTCGGCATCTGGGGCGGCGCCGGAACCCGAGCCAGAACCCGAACCGGGCATCTACGATGTCGAGGAGCCAGATTACCTCTGCGAGGATGAGCCGCCTGCGCCTCTCGCCCCAACGTGGGCCGTGCGGGTAAAGACTGCCCTCTCAGATACGCTTCTGCCGGTCTCTGCCTCGGGCCTTCTCGTGGGCCGCGCGGCCGACTGCGACGTGGTCTTGCACCAGCGAAGCGTCTCGGAAAAGCACCTGCGGCTCATCCCGGCACCCGATGGCGTCGAGTTCCAGGACCTGGGCTCGACCAACCCGGCGCTGTATGGGGGTGAATTGATTTGCGATGCTGTGCTTGTTGGCTGCGGCAACGCGGTGGAGCTGTGCGGCGCGATTCTTGAGGTCGAGCGGGCGCCCTAGCAAAGGCCTGCCTCGGGGCGCGGGCGATTGGGCTACACTTCCAAGTAAAGCTAGTGGCTCTTCTCGCTACGGACGAAAGGTCTAGAAATGGCCAATACCGCTTCTTATCAAACGCCGCCTCGTGCGCGGCAACGGCGCCTGCTCGTGCTGCTTGCCGCGCTGGTGACCGTGATAACCGGGGTCTTTGCCCTGGCCCCGGCAACCGCGCTTGCCAAAAGCTATGAGATCTCGGCCGTCAACATCGACGCCGCGGTCTCAAGCGACGGCCAGCTAAGCGTTACCGAGACGCGCACCTTCGACTTCGATGGGCACTACAACGGCGTTTACTGGGATATCCCGTGTGGCTACAACAGCTCAAATGGCAAAGATGTCCAGATTGCCGTGGGTGACGTCTCGGCCGATGGCACGCTGCTTACGCAGTCGGATTCCGGCACCAACAACACCTACTCGGTGAGTCAAAGTGGCTCGGTAATCCGTCTTAAGATCTACTCGAGCCATGAGGACGAGAAGGCCTCGTTCACCATCAACTACACGGCCACGGGCATCGTCACGCGCTGGTCCGACACCTCCGAGCTCTACTGGAAGTTTGTCTCGGACGGCTGGGATGTTGAGTCGCAAAACGTCACCTGCACCTTGACCCTGCCGGTGGCCGACGGCCAGACGGTCAGCGCCGGCGATAACGTGCGCGCCTGGGGCCACGGTCCGCTGGACGGCAGCGTCGACTTTGACTCTTTGGGCAAGATCGTCTTCAAGGCGCCGGGCGTGGGCACCGAGGAGTACGCCGAGATGCGCGTGACCTTCCCCACGTCGTGGCTGGCTGGTCTCGAGGAGACCTCGGGTACGAAGATGGACGGCATTTTGTCCGAGGAGCAGCAGTGGGCAGATGAGGCCAACGCCAAGCGCGACGCGGCTCGCATGGCGATGACGGCCCTCATTGGCGGCGGCGTGGCCGTTGCTGTCTTGAGCGTTCTTCTCGTCGTCAAGATTCGCCTCCGCTATAACCGCGAGCACGAGCCGGTTTTTCAGGACAAGTACTTCCGCGATGTTCCCACCAACGACCACCCAGCTGTCTTGGGCGCCCTTTACAACGGCGGCGAGGCCGAGGCAAAGGAGTTCACCGCGAGCCTCATGCACTTGACCGACGCAGGCGTCATTAGCCTGCGCAAGGCGACCATCCGCAAGAAGGGCGTCTTTGGTAAAGAGAAGGAGAAAGAGGACTTCGAGCTTGCCAAGGTCAAATCGCTGCAGGACTCCCGCACCGTCCAGGCCCTGCCCAAGGAGCAGCGCACCATCGACAGCAAGGTGAACACCCTGCTCTACAGCTATGCGTCCAAGCGCAAGGATGCGGATGGGCACCCTGTGGTTGCCTTCTCTCGCCTTGAGACCTACGCCGAGAAGAACCCCGACGAGTACAGCGGTGCCTACAAGCGCTGGTGCGAGGCCGTCCAGTCTGCGTGCCTCACGCGCTTCTACGGCACGGACAAGTCCACCGGTAAGGGCAAGCTCATCGCGGTGGGTTGCGTGGACATCGCCCTTGCCATTGCCGAGGTCTTCTTGCTGATCTTCTCTGGCGCCATTGAGGCCAACCTCATCACGCTGCTTATTCCGGTGGCACTGATTGCGGTGGGTATCGTGGCCATAGTCACGGGCGTGGCTTGCAAGGACGTCAACAAGCTGGGTGTCGAGACTATCGCTCAGCTCAAGGCCCTGCGCGCGTGGCTTTTGGATTTCACCCACCTGGACGAGGCTGTGCCTACCGACGTCGTCTTGTGGAACCGCCTGCTGGTCATGGCCGTTGTTTTGGACGTGGCGGATGAGGTCGTGAAGCAACTCAAGGTCGTGGCGCCCGAGCTTCTGGAAGACCCGTACCTGGCACCCACGTACGGCTGGTATTACTGGGGCTGGGGCCCGCATACCCCCGTCCATGCGTTTAGCGACTGCGTGAAGTCTGCGCACGAGGTCTCTATTGCCAACCTGTCCTCTTCGTCCAGCAGCAGCGGGGGCGGCGGAGGCGGCGGCTTCTCCAGCGGCGGAGGCGGCGGCTTTGGCGGCGGAGGCGGTGGCGGAGCGTTCTAGCGCCGCACCCGCATGACATATCGATTTACCCATGGGGCCCACAGCAATGCGGGCCCCATTTCTAACCCGGACTTTCGCGCTAAAAATATTAGGAAATGCTAAGTGTTCACTTGAATGGCTGTTAGCAAACGCTAAGATACTAGGCATCAGTTGGAGATGAACATGCAGAGACGAGAGTTGGTGAGAATTCTTCAGGCGAATGGCTGGGTATCGCGCGGCGGGACCAACCATGAGCACTTCTGGAAGGACGGGAAGATGATCATGGTCAAACGACATCGCGAAATAGAGGACCAGACAGCAAAGAGGATTTTGAGGCAGGCAGGTTTACGGTAACTCGCGAAGTGAGTGTCTTCTGTTACCCGCGCACCTGCAGAGGGAGGACCGACATGGTCTACGTATGGGAGTTCGAGTTCTTCATGTCCGATGGCTACGTCAACGCCTGGCCATGTCCGCCGATGGAAGGCGGCACTTTTGGCGAGGACTTTGACGATGCAATGGACTCGGCCGTTGATTGGCTTTCTGGAATGGTCGACGCGCACCTTACCGATGGCCTCGCCTTGCCAGAGAGGGCGCTTGGGCACAAGCCGCAGCACGGCGGCAGTATCATCGCGATAGCCGTTTCTCGCGAGCTGGGAGACATTCCGGCGGTAACGGCAGCAGACGCCGCCCGCGAACTAGGTGTGTCTACCGCCCGTGTTGCCCAGCTCTGTAAAGCGGGCCTGCTCGATTCGTGGCGAGACGGCAGCAGGCGCATGGTCTCTCGCGCTTCTCTTGAGGCGCGTAAAGAAACCATGCACAAGCCTGGAAGGCCGCTGGTCGCAACGGCGTAGTCGTTGGATTAACCGCCGCCCGATCGCAAAGCGTCGCGCATCAAAAGCGCGGGGAAAGTCACTCGTTTGAACAGGACGCCCCTCTCGTCACGAAAAAATATAAAAAAGTGCTTGGAGTCGCGGGAGAAGTTTGTTATATTAGTTCCCGCACCAAACGGCTGGGTAGCTCAGTTGGTAGAGCAGGGGACTGAAAATCCCCGTGTCAGGGGTTCGATTCCCTTCCCCGCCACCAGGAATTTTAAGCAGGTAGGAAAGCAAATTTCCTACCTGCTTTTATGTTATACGGGCACTTTGCTGAGAATAGCGCGCGGGCCGAAGGTTAACACCTCCGGCCCGCGTTTTTTCTCGCCGCATCTACCAATCCCGCAACCTGCTACTGCTGCCCCTCGCTCTCGGCCAGCTGCGCGATGGCGTTGCGGTTGTAGACCAGGTGCAGGTACATCGCATCGTGGGCGGCCGTGCCGTCGTGGGCGGCGATCGCATTTGCCACGCCGCGGTGGGTGCGGATCGTCTCGGCAATCAGCTTGCGGCCGGTCACGTCGATAAAGAGGGGCACCGACGCCTTGAGCACGGGCATCAAGCGCGGCACCACAAGGTTTCCGCTGGCCTGGGCCACGGCGTTGTGGAACTCGGTGTCGGCCTGCGCGTAATCCTCTCCTGCCTCGGCCAGACGCTCGGACTCGTCGCACAGCTCGCGGATGCGCGCTATCTGCTCGTCCGTCGCGTGCTCGGCGGCCATTCTCGCCACCTCGGGCTCAATCATGAAGCGCACCTCAAGAAGGTCGCGGGCCAGGCGGCGCTTGTCGTCGATGAAGGTGAAGCCCAGCGGGTCCTCGACCATGCCGGGGTTTGACGCCACGTAGGTGCCCGAGCCTTGCCGCACGCGCACGATGTTTCTGGACTGCAGCAGCTTCACGGCCTCGCGTACCGAGCTGCGGCCCGCGCCCAGGCGCTCGATCAGCACCGTTTCATTGGGAAGGCGGTCGCCTTGTCCCAGCCCCTCGTCAAGGATGAGCTGGATGATTTTGTTAGCAAGCTGCTCGGGCAGGCCCTGGTCTTTAGGCATGATTTCTCCTTGTAGCGTAAAAGTCATCAGATGCATTGTAAGGCAGCGAGAAGAAATTTAGCCTTCGCGCCGCGCCGCCATATGCCGTTTACCTCGAAATCTGCTACCGCTCACGGGATTTATCAGATGAATTTGCTTCAATTTTGCCCTGAAAACGTCTGATGACCGCAAAACCCGCTATAGTCATCAGACGAATTGCAAAGGTCTGATGAATTGGAGAGGAAATGGCAGACCCAACTTACCTGGCCGACCCAACGCGGCTGGTCATCTCGGCGATAGTAGGAATCGCCCTGCTGCTTGCGCTCATCATCAAGCTCAAGCTTCACCCGGTCCTGTCGATGATGGTATCGGCCCTGTTCATTGGCATAGGTGCGGGGATGCCGCTGGACCTTGTGGCCACCACGGTGACAAAGGGCGTGGGCACCACCCTGCAAAACATCGCCCTGCTCATTGGCCTGGGCTCGATGTTTGGCCAGATCCTTGAAGAGAGCGGCGGCGCCAAGAAGATCGCCTCGACCTTCATCCAGAAGTTTGGCCAGGGCCACTCGAGCTGGGCCTTGGGTATTACGGGCCTGGTCATTGGCACCACGGTCTTCTTCGAGGCGGGCGTCGTCGTCTTGATCCCGCTGGCCTTTAGCGTGGCCTCGCAGACCAAGAAGTCCACGCTCTACTACGGCATCGCGCTTTTGGCCGGCCTGGCCTCGGGCTACGCCTTTGTGCCGCCCTCGGCCGGATCTGTGCTGGTGGCAGGTACGCTCAACGTTGACCTGGGCACCATGATCTTGGTCGGCGTGCCCACCGCATTCGCGGCCATGGCCGTGGCCGGCGTTTTGTGGGGCAGAAACGTGGGCGCTCGCATTTTTGCCGCCGTTCCCGAGCACGTGGCCGCCGCCGAGGACACCGGTGACGAGAAAGAGCCGCCCTCGTTTGGCATGGTGCTGGCCATCGTCTTGGCCCCGCTGGTCCTTATTCTTCTGGGAACGCTGTCGACCTACCTGCCCCTGCCCACCTCCGTGGCCGATTTCCTGGCGTTTCTCGGCAAGCCTTTTGTCGCCCTTACGGTGGCGACCCTGGTTGCGATGTATCTGTTGGGCGCTCGCCGCGGCTACACCGGCGCCGAGCTTAAGGCCTTGGCCGACCGCTCCCTTAAGCCTGTGGGCATGATCTTACTGGTCATCGCGTGTGGCGGCGTCATTCGCTGGATGCTGCAGGACTGCGGCTTGGGCCAAATCATCGGACCTTTACTGGAGAGCAGCCCGCTGCCGCTGGTTGTCGTGGGATTCCTCATCGCCTTGCTGGTGCGCGCCTCGGTGGGCAGCTCGATCGTGGCTATGACCATGGCCTCGGGCATCATGGCCGCAATGCCGGCCGTCTCGGGCGCCTCGGTCCTCATGCGAGCCGCCATTGGCCTGGCCATCTGCGGCGGAGCCACCGCCCTTTCCCACGTGAACGACGCCGGCTTTTGGATGTGCTCGTCTTTCCTAGAGATCGACGAGAAGACCACGCTGCGCTCCTGGACCGTCATGGAGACAATCATCGGCCTGACCGGCCTTGCTTGCGCGCTGATCATCTCGCTGTTTGCCTAGACGCGCCCCCGCCTCAACCCATTTAAACCAACCGCAGGTAAAAGCCCTTATCAGATAGGAGAAAGCCATGGAGAAGAACACTGCCGCCACAATCAAGGAAGAAGCCGCCGAGCTGGCCGCCAGCCTGCAGCCGCGCTCGGGCAAGTACCGCAAGATCAGCCCCGAGATGGACCCCTTGCGCCTGGGTTCGGGTTGGAGCATCGAGGATTTGGACAAGCCGCAGGTCATCATCGAGTCTACCGCCGGCGACTCGCACCCCGGCAGCGCCGGCCTCTTTGAGCTGGTAGAGGAGGTGCGCACAGGCATTGCCGAGGCCGGCGGCCACGGCGCTCGCTACTTCTGCACCGACATCTGCGACGGCGAGGCCCAGGGCCACGACGGCATCAACTACTCGCTGCCCAGCCGCGATGCCATTGCCAACATGATCGAGATCCACGCCAAGGCCACGCCTTTCGACGCCGGCGTCTTTGTGGCCAGCTGCGACAAGGGCCTGCCCGCCAACCTCATGGCCTTGGGGCGCATCAACATCCCCTCGATCGTGGTCACCGGCGGCGTCATGGACGCGGGCCCCGACCTTCTCACCTTGGAGCAGCTGGGCGCCATCAGCGCGCGCTATGAGCGCGGCGAGATCACCCACGAAGAGCTGATGTTTGCCGAGCACAACGCCTGCCCCTCGTGCGGCGCCTGCTCGTTTATGGGCACCGC
>CAVGOA010000011.1:25596-28787 GCA_963630635.1 Paludibacteraceae bacterium
AACATTCGCCCGGCCGGCGAGTGGCCCGCGCAGTTCTTCTACTACGCCGGCGGCGTGCCGCGCATCATGGAAGAGATCCGCTCGATGCTGCACCTGGACGCCATGACCGTCACGGGCAAGACCTTAGGCGAGAACCTCGACGAGCTGCGCGCCAGCGGCTACTACGAGAAGTGCGAGGCCAATCTTGCCAAGTGGGGCCTTAAGCGCGAGGACGTCATCCGCCCCTTTGACGAGCCCTTTGGCACCGACGGCTCCATCGCGATTCTGCATGGCAACCTGGCCCCCGAGGGCGCCGTGGTCAAGCACACCGTGGTGCCGCGCGAGATGTTCCAGGCCACCCTGCGCGCCCGTCCCTTTGACTGCGAGGAGGACGCCATCCACGCCGTCCTTACCCACGAGGTCAAGCCCGGCGACGCGGTGATCATTCGCTACGAGGGCCCCAAGGGATCTGGCATGCCCGAGATGTTCTACACCACCGAGGCCATCGCCAGCGACCCCGAGTTGGGCGCGAGCATCGCGCTGATCACTGACGGGCGCTTCTCGGGCGCCTCTAAGGGCCCGGCCATTGGCCACGTCTCGCCCGAGGCGGCAAACGGCGGCCCGATTGCCCTGGTAGAGGAGGGTGACCTGATTCGCATCGATATCCCTGGCCGCACGCTTGAGATCTGCGGCATCGCGGGCGCCGAGAAGACCCCGGCCGAGGTCGAAGCCGTTTTGGCCGAGCGTCGCGCTGCCTGGAAGGCCCCGGACAGTCGCTACGACTCCGGCGTGCTCAAGTTCTTCTGCCAGCACGCGGTCTCGGCCATCAAGGGCGGGTATATGGAGTAGGAATAGTAATCTTCCCCCAACCGTAACGTCATGCAAGCGCCAACTGGGCTTTTGCGAAATCGCGTTACGGTTGGGGGAAATTTCTTATATGCCGTTGATGAACCGCTGGGCCATGAGCTGGGCGGCGCCCACGGGGACGCCGTGGTGGGGGTGCTTGGCCCGCAAGATGCAGGGCTCGACGGTGGGGAAGGGGTCGATAGAGCGCTCGGCCTCGACGATGCGGTCGAACCAAGGGTCCAGATAGGCGGCCATCTCGCCGCCCAGCGCCACGTCGACGCCCAACATGGTGTGGATCGCCTGGATGCCGCGGGCTAGGTGGGCGATGTAGTCGTCCAGGGCGGCCAGTGCGCCCGCATCGCCGGCTGCCGCGGCCGAGAAGAACTCGTCCAGCGTGCAGCCCCGCTCGTCAGAAAGCACGTCGCTCGAGCAGTAGGCCTCCAGGCACCCCGCCCGCCCGCACGAGCACTTCTTTGCAGACGGCCCCGGCTCGATGCAGAGGTGGCCAAACTCGCCGCAGGTCCCGCGCGGCCCCTCAAACGGCTTGCCGTCGATGACCACGCCGCCACCCACGCCGCGCTCGAGCGACAGGTACGCCAGGCTCTGGCCGCCTACGCTGGGAAAGACCTGGCTAAACGCGCCGCAGTTCGCGTCGTTGAAGACCGCGCAGGCGCACTCAAGCCCGGCCGTCAGGTCGCCAGCGCAAACCGTCTGCGTCCCCAGGCCAAGGACGCTCGTGTTAAGCAACCGCCCCGTCACGGGCTCGATGGCCGAGGGCACGGCGACGCCCACGCCCACGATTCGCACGCCTTCCTTGGAAAGATGTTCCTGCAGGTTGGCGGTCATCTTCTGGATGCTCGCGGCCAAGGTCTGCGCCGAGCGCCTTGCCGGCAGTGCCTCCTTTAAGAACAGCTTGCCCACGCGATTGCCGTACAGGTCGCAGGCCACGCCACGAACGCTGTGGCCGGTGAGCGAAACGCCGATCGCCGCCGCCTTGCGAGAAACGCAAAACGTCTGCGCACGCCGACCGCCCGTAGAGGTTCGCTCGCTGCCGCCCTCGATAAGGCCCTGCTCTTCTAATGTAGAAAAAGCCTGGTAAACGGTAGGAAGGCTTAGCCCGCACTCGTCGGCGGCCTCTTGCTTGGTGACGTCGCCGCCTGACCGGTAGAGGCAGTGAAAAACAGCCGACCCCGCGGGCGTGGTTTTGGTCCTTAAATTGTCCTGGCTGGGCATGCGTTCCTCGCTGTCTTGGCAATGGCGCCGTTCGTACGCCGTTCACAGAGAAAACCATACCGTTTACGGCGCATCACTTTTCTCAAAGCATTTTATCAAAGACTTCCGTAAAATGGATTTATAAAACGGGCTTATAAAAGTCGGGCCAAAGGAGAAGGCAATGTTGTTCATCGGTATTGACCTGGGAACTTCTGCGTGCAAATTCCTGCTCATGGACGAGAAGGGCGACATCTTGAATGTCGTGAGCGAGTCCTACGACGTCGAGTTCCCGCGTCCGGGCTGGAGCCAGCAGAGCCCCGCCGACTGGTGGGAGGCCGTGCGCCGCGGCGTCCCGGCCCTTCTCGCCGGCCAAGACGCTTCGCAGGTCGCGGGCATTGGCGTTGCCGGCCAGATGCACGGCCTGGTGGCCTTGGACGTAGATGACGAGGTCATTCGTCCCGCCATTCTGTGGAACGACGGTCGCACCGCCAAGCAGGTGCGCTACCTCAACGAAGAGATCGGCGTCGAGAAGCTCATGGAGTGGACCGGTAACATTGCCTACGCCGGCTTCACCGCGCCCAAGATCTTGTGGATGCGCGACCACGAGCCCGAGAACTACGCCGACATCGCCCACGTGATGTTGCCCAAGGACTACGTCAACCACCTGCTGTGCGGCGCCTACGCGACCGATGTCTCGGACGCCTCGGGCACCCTGCTGTTTGACGTGGGCGCCCGCGATTGGTCCGAGCCCATGCTTAAGCTCTGTGGCCTTACCCGCGCCGAGGTCCCGCAGGTCCACGAGAGTTACGAGAAGATCGGTACCGTCCTGCCCGATGTGGCCGCCGAGCTTGGCCTTCCCGCGGGCGTCGTGGTTTGCGCGGGCGCCGGCGACAACGCCGCGGCGGCCATCGGCACCGGCTGCGTGGGCCCTGGCTCGATGAACGTGAGCCTGGGCACCTCGGGCACCGTTTTTATCCCCACCTTGAACTACGCCGTGGGCGTGGGCGACCGCATCCACTCGTTCTGCCACGCCGACGGCAGCTGGCACCTTATGGGCTGCATCCTCTCGGCCGCCAGCTGCAATGCCTGGTGGGTGGGAGGCATCCTGGGGTCCGACGACTTTGCCGCAGCTCAGGAGGGCATCGACGCCGCCG
>CAVGOA010000011.1:29017-52356 GCA_963630635.1 Paludibacteraceae bacterium
AAGAGCCGCCTGTGGCTCCAGATGCTTGCCAACATCTTGGACATCGAGCTTAAGCTGCCCGCCACCGAGCAGGGTCCCGGCTACGGCGGCGCCATGCTCGCCGGCGTGGCAGCCGGTGCCTTCAAAGACGTTGCCCAGGCATGCGAGAAGATCGTGGCGATTCGCGACACCGTGCAGCCCGATGCCGCCGCCGTGGCGTCCTACGATGCCCGCTACCGTGCCTGGCACGACCTTTACCCCGCGCTTAAACCCTCCTTCGCAAAGATGGGAGCATAAAAGATGTTAGAGATCTTATCCGTCAACGACCCGGCCTTTGCCGAGTACGGCGCTGTGTGGGCAGACGTTGGCACGGCCCTTACCGGCGCTATTGCCCAGGCGCTTGAGGAAGAAACGCCGCTGCCTGTGGCCACCGATTACGTGCCAGAGGATCCCGCGATCCAAAACCTGGACGCCGCCGCGGCCCTGGCACCCGCCCTCTTTGGCGGCCTGCCTGTGCAGTTTGGCTGGTGCAATGGCCACAACACCAAACTCAACTGCCTTGAGTACCACCGCACGAGCGAGTTCAACCTGGGGTCTCGTGACTTTGTGCTTCTGTTGGCCAAACAGGCAGACATCGTGGACGGCAAGCTGGACACCGCCTGCGTCAAGGCCTTTCGCGTGCCTGCCGGCGTGCTGGTCGAGGTCTATGCCACCACGCTTCACTACGCGCCCTGCAATGCAGACGAGAAGGGATTCAAGGTTTTGGTGGCCCTGCCCTCCGGCACGAACCTTAACGCGCCGGCGCTTCTGGCCACGGGCGGAGACTCCGAGCTTCTTTGGGCATCCAACAAATGGCTGCTCGCGCACGCAGAAAGCGCCGAGGCCGCAGCTGGCGCCCCTGTTCGTTTGACCGGCGAGAACATCACAATTTAAACGATACGAGAGGCGTCCACACGCAGACGTATCGCCAACAAGGAGAGGAACCAAACATGGCATTAGAATCGAGCAACATCCCGCAGGTCAAGCTGGGAATCATCGCGGTTAGCCGCGACTGCTTCCCGATCAAGCTCGCCGTGAGCCGCCGCGAGGCCATTGTGGCCGCGTGCGCCGAGGCCGGCCTGCCCGTCGTCGAGGTCAAGACCGCCGTAGAGTCCGAGGCCGACATGCGGGTTGCCCTTAACGAGGCCAAGGCAGCAGGTGTCAACGCCCTCACCGTCTTTCTGGGCAACTTTGGCCCCGAGACGCCCGAGACCCTCATTGCCCAGCGCTTCGACGGCCCCGTCATGTACGTGGCCGCAGCCGAGGGCGACGGCGACATGGTCAACGGCCGCGGCGACGCCTACTGCGGTATGCTCAACTGCAGCTACAACCTGGGCATGCGCCACGTGAAGGCCTATATCCCCAGCTACCCCGTGGGCACCGCCGCAGACATCGCCCAGATGATGGCCGACTTCGTGCCCGTGGCCCGCGCCGTCATTGGCGTTCGCAACCTCAAGATCATCACCTTTGGTCCCCGCCCGCAGGACTTCTTTGCCTGCAACGCCCCGATCAAGGGCCTCTACGAGCTGGGCGTCGAGGTCGAGGAGAACTCCGAGCTTGACCTTCTGGTCTCTTACCGCGAGCACGAGGGCGACCCTCGCATCGCCGACGTCTGCGCCGACATGGCCGCCGAGATGGGGGAGGGCCGTTACTACCCCGACCTTCTCGCCCGCATGGCTCAGTTCGAGCTCACCTTACTTGACTGGGCCGAGGCCCACAAGGGTGCCCGCAAGTACGTTGCCTTTGCCGATAAGTGCTGGCCGGCCTTCCCCAAGGAGTTTGGCTTTGAGCCCTGCTACGTGAACTCGCGCCTGGTGAGCCGCGGCATTCCCGTGGCCTGCGAGGTCGACATCTACGGTGCCCTTTCTGAGTACATCGGCATGTGCGCGACTAACGACACCGTGACCCTGTTGGACATCAACAACTCCGTGCCCCAGTACATCTACGACGAGGACATCAAGGGCAAGTTCGACTGCAAGCTCACCGACACCTTCATGGGCTTCCACTGCGGCAACACCCCCAGCTGCAAGATGTGCGCCGACCGCGCCGTCAAGTACCAGCTGATCCAGCACCGCCTGCTTGAGCCGGCGGGCTCCGACCCCGACTTCACCCGTGGCACCCTTGAGGGCGACATCGCTGCCGGCGACGTGACCTTCTACCGCCTGCAGTGCGACTCGGAGGGCAATCTGCGCAGCTACGTGGCCGAGGGCCAGATCCTGCCGGTGGCCACCCGCTCTTTTGGCGGCATCGCTATCTTCGACATCCCCGAGATGGGCCGCTTCTATCGCCACGTTTTGATCGAGAAGCGCTACCCGCACCACGGCGCCGTGGCCTTTAGCCACGCCGGCAAGACCCTCTTTGACGTCCTTCGTTACCTGGGCATCGAGGATATTTCCTACAACCAGCCCGCGAGCTTGCCGTACCCCACCGAAAACCCTTTCGAGCGCTAAGCGGCCCTTCTCGGCTCTCCCTTATTGGGCAGGCGGTCTAATTTTGCCGCCTGCCCGCAAATTCAAGCCGTTGGCAGGTTGGCGTAATTCGAACGAAAACGTATTCTCTCTTGTCGTATACTAACGGTACGAAAACGTTTAAGCATCATTTCTCGCCCTATGGAAGGAGGCCTCGTGGTCACGCTCAAAATGATTGCCCAAGAAACGGGGCTCTCTGTCGCCGCGGTATCCAAGGCCTTGAACCACCAACCTGGCATTAGCGAGAAGAACGCGCAGATTGTTCGCGATTGCGCCAAGCGCTTGAACTACTTCCCCAACGGTGCCGCCCAGACGCTCAAGACCCAGCGTTCCTACAACATCGGCGTCGTGTACCAGAACAATCTGGACCACGAGTACTACTCGCGCGTGCTCACGGCCGTTCGCGCCACCGCCGAGGCCGCCGGCTATGACCTCACCTTCCTTTCTGATAGGGGCGTCTCGAAGTACGGATACGTTGCCCACGCCATTCGTCGCAACTGCGACGGTGTGCTGGTCTGCAACGGCAATCTCGAGCAGGAAGACCTCGAGCGTCTCTCCGAGAGCCCGATCCCGGTCGTCTCTATCGAGCGCGAGTTCCACGGCCGTACGTCTGTGTGGGGTGACAATGCCGCGAGCATGACCGAGATTGTTGACCACGTGGCGGGTCTCGGCCACAGCCGGATCGCATTTATCCACGGCCAGATGGGCCCGGTCACCGCCGAGCGCGTCACTGCTTTTCGCTCTGCATGCGCAAACCGCGGCATAGAGGTCCCGGACGCGTATCTGCGCGAGTCCCGCTATCAGGACCCCGAGACGACCAAGGTGGTCACGGCAGAGATTATGGCCCTTCCTAAGCCTCCCACCTGCATCTTATTCCCCGACGACATTTCTTATCTGGGTGGATTCGACCACTTTGTCGAGACGGGCCTTGTTATTGGTACCGACATTGGCTGCGTTGGCTATGACGGCACTAATCTAACGAAGCACACCAACCCGCGCCTCACCACCTATCGCCAGGACGCCGAAGCCATCGGCCAGACGGTTGTCCAAGAGCTCTTCTCGGCAATTGAGAAGCGTGAGTCCTACAAGCCTAAGAAGATTGTTCTTTCTGGAAGCCTTGTGCCGGGCGCTACTGTTCCGTCGCTTTGCGCATAGAGCGGGGCGTCTTTTCTTTTTTGTCCGCAACGAAAACGTTTAACCAACTCTTCCGGAGGTTTTCGCACATGAAATTCTGCACCGAGAGGGCCCGTGAGCAAGTAAGGCCCGCCGCCGACTTTATTCGCCAACTCTTTGGCGAGAAGGCCGCCGTCCCCACCCTTGACGCAGCCTATCTCGACGCCCGCCGCACCCGCGCCATGGGCTTTGTCGGCCTGCCGTATGCCGCTCCCATCTGCCAGCATCTTTTGGGCGAGCGCGACGTGGCCGCCTTCATCATGGCCCAGGCCGGCAGCCTTCTCTTCTTCCTTAACGGCGAGGAGGTCACCTGCGAGACCAACGCGGGCCTGGTAGAGGTGCCCGGCGCGGTGGTGGACGCTGTCAAGGACACCGTAACCCGCATCATCGCCGGCGCGGGCGTCCTGGGCGCCGACGGCAACTTCTCGCTGGACCTCAAGGCCTACCCGGTGAGCTCCCACTACGCGGTGAACCTGCTGCTGGGCAACCGCGCTGGCTACCCGTACCCCCTGTGCACCACGCCCAAGGGCGCCGTCGATGGCCTGGGCCGCGGGTCTTTTCGCGCCACGGGCGGCGAGCAGGTCCTAGCTACCCGCTTTGTCCTGGACCCCTCTCAAAACGGCGAGCCCGAGAACCGTCAGTTCTATCTCACCGAGGGCGGCGAGCAGATCTTCTACTCGGCAGACGTCGAGACAAACGTTAGCTCTGCGTCCTGTATGCACTCGCAGGGCTGGACGAAGATCGACTACACCACCGCCGACGGCCTGGCCATCGAGCGCACCATCTTCATGCTGCCGCAGGAGCCGGGCATGCCCAGCGCCGTCGAGGCCCAGCGCGTCACCGTTAAGAACCTGAGCGACACCGCCCGCGACCTGCGCATCGTTTTTACCGGCAGCTTTGGAATCGCCGAGCCCGGCACCCTTGCCGGCGACGTCATCTATGCCAACCTGGTCCAGGAGTCCGAGGTCGTCTACGACACCGACGCCCCTGTTGCCCTGACCCTTTGGGCCAAGCCTTCCGAGGAGCGCAACAAGAAGCGCTTTGTCTGCATCCTTAAGGACGGCGAGGGCATGGACGAGTACTGCACGAGCCTCGCCGACTTTGTGGGCACCGGCACCCTTGCGCACCCCGAGCTTGTGGGTCATCTCCCCAACGCTCTTTCTCGCAAGATGGCACCTTTCTTTGCCGTAGCGAAAACGTTTAACCTACAGCCCGGTGAGACTGCGACCATCGACGAGCTTGTGGGCATGTCCGGCTCTGCCGGCGACGACGTGCCCTTTGCCGAGGCCCTGCCCAAGCTCGTGGACACCTATCGCGACCCGGCGGCGCTTACCCGCTCGCTCGAGGGCGTCCGCGCTTTTTGGGTGAATTACACCAACTACCTGCAGATGCAGTCTGGCGACGACAAGTACGACGCCTATATCTCGCACAACCTGCCCTTCCAGGTGCTCTACCAGACCTACGTCTCGCGCGCCTTTGCCTGGACGCAAAAGTCTTACCGAGAGATGGGCTTCCGCGAGATTCAGGATATCTATGCCTCGATGTACTACCTGTCTGCTATGGGCCAAAACGACCTTGTGCGCGACCTTCTCTCTAACTGGGTGCGCCAGGTTTGGGAGATGGGCTACGCCTACCACGACTTCACCTTTAAGGGTAAGGAGCCGGGCGACTGCTCTGACGACCAGCTGTGGCTTGTTCAGGCCGTCTACCGCTACGTCACGATTAGTGGCGACGCCGACTTCTTGACCTGCGAGTTTCCCATTGCGGGCACCGATGGCAAGAAGCGCACCCTGTGGGAGACCATGAAGGCGATTTTGACCTACTCGGGTTGCATCAGCGTGGGCAAGCACGGTCTGCCGCTTTTGGACAAGGCCGATTGGAACGACACCCTGCGCCTTGACAAGGTGGTCTACAAGGGGCCGCAGAAAGAGGAGCTTTATCGCAAGCAGTTGGCCGAGAAGGGCCAGCAGTGGGGCGTGGCTTGGGAGAACGAGATGACCGAGTCGGTCATGAACGCCTGCCTGCTCAAGATCGCGGCCGACGAGTTTGCCGAGATGAGCGCCCTTATCGGTGCCGATGCCGACGGCGACTGGGCCCGCCAGATGTCTGAGCGCGTGGCCGACTCCATGCAAAAGAATGCCTGGAAGACCGACTACTTTGCCCGCTGCCTCATCAACAACGAGCGCGAGGGCGGCTATACCTACCTGGGTTCCACCGGTGACCGCTTGGCCGGCGATCCGGACGCCCCCGGTACCTATTTCCTTAACTCCTACAGCTGGGCCCTTCTCGCCGGCGTTGCCACCGAGGAGCAGATCGCCACGATGCTCGACGTCGTGGAGAGCCGCCTTAAGACCGAGGCCGGCCTTCGCCTGTGCACCCTGGTCGACTTCGACCGCCTGGGCGTGGCCACCGGCACTGCCCTCTACTTCCCCGGCGATCGCGAGAACTCCGGCGTCTTCAAGCACGCGGCCATGATGGCCACCGTGGCCTCGCTCAAGGCCGCCAAGACCGTTGCCGACCCTGCCCTGGCCGAGCGCCTGTCTGAGCTGGCCTACTTCATGATGGACCGCACCTTCCCGTACAAGGCGATCGAGAACCCCTACGTCATCAAGGGCAACCCGCGCTTCTGCACCCAGTACAACAACTCCCAGACCGGCGAGAACATCGCGCCGCTGCTCTCTGGCACCGCCTCGTGGTTGACCCTTGCCACTTACGAGACCACCGGCGCCAATGTGGGCCGCCAGACCGTAACCTTCGACCCCGTCCTGCGTCCCGGCCAGACCCATCTGGCATACACCCTGGGCCTGGGCGACGCCCATATCCACGTGACCATCGACTCTGCCAGCGGCGCCTTTCGTTGCGGCGAGAAGACCGCGTATCTCTTCGACGGCATCGCGTGCGACGGCACCATTGATCGTCCCACTTCGGGCGAGCACACCGTCGCCATCACTTTGTAGGGCACGCGAAGAGGGGAGGAGTCCGCATTCTCGAGAAAGGCGCGCCCGTCGCCGATTTCGAGCCGCAAAACCCGCACGGGCATCTAGGTTAGGCACACTCGTTTCAAGCACAAAGATGGGAGGGTGAACATGAAGAAATCCGCAAGCGCGGCCGCTGTGACAAATGAAGGTCAGGCCAAGCCTAAAGCGATGCAGGACCATCCGCTCTATCACGTCCTGCGCGTCGCCGTGATCTTGGCCGCCGCGTCGGTTTTCTACTCGGGTCTTAACCCCGCGAGGGTGACGACCGCGATCTCTAGCAACGTTTCGCTCTTTACTGCCTGCATCAACCACGAATCCCTGGTGAGCCAGATTCCCGACCGCATCCTCAAGAAGACCGCTGTGACCAGCGACACCTTCACGATGCTGCAGGTCGCCTGTGCCGTGATCATCGTGGGAATCATCGTGGCCATCGTGGGCGCGTGCATGTCCTACGGCAACAAGCGCATGCGTACGTTTGGCCTCAAGTTCCCCGTGATTGGCGCGGTTGTCATGGCGGCGGGCCTGGGCGGCGTGGGCGCGGTTTACGCCACTATCGCCGGCACTGCCTCCGATAAGGTCCCGGCGTCGCTTCCCGGTTCGTTTTTCTTCTTCGTGGTTCTTATCGTGGCAATGCTTGCCTGCTCGGCGGCCCTGTTTGCTAAAGAGAAGGCCGACCCCGAGCCGGTCGAGGACAAGATGGAGATGCAGGAGAAGTACCACCTGTTCCTGCTGTTTGTCCCCATCCTGGCCCTGGCCTTCCTCTTCTGCTACCTGCCGCTTTGGGGCTGGCGCTACGCCTTCTTTGACTACAGCGCCGGCGGCGACCTTACCGCAGATAACTTCGTGGGCCTCAAGTGGTTCACCATCTTGTTCCAAAACGACACGACCCGCGGCGACGTCATTCGCGTGATGACCAACACGCTTGCGATGTCTGGTCTGGGCATCCTGACCTCGTGGATCCCGATGGTCTTTGCCGTGTTCCTCGTGCAGGTGCCGTCCAAGGGCTTCCGTCGCTTTGTGCAGAACTTCACGACGGTCCCCAACTTCCTGGGCTGGTCGATTGTCTACGCCATCGCCATTGCGATCTTCTCGACCGACGGCTTTATCAACAACTTCCTCAACAACATCTGTGGCATCGCCGCCAACACCAACTACCTGATGGACGGCTCGCACATGTGGCTCAAGATGCTGCTTTGGGGTATGTGGAAGGGCGTTGGCTGGTCGGCCATCATCTACATCAGCTCGATCACGGGCATCGACCCGGGTCTCTACGAGGCCGCCGAGGTCGACGGCGCCGGCCGCTTCCAAAAGATGTGGCACGTCACCATCCCGCAGCTCATGCCCACGTTCTTCGTGCTTTTGCTCATGAGCATCGCAAACGTGCTTTCCAACGGCATGGAGCAGTACCTGGTCTTCTCCAACGCGGCCAACTCCAACTGGCTCGAGGTGCTTGACCTCTACGTCTACAACCTGGGTATCGGCAACGGCCAGATCCCGATGTCCACGGCTATCGGCATGTTCAAATCCGTCGTCTCTGTCGTGCTTCTCTTTGCCGCCAACGGCGCGTCTAAGAAGCTCCGCGGCGAGAGCATCATCTAAGGGGGGGGAGAAAACAATGGCAAAACGTGTCAACGGCGGAATCCAGTACAAGCAGACCCCCGGCGACGTGGCCTTCAACGTGATCAACATCACGGTGTTCGCCCTCTTCACCCTGCTGTGCATCTTCCCGTTCTACTACCTGTTTATCAACACGATCTCGGACAACTCGCTTGTCTCGGCAAACCAGATCACGCTGCTTCCCCAGGGCATCCACTTTGACAACTACATCGCGCTAAAGGACGTCAACGACTTTGGCAACGCCGTGGTCGTCACGGTGGCCCGCACCGTCATCGCGACCTCGCTCATGGTGGTCATCTCGGCCTTCGCCGGCTACCTCACCACCAAGCGCGAGATGTGGCACCGCAGCTTCTGGTACCGCTTCCTCGTGGTCACCATGTACTTCAACGCGGGCACCATTCCTTGGTACCTCAACATGCTGGGTCTGGGCCTTACCGATAACTTCTGGGGCTACATCCTGCCTGCGCTCGTCTCGCCGTACAACATCATCCTGGTCAAGACCTACATCGAGTCCATCCCGGCCTCGCTGGAAGAGTCGGCCACCATCGACGGCGCCTCGGTCATGCAGGTGTTCACCAAGATCATCTTGCCGCTCTCTAAGCCCATCCTGGCAACCATCGCCGTCTTTGGCGCCGTGGCCAACTGGAACTCGCTGCAGGACTCCTTGATCTTGATGTCCAACTCGCCGCAGCTCTACACCCTGCAGCACCGCCTGTGGATCTACCTCAACAGCTCGTCTAACCTGGCGGCCTCTATGACCACCGGTGGCGGCACCGCGGCGGCGGCCTTGAACACCAAGGTCATCAAGTACACCATCAGCATGGTCACGATCATCCCGATCATGCTCGTCTACCCATTCATGCAGCGTTACTTCGAAGAGGGCATCATGCTGGGCGCCGTCAAGGGCTAGTCCTGTCCCTTTAAGGCTTTGGTCCCGGCGGGTGCAACGGCCGTCACCCACGGGGCCGCCCGGTTTCAACCATCAAATAAACCGCATGTCAGCGCTTGTTTTCTCGGCGCGGCAAACGCACTTCCAACAAGGAGAAACACCATGAACGCAGATCACGTCTTGAGCCGCAGGAGCTTCGCCAAGCTTCTTGGAGCCACCGCCCCTCTCGCCTTCTTGGCAGGCTGCGGCTCTTCTGGCTCTTCTTCCAGCTCTGACTCCAAGTCCGGCTCGGATTCGACCACCGAGGTCGCGGCCGATGAGATGGCCATCACCATCTTCTCTCAGACCGCTAACTGGTCGGGCGACCAGGTGGGCTGGGGCGCCACGCTGCTCAAGGACTACTTCAACCTCACTGCCACCATCGTCCCCGACACCAACGGCGCCTACCAGACCCGCATGGAGAACGGCGACCTGGGCGACCTGGTTATCTGGGGCACCAACGGCACCGACTACCAGGCTGCCGTTGACCAGGGCAAGCTCTTTGACTGGGACGAGGACAAGACCCTCGACTCCGAAGGCGCCGACCTTAAGAAGTACTTCCAGGCCGCCCTTGACGGCAACAAGGAGCTCAACTCCGACGGCAAGATCCACGGCATTGGCAACAACGTGACCAACGAGAAGGGCGAGCACGACCTCTTTATCTATAACTGGGGCCTGCGCTGGGACCTGTACCAGAAGCTCGGCCACCCCGCGGTCAAGACCCTCGACGACCTTGAGGGCGTGTTGAAGGACATGCAAGCCGCCTGCCCCACCGGCGACGACGGCAAGCCGACCTACGCCTTGTCCATCTGGCCCGACTGGGACGCCGAGATGGTCATGTACGTCAAGGGCCTGGCTTCTGCCTACCACGGCTACGACGAGCTGGGCATTGGCCTGTACGACTCTTCGACCGGCAAGTTCATGGACGCGCTTTCTGACGATGGCCCCTACATGGAGTCCCTGAAGTTCGTCAACAAGCTCTACCGCGACGGCCTGGTCGACCCCGACTCCATGACCCAGACCTACGACGAGATGATCACCAAGGTCCGTAACGGCAACGTGCTCTTCTCCATCTTTGACTACGCCGGCGCCACCGCCTACAACAACGATGACCACATCGCAGCCGGCAAGATCATGCTGCCCCTGGTGCCCTCCGAGGCTTCCGTCATTGTCCAGGGCCTCTCGACCACGGGCCAGGGCCGCATCTGGTCCATCGGCGAGCTTTGCGACGCCCCCGAGCGCGTGATGCAGCTCATCAACTGGCTCTACACCCCCGAAGGCGCCCTCACCAACCTCTATGGCCTGAAGGGCCTCATGTGGGACTACGACTCTGATGGCAACACAAAGTTCACCGAGCTGGGCAAGAAGTGCTTCGAGGACCCCACCACCTCGCTCGACGGCGTTGAGTGGACCTCGCCCAAGACCGGCACCAAGTACACCCTCTCGGGCACCTACAACGACGGCACCCTGCAGATCAACAACACCACTTGGGCCAACGGCGCCAAGAACCCCGAGGCCAAGAACGACTGCTTCTACCAGGGCACCTGGTCTTCCAACATCGTCGATGCCCAAAACGACGCCGAGAAGGACTGGCGCGAGGTCACCGGCGCCAAGAGCCAGTGGGAGTACCTCAACTCTGTCAACTACACGGTCATCCCGGCTGCCAACTTCGCGCTGTCCACCCGTAGCTCCGAGCTCGAGCTTACCTGGCAGCAGGTCATCAAGACCATCAAGGAAGGCTCTTGGAAGGCCATCTATGCCAAGGACGACGCCGAGTTTGCCAGCCTGGTCAAGGACATGCAGAGCACCTGCGCGGGCTACGGCTACGACGACTGCGTTGCCTGGTGCAAGGAAGAGGCCACCCGCCGCTTTGGCCTGCAGGAGAAGTAAGACCCTCGCGCGCTGGCGCGGGTAACCAAATTCGAGAGGGGGAAAGACGCGCATGAAGATCACGGTCGACTCGCCGTTTGTCCAGGCGGGAATCAAGGCAACGAACCTGCTCATCGTCAACTTCTGGTTGGTGGTTGGCTGCCTTCCCGTCGTCACGGCCGGCGCCTCGGCCACCGCGGCCTTCACCGTCCTTCTCAAGATGAGCGAGGACCGCGAGGACGTTGGCATCACCCGGGCCTTCTGGAGCGCCTGGGTGGCCAACCTAAAGCACGGCGTCATCCTCACGCTGGCGATTCTCGCCTGCGCGTGGAGCACCTGGATGAGCTGGCAGCTCTTCGAGAAGCTGCCCGACAACCCGGTAGGGTTTCTCATCTTGGCCTTTGCCGTGTTTCTTCTCGCCTTCGTCCACTTTGTGTACGTCTTTCCCCTTGAAGCTCGCTACGAGAACAGCCTGCTTCAGCAGATGCGCAACTCTCGCCTGATCTGCGTTCGCTTCTTTGGAAAGACCCTGCTTTTGATGGGTGTGCTGGGTCTTCAGGTTCTCATCTTTGGCTTCACGGCCCCGGTGCTCACCTACGCCGGCCTCTTCTTCGCGCCTGCGCTGGCCGTCTACACGGTCGCCCAGATCGCGATGCCCATCTTTCGCTCGCTTGAGGGCAACCCCAAGGCGGACGACGGAATCACCGTGTCGAGTGAACGAGACTGGTAAGGAATTTCTCGCATGATCAAGATCGCCATCGACTACTATCCCGAGCACTGGGACCGCTCCTTGTGGGAGGACGACGTGCGCGCCATGGCCCAGCTGGGCGTCTACGCCGTGCGTGTGGGCGAGTTTGCCTGGAGCCGCATGGAGCCCGCAGAGGGTGTCTACGACTTCGAGTGGCTTGACCAGGCCGTGGAGCTTATTGCCCGCTACGGCATGAAGGTCATTTTGGGCACGCCCACCAACTGCGCGCCGCTGTGGCTCTACACCGCCTACCCCCAGACCGTCCAATGCGAGCGCGACGGGCAGCGCACCCACCTGGGCATTCGCGGCCATCGTTGCCAGACCTCGCCGGTCTTTCGCGCCTATGCCGAGAAGATCATCCGCAAGATGGCCGAGCGCTACGCCGGGCGCCCCGAGATCTTGGGCTGGCAGATCGACAACGAGGTCGAGTCAAATCACTGCACCTGCCCGTCTTGCCGCGAGCGCTTCCAGCAGTTTTGCCGAGAAAAGCACGGCACCTTAGAGCAGCTCAATCGCGACTGGGGCACCGTGGTGTGGAGCGGCGAGTACTCGGACTGGTCGCAGATCGAGTGCTTCAACACCGCGTGGGTGAACAAGTCCGACTGGTTCAACCCCGCCTACATGCTGGACTACGAGCGTTTTTGCTCTGCCACCACGGCTGAGTACGTGGCCTTCCAGGCAGATCTTATCCGCGAGTACGACCCCAAGGCGCTTGTCACCACCAATGCCTGCTTTGGCCTGCACGTGCAGGACTTCTACCAGGAGTTCGCGCCTCTTGACGTGGCCTCTTACGACAACTACCCGCCGGTCGACATCCCTGAGGACCCGCATGAGGTCTACTCCAACGCCTTTGCGCTTGACATGGTGCGCGGTTGGAAGAAGTGCAACTTCTGGGTCATGGAGCAGCTGGGCGGCCCCATGGGCTGCTGGATGCCCACCACGCGCGCCATGGAGCCCGGCATGCTCGAGGGCTACGCCATGCAGGCCGTGGCCCACGGCGCCGACCTGCTCAACTTCTTCCGTTGGCGCACCGCGTCGACCGGCGCCGAGATGTACTGCTTTGGCCTTCTCGACCACGACAACAAGCCCAACCGCCGCCTGAAGGAGCTTGAGCTTTTGGGGGACCGCCTGCAAAAGGCGGGCGAGCTCGACGGCACCCAGATTCACTCCCAAGTCGCGCTGATCTTCTCGCCGGAGCAAAGCTACAACTTTGCCAACCAGACCCAGAGCCGCGGCTTTGACTACTGGCGCCAGGAGCGCCTGTTCCACGACACCCTCATGGGCCTGGGCGTGAACGTGGACGTGCTGAGCGACGTCGAGCCGCTTGACCCTGCCCACTACAAGCTTGTCATTGTGCCGGCATATGCCGTGACCAGCGACGCGTTTGCCCAGAAGCTCACCGAGTACGTGCGCGCCGGTGGCCACGCAGTCTTGACCGTGCGCTCGGGCGCCAAGGACGCCAACGGCAACTGCACGGTGGGGGAGTACCTGCCCGGCAAGTTTGCCCAGCTCTGCGGCTGCCGTGTTTTGGAAAGCGACGCCATTGGCGAGGCCGTCCAGACCGTGCGCGACGCTAACGGCAACGTGCACAACATCAGCGTGTGGTGCGACTTGCTTGAGCTTGACGGCGCCCGCGCCATCGCCGAGTACGACGAGCGCTACTACGCCGGCATGCCCGCCGCTTGCCGCAACACCTTTGGCGAGGGCAGCTGCTCTTACGTGGGCACGGTTGGCGACAAGGGCTTCCACCGCGCGCTGCTGGTGGGCGAGCTTCGCCTGGCCGGCATCGACTTCATCGAGAATCTACCCGCCGGCGTCGAGAGCTCCACGCGCTCTTCCGACACCTGCGAGTACCGGTTCTTCTTCAACAACACGATGAGGAACCACACGTTCTTCTACCAGGGCAAAAGAGTGTCCATGCAACCGCTCGAGGCAAAGATCTCGACCTCGGACGGCCGCTGGCTTTAGCACATAGCGCGTCAGTCAAACAGCAAGTCACAACGTGAGTTAGGAGCGTGCGTCATGGCAACCGTCAGCTTGAAGCACATCGAGAAGGTCTACCCCAACGAGAACGCCAAGAAGAAGGTCAAGAAGCCCAAGAAGGGCGAGGAGACCATCGAGAAGAAGAACAACCTCAAAGAGACCGAGGAGGGCGTTGTTGCCGTCGAGGACTTCAACCTCGAGATCGCCGACCGCGAGTTCGTGGTTCTTGTCGGCCCCTCTGGTTGCGGCAAGTCCACCACGCTGCGCATGGTCGCAGGCCTTGAGGACATTACCCGCGGCGAGCTCTACATCGACGGCAAGCTTATGAACGAGGTGGCGCCCAAGGAGCGCGACATCGCCATGGTCTTCCAGAACTACGCCCTGTACCCGCACATGACCGTGCGCCAGAACATGGAGTTCCCGCTTAAGCTCCGCAAGATGGACAAGGCCGAGATCGACCGCCGCGTCGAGCAGGCCGCCCAGGTCCTGGGCATCACCCAGTACCTTGACCGCAAGCCTAAGGCCCTCTCTGGCGGCCAGCGCCAGCGCGTGGCCATTGGCCGCGCCATCGTGCGCGACCCCAAGGTCCTTCTCATGGACGAGCCGCTCTCTAACCTTGACGCGAAGCTCCGCAACCAGATGCGCGCCGAGATCATCAAGCTGCGCCAGCGCATCGACGCGACCTTCGTCTACGTCACCCACGACCAGACCGAGGCCATGACCCTGGGCGACCGCATTGTCATCATGAAGGACGGCGTTGTCCAGCAGATCGGTACCCCGCAGGAGGTCTTTGACAGCCCGGCCAACATCTTTGTCGCCGGCTTCATCGGCGTGCCGCAGATGAACTTCTACGAGGGCGAGCTTCTCCGCGACAGTGCCGGTAAGTACTCCGTCAAAGTCGACGGCGCCGTGATCGAGCTTTCTGCCGACAAACAGGCCCGCCTTTCCGCCAACAACGTCAAGGCCGACCTGGTCACCGTGGGCGTGCGTCCCGAGCACATCACCCTGGATGGCCCGGCAGACAAGATGATTCACGGCGTGGTGGATGTCTCCGAGATGATGGGCTCCTCTGTCCACCTGCACATCAAGGCCTGCGGCAAGGACGGCGTCATCATCGTCCCCACGCTTGACATGGGCGGCAAGACCTATGCCATGAAGTCTGACATCGCCTTCACCTTTGGCGGCGACGTGGCCCACGTCTTTGACCCCCAGACCGGCAAGAACCTGGAGTTCTAGGGTCCAATCCAGGCCCTTCAACCTGTACCACACTCAAGCAACACAGATTGGAACCACATGAAGTGCACCTTTGAGAACAACGTCTTCGAGCTTCGTCGCCAGGCCGAGACCCTGCGCATCGAGCCCTGGGGCAAGAACGCCTTCCGTGTTCGCGGCACCAAATACCCCGAGTTCACCGGCCGCGACTGGGCCCTGACCGAGGCTGTCGAGCCCCAGCAGGTCACGGCCGAGCAGCACGAGGACGGCGGCTGGACCCTCACCAACGGCCGCATTAGCGTCTGGGTCAACCGCGTGGGTATTCTCACCTTCTACCGCGACGGCGAGAAGATCTTGCGCGAGCACTACCGCTCCTACGACGGCAGCATCTCGCGCGAGTCTCGCTGCCTCAAGGTCGTTGCCCGTAACTACATCCCGCGTACCGGCGGCGACTTTGAGCTCAACATCAAGTTCGAGGCCAACGACGGCGAGAAGATCTTTGGCATGGGCCAGTACCAGCAGGCCCAGACCAACATGAAGGGTTGCGTGCTGGACCTGGCGCAGAGAAACTCCCAGGTCACCATTCCGTTTGCCGTCTCTAACCTGGGCTACGGCTTCCTTTGGAACAACCCCGCCGTGGGCCGCGCCACCTTTGGCTACAACATCACCGAGTGGACCAGCGAGTGCTCTAAAGAGATGGACTACTGGATCTGCGCCGACGAGGACCCGCGTGCCATCGTCGAGGACTACACCGCCGTCACCGGCCGCGCGCCGGAGTTTCCCGAGGACCTCATGGGCCTGTGGCAGTGCAAGTTGCGCTATCGCACCCAGCAGGAGGTCCTGGACGTCGCCCACGCCTGCAAAGAGCACAACGTTCCCATCGACCTTATCGTCATCGACTTCTTCCACTGGCCCTACCAGGGCGACTGGCGCTTTGACTACACCTACTGGCCCGACCCCAAGGCCATGGTGGACGAGCTTCACTCCATGGGCATCAAGGTCTGCGTCTCGGTCTGGCCGTCGGTGGACCGCCGTAGCGAGAACTTTGGCGAGCTCTTTGAGAACGGCATGCTGATCCGCACCGAGCGCGGCAGCATCCAGACCTACGACTACCTTGGCGACTGCCTTGAGATCGACGCCACCAACCCCGAGACCCGCGACTACGTGTGGGAGAAGCTCAAGAAGAACTACGCCGATTACGGCATCGACATGTTCTGGCTGGACAACGCCGAGCCCGATTACGCCGTCTATGACTACGACAACTACCGCTACTGGCTGGGCACCGCGCTTGAGGTGACCAACATCTACCCGCAGATGTACTCGCGCATCGCCTACGACAACCAGGTCAAGGAGGGTCTGCCTGCCGTCAACCTGCTGCGCAGCGCCTGGGCAGGCTCGCAGAAGTACGGCAACGTGGTGTGGAGCGGCGACGTGCCTTCCACCTTCGAGGGCTTCCGCGACCAGTTCCAGTGCGGCATCAACATGGCCCTTTGCGGCATGCCCTGGTGGACGACCGACATCGGCGGCTTTATGACCGACGATGTCAATGACCCCTACTTCCAGCAGCTGCTTATTCGCTGGTACGAGTTTGCCGTCTATACCCCGATCCTGCGTATGCACGGCGACCGCGGTCCCTACAACATCCCCAACCTGGACAACTCCAGCTTTGGCGGCGGTTCTCAGCGCACCGGCCAGCCCAACGAGCTGTGGAGCTACGGCGAGAAGAACTTCAAGATCATGCGTGACTACCTTGACGTGCGCCTGGCCATGAAGCCCTACATCAAGCAGCTCTTTGACGAGGCGCACCAGACCGGTGCCCCGCTGCTGCGCCCGATGTTCTACGAGTTCCCCAAAGACGAGAAGTGCTGGGACCTCTATGACCAGTATCTCTTTGGCGACAAGCTGCTGGTTGCCCCCATCTTCTATGAGGACATGTGGGAGCGCGAGGTCTATCTGCCCGCCGGCACCTGGAAAGACGTACGCGACGGCAAGGTCTACGAGGGCGGCCAGACCATCGTGGCCGCGGCACCCCTGGAGTCCATCCCCGTCTTCGAGCGTCAGTAGGGAGAAGGAACGCGCATGGCAGACACCGAGTTTGGTCACTTTGATGACGAGCGTCGCGAGTACGTGATCACGACGCCCAAGACCCCGCTGCCCTGGATCAACTACCTGGGCACCAACGGGTTCTTCTCGCTTATCTCCAACACCGGCGGCGGCTACAGCTTCTACCGCGACGCCAAGTTGCGCCGCATCACCCGCTACCGCTACAACAACGTCCCGGCAGACAACAACGGCCGCTACCTCTATATCAAGGACGGCGACACCGTTTGGAACCCCGGCTGGCAGCCCACTCGCACGCCGCTTGACGCCTACGAGTGCCGCCACGGTATGGGCTACACCAAGCTCTTTGGCAAGAAGAACGGTATTGCCGCCGAGGTCTTGAACTTCGTGCCCGTAAACGACCCTTGCTACGTCATGCGCCTGACGCTTACCAACCAAGGTGACGTTGCCAAGAAGCTGCAGGTCTTCTCGTATGTTGAGTGGTGCCTGTGGAATGCCGATGACGACGACCGCAACTTCCAGCGCAACTTAAGCACCGGCGAGGTCGAGGTCCACGGCTCGATGCTGATCCACAAGACCGAGTACCGCGAGCGCCGCGACCACTTTGCCTTCTTTACCGTGAACCGCGAGGTCGCGGGCTTCGACACCGACCGCGCTTCGTTCCTGGGCGCCTACCAGGGGCCGGACACGCCCGAGGCCGTGACAAGCGGCGCTTGCACGAACTCCGTGGCCTCTGGCTGGAGCCCAATCGCCGCCCATCAGCTGGACGTCGAGCTTGCCCCCGGCCAGACCTGGACGGCCGCGTTTGTGCTTGGCTACACCGAGAACCCCCGCGACCAAAAGTGGGAGTCCAAGGGCGTGGTCAACCGCGCGGGCGCCCAGGCGCTGGCCGCCCGCTACGCCAGCGACGAGCAGGTTGACGCCGCCGTGGCCGAGCTGACTGCCTACTGGGACGGTCTTCTCTCCACCTACACGGCAAAGACGCCGGACGCGCGCGTGGACCGCATGGTCAACATCTGGAACCAGTACCAGTGCATGGTGACGTTCAACATGAGCCGCTCGGCCAGCTACTACGAGAGCGGCGTTGGTCGTGGCATGGGCTTTCGCGACTCTAACCAGGACCTTCTTGGCTTCGTGCACCTGGTGCCCGCGGCCGCGCGCCAGCGCATCCTGGACATCGCGGCCACCCAGCGCCCCGACGGCAGCGCCTACCACCAGTACCAGCCGCTTACCAAGAAGGGCAACTCCGATATTGGCAGCGGCTTCAACGACGACCCGCTGTGGCTGATCGCCGGTGTCTCCGCCTACCTTCGCGAGACGGGCGACTACTCGATCCTTGAAGAGCGCGTGCCCTTTGACAACGACGAGTCCCTTGCGTGCCCCTTGGTCGAGCACCTTACGCGCTCGCTGGACTACACGCTGGCGAACCTTGGCCCCCACGGCCTGCCGCTCATTGGCCGCGCCGATTGGAACGACTGCCTTAACCTCAACTGCTTTAGCGAGGAGCCGGGCGAGAGCTTCCAGACCACCGGTCCTTCCGAGGGCCCCGTGGCCGAGTCGGTCTTTATCGCCGCGATGTTTGTCAAGTACTCCCACGAGTACGCCGACATCATGGCCCGTCGCGGCAACGACACCGAGGCTGCCCGGGCACTGGCCGCCTGCAGCCGCATGGTGGCCGCCGTTGCACGCGACGGTTGGGACGGCGAGTGGTTCGTGCGCGCCTATGACGCCGCCGGCAACAAGGTGGGTTCGGCCGAGTGCGAGGAGGGCCGCATCTACATCGAGCCGCAGGGCTTTGCCCCCATGGCGGGCATTGGCCTTCACGACGGCAAGGCCGAGCGCGCCTTGGCAAGTGTCGAGAAGTACCTGGACACCGAGTACGGCGTGATGATCTTCCAACCGGCCTACTCCGAGTACCACAAGGAACTGGGCGAGGTCTCCAGCTACCCGCCGGGCTACAAAGAGAACGGCGGCATCTTCTGTCACAACAACCCCTGGATCTCCATCGCCGAGACCCAGGTGGGCCACGGCGACCGCGCCTTTGAGGTCTACCGCAAGATCTGCCCCGCCTACCTGCAGGACAAGGCGGCCCGTCACGCCACCGAGCCCTACGTGTACTCGCAGATGGTCGCCGGGCGCGACGCGGTGAACTTTGGTCAGGGCAAGAACTCCTGGCTTACCGGCACCGCCGCCTGGACTTTCGTGAACGTCTCGCAGTACATCCTGGGCGTCAAGCCCACCCTTGACGGCATCAAGGTCGACCCCTGCATCCCGCACGAGTGGGAGGGCTTCTCGCTTACCCGCGCCTACCGCGGAGCCACCTACGTCATCGACGTCAAGAACCCGCGGCATGTCCAGAAGGGCGTCGCCTGCGTGGAAGTAGACGGAAAGAAGATCGACGGTCAGGTCCTGCCCGTGGCGCCTGCCGGCTCGACCGTGCACGTGAGCGTGACGATGGGTACTACCTGCTAGTTGTTACCGGGCGCGCCTCCTCTTCCCGGGCGCGCCCGTGTTTTCCCATGAGTTTCCAGGGATGCGGACCGTGATGTCCTACCTGCGCTTTGTATCTTCCCCGCAAAGCCTCTTCCCGTGTTTGCGCTTCTCCCCATGGCGGCCCGCGTCTCTGGTGACTCAGCCCTTATCGATTAATTACGGAGCACGAGTATGGCCGACGCATACCGCAAGGCCCTCAAGCGCGGCGAGCAGGACGCCCGTCGCGCCATGTCCGAGGGCCGCCACCCCTTTCTCACCGACCTTGACGGCATCGTGCTGGAGGGCCAGACCGCAAGCCGCGAGTCGTGCGGCACGTTTGAGATCCCGCTCGACATGGTCGTGGGCACCGTTACCCGCGGCCGCGAGAAGGCCTTCTCGCGTACCTTCATGCCGCTGCTTGAGCCCGACACCGAGTTTGCCATCAAGTGGTCTCGCCTCTATGACATCCAGGTAGAGGAGGGCTATCGCGACCCCATTCGCGTGACCGAGTTCATGCACCGCTTCTATGTGCAAGAGGGCAACAAGCGCGTGAGCGTTCTTAAGTACCTGGGCGCCCACACGGTAACGGCCGAGGTCACGCGCTTGTACCCCAGCCGCTGGGAGGGCGTCGAGCGGCGCCTGTACGGCGAGTTCTGCGAGTTTTGGCGCGCGTGCCCCATCTACGACATCGAGTTTTCGCGCGAGGGGTCCTATCGCAGGCTGGCGGCGGCCTTTGGGCGTGACCTTACGGCGCCCTGGCCCGACGAGGCCGTGGACTACCTTCGCCAGAGCTATCTCTTCTTTGCCAGCGCCTATGCGCGTGCCGGCGGCGCCCACCTGGACATAACGTCCGCCGATGCCATGCTTGTCTACCTGGGCGTTTATACGCAGGACCGCATCTTGGACGTGCCGTCTTCCATCGTCATCGACCGCCTGGGGCGCATTTGGCGCGAGCTCGTCATGGAAGGCAGGCCAGATGGCGAGAAGGCCGATCTGGTCGAGGCGCCAGATCCCGGTGAAGAGGCGCCCACGCCCGCCCCTGCCTCGGGGGTGCTTAAATTCTTTATGGGCAAGACCACCTATACCGAGCGCCGGCCTTTGCGCGTCGCGTTTATCCACGACCGCCTTGTGAGCGACTCGGGCTGGGCCTATGCCCATGACCTGGGCCGTCAGCACCTTGAGGAGTACTTTGGCGGCATCGTGCGGACCCTTGTCTTTGAGGGCCGCGACAGCGAGGACGACTTCATGGACGCCGTGGACTCTGCGACCAGGGCAGGCGCAGACGTGGTCTTTACCACCTCGTCGTTGCTTATGGACCTTAGCGTGAAGGCCGCCGTGCGCTACCCGGACGTGCGGTTTCTCAACTGCTCGGTTGGCATGCCGCACCCGCTTGTGCGCTCCTACTACGGCAAGATGTTCGAGGCCAAGTTCTTACTTGGGGCGCTGGCGGCCAGCATGTCCAGCACCCACCGCGTGGGCTACCGCGCCTATTACCCCATCTATGGAACGATTGCCGAGATAAACGCCTTCGCCATTGGGGCGTCTCTTGTGGACCCCGCTGCGCGCGTGGTGCTTAGCTGGTCTCGCGGCGAAGACGATGACCTCTTAAGCACGATGAGGGCGCAGGGGACCGACGTGATGAGCGGCTCTGACGTGGCCAAGCCCTGGGCCGCCGCGGACGCCTACGGCCTGCACCTGCTTGACGACGGTTGCCTGCGCGACGTGGCCGCGCCCGTCTGGCACTGGGGTCGCTACTACGAGCTGATTGTGCGCGGTCTTCTCCACGGATCGTGGGATGTGCCGGCCGCCGCGGCAAATGCGGCGCATGTAGATGCCGCAGATCGCGCGGTGAGCTATTGGTACGGCCTAAGCTCGGGCGTCATCGACGTGAGACTCGCGACTGATTTGCCCTACACGTCCAAGAAGCTCGTCTCGCTTCTTCGAAACGGCGTTGTGTCGGGCGCGATCCATCCTTTTGAGGGAGAGCTGCGCAGTCAGGACGCGACGATCCAGCTGGCCGGCTTCCCGGCGCTGTCAAGTTCTGCGATCGTGGGCATGACCTGGCTTGCACAAAACGTCGAGGGGTCGCTTCCGGCCGATTGGGAGATCAGCGAGCGGGCGCTTGCGGCGGCGAAGGTTGCGGGTGTGCTTAGGAAATGAGGATCCTTGCCATAGCGGACGTCGAGGAACGCTGCCTTTGGGACTATTACGACGAGCAGCGTTTTGCCGATGTCGACCTGATTCTCTCGGCGGGAGACCTTTGTGCCGACTACCTGGAGTTTCTTGTGACGGTGACCAATAAGCCGCTGCTCTATGTGCGCGGCAACCACGACGACGCCTACGAGAGGCGCGCGCCGGGCGGCTGCGTGTGCATCGAGGATAGCGTTTACGTTTGGCAGGGGCTTCGTATCGCGGGGCTGGGCGGCTCGATGCGCTACCGCAACGGTCACAACATGTACAACGAGCAAGAGATGGCGCGGCGCGTGCGGCGCCTTGAGCCCAAGGTGCGGCTTGCGGGCGGCGTCGACATCTTGCTCACGCATGCGCCGGCGCGTGGGGTGGGAGACCTGGATGATCTGCCACACCAGGGTTTTGTTTGCTTTAACGAGGCCATAGGGCGTTGGAGTCCCGATTACATGGTCCATGGCCACGTGCACAAGGGCTACGCGCCCGTGTTCGAGCGCGAGCGTGTGCTTGAGGGCGGCTGCCACGTGGTCAACGCCTTTGGCCACACCATCCTTGACCTGGACGATGCCCGCTACCCCGACCGCGGCTGGCGCGGCACGCTTCTTAACGCCGAGACCCTAAGCCGCGACCCGGCGGAGCAGGGGAGGTTCTACGCGGTCGGGTGGGACTAAGGTCGCGAAAAAACTTCCCCCAACCGTAACGCGATTTTGCAAAAGGCCAGTTGGCGGTTGCGCGCGTATCCGGTTGGGGGAAATTATCCAAGCCGTAGGCAAACGCGCCGCTGTCCCGATTCTGCAAGGGCGCGTGCAACTAAACTTCGACTCTGCTGCAAACTTGGCCAACCTTTCCCTGACAGGCTGTCGACCAACTGGGCAAATACGCTGTATACGGTCGCGCGTTGGCCTCTTGGCGCCGGTTCAAGCCAATTCCTTGCCGCAAAGTCGTAATTTGGTTGCATGTACCGCGCGGATTCGTGCCTTTGCCCATGCGCAAGCCCTTGCGTGTTGGATGTCGAGGGCCATGTAGGGGAAAATGATCTCGTAACCTAAAAGAGGGGAGAGGCCGTGCCGTTTTCTATCGTGAGAAACGACATCGCGCGCATGCAGACCGATGTCATTGTCAACGCGGCAAACGAAGGCCTGGTCGCAGGCGGCGGTGTGTGCGGTGCGATCTTTGCGGCGGCCGGTGCGCGCCAGCTGCGGGAGGCCTGTCGCAAGGTCGCGCCTTGCCCCACGGGCTCGGCCGTTTGGACCCCGGGCTTTGATGCACCTGCTCGCTGGATTGTGCACGCGGTGGGGCCGCGTTACATCGACGGCGCACACGGCGAGGAGACCCTGCTTCGCGGGGCATATCGCTCGGCGCTGGGCGAGTCGGCGCGGCTGGGGGCGCAAAGCGTCGCCTTGCCGCTTATCTCGGCAGGAATCTTTGGGTATCCGCCGGCCGAGGCCCTGCGCGTTGCCTGCGACGAGATCCGTGCATTTCTCGCCACCGATGCTGCGGTGGTTAACGGTAGCGAGATGGCTGTCTACCTGGTGGTTTTTGACCGCGCGGCCTTCGCGGCGTCCTTGGGCCTGGTCGATGAGGTTCAATCTTTTATAGACGAGAAGTACGTCGACTCGCTGCCC
>CAVGOA010000012.1:0-11241 GCA_963630635.1 Paludibacteraceae bacterium
ACCGAGTGCTTCGCGTTCCTCGCCGGCCACGAGTCCTTCGCCGCCGCTGAGGGCGCCATTGGCCTGGCCCTCAACGCCAACAAGGCCCGCCAGAAGCCGCTGCGCGTCATCCTTAACGGCCTTGGCAAGGACGCCGCCCAGATCATCGCCCGCATCAACGGCTTCACCTACGTGAAGACCCAGTTCGACTACTTCACCGGCGAGCTCAAGGTCGTCGAGACCATCCCCTACTCTGATGGTCCCCGCGCTGCCGTCAACTGCTACGGCGCCGACGACGTCCGCGAGGGCGTTGCCATCATGTGGCACGAGAACGTCGACATCTCCATCACCGGTAACTCCACCAACCCCACCCGCTTCCAGCACCCCGTGGCAGGCACCTACAAGAAGGAGCGCCTCGAGGCCGGCAAGAAGTACTTCTCCGTGGCTTCTGGTGGCGGCACTGGCCGTACCCTGCACCCGGACAACATGGGCGCCGGCCCTGCCTCTTACGGCATGACCGACACCATGGGCCGCATGCACTCCGACGCCCAGTTCGCCGGCTCCTCCTCGGTGCCCGCGCACGTCGACATGATGGGTCTCATCGGCATGGGCAACAACCCCATGGTCGGTGCCACCGTCGCCTGCGCCGTTGCCGTCAACGCCGCCCTTAACGCCTAAGGTTCTCGGTTACTTTAGGCCGGCTCTTTAGCCCAACAGCCGCCGCCTCCTAGCGAGGCGGCGGTTTTTTGATGCCCCGCGCAGCAAGAAATGCGATATTGGGAAGCCGGTTTTTCATCTGAGGCTTTAGGGCCGTTTTTCGATTTAGCCGACCTGGGCTTTTACCGCCCAAACACTGCCGTTGCTCGAAAACCAGCCACTTGGATTCCCAATATCGTCATTATGGCCCACGACCTTCCTCATACCCGCAGGTAAATTAACGTCCGCCCCGCGCCCTATGCTCGGACCATCGAAACCGAGGATCGGAGGGTGTTATGGGCAACAGGTCGGCGAGGCAGCTCATGGGGGCGATCAGCCCCCTCGACGGCGACATGGCGACGTTCGTGGCGACCTTCTCGGAGGAGGCCGCGTGCGAGGGGGCTCTGCTCGAGGCGCGCTTCCCGGGCGGGTACCGCTGCCCTCGCTGCGGCGGGGAGTCCTACTCGATGATGCGCTCGCGGCGCCACACCTGCCAGTGCACGCGCTGCCGCAAGCAGGTCTCGCTCACGGCGGGCACGGCCATGCAGGGCACCAAGCTGCCGCTCTCCAAGTGGTTCCTTGCGATCCGCCTCGCAACACACTCAAAACGCGGCGTCTCCGCGGCCGAGCTCGCCCGCGAGCTGGGCGTCTGCGAGAAGACCGGGCAGTACGTGCTGCGCCGCCTGCGCGGCGCGATGTCCAGATCGGAGTGCCTTCCAGGTGCTCGGCGGCGAGGTTGAGCTCGACGACGCCTTCATCGGCGCCACCGGCAACGGCAAGCACGGGCGCGGGACCGACCAGCAGCAGTTCATCGTGGCCGTGGAGACCGGCCGGCGCCGCGGGCCCGGGCGGATGTGCGTGAGGTGCGTGCCCGACTGCTCGGGCGCGTCCTACGAGCTGTTCGCCTCCGAGCACGTCCACATAGCCGCCCACGTGCGCGCCGACGCGCGGCTGGGCACCCGGGGCGGCCTCGCCGGCTGGCCCGGGCTCGACCAGGGCGCCTTCGAGGGGAGCGGGCCCAGGAGCCTGCCCGTCGCCCACCACGCCATATCGAACTTCAAGGCCTTCGTGCAGGGCACCTTCCACGGGCTCGCCAAGCGATCAATGCAGGGCGCGGCCGACGAGTTCTCCTGGCGCTACTCGCACAGGGGCTCGCCGTCGGCCTGCTCGGACCTGCTCGCCGACTGCCTGAAGGGGCACTACGCGCGCGAGGAGCTCATGCCCGCCCTGTCGGAGCAGCCAAAAAGGCCGGCGTTCAAGAACAAGGGCGCGGCAGGCGGGGCGCACCGCGAACTGGTCGCCAGGCTCAGGGCCGAGGCCGGCCTCCCTCCCTGGGAGGGGTGACATTATGCAGGAGGTCGTGGGCCATAAACACGATATTGGGAAGCCGGATGCTGGAATAGGTGCCTAAGGCCACTCCAGCAACAACAAAACCGCAGGTCGCCAGGAAGAGAAAATGCTACTTCCTCGGCAATCTGCGGTTCGGATTCCCAATATCGTATTTTTTATTGGCGGCGCCCGTGTTTTACGCCTGCTGGCGCCTCACGAGGTCGGCGAAGAGACCGTCTTTCTCGATTAGCTCGTCGTAAGTGCCGTCCTCGGCGATGCGGCCGCCGTCGATCAGGACAATGCGCTCACAGTGACGAATCGTGGACAGGCGGTGCGCGATGACCAGACGGGTGCACTTAAGGCTGTCCAGGCTCTCGCTCACGATACGTTGCGTCACGTTGTCCAGAGCGCTCGTGGCCTCGTCAAACATGAGAATGCGGGGGTGCCCCGCCACGGCGCGCGCGATCATCAGTCGTTGACGCTGACCGCCCGAGATTCCGCCGCCGCCCTCGGTGATCATGGTCTGCATACCCATGGGCATCGCACGGATATCATCGGCGAATCCGGCCAGCTCAGCGGCCTTCCAGGCCTCTTCCTCGGTCAAGCCGGGGCAGCTAATTGCAATGTTCTCCAGCACCGAGCCGCCAAAAAGCTTGCCGTCCTGCAGCACCACGCCAATGTTGCGGCGCACGCTCTTGACGTCCAAAGAACGCAGGTCGCGCCGGTCATAGATCACGGCGCCGCGCTGCGGCTCCTCGAACCCCAAAAGCAGGCGCATCAGCGTCGACTTGCCGCAGCCGGTCTTACCCACGATGGCCACATAGCTGCCGGGCTTAACGGCCAGGGACAGGTCGTTGAGCACTGGCTGGCT
This sequence comes from Paludibacteraceae bacterium, assembly GCA_963630635.1. Taxonomy (GTDB): domain Bacteria; phylum Actinomycetota; class Coriobacteriia; order Coriobacteriales; family Atopobiaceae; genus Paratractidigestivibacter. The sequence goes on from CAVGOA010000012.1 coordinate 2,876, forward strand.
GCCGTCCTTGTACGAGAAAGTGACGTGGTCCAGCTCAAAGCCGCCGCCCAGTCTGCGGATGGCTTCTTTACCGTGCGAAGGCTCGGGCACGGCATCCAAGATAGGCGCGGCGCGCTCGAGGTTGGGCTTGATCTGCGCCAGCTGGCTCGCCATCGAGGTAAGGGACGTAAAGGCCCCGCTCACCATGCCAAACGCCGAGGTAAAGGCCATGTACTCGGCCACCGTGACCTGACCCGCCAGTGCGCATGAGTAGATCGCCAGCGTGCCCGCCAACGTGATCGCCAGGCTCAAGGCGCCCGAAAGACGTGTGACAAAGGGCCCGTTGTAGGTAAGCCATGCCAACTTGGCATAGTCGTTTGCCCACTTAGAGAAGGCGCGCTTCTCGGCACCGGCAAGCTTGATCTTCTGGATGCCGCTGATAAGCGAAAACTCCCAGGCGCCCAGGGTGCCGTTCAGCTGCAGCAGCTCCTTAGAGCGGGCCTGCTGAACCAGGCACACCACAATGGAAAGCGTGGTCGACGCCAACAAAACCACCAGCGAAGGGGCCACCAGGCTGGGCGCAAAAGCCGCGATCTGAAACACATACACAAGCGAGAAGACCGAGGTCAGGCCAGACGAGAAGACCGTGCTCTGCAGCACCGAGGCGATGGTCTGGATGCACGAGAGACGCGAGCTTAGCTCGCCGGTCTCTTTGTCCCTAAAGAAGTTGGCGGGAAGCGACAGCAAGCGCATCATGACGGCAGCCTCAAGCGGAATCGCCAGCTTAGACGAGATGCGCGAGCCCACAAGGGAGCCCACCACGCCCAAGAACAGCTGTGCCACGCTCACGCCCAGGAACAAAGAGAGCGCAGGCGCGATAAGGCGCGTGTCTCCAAGACTGATCAGCGGGCCAAAGATGACCTGGCTGACCAGCGGCATGAACAAGCCCAGAAGCGCCGAGCAAAGATACGAAGCGATCAGCACCACGTAGTCGCTGCGGTCAAGGCAGCGCAGGGTGAAGACAAAGATGTCGCGAATCTTGAGCTGGCGAGAAGGAAGCGGCCGGTAGAAGCAGTAGGCCTCTTCCTTGAGCTTGATCTTGGTCGACGCCACCGACTCAACGGCACCCGTCTGCGGCAAAAGGAGCGAGTAGCCGCCGCGGGCACGAGGCAAGAGCGCCACGGGTTGGTCGTCTTGGGTAAAGCCCACAAAGGCGCCGACGGCGTCCTTGTACCAGCCGCCAGACAGGCGCACCGGACGTGCCATAACGCCCGTGGGGGCTATCCAGCGGTCGATCATCTCGCCCACGGTCTCGTTGTCATCGGTGGTGGCGTCTTCGGGGAGCCTCTCGCCGTAGTAACTTAGGGCCGCGGCAACCGCGCCCTCGGCCTGCACAGCCACATCGGTCCCGCCAGAGTGGACCTTGCCCATGATCGCGTTCGAGATCGCCTCAAGCGACTCCTCGAGCATGCGGTCGTCGGCGCGGCGACGCTCGTCGATCTGGTTTTCGAACCAACCCATCTTTGTCCTATTCCTGCGAGACAAGGCGCGCATAGGCGCCGTCTTGCGCATACAGCTCTTCGTGGGTGCCACGCTGCACGACCTCGCCGCGCTCCAGCACAATGATCTCGTCGGCGTCGCGCACGGTCGACAGACGGTGCGCGACGACCAAAAGCGTGATGCCGCGGTCGCGCACGGCCTGCATGAGGCGCTGCTCGGTGGCGGCATCAAGGGCGCTCGTAGCCTCGTCCATGATCAGAATCGTGGGGTCGACGGCAAGGGCGCGGGCGATCTCGATGCGCTGGCGCTGGCCGCCAGAAAGGTCGCGTCCGTCCTCGGAAAGAACGTGGTCGTAGCTGCCCTCGCGCTGCACGATGTCGTCGTGAATCTGCGCGTCGCGGGCTGCCAAGATGACCTCAAAATCCTCGATCGACTCGTCCCACAGGCGAATGTTGTTGGCAATGGTGTCGCGAAAGAGAATGACCTCCTGGTCAATGACGGCAATCGAGCCGCAACGCACTGCGCGCGGCACCTGCGAAAGGGGGCGGCCGTCCACGCGAATCTGGCCCTCCCAAGGCTCATAGAGTCCCGCGACAAGCTTTGCGATGGTCGACTTGCCGCAACCCGAGGCACCCACAAGCGCCACGCAGCCTCCTGGCTTGACGTGCAGGCTCAAGTCGCTGACCACGGGTTTTCCCAGGCGAGAATAACCAAACGTCACGTGGTCAAGCTCAAGCTCGCCACGCAGCTTGCGGTAGGTGTCGTGGCCCGCAGTGGCCACGCCCGTCTCGCCGTCTTGCTCGCTTCGCCCTTCTGGCTCGACAGCCAAGGGGTCAAGCGGGTACTCCATGACGTCCTTCACGCGCTCCATGTCGGTGCGCATCTCCTGCATCGTCTGGCCCACCGAGATGAGCGAGGCCGCAGGCGAGGCAAAGCGCTGGATCAGCGACTGCATGGCCAAAAGGCCGCCCGTGGTGAGGTCGCCGCGGATAATCAGCCACACGCCCACCGCCATGACGGACGTGTCGCACAGGAGCTTCACCAGCTGCGGCAAAAGGCCATACGTGACGCTCACGCGCTCGAGCTCGACGTTGCCCTTGTTAACGCTGGCCTGGAAACCTGCCCAGCGGCGGAAGAAGCCAGACTCGACGCCCTGGGCCTTCAACGTCTCGATCATCGAGATGCCCGTCATAGTGGAGGTCGACAAGCTTGCCGAGTCCCTCATCATGACGCGCGACGAGTTGATGCGCTTGGCAGAGATCAGACGTGCAAAGACGCAGTCGACCGCCATGGAGACAAGTCCCACGCACGCGAGCAGCGGCGAGTACTGGAACATGAGCACCAGGTAGACAATGAGGGTGGCAAACTGCACCACGATGGGCGCCAGCTGCTGTGTGAGCTGCTGAGAAATGGTGGCGTTGGTGCCCATGCGCTGCACGATGTCGCCCGGCATGCGCTGCGAGAAGAACTCCATGGGCATGTGGAGGACCTTCCACAAGAAGCCGGAGTTGGCAGACGCCGCCATCTTGCCCTCGATGCGCAGCAGAAAAACGCTGTTCAAGACCGAGACCACAACCTGCACCAGACTAAACGCACCCAGAAGCACCAGGAAGGGCACCGTCCAATCGGCGTTTCTGCCCGTGAGTAGGCGGTCAAGGAAGACCTGCGAGAAGATAGGCGAGACAATCCCCAAGATAGAGGCGATCACACTGGTCAAGGCCACAAAGACCAGGGCCGCGCGGGCGCCCTGCAGGCGCTGGACGGCAAATTCGGTGACCGAGGCGGGTGAGCCGCCCGGCTCAAAGGCCTCGGTGGGAACAAACTGCAGGATAACGCCGGTGAACTCGCGGTCAAAGTCCTCGAACGTCATGGTCTTCTCGCCGCCGGCCGGATCGTTGACGTAGACCTTCTCGCCCTTGAAGCCGCGCAGGACCACAAAGTGGTTGAAGCCCATGTGGGCGATGCAGGGGAAGATACCCGTGTCACGCAGGGCCTCGGGCTCGTAGCGGTAGCCCTTGGCCTCGAAACCATAAGAGATGGCGGCCTTAACGATGTTCAAGGCCGATGAACCGTCGCGCGAGACGCCGCAGTCGACGCGCACCTGCTCTAGGGGCAGCCACTTGCCGTAGTAGGCGCAGATCATGGCCAGGCTAGCGGCGCCGCATTCCAGGGCCTCCATCTGCATGACCTGTGGGACCTTGGCGGCCATCTTGCCGGGCTCGGACGGTTTGGTGTGGGGACGCTTTGCCATGTTCGCTTACGCCTTGCTGCTAGAGCTGGTGCTGTTAAAGAGAAGAGAGATGGGGTTTACCGTCTCGAGGACTATCTGGGCATCGTAGGTGCCGTCGGGAAAGTCGATGGAAATTTCTGCGCTGGCGAGATACGTAGCGTCGGACCCCAGGTGAGAGCGCGTGTCGCTATCAAGGATGTCGGCGCGCACGGTGTTGCTACCAACCGAGACCACGTGCCCCTGGGCACTGCCTATGTTGACCTCGTCGCCAATGGAAAGGGCGGTGGCGCGCGACTCTTCCACGTATGCGACCGCGTGACCGTTGCTTACGCGAACGACGCAGCTCTGGACGTCGTTGATACTGCCAAAGACACCCCAGGCCAAAACGCCGGCCAAAAATGCGATGATGGCGCCCATGATGAGCCAGACACTGGGATTAGAGACGTTGATGTAGTCGTCGAGGTGCTCGGGGGAAGCCCGGCGCTCGAGAGCCTTTTTACGAAAAACCTCAGCCATATTATTTCTCCACGGTTGGTTGAGAGAGATGGGCAAACATAAATTCCTATCATAGTCGTTTTTCGCGGAGATTAACTTAAAGGGCGCCAAGGTATATGCGCTTACAAAAGCCCAGGAGCAAGGCGCGGCCGGCAGGTAACGCGGGCGGCCAAAATGGGCATAATCTATCCACTATCAGTCGTTTATTCGATTGGAGCATCATGGGCAGATCTGGTGGCGGCGGCGCGGGCGGTGGCGGAGGCCACAGCGGCGGCTTTAGCGGCGGCGGACGCTCTTCTGGCGGATTTAGCGGCGGCCACTCCGGCGGCGGAGGCGGCGGGCGCAGCGGCGGGCCCTCCGGCAGCTTTGACGGAGGTCCGCGCGGCGGCTTTGGCGGGGGCGGTGGCCCTCGTGGTGGCGGCTGGGGCGGCGGTCCCCGAGGCGGTCACGGCCCGGGCCCGGGAGGCCCCGGTCCCCGCGGCGGCTGGGGAGGCTTTGGCCCTGTCTTCTATAGCCGTGGCCCCAGGCCCGGAGGGGGCGGGCGCGGCTGCGCCGGGTGCATGGCGCCGGTCTTCGCGCTCTTCATGGCGCTCACGCTGTCCATCGCGCTTTTCGCGATCCAGCGGGGCTGCTCGCACTACTACGGCACGGATAGCTACGTCGCATCTGTGGCCAACGGCTCCACCACGGTACGCGAGAAGCTCGACTCGGCCGACGTCACCCAGACCGGCTGGTACACCGACGAGGACGGCGACTGGATCCACGTGGCCGACCGCATGACCACGGGCATGAAGTATTTCTTCGAGAAGACCGGCGTGCAGCCCTACGTCTACATCTTGAAGAACGGAACAACCACGTCGACCGCAGAGCTCACGACCAAGGCCGAGGAACTCTATGACCAGCTCTTCTCTGACGAAGGGCACTTCCTCTTGGTCTTTTGCGATGATGGGCAGGGCGGCTTTAACTGCGGCTACACCGTTGGCACCAAGGCCGCGACGGTCGTGGACGACGAAGCCGTCGACATCATCGCCGACGAGTTGAACGACGCCTATAACACGGCGGACAGCGACGAGGAGGTCTTCTCGGAAGCCTTTCGCAACGCTGCCGACCGCATGATGGCCGGCGCCGAGAGGCAGCAAGAAGAGGCCGACGCAAAGAAGAAGAGCGACACCATAGGCACCGTTGGCCTGGTCATTGTGGGCGTTGGCGTGGCCGGGGGCGTGGTCTATCTCGTGCGCAAGAACCGCAAGGAGAAAGCCGAGGCCACCAAGAAACGCGCCGACGAGATCTTGAACACACCGCTTGAGAAGTTCAGCGACGCGGCGGATAAGGCCAGCGACAAAAACGTCGAGGACCTGGCCTCGAAGTACGAGTCGAAGGACGAGTAGCGCGGCGTGCGGCGCGCGGCGTGCGACCCTGTCGCGGGGTTTCTCGCCTACCGCACCATGTTAGGTTTCACCCGGCCCTTTGCCGGTAAGCACGGCTTTACCAGCCCGTCTTTAGAAAGGACACATCATGGGCATCCTGGACCGTTTCACTACCATCGTTAAGGCAAACATCAACGAGCTTCTTGAGAAGGCCGAGGACCCGGCCAAGATGGTCGACCAGTACCTTGTTGACCTGGGCGACAGCCTGGCCAAGGTCAAAGAAGAGACCGCCGGCGTCATGGCCGAGGAGAAGCGCTGCCAGCGTCTGGTCGAAGACAACGCTAAAGAGTCCGCGCGCATGGAGGACTTGGCCAAGAAGGCCCTGAGCGCCGGCAACGAGGACGATGCGCGCACCTTCCTTGCCAAGAAGCAGCAGCTTGACGCCACCGGCGCCGAGCTTAAGAAGGCAGCGGACGCCGCCAGCGCCAACGCCCAGAAGATGCGCACCATGCACGATAAGCTGGTGAGCGACATCGAGGAGCTCAAGCGCCGCCGCGAGACCATCAAGGCCAAGGCCGCCGTGGCCAAGACCCAGAGCATGGTGAGCGACTTTGCGAGCGGCTCGGACGCGGCCGCGGGCGCCATCGACGCCTTCAACCGCATGGAGGCCAAGGTCGACAAGCAGCTTGATACCGCCGAGGCCAAGGCCGAGCTCAACGAGAAGCCCGTCGACGAGGTTGCGGCGCTCGAGGCCAAGTACGCCCAGGCCGGCGCCAACGAAGCCGTCGACGACGCGCTGGCCAAGCTCAAGGCCGAGATGGGCCTGTAGCCCCGGCAACATAACCTGACCCCAAGGCGGTCTTCTCCACGTGGGAAGGCCGCCTTCTTTTTGCATACCTATGCCTGCTTATTGGATATTCTGAGCGATTCATGCGCTTCGGGCGACTTTGCGAAAACGTTCCCACATGGTACGTTCTTCTCGCAAACAAAGTTGTTTACCTGCGTAAGGAGACTTGCATGCAAATGGTGATGAAGGGCGTCGGCGCCTCTGTCGAGAACGACCTTGAGCTTGCGCGCGCCATTCTTTTTGCGACCAAGGGCGCCACGTGCGTCGCCGTCTGCAAAGACGACATGCTGGTGAGCTACGAGCCGGGCGTGAAGCCCCTGCTCAAGTGGATCGCCGAGGGCAAGAGCCTTGCAGGTTACTCCGTTGCCGATAAGGTCGTGGGCAAGGCTGCGGCTCTTCTTTATGCCATGCTGGGCCCCGCGGCCGTCTTCGCGCCCGTGATGAGCGAGGCCGCCCGCGCCGTGCTTGTCTCTAACGCCGTTGCCGTGGGCTACGACAACCTGGTCCAGGGCATCTTAAACCGCGCGGGCGACGGCCCCTGCCCCATGGAGACCGCGGTCACCAACATCTTTGACCCCTACGAGGCCGAGGCCGCCATCTGCGAGCGCCTTGAGCTGATCGAGCTGGCCGCCGCCTTGGCCTAGCGCACCTTTTGTGGGCCCAAGTTTTACGCCTTGTTACTTTGTTAGGTACATAAAGCGCACCCTTCAAGCCAGCCTCGAGCTGGCTTGATTGATAATGCGCAGGATTTGATTCACTTGGCACGTCAACTTGCAACCATCACGCGGCGAACGGTAGCAAACCATAGGCCGTGCGGTCACGTTAAGCCAATTCACATGCCTGAGTTATTATCTTTCTTTATGTAAACGAGAGGAGATCTCTATGTCGGACTATGTTTTGAGCTGCTGTTCGACCGCCGATGTCACGCAGCAGATGCTCGATGAGCGCGGCATCGTCTATGTCTGCTTCAACTACCAGCTGGACGGCGTCACGCTAAAGGACGACTTTGGCAAGACCAACACCCCCGCCCAGCTTTACGCAAAGATGCTTGCCGGCGCCAACGCCACTACCTCGCAGGTAAGCGTGGGCGAATACGTCGAGCACTTCTCGCAATATCTTGAGGACGGCAAGGACGTAGTGCACGTGTGCCTGAGCTCAGGTATCTCGGGCACGTACAACTCGGCATGCGCCGCCGCGCAGCAGCTGGCCGAGAAGTACCCCAACAACAAGGTTATCGTGGTCGACTCGCTGTGCGCGAGCGCGGGCTACGGCCTGTTGATGGACCGTCTGGCAGACCTGCGCGACTCTGGCATGGGCGCAGACGAGCTTGCCGCCTGGGCAAACGCGCACAAGTTGGAGGTCCAGCACTGGTTCTTCTCCACCGACCTCACCTTCTTTATCCGCGGCGGACGCATCTCTAAGGCGGCGGGCCTGGTGGGCGGCCTGCTTAAGATCTGCCCCATAATGGACGTCGAGCCCGATGGCAGCCTGGCGGTCAAGGAGAAGATCCGCACCAAGAGCCGCGCCATCGAGCGTGACCTGCAAAAGATGGAGGAGCTGGCCGCCGGCGGGCGCAACTACAACGGCAAGTGCTTCATCAGCCACTCCGAGTGCATCGAGGACGCCCGCGAGGTCGCCAACCGCGTTGAGGCCGAGTTCTACCACCTCAACGGGCCCGTTCGCATCTTTGACATTGGCGCCACCATTGGCTGCCACACCGGTCCCGGCACCGTGGCCCTCTTTTTCTGGGGAACGCCGAGGGCCTAGGTTGTCCATCCAGGCAATCTACCTGCGCAAACAAGCTGCCGCGTCCTTACTGGGCGCGGCAGCTTTTCTTGTGTTTGGAGAGGCTTAGAGGTCGCGGGAGAAGAACTCGCGGTAGAGGTCGAGTTCGGCGGGGTCGTCTTTGCTGGAGGCAAAGGTCACCTGGCCAGCCTGCCCCTCGGCG
>CAVGOA010000012.1:11562-17594 GCA_963630635.1 Paludibacteraceae bacterium
TCGGTCGCCATCACAAGGATGCGCCCGTGATTGGGGGCCTCGGTTGCGGGCTTCAGGGCGGGCTCGATGCCGATGATGGGCAGGTCAGGGTACTGTTTGCGTAAAGCCGGGGCAGCTGCCGAGGTCGCGGTGTTGCAGGCAATGACCACGGCCTTGGCGCCGTTAGCCACAAAGCGGTCAACAATCGCGCGGGAGAGTTCGAGGACCTCATCGGTGGTCTTCTCGCCGTAGGGGGCGTTGGCCGAGTCTCCAAAGTAGTTGAAGTTTTCATGCGGAAGCTCGGCCACAAGGGACTTGAGGACGCTGATCCCGCCCACGCCAGAGTCAAAAACGCCAACAAACCCCTGGTCGTTAGCGGTAATTTTGCTAGCCTCGCCGCAGCTCACGTTAATTCGCCTTCTCTTGGGCGCGCTTAGCGCGCAGGGTATCGATGCCGTGATGGATGGTCATGGCCGGGTGCTTAAGCAGCATCCTGGGACCAGCATAACGCATGACGTCCTTGATGGCCTGCCTTTGCGCGGGCGCGTAACAATGCACCTTGCACTGCGAGCAAAAGGTCTTGGTGGCCATAAATGGACAGCGAGAAATGCGCGTGGCCGCGTACTGAGTAAGGGCGGCGCACTCGTCGCACAGTTGGCCACGCGGTGTGTTGTGGTTGCCGCGGCAGTAGACGGCGATCATCTGGGTGACGACCTCGCGCTCGCGGGTGCGCTTGGCTTCTACCTGGGCTTCGTTTAGCTGTTTGGTCATTAGGGCTTCCTTTGCTGGACGCCGGGCGCGGCCGCTAGCTCACGCGGCCCGAGTCCATCGAATAAGTCTTATCTGCGATGGCCACGGTCGAGGGACGGTGGCTGATAAGGACCACGGCCCGCTTGCCACGCTGCTCGTCCAAGGCACGCAGGACCTGGCCCTCGTTAAGAGAGTCAAGATTGCTTGTGGGCTCGTCCAAGAGCAGCAGCGGTGAGTCGTGGAGAAACGCGCGGGCAAGGCCCAGGCGCTGGCGCTCGCCGCCGCTTAGAGTGTCGCCCAGCTCGCCCACCATGGTGTCGTAGCCCTGGGGCAGGCCCTCGATGAAGTCGTGGATGCTGGCGGCGCGGCAGGCAGCCTCAAGCTCGGCGTCGGTGGCATCGGGCTTAGCGATGCGCAGGTTGTCGCGAATGCTGTCGTGGAAGAGATGGGTGTCCTGCTCGACAAAGGCCTCGGTGTCGCGCAGGGTGGCCGTGGGGACCTCACGCACGTCGGCGCCGCTCAGGGCAACGCGGCCCTGGTCAACGTCCCAAAAACGCATGAGCAGGCGGCACAGGGTTGACTTGCCCGAACCCGAGCGGCCCTGAACGGCCACAATCTGGCCGGGACGGACCTCGACGCTCACGTCGTCCAGGATCTTCTCGGCTCCGTATGAGAACGAGACGCCCTCGGCGGCGATGCCGGTGAAGTCGCAGACGGGCTCGTCGTTGGCAGGAACCTCCTCTACCTGGGGCTTCTCGTCCAAGATGTCCAGCACGCGGTCACCGGCGGCCAAGGTGGGCTGCAGGGTAGAGCCAAGGTTGGCCAGGGCCACAAAGGGGCCAAACGAGCTAAAGGTTGCCACGGTCGCCAAGACCGCGCCCTCGGCTGTGACGGCTCCCAAAGTGACCAGGTGAATACCCAGAAGCATCTGCAGGCACGACAGCACCATGATGGCGCCCGTAGTGGCCGCCTGGCCCTGAGCGGCAGATACGCGCAGCTCGCGCTGGGTCTCTACCAGCGCACGGCTCTTACGGTCAAGCTCGGCCAGGCGGGCGGGACCGGCGCCGTACTGCAGGATCTGGGTCAGGCCGCGCAGGCCCTCAAGGACAAAGCTCGAAAGATCGGCCGCCTGGTCGCGCGAGGCGCGGCCGCGCGAACCCGAGGCGCGCGAGATCAAGACGGGCACCGCGATACCCACCAGCGCGTAGCTTGCCAGGGCAACCAAGGCCAGGTAGACGTGGATGTTGCCGAGAAAAGCCGCCATGATGACCGCCATTACCACGGCAATGCAAATGGGGCTGATCGTGTGGGCATAGAAGACCTCAAGCAGCTCGACGTCAGAGGTCAACGTCGAGATAAGGCTGCCGCGGTCGGCACCGGCAAGCTTTGCCGGGCACAGGCGACGAAGCGCCGAGAAGACCAGGTCGCGGATGTGGGCCAGCAGGCGAAAAGCGATGTAGTGGTTGCAGCGCTGCTCGATGTAGTGCAGCACGCCGCGAGCCACGGCCATGGCGGCGAGAACTGCGACCACGGCGGCCAGGTTCACGGGCGCGCCGGTCGTGGAGAAACCCGCGGCCGCGAGTGCGGCCCACGAGGCCACAACAGGGATGCCCGTGGCGCAGCAGAAGCCGGCGACGCCGGTGACCACGGCAATGACCATCCAGCCCGCGAGGGGCTTGGCGATGCCCAGCATGCGCCACATGACCTGGGCGTTCGTGCGTTTCTTAGCGGCCATCGGCAGCCTCCTCGGTCTTAGGGGTGGCGGGAGCATCGGCGGGGGTCTCCACGGTTGCGGGAGCCTCGCCGTCGGCAGGCGTCTCGACCGCGTCGTCCTTCTCCCCCGCGTCGCCCGTCTCGCCCTCCACGGCCTTCTCCCCTGCCGCATACGACTCAAGCGCGGCCTGCGTCTCCCACAGCTCGCGGTACGTTTCGCAGGAATCCAGCAGCTCGGCGTGGGTGCCAACGCCCGCCACGCTGCCGTGGTCCAGTACGTAGATGCGCGTGGCGTCCACGGCGTTTGCCAGGCGGTGGCTGATCAATACGACGGCGTGGGTGCGTGCCAGGCGATAAATCGCCGCCATGACGGCTTCCTCAGATTCAACATCAATGTTGCTCGTGGCCTCGTCAAAGATGTAGACCGGGCTGTTGCGCAGGGTCGCGCGAGCCAGGGCCAGGCGCTGGCGCTGACCGCCCGAGAGATTCTGTGCACCCTCGGTAAGCTGGGTATCCAGACCGTCCTGCTCGCGCAGGAAATCAGCAAGATTGGCCAGCTCAAGGGCACTCCACAGGTCTTCGTCGCGGGCGTCGGGCGCGGCCATCAAAAGGTTGTCCCTCACGGTGCCCGCAAACAAGTGCGCCCCCAGGCCCACCGTGGTCACGTAGCGCGAGAGCGCCGCGCGGTTCACGCTGTCCAGGTCCTTGCCGCCAAGCAGCAGCTTGCCCGAAGTCACCTGCCAGCGGCCCGCAAGCAGCCCCGCGATCGTGGACTTGCCGCTGCCCGACTCGCCCACGATGGCCGTCATGCCGCACGACGGGATGTCCATCTCGACCTTGTTCAAAACCAGGCGGTCGGCCGTATAGCCAAACGAGACGTTGCGCAGGGCAAAGTGATCGCCCGCACACGGCATGACCGAGCGCGCGGGCGGCTCGGGCAAGGCCAGCAGCTTGAAGATCTTCTCGCTGGCAGCAATACCGTTCATGGCCACGTGGAAAAACGACCCCAGCTGGCGCATGGGCAAGAAGAAATCGGCCGAGACCAGGATGATAAAAAGGCAGCCAAACAGGTCGATCGCGCCCGCGGCCGTGGCAAACAGGGCCACTGCCATGCCGGCCACGGCACCTCCCAAGGCCACGATATCCATCACGATGATGGAGTTGAGCTGCATGGACAAGACCTTCATCGTCACCACGCGAAAGTGCTCGGCCTCTTTGTTCATGGCCTGGTGACGGGCCTCGTCGGCCTGGTAAATCTTGAGGGTCGTGAGGCCCTGGAGGTTCTCCAAGAACGAGTCACCCAGATTGGCATACTGGTCCCAGTACGTACCCAGGATGCGCTTGGCCACCTTTTGGACCGCCATGATCACGACGGGGATCAAGGGCACGCAGACGAGAAGGACGATCGCCGCGGGCAGGCTAATGGGGGCCGCCACAAAGAACAGGGTCACCGGTGCCAGGACCGAGTAGAACAGCTGTGGCAGGTACTGGCCAAAGTAAGTCTCAAGCTGCTCGCAGCCTTCGACAGAGAGCTGCACGACCTCGGCCGTAGGAACCTGCTCGGTGTAGTTGGGGCCTAGGGCCAGCAACTTCTCGAAGATGCGGCGGCGCAGGGTGCGCTTGACGTCTTGCGAGGCGGCAAAACTCTCGCGGGCAGCCAGGCGCACCGAGACCACGCGGGCCACGATGCCAATCGCTAAGACCCACAGCAGGTGAGCACCCAAAAGGGCACCCGTGAGCAGGGCCGCGAGCGCCTGGGCAATGACCCAGACCATGCAGACATTGCCAACAAGGCCCACCCACTGCCACGCCACGGTAAGAGCCACGTGGCGCATCGCCTCTGGGACCAGCCCAAGAAGCCGTTTATCCATCATATTGTGTTTCTCCGTATCTGCGCTAAAGCAACAACCAGGGGTAACTCTTTTATGGTACCCCAAGGGCCGCACGCCCCGCTAAAACAGCATCTTGGCCGCACAGGCCGCAGCCCACAAAAGCACCTTTGCCCAGCTTTGATATACTGTTGCGCCGTGCATAACGCCCGCGCACCGGCGCGGCTGCATCCAAAATAAGGAGCATAAATGAGCAACGAGGGTAAAAAGGTCAAGGTCCACTACGTCGGCACGCTTGACGATGGTTCGAAGTTTGATTCCAGCCGTGACCGTGACCAGCCGCTGGAGTTCACCTGCATGGCCGGCCAGATGATCAAGGGCTTCGACGTGGCCGTCAAGGACATGGAAGTGGGCCAGGTCATCGACGTCCACATCCCCGCCGCCGAGGCCTACGGCGAGAAGCGCGACGACCTTATCGTCACCTTCCCAGCAGACAAGGTCCCCAACCTCGACCAGCTCTCTGAGGGCGACAAGCTCTACCTGCAGGCCCCCAACGGCATGCCCGTGGCCGCAACCGTCGTCGCCATTGGCAACGGCCAGGTTGTCATGGACGCCAACCACGAGCTGGCCGGCAAGGACCTCAACTTCAACATCGAGCTTCTTGAGGTCGAGGGCTAAGACTAAGCCGCTTTGAGCATTCAAGCACCAATAGGGCCGTCCGCCATATAAGTCGGACGGCCTTATTTTTGGTCTTTACATTGGCGATTACACCATCTGCTCAGGGTGGAAGACCTCGTCAAAGCGCTCGGGCGTCAAGAAGCCAAGGTCAACGCAGGCGTCGCGCAGGCTCGTGCCCTCGGCATAGGCCTTCTTGGCGACCTTGGCCGCATTCTCGTAGCCAATGTAGGGGTTTAGGGCCGTGACCAGCATCAATGAGTTGTGCAGGTTGGCATCCATCTTGTCGCGGTTGGCCTTAATCCCGCTTGCGCACCTCTCGTCAAAGGACAAAATCGCGTCGGCGAGAAGATCGGCCGACTGTAGGAAGTTGTAGGCAATCACGGGCATGAAGACGTTGAGCTCGAAGTTGCCCTGGCTGGCGGCAAAGCCGATCGTGGCGTCGTTGCCCATGACCTGCACGGCCACCATCGTGACGGCCTCGCACTGCGTGGGGTTGACCTTGCCGGGCATGATGGAGCTGCCGGGCTCGTTGGCGGGGATGGCGATCTCGCCCAGGCCCAGGCGCGGGCCGCTTGCAAGCCAGCGCACGTCGTTAGCGATCTTCATCATGTTGGCGGCCAGAGCTTTCAGCGCACCGTGGGCAAAGACGACGGCGTCCTTGCCAGAAAGCGCGCGGAACTTGTTGGGGTCGGTGACAAACGGCAGGCCGGTCAGGGACGCGATTTCCTCGGCCACGGTCACGTCGAAGCCGGCAGGGGCGTTAAGGCCCGTTCCCACGGCCGTGCCGCCCAAGGCCAGGCGGTACAAGCCCGGCAAGCTGGCCTCGATTTCCTCGGCGGCACCCTCAAGAAGGCCACGCCAACCGCTGATCTCTTGCGCAAACGAGATGGGCACGGCGTCTTGCAGGTGGGTGCGGCCGCTCTTGACCACGCCGGCGTTTTCTTCCTCAAGGCGAGCAAAAGTAGCCGCAAGCTGCTTTACTGCGGGCAGCACGCGCTGCGTGAGCGCAACGGCCGCCGCGATGTGCATCGCCGTGGGGAAGGTGTCGTTGGAGCTCTGGCTCATGTTGGCCGAGTCGTTGGG
>CAVGOA010000012.1:18202-25371 GCA_963630635.1 Paludibacteraceae bacterium
TTGGCCAGGCGCTCGTTGCGGTAGGCATCGCCAAGCGCGCCCAGTTCGCCTTGGATGCTGTTGGTCATCTCGCTTGCCTGGGCGCGGTCTTCTCCCAAAACGGCCGCCAGGCAGCGGGCCACAAAGTGCATCTCTTTGGCGTTGCGGCGCACGTCGTGGACAGCCTGGGGGTCGTGCAGGTCAAGGCCAAAGAGCTCGTTGTCCAGCGCGGCCAGCTCGTCGTCAAAATGGGCCTGCAGGTCGGCCGTGGAAAGGCCCGCCTTAAGCACGCGGCTCTTCCATTTGACCGAGGGCACCTCGTCTGCCAGGTTGTGCAGGCGGCGCTTGACGTGGCGTTTCTTCATGAGGCTCAAGACGCCCTCGAGCTCAAGCTGGCGCTCCTTGGCGCAAGCCATGGGGAGCAGGCAGTTCTCGCCCAGCTCGCCGGCCTCTACCAGGCCGTCCACCGAGTCGGACAAAATGTCGATCTCGCGCAGCGGCGAGGTGGCGTCCAACAGGGCGCGCAGGTCGTCGGCATCGCGGCGGCCTTGCTTCTTGGACTGCCAGGGGGCGATAAAAAGGAAGAGCGACCGCAGGCGGCGCAGGTTCACGCGAAAAGCGCGCAGGGCCTCGACGTCGGTGGGGTTGGCGAGAAACGCGTCGCAGGCATCGGCCAGCTCGACGGCCATGAGCTCGACCTGGGCGTCGACCTCGGCCATAGCGTCCCAGGCGCAGGCGTCGGGGCCGGCCACGTACCAGCTAAGTTTGCCCGCGGCCTCGGGGCCGTCGGGCAGCGAGATTGCCATGACCGCGCCCTTGTTGAACTGCAGCTGAGAGCCGCAGAAGTGGTGCGCCACGATGTCCATGAAGGGGGCGTGGCCCACGACCACCAACGTGTCGGTCTCTACCTGGGCAGCCTTGAGGTCGGCCAAAAACGCGGCGACGTCCTGGTTGTAAAGGCACTGGTGAACGTCGATGCCGCAGGCGTCCACGGCCTCGGCCACGACGCCCGCCGTCTGCAGGGCGCGGATCGCGGGGCTGCACCAGATGCTGACCTCGGGGTCCTCGCCCAAAAGCTTGAAAGTGCGCGGATAGGCGATCTCTAGGGCGCGGATGCCGGCCGGCGTGAGCCTGCGGTCGGCGTCCAAGCCTGTCTCGGACGCGCTCTCCACGTCCCCGTGGCGAACAAGCACCAGCGTATTGACCATGTTTCCCCCAGACGCGACGGTTTTTGCTGTGTCTTTCCATGCTAGCGATTTGGCGGCGAGAAGGGCGCGGCAAGCCAGGCCGACTCGGCCAGCGGCAGGCGTCGGCACCCCTAAATCGCGCCCCGCAATCGCCAAGTGCGACTTCTTCCACTTTAAATCTGAACTCATTGAGTAGGCCGATTAGACGCCACAGCTCTCAACTGGGCAAACGCGGCCGCCCGGCGCTTCGCTACTCAGTAAAATCAACTTTAAAGTGGAAGAAGTCACGCTTGGCGCACGACGAGGGGCCGCTGCAGCAAAAACGCGCCCCTAGCGGCGAAGCGTGGCAAGGAGCGAGGTGGATGAAAACCGTGACACATTTGCCATTTAGTCAACAAATTCTGCCGTCCGCCGAATACCTAAAATGAACCTTAAAGGCTGCCCTGTTACGGGAATATCAACGCTGAGGCCTCACCCTGCTCCACGCGATACGAAGGACGGAGTGAACAACCATGAAGACGTTATCTAGATTCGCAAAAGTATGCCTGATTTCCCTCTTCCTTCTGCCGCTATCGATGTCCGCGCAGCTGGTATCCGCCCACGCCCTACCAATCGAAGATGCCGCGATTGAGAACAGCATCGACGCTGAATCGCGGCGCCTAATTGATGGCATTGCCGCAATGCCGATCGTTCCCGATAAGACAGAAGACGCTACCTTGCCAGCCGCGAACGCCCTTCTAAGCTCGACAGGCACCTATCCCACAAGGAAAGGAATCATCCTTGTTACGGATTACAAGGTGAGCGGCATTGTTCCAACAGGGCATGCGGCAATTGTCTACAGCGCCAGCAAAGTCGTTGAATCTGTTGCGGACGGCGTGGTCCTTGGAAGCAACAATTGGAACACCCAATACGACAACTGCGCAGCCGCAGTCGTCGTTGGGACCACCACCAGCCAAGACGCCTCCGTGGGAAATTGGTGCTATAGCCAAATTGGTAAGCCGTACAGCTGGAATTACTACAACGTCAATCGTAGGGATGCCTTCTACTGTGCCCAACTTGTCTGGGCTGGTTACAAAGATGTTTGCGGGATTGATTTGAACACCTCCGAGGCGGGAACCGCAATTCATCCCCTGGAGCTCTTATGGTCCCCCAACACCGGTAAGGTATACGGAAAGGGAAACTTGGCTTAGCCGCCAACGGTCCGCAAGCTCACGCCTCCACCCTTTGGACGGTCGGTATGAAACGACGTGGTTTTCTCAGATGTGGCGCCTTGATGGGAGCCGTCTGGTTGTTTGGTTGTTCCGGTAATTCCTCGAACACACAGGACAACGGGTCGCTTAACCCCGCCGTCGCGCTTGTCGAAACGCGCTCGACCGCAGTACCGAGCTGTATCCATTGGCTGAATGACAGTCTGTCCGAAATCGGACAAACCGAAATAGACCAGGCATATCTATCGGGCTGGAACCCGCCGGTAGTGCACAACGGTCTTCTCCACCTTGCCCCAGTTGGCTTAACCGGAAGAAACGATGCACGCAGCCTGGTCACAGTTGACATCGCAACCGGCAACGTCAGGACCTACGCTATCGATACGGTGAATAACTACTGCGTGGCCGCCGCCAATAATCTGGCTTTTATAGCGAACAACCTAAACATGGAATCCATTGTGACGCGCGTCAATCTCGCGGACGCCTCGATCAAATCCGTCTCACTCGGCTCTTTCATCGCCGATTCCGTCATAACCGTCAACGACCTTCTCCTCGTCTTTTCATGGGACCCCGACTCAGACGGCGAGAACTCGAAGATATCGTTGTTTGACCTTGACCTAAACTTGCTGTCCGAGACGCCGCTCGAGGGCTTTGGATCGGGAATCGAGCGGCCCAGAGCTTTAGGCGACTCTATTTACTTCACGCCCTGGACAAAGGCGACGGCTACGCCAGAAGGCTGCGGTACGGTTGGCATATTTAACATTGACAGAGAAGCGCTGGAAACCCTCGACCTTATCGAGGGGGTCGTTGATGCCGTCCCCACAAACGACGGGCTTGTGCTTGTCCACGGCAGTATCCATGTCAATGAAGCCTCTGCAACCAACGCCGAGCTGCTTGAATACGGGTCATGGGAGAAAAAATCCGAGAAGAGCTTGCCCTTCGCAACATACCAGACAGAGGCAACGGATAACGACCTTGTCATTCTCGACGCATCCGACAACCTGTACAGGATTGCCGTCGGCGGCGACTGGGAGAAAACCGCCGCAGCCTCGATCGCCCGCAGATATACGGACAGCCACTTTAGTTCGATCACGTTGATCTAAACAAATGCGTCCCCTGGCGGCGAAGTGCGGCCAGGGGACACGGTGAGTACGGGGTTCGCAGCAGCGGCGACGCAGCCTACATCAGCTTGCAGACGTTTTGTGCAAAGGCCACGGGGTCGGCCACGGGCAGGCCCTCGGTGAGAAGCGCCTGATCGTACAGAAGCGAGCCATACAGGGCCAGCTTCTCCTTGTCGCCCGCCTCCTGAGCAGCCTGGAGCTTGGCAAACACCGGGTGGGCGGCATTGATCTCAAGCACGCGCTGGCTCTTAACGTCCTCGGACGAGGGGCCGGCGTTCAAGACCTTCTCCATCTCGAGCGACACCGGGCCCTCGGCGCTCACGCAGCTGGGAGCGTCGTCGGCCGCGGTCAGGCGAGAAGAGACGCAGACCTTGGTAACGGCGCCGCCAAGCGCATCCTTAAGGCCGCTGAGCAGGTCCTCGTTTGCCTTGCCGGTCTCCTCGGCGCACTTCTTCTCCTCCTCGGTCGCCAGATCAAGGTCGGCGCCCGAGACGTTCTTGAGCTCGAAGGTGCGGTCTTCGGTCTCGGGCTCGGCACCGTCCTCGACTGCCTTGGCGGCAGCCTCGGCCGCGGCGTCGTCGGCGTAGGCCTTGGGCAGACCCTTGGCCGTGAAGTCGCGCATGGCCTGGAAGCAGAACTCGTCGACGTCGGCGGTGCAGAGAAGCACGTCGTAACCCTTGGCCAGGACAGCCTTCACCACGGGCATCTTGGCCAGGCGGTCACGGTCGTCGCCGGCGGCGTAGTAGATGGCCTTCTGGTCGGCAGGCATGGCCTCGGCGTACTCCTGCAGGGTGACGAACTTTTCGTCGCGGGCGCTCCAGAACAAAAGCAGGCCGCCGAGCTCGTCTTTCTTCATACCGTAGCTCGAGTAGATGCCGTACTTAAGGCCGCGGCCAAAGTTGTCGAAGAACTTGACGTAGGCCTCGCGGTCATTGTCGCGCATGGACTCGAGCTCAGAGGTGATCTTCTTCTCGATGCGGCGGCCCATCACCTGCAGCTGGCGGTTCTGCTGCAGGGTCTCGCGCGAGATGTTCAACGTGACGTCGGCCGAGTCGACGACGCCGCGCACAAAGTTGTAGTAGTCGGGCACCAGGTCGGCGCACTTCTCCATGATAAGAACGTTGGAGCTGTAGAGCTCAAGGCCCTTCTCGTAGTCGCGGCTATAGAGGTCAAACGGGGCGCGCGACGGGATGAACAGCAGCGCGTCGTACTCAAGGCTGCCCTCAGCGTGCAGGGTAAAGGTGCGGGCGGGCGCCTCCCAGTCGTGGAAGGTGGACTTGTAGAACTCGTCGTACTCGGACTGCTCGACGTCGCTGCCGCGCTTCTTCCAGATGGGGGTCATGGAGTTAAGCGTCTCGAGCTCCTCGTATTCCTCCCACTCGGGCTTGTAGTCGTCACCGGCATCCTCGGGCTTCTCCTTTTGGCGGGACTTGGTGACCATCATCTGGACGGGGTAGCGCACATAGTTGCTGTAGCGCTTGACCAGGTCCTTCAAGGTGTACTCCGACGTGTACTCGTCGTAGCTGGCGTCGTCGGTGTTGTCCTTCAAGGTCATGATGATGTCGGAGCCACAGGTCTCGCGGTACGCCGGGTCGTCGGGCGAGACGGCCTCGATGGTGTAGCCCTCAACGCCGTCGGACGTCCAGCGGTTGCACTCGTCGCTGCCAAAGGCGCGCGACACGACGCTGACCTCCTTGGCCACCATAAAGGCAGAGTAGAAGCCCACGCCAAAGCGGCCGATGATGTCCACGGCGTCGCCCTGGGCCTCGGCGTTTTGCTCCTTGAACTCCTCCGAGCCGGAGTGGGCAATGGTGCCCAGGTTCTTCTCAAGCTCCTCGGCCGTCATGCCAATGCCGTTATCAGACACGGTAAGCGTGCGCGCGTCCTTGTCATACGACAGAGTGATGGCAAGGTTTGCCTGATCTACCTGCGCAGACGCGTCGGTCAAGCTCTTAAGGTAAAGCTTGTCGATGGCGTCGGAGGCGTTGGAGATAAGCTCGCGAAGGAAAATCTCGCGGTTGGTGTAGATCGAGTTGATCATGAGGTCCAGAAGCTTCTTGCTCTCTGTCTTGAATTTGCGCATAGGGGGTCCTTTCAAAACGCGATGTCCAACAGACATGACTTTACCCGAGTGAGCAAACATTATTCGCTTGAATGAGAAAACCTTAGTAATACGCGCTTAGATTTTGCGACGGCGAGAAGAACTTAGGCGCGCGGGGCCTTAGCAACCAGAAGGAAGTTGTCGTCGGCCGACCACTCGTCGTCGGTACAGCACACAAGCTCTACCTGGGCAAACGCGGTTTCGAGCGCGGTTTGGAAGCGCATGAGGAAGCTCGCATCGCCGCCGGGGGTAACGACGTTTGCGGCCAGGGTGCCCGCCGGCGCCAAGAGGCGCGCGTAGAGCGCGGCGGCCTGCGGCGTGGCCAGGCTTTCCACGGGGCTGGCGCCTGCGAAAGCGTCCAAGGCGAGAAACCCGTAGCGCTTGCCGCCGTCGGCCGCCTGCCGTGCGTAGGACAAGCCGTCCGCGCAAATGAAGCGCAGGTCACCACCGGCGGCAGCCATGCGGCGGCGAGCCTCGTCAACAAAGAACCACCGACGGGCGGCGTCGATCACAGCCGGGTCGATCTCGCAGACGTCCACGGCACATGCAGGCCAATCGCGCGCGACAAGCTTGGGAAACGAGCACCCGCCACCGCCTATGAGCAGGACGTTTTTCTCGGCTGGGTAATCTGCCAGATGGGCCGCAAGCGCTCGCCCAAAGGCGCGGTAATACTCAAAGACCGGGTCGAGACACGCGTCGCCCAAGTAGGTTGCAGACTGGAAAACACCGCCGCGACGCAGGACCCGCACCGTGCGGCCCGCGCTATCTTTGACGTTGTAGACCAGGGTCGGCGGCCATCCGCGGGCAATATGGAGGTCGGGGCCAAATACCATCTGTCTGCAACCTCCTTCGCGGCGCACCTGACTTTCTGCCTACGATAACCTGCGCTAACTGGGGAGGCAACACACGTGGCGGGTCTCGGCACAATCATCAACGTCGGATGCATCATCGCGGGCGGGCTCATTGGGCTTTTGGGCCGCAGCCTTATCACGCAAAGCCTGCAGGACGCGCTTTTGCGCTCGTGCGGCGTGGCCGTCATCTTTGTGGGCGTCGCCGGCACATTGGAGAAGATGCTTAGCGTCGCGATGGCTGCAGACGGAACGGCCACCTTGAGCAGCGGCGGAACCATGATGATGGTCATTTCTTTGGCGCTAGGCACCGTTGCGGGCGAGCTTCTTGACCTGGACGGCAAGTTCGAAAGCTTAGGGGCATGGCTTAAAGAGAAAACCGGCAGCTCAAAGGACGCCTCGTTTATCGACGCCTTTGTCACGGCGTCGCTTACCGTCTCGATCGGGGCGATGGCCATCGTGGGTTCGATCCAGGACGGACTGGTGGGCGACCACTCGACCCTGGTGCTCAAGGGCGCCCTTGACGCGATCATCGTTTGCGCGATGGCTGCCTCCATGGGCAAAGGCGCAATCTTCTCCGCGCTGCCCGTGGGTGTTCTGCAGGGCAGCGTCACGCTGTTGGCAACCCTTCTCTCCCCCATCATGACCACGGCCGCGTTGGCAAATCTGTCGCTGGTTGGCTCGATGCTCATTTTTTGCGTGGGCGTCAATCTCATATGGCCGCGCAC
>CAVGOA010000012.1:25600-27545 GCA_963630635.1 Paludibacteraceae bacterium
TGGGCCATCTGCTTTGTGGGCGTCTTTGCCCTGGCCAAGACCTTTAGCGGCCTGGCAGCCGTTCGCCCGAGCCTCTCCGGCGGCATTTACGCCTACGCGCACGCCGGCTTTGGCGAGTACGTGGGCTTTTCCTCGGCCTGGGGCTACTGGATGAGCGCCTGCCTCAACAACGCGGGCTACGCTATCATGCTCTTCAATGCGCTGTCATACTTTGCGCCGCAGCTCGGGGGTGGGAACTCGCTTGTCTCGGTTGTGCTGGCGTCGTGCTTTTTGTGGCTTCTGGCTTACCTTTTGACGCGAGGCGTGCGCCTGGCCACCGTTGTCAACCTCGTGATCACGCTGGCCAAGCTTGTGCCGCTGGCGCTCTTTATCCTGTGCGTGGTGCTACTTTCCAAGTTCGACCCAGCCGTATTTCTCGGCAACTTTTGGGGCGAGCCGGGTGGACCGTCCTTTGCCGAGCAGCTCAAGAGCACCATGGTTTCGTTGGTCTGGCTCTTTGTGGGTCTCGAGGGCGCCGTCGTTGTTTCGGGCCGTGCGCGCGACCCCCACGATGTGAGCCGTGCCACGACCTTTGGTTTCTTGCTCGTCGTGATCTTCTACGTGCTCATCTCGCTTCTCTCGCTGGGAATTTTGCCGCGAGAAGAGCTGGCGGCCCTCTCCACGCCGTCTTTAGCAGGGGTATTTGAGCAGGTCATAGGTCCCGCGGGCGCCGTTCTTATCAACGGCGGCGTGGTAGTCTCGCTGATGGGCACTATGCTTGGCTACCTCACGTTTGCCGCCGAGACGTCTTTCCAGGCAGCAAGCCGCGGCCTTCTCCCCGCCCGCTTGGCAACCGCGGACAAAAACGGCACCGCCGTCACGGCGACCCTGGTATCTGCGGCCATCACGCAGGCGTTTCTCGTCTTGTCGGTCTTCTCGCAGGGCACGTACCAGTTCTTCTACACGTGCTCGGTCTACGCGATTCTTATCCCGTATACCTGCGCTTCTGCGTTTTACGCGCGCATCGCGTGGAAGCAGGAGGACATGGACGCCCCGCTGGCGCCCGCCCTGAGGTCGGCGCGACTTGCGGGCACCGTGGCGCTGCTCTACACGCTGTTCCTCATTTGGTCAAGCGGCATGCAGGGTTTGACGGTGGTGGCCATCGCCATCGCGCCCGGCACCTTGCTCTATGCCCTTATGCGCCGCCGTCGCGGGCAGGCGCTTATGACCTCGCTTGCCGACAAGGTTTTTGCCGCGATCGTGTTTGCGGCCGTTGTTGCTACGATTGTGGTCAAAATTGTGACGCTTTTCTAGGCAGGTCGCACGGTTTGGGCTCAAATAAAGACAAGATAGACCAGCTGCTCCAGCAGATTATGGACAACCCGCGGATCGTATCGATGCAGTCGAGCGCGGGGTCGAAAGTCTATGAAGACGAGCCGATCATTCGCCGAGCCTCGCAGATGTCGTCGTACCTGCCCGAGAAGATCCGTCAGATGCGCGAGCTGCAGCACCGGCCCGATACCGTTATGTGGTCGGATACCCACCTTTTTGTCGAGCAGGCCCGCCTGATGGAGGATTTTGTCGATAACTGCCCCTACCACGGGGAGTACTACCACTACTTTCCCTCGTACCGTTCGATGAACGACCGGCAGCTCAGGGGCTATTTTACCTGGCGCACACACGTGAGAGAGGGCGAGGTGGCCCCTACCTGCCCGGCGTTTGCTTTTGTCTACGTATACGAGCTGCTAAACGGCATAGGGACCGTGCCCGGCGAGAAGGGCTTTCGCGATATCGAGGGCTTTTGGCAAAAGTGGCAGTTGGTGAACCACGAGTTGGACCGCTATGTCACCACGTGGCTGGTGGACTATGCCGCTTGGCACGGGCTAGATCCCCAGCTGGCAGCGGCTTATGCCGGGGGCGAGCATGACGCGGCCATCGAGGTGCTGGCGGCGGCCGAAGGGCGCGT
>CAVGOA010000012.1:27774-39322 GCA_963630635.1 Paludibacteraceae bacterium
TTATTTGGCAAGCGCTACGCCACCGTCCACCACATGTTTGCGAGTTCGCTGTTTTGCTTTCCTACCCAGCCGCACGCCGACGTGGAATACCAGGTCACAGCAACCACGCGCTATACATGCAAGAACGGGCGCTGGAGCAAGAACTGCTACCACGACGCAGGGGCTAAGCTCGAAAAGATCGCGCAGTTAATGCGGGCGGTTGACCTGCGACTTTGTGGTGAGTTTGGCGAGGATTGCGCTTTTGCGGACGCCGGGGCGCCAAAATACCTTACTTCGATTATTGATGCCGAGACGCGCGATTACCTTGCGTGGAAGAAGACGTCGACGCCCGTGCGAGTGGACATCGACCTGTCTAAACTTGCCGGGATTCGCACGGCGGCGGCTTCGACGCGTGAGGCACTGCTGGTAGACGAGGAGCGCGAGGATGCAGAGGAGGAATTTACCGTTGAGGAGGAGGTCGTGCAGGTAGAGGCGGAACCGGCGGTAAGCAGCGAGGCCCAGGACGCTCTCTCCTACGGCCTGACGGCGCAGGAAGCCGCCCTTCTCGCCGACCTTCTCGACGGGAAATCGGCGGCGGCAAGCGATCTGGACCTCAAGGTCGATTCCATTAACGAGAAGCTCTTTGACCTGCTCGGAGACACCGCCTTGGAGTTTGGTGATGACGGCATGCCAAGGGTGGTCGAGGACTACGCCGACGATGTTCAAGGCGTACTAAAATATTAGAACAACTGTTTGCTGCCATCGTACACTTGTGCTAGTATCGACTCACTCACTCTAGACACAAAGGACACGCGCATGGCAGAGCTCACGCAAAAGGTTCCCAAGCGGATCGCCGCAGTCATCATCAACTCGCTCAAGGGCGGCGTCGTGCCGCGCATCGGTCTGCCGTACATCACCGTGGGACGCGAGAAAGAGATTCAGGCCTTCTTGACCGATCTTGGCCTGATTGAGGACGGCGGGGCCAGCTTTAGGTTCTTGGTGGGCCGCTACGGCGCAGGTAAGAGCTTTCTTTTACAAACCATCCGCACGCATGCCATGGGCAAAGACTTTGTGGTGGCAGACGCCGATCTCTCGCCCGAGCGCAGGCTGCAGGGTGGGCAGGGGCAGGGCTTGGCAACTTACCGCGAGCTTATCCGCAACCTCTCTACCAAAACGCGGCCAGAGGGCGGCGCCTTGAATCTGGTGCTCAATCGTTGGGTACAGGCAATCGGCGACGATGATAACGCCATGGCGGCGCAGTTAGCACCTATCGAAGAGATGGTCCACGGCTTTGACTTTGCCCGCATGCTCAGGCGTTATCGCAGCGCCGTGCGCGAGGGGGACGAAGAGTCGCAGGCAGCCGTGACACGCTGGATGCGCGGAGAATACCGTACCAAAACCGAGGCCAAGGCCGAGCTGGGCGTCTCGTGCATCATCGGCGATGATGACTGGTACGACTACATCAAGCTGCTGGCGGCGTTTTTGGTGGGCGCCGGATACAAGGGCCTTCTCGTCATGATCGACGAGCTGGTCAATCTGTACAAGATTCCCAACTCGGTAACGCGTCAGTACAACTACGAGAAGATCTTGACCATGTACAACGATACCCTGCAGGGCAAGGCCAAGAACCTGGGCATCATCATGGGCGGCACGCCGCAGTCCATCGAGGACCGCAGGCGCGGCGTCTATAGCTACGAGGCCCTTCGTAGCCGCCTGACGCAGGGCCGCTTTGCCCAGGAGGGCATGACCGACATGCTGGCCCCGGTCATCCACCTGCAGCCCTTGACCTACGAGGAACTGTTGGTCTTGATCGAGAAGCTCGCCGATATCCATGCGGGTTACTTTGGCTATGAGCGCACGCTAGAGACCGCTGCCCTCGTACGTTTCCTGCAGATTGAATTTGGACGCGTGGGCGCTGATACCCACCTCACCCCACGCGAGGTGATTCGCGACTTCATCGAACTTCTCGACATCATGTGCCAAAACCCCCAGGCCAAGGTGGAAGACCTTCTTCAATCCAGCGCCTTCACGGGGGCAGTTGTTGCCGGCGGCGGGGCTGCTAACGATTCTGCAGGCAACGGGGCCGATGAGTCGGCCTTCGCCGAGTTCACGATTTAGCGCGCCATGTCCGTCTTCGACCGCTATGCGCCGTTTGTGCAGGACTTTATCTACGAGCACGAATGGGAAAACCTACGTGGCATCCAAATTGCCGCCGGCGAGGCCATCTTTGACACGCAGGACCACGTTCTTCTGTGTGCCGCCACCGCCTCGGGCAAGACCGAAGCCGCTTTCTTCCCCATCCTCAGCGAGTTTTGGGAGAACCCGCCCGCGTCTGTGGGGGCGCTCTACATTGGACCCACAAAGGCCCTCATTAACGACCAGTTTTACCGGCTTGAAGACCTGTGCGGCCGCGCGGACATCAAGGTTTGGCACTGGCACGGGGACGTCTCGGCATCGCACAAGGCAAAGCTCCTACAGCACCCCAGCGGCATTCTGCAAATTACGCCGGAGTCCCTGGAAGCCCTGCTTATGCGCAAGCATGCCATGGTCTCGCGCCTCTTTTGCGACCTGCGCTACGTCGTGATCGACGAGGTGCACTCGCTCTTGCGTGCCGACCGCGGCTTTCAAACGATCTGCCTGATCGAACGCCTCTCTCGCATGGCGCAAGTCAACCCTCGCCGCATTGGCCTTTCGGCCACCATCGGCGACCCCAAGAGCGTCGGAGATTTTCTCAGCGCCAACACCGGCCGCGCGACGTTGATTCCCCAGGTATCCGAACCCCCACGCACCTGGCGCCTCTCCATGGAGCACTTCTACCAATCCGGCCCCCAAGCCACCGAAGGCTCCCTACAATCAAATTTCACTATCCCTGTTAGTGTTGCCGTGGTGAATTCGACCGAGGTAACCTCTCGAGGCTCCAAGGAACTGTCTCCACGCGCAGTTCCGCACGAGCCGGAGGTGCCAGTGGCACCTCCGTGCGAGCAGGACTGTTTGAGCATGGAGACAGTTCCTTGGAGCCCAGATAACGCCACAGCCAGTGACCTCAATGGCCCCGACCCTGCCATGACTTACATATTCGAGCATACGCGCCGTTGCAAGTCCCTCGTCTTTACCAACTCGCGCGAAGAAGCCGAAGACGT
Organism: Paludibacteraceae bacterium; assembly: GCA_963630635.1. GTDB lineage: Bacteria > Actinomycetota > Coriobacteriia > Coriobacteriales > Atopobiaceae > Paratractidigestivibacter. Next base: position 30,894 of record CAVGOA010000012.1, read on the forward strand.
CTGCACTTGTTTACGAGCCCTCTGCGAAGCAAATCGTGAACCCGACCGCTTCCTCATTCACCACGGCAACCTCTCTGCCGCCATTCGCGAAAGCGCCGAGGAAGCCATGCGAGACGAGGCCTCCGAGCTCGCCATCGTCGCCACCGCCACCCTCGAGCTAGGCATCGATGTCGGCCGTCTTGAACGCGCCTTCCATCTCAACGCCCCCTTCACGGTGTCATCTTTCTTGCAGCGCATGGGCCGCACCGGCAGGCGAGATGCCCCGCCCGAGATGTGGTTCGTCATGCGAGAAGAACAACCCGAGCCTCGCTCTCTCACACCCGAGACAATCCCCTGGGAGCTTCTACAGGGAATCGCTCTGGTCCAGCTTTACCGAGAAGAGCACTGGGTCGAGCCGCAGCGTCTTAACCGCCTGCCTTACAGCCTTTTGTGTCACCAAACCCTGGCGACCCTGGCCTCAGAGGGCGAACTCACGCCGCCGCAGCTCGCCAGCCGCGTCTTGACGCTCACGCCCTTCCACCGCGTCTCGACCGACGACTTCCGCGTGCTTCTGCGTCACCTTTTGGCGTGCGACTTCATCGAGCAGACCGAGAGTGGTGGCCTTATCGTGGGCCTTGCCGGCGAGAGGGTCACCAACAGCTACAAGTTCTTCGCCGTCTTCCAAGAAAGCGTCGAGTACACGGTACGCTGCGACTCCCAAGAGATCGGGACCCTGTGCGCCCCTCCCCCGCCGGGAGAGAAAGTTGCCATCGCCGGCCACGTCTGGATCGTCGACGAGGTGGACCATAAGCGCCACCTGCTCTATGTCACACGCGTCAAGGGCAGGGTGCCCGCCTACTTTGGCGAGTGCCCAGGAGACATCAATACCCGCGTGCTTCTGCGCATGCGCCAGGCCCTGGACGAGGCACAGGTCTACGGCTACCTCAAGCCACAGGCCCGCGCGCGTCTTGCCCAAGCTCGTCACGTGTCAGAAAACGGCGGCCTCACCAAGTCGCCGCTAATCAACTTGGGCGACAACATGTGGTGTCTTCTCCCCTGGCTGGGGACCTACGCGTTCTTGGCACTCGAGCGCGTCCTTAAGATCTGCTGCGCCACGGAGCTGGGTCTCAAGGGCTTTAGTTCGTCTCGCCCGTACTTCATGACCTTTGTCATGGCAAAAGACGTAGACGAGCAGCGCTTCTTCAAGGTCTTGGTCGATCAAGTGGCGGCCCTTACCGACCCAATGAAACTTCTCTATCCCAAGGAAGTCCCTTACTTTGAGAAGTACGATGAGTTGGTGCCCGAGGAGCTTGTTCGCAAGGGTTTTGCCCTGGGCACGCTGGACGTCGACGGTGTAAAAGACCGAGTGCGCCTGTGGGCCACCGAGCGCGGGATTACCTGGGCCGAGCCCGCCGACTTCGTCGAGATCGATACGTAACCGCACGTCACACACGAGGTGAAACCTATGACCGCGACCAACGAGCCGCTCGACATACTGCGTCAGACCTTTGGCTACCAGAGCTTCAGGCCCCACCAGGGCGAGATTGTCAATGCTGCCCTTTCTGGCCGCGACGTGTTGGCCGTCATGCCCACCTCAGCCGGAAAGTCCATCTGCTACCAGGTGCCCGCGATTGCCCTTGCAGCCTCAACCGGAGGTGTGACCGTCGTGGTCTCTCCCCTCATCTCCCTTATGGCAGACCAGGTAGGAGCACTAAGACAGTACGGCGTTGCGGCAAGCTGTCTCAACTCGACCCTAGACGCGGCCGAGCAAGACGAGGTCCTGGACGGCATCACATCCGGGACCCTCACCCTGGTCTACGTCGCTCCCGAGCGCCTGGACGACCCCCGTTTTATCGAGGCCGTCGCCGCTCGCGGAGTAGCCCTTCTCGCCGTAGACGAGGCTCACTGCATAAGCCAGTGGGGCAACGACTTTAGGCCTTCTTACCAGCGCATCATTGACTTTATCCACGCGCTTCCCACACGTCCTCCCGTGATGGCCCTCACCGCCACGGCAACCCAGCGAGTGCGCGACGACATCGCCGCATCCTTGGGCCTTGTCAACCCCTTTTGCGTGGTCGCCAGCTTTGACCGCCCTAATCTGAGCTTCTCGGTCGTGCGGCCCCAAGGCAAAAACGACAAGATACAAAAGCTCGCGCAGTTTTGCCAAGAGCGCAAAGAGCAAAGCGGCATCGTCTACTGCTCGAGCCGCCGCGCCGTCGAGGAAGTCTGTGACTACCTGGGTACACAGGGCCTTCTCGCCACACGCTACCACGCAGGACTCTTGGCCCAGGAGCGTGAGCGCAACCAAGAGGACTTTCTCTTTGACCGCGCCCGAGTGATGGTGGCGACAAACGCCTTTGGCATGGGTATCGACAAGTCAAACGTGAGCTACGTCGCCCACTACAACCTGCCCGCTTGTCTTGAGAACTACTACCAAGAGGCAGGACGCGCCGGGCGCGACGGAACGCCCGCCGAGTGCGTCTTGTTCTACTCGCCCCAAGATGTCCATACCCAGGAGTTCCTCATCTCGCAAAACAGCCGCGATGACCTGGGCCTGGCTCAGCTTGAAGCCCTTCGCGAACAAGACGAGAAGCGCCTGCGCCAGATGGTCTTCTACGCCACCACAACAGACTGCCTGCGCTCGTTTATCCTTCGCTACTTTGGCGAACAGGCGCCCGCTTACTGCGGAAACTGTTCGAACTGCTTAAACGAGTTCGAGGAGGTGGACGCCACCATCGACTGTCTTAAGATCGTGAGCTGCGTCGCCCGCCTAAAAACCATCGACCGCAGCGTGGGCGCCTCTACCATCGTCGACATCCTGCGCGGCTCACATGCCGAGAAGGTCCTCTCTGCCGGTTTCGACCAGCTCTCTACCTACGGCATCATGGTCGACGTGCCCGTGCCGCGTATCCGCACGCTCATCGACGAGCTGGTCTACCGCGGCTTGTTGGAGCGTGCGGCGGGCAAGTTCCCCACCATCTCGCTCACTCCCGAAGGCGTTACCTTCATGCGCGCGCAGAACGTCGACGGCAATCCCCTCGTCCTACGCGTCGCCAAAGAGAAGCCCAGGCCCGCCAAGACCGCGAAGACAGCCGCGCAAGGCACCAAGACCCGCGCCGCCGCTGCCGTCGCGGATCTCTCCGATGCAGACCAGGCCCTCTACCAGCGCCTGGTTGCCCTGCGAACCGAGCTTGCCAACGAACAGGGCGTCCCCGCCTATATCGTCTTCAACAACGCCTCGCTGGCAGACATGTGCGCCAAGCGCCCCTCCAACACCCAGGAGTTTCTCGGCGTATCGGGCGTTGGTGCCAAGAAGGCCGAGGCCTACGCCGAGAAGTTCCTGGCCGTCATCAACGGCAACGAAGCATAGAAAACGGGGCCAGGCTCAACGGCCCGGCCCCGCAGCGTTCCTTGAAAAAACGGCCTTGAGGGTTTGCAACCCCCTTCGCAGCCCTTAGAAGTCCGCGTTGCCCACGGTGCGCGGGTGCGGCAAGACGTCACGGATGTTGTCGACGCCCGTAAGGTACATGACCAGGCGCTCGAAGCCCAGGCCAAAGCCCGCGTGCTGGCAGCCGCCGTAACGGCGCAGGTCAAGGTAGTACTTGTACTGCTCGGGGTCCATGCCCAGCTCGCGAATACGGCTCTCAAGCACGTCAAGGCGCTCCTCGCGCTGCGAACCGCCGATGATCTCGCCAATGCCGGGAACCAGGCAGTCGGCCGCGGCCACGGTCTTACCGTCGTCGTTCAAGCGCATGTAGAAGGCCTTGATCGCAGCCGGGTAATCGGTCACGAAGGTCGGGCGCTGGAAGTGCTTCTCGGTGAGATAACGCTCGTGCTCGGTCTGAAGATCGCAGCCCCAGCTCACGGGGTATTCGAACTTCTCGCCGGCGACCTGGGCCTCTTCCAGAATCTGGATGGCCTCGGTGTAGGTGACGCGGGCAAAATCGCTGCTGGCAACGTGGTGCAGGCGCTCAAGCAGGCCCTTGTCCACAAACTTGTTGAAGAACTCCATCTCGTCGGGGCACTTCTCCAGCACGTAGTTGATCGCGTACTTGAGCATGTCCTCGGCGCAGGCCATGTCGCCCGCCAGGTCACAGAAGGCAAGCTCGGGCTCGACCATCCAGAACTCGGCGGCGTGACGACGCGTGTTGGAGTTCTCGGCGCGGAAGGTGGGGCCAAAGGTGTAGACGTCGCCAAAACTCAAGGCAAAGTTCTCGGCCTGCAGCTGACCCGACACGGTCAGGTTGGCAGCGTGACCAAAGAAGTCCTGGCTCCAGTCGATGTCGCCCTTCTCGGTGCGCGGCGGGTTGTTGAGGTCAAGCGTGGTCACGCGGAACATCTCGCCCGCACCCTCGGCGTCAGAGGTGGTGATGATGGGCGTGTTGACGTAGACAAAGCCGCGCTCTTGGAAGAAGCTGTGGATGGCAAAGGCCGCCACGCTGCGCACGCGAAAAACGGCGCGGAAGAGGTTGGTGCGGCTGCGCAGGTGCTGCTGGGTGCGCAAGAACTCGCGGGTCTGGCGCTTCTTCTGCATGGGGTAATCGGGGGCCGAGGCGCCCTCGACCGTAATGGTCGCGGCCTGTAACTCGAAGGGCTGGGGGCGATCGGGCGTGAGTTCAAGCACGCCGGTGAAGCTCAGGGCCGCGCCCACCGACTGGGCAATGACGCCGTCGTAGACCTCGTCGCCGAGCTTCTCTCGGTTGACGACGACCTGCAGGTCCTTGAAGCAGCTGCCGTCGTTCAACGTGACAAAACCAAAGTTCTTCATGTCACGGATCGAGCGGACCCAACCGGCAACGGTCACCGTGGCGCCGCCGAGCTGCTGGGCATCGGCAAACAGGCTTGCAATCGTGTTACGTTCCATGGGCTAAGAGCCTCCTTTGCAATAATTTGACCCAACAACAGTACCCCAAACGCGCACCGGGGGCTAGAATCGATGCAGCATAAGACCGCTAACGGCAGGGAGAAACGCATGGAAGCCTATAAACGCGAATTCATCGACTTCATGGTCGACAGCAACGTCTTGAAGTTTGGTGAGTTCACCTTGAAGAGCGGGCGCAAGTCGCCGTTCTTCATGAACGCCGGCGCCTACGTCACCGGATACCAGCTCAAGAAGCTGGGCGAGTACTACGCGCAGGCCATCCACGATAACTTTGGCGACGACTTTGACGTTTTGTTTGGGCCGGCCTACAAGGGCATTCCCCTGGCAGTCGTGACCGCCATCGCCTACCACGAGCTGTACGGCAAAGAGGTCAAGTACTGCTGTGACCGCAAGGAGGCCAAGGACCACGGCGCCGATAAGGGCAACCTGCTGGGCTACCCGCTGGCCGACGGCGACCGCGTGGTCATGGTCGAGGACGTGACCACCTCGGGCAAGTCGATCGACGAGACCTACCCCAAGGTTATGGCTGCGGCGAACGTCGAGGTCAAGGGCCTTATCGTGAGCCTCAACCGCATGGAGGTTGGTAAGGGCGGCGTCGTGACGGCGCAGCAGGAGATCCAGGAGAAGTACGGCTTCCCCGTAGCGAGCATCGTGAGCATGGCCGAGGTCGTCGAGGCCCTGGAGGGCACCCTCATCACCCCCGAGCTCAAGACCGCGATCGACGAGTACTACGCCCAGTACGGCGTGAAGTAACGTCTACGCTTTTAGTTTCGCAAGCCAAGCGGCTCGCCAGCACCCCGGCGAGCCGCTTTTTCGTGTGTCGGCGCGGCCCCAAAACATCGAGCGCGACTTCTTCCACTTTAAATCCGGAAACCATGAGTAGCCCGCGTAAGCAGCACCGCTGTGAGCTGGGAAAACCCTAAAGACAGCGCCTTGCCTACTCTAAGAAGCGGGATTTAAAGTGGAAGAGGTCGCGCTCGCGTGCGAAGAGGCCCCGCCAGACGCAGATTCTGACCCCTAAAACGCCACCTGAGCGACGAAAATCGCCAGGCCGGCGAGAAAGACAGCCGCGTCGGCGCCGCCAAAGCCAATGACAGTGGCCGTGGAATGCGGCCCCGGGTTCTCGACGCCCTTAGTGATGGCCGCCACGGCCAAATCGTCCGAGGTCATTGTGGCCGAGGCCAGCATTGGCACCAACACGTGCTCGACCGTGGCGCCCGGGCGGCAAATCATCGCTGCCGGGGTAACGGCAATGCCGCGCAGGCTCATGGCGTCGGCGATATCACGGTATTGCCGCCGCAGCGTGGGGAAATAGCGCATCACAACGGCAACCGGGATGGTCCAGCGCTCGGGCACCCGCATGCGGCGCATCGCGGCGATAAGCTCGCTGGGCCTTGTGGTGGTAAACGCGAAGGTTCCCGCCATCATGCACGGCGCCATGAACCTAAAGCTCGTGACAAACCCGGCCACCACGGCCAACGCCCCCTGCGGCTCAATCCACGGTGTAACCACATGGTCAATCACAAATAACCCCAGGTAGATGGCAAGCCAGCGGCCAGCGGCCCGCAGGTGGCCGCTGGGCAGATAGCACATCGCGATCAAGGCCACCAACGCCGCCTCGCAGGCGGCCCGGCAGTGCAAGAACATAAAAATGTTAGTCATCAGCAGCAGGAAGAGCTTGGTGCGCGGGTCCAAGCCCGCCTGCCCCCAGCCATCCTGCAACGCACCCGCTCTGGCCATTACGCCAGGTTCGCCTTCTTGAAGTGGCGCTCGACCAGGCCACGCCCAAAGATGCCGCCTACCACGGCACACACGATCACGGCAACAACCACAACAACGGCCATCGTGCTGTTGACGCCCGCAAAGACCTTGTCGATGTAGGCAGAGTCTTTGCCGCGTGCCACCAGCGCGGCCACGTACTGATCGCGCATGAGCCACAAGGGCAAAATCGGCCCCGTAACGCCAAACGAGAACACCACGTAAGCCAGCAGGTTAAGCTTGCGGTCCACGTATGCGCCCGCGCGAGCAATAAGGTCGGCGCCCGCGCCGCACACGATGCAGGTTGCAAACGACAAGATAAAGTGGCCACTAAAGAAGAAGAACGCGCCCATGACCAGGCCCACGGCCGTAACGGCGCCAAAACGCGGCACCTTGGCGATCAGCAGGTAGTAAATCGATCCCGCCACCAGCGCCACGCCCGCGGGAAGCAGCAGGTTGCCCACCACGGGAATCAAGATGCTGCAGGCAAACGTCACGACGGCGGTCACCAAAAAGTAGAGCGCCGCATAGATTCCCACGGTCACCAAATCCTGGACGGAAAGGCCGCCAGACTTCTGCTGGCCCGAGACAGTTACTTTAGACATTTATGCAATCCCTTTCTCAAGTTGCTTGTTGTAGAACAACGCGGAAAAGTCGCGCGGCGGCTCGGCAGGCAAGCTGACCTCAAACTCGATATCTGCGCAGTCAGTCGCCAAAATACGAATGACGCAGCGCTCTCCGGCGGCAAAACCACTAAAGGCCTCGTATCGTTCCCCCGCCCCAGCAAACAGAACGCCCAGCTCAAGGTGGGCGTCGGGCTCGTGGCAAATCCAATCGGGCCAAATCATGCCCAAAGACGCGCCGCCCGCGCGCTCAAGCTCAATAGCGTAGACATCACGGCCAAGGAACTTTGCAAAATCAGCGAAGCTCTCCACGGGCTTCTCGCCGGGTACGGGCACAGCCTCGATAAAACAGGCGTAGGTGTAGTAGATAAAGCGCTCGAACTCGCGGGCCACGGTCACGCGCCCGGCCATGTCGCGCAAGCCAGCGGGCGCCGCGCCGTCCCATCCCATGGCCACGCGCGGTCCAAACGCTCCATCGGCGAGAAGACCCTTTGCCTTGTAGAGGCCCTGCGCGGCCAGGGCCGCCGCATCGGCAATCTCCACGACGTCGTGCACCTGCGCCCAACGGGCTCGGGCGGCCTCGGCCCCCGGCGCCTCAAGCGCGGCCTTGCTAACGTAGACCGGCACGTCATGAATCACATACGTGCGCGCGCCCTTCTCGCCAACAAGCTCAAGACGAGGGCAAATGGGGGCAAACCGCCCCGCAGCGCCCTCCCAAAGAGGTCCCAGGTTGTAGGCATCCTCGCCCAGCCCCGGCGCCAGCGAATGGTAAAACTCGGCCGCGGTCATGTCTGTCACACCAACTAGCAGCGGAAACTCAAACTCGGTCACAGTACGTCTCCTTCCAGTTCCTTCCAAAAGAAATCGCGCAAGCGAGAGGTGCCCGCAGCATCGCCCAAGCTCCAGCTTCCCGCGACACGGCCCTGCGCCAGCTCCAACGCATGCCCGCAGCAAGCGCAAATGAACTCGTAGTCGTGGCTCACGACCAAAACCAGGCGCCCGGCGGCCGCAACGTCACGCACCAGAGCGGCCACCTGACGCATGTGGGCCAGGTCCAGGCCACTTGTGGGCTCGTCGAACAAAACGACGTCGCGTCCGGCCGCGATCGCCGCCGCCACGCACAGGCGCTGCTTCTGCCCGCCCGAAAGCGTCAGCGGATGAGCCTCGGCGTAGTCAATGAGGTCCAG
>CAVGOA010000012.1:39631-50804 GCA_963630635.1 Paludibacteraceae bacterium
GCGACCGTAGTCGCAGGTCAGACCCCGCAGGCGAGCCACGACGGCCCCACTGGCCACAGCAGCCACGCCGCCGACGGCCACGCCACCGGCCCCGCAGCCCGCCGCGACCTCGCACTCCTCCGGCCGCACGCGCCGCAGCCCCAGCGCGTCCGTCTCGCCAGCGCCAAGGGCGCGAAACTCGTCGCCCGTCCAGGCCCGTGCCACGCGCCCGCCCTCGATAAACAACACCTTGTCGACCAAATCCCGCAGGTAGTACACGCGGTGCTCGGCGATCAAGACCGCCTTGCCCTCGCGCTTCCACCGCGCGATGTAGCGGCGCAGGGAGTCGATGCTCCACACATCCAAGTTGCTCGACGGCTCGTCCAGCACCAGCACATCGGCACCGCTGGCCTCGGCGGCCGCGCAGCACACGCGCTGCGCCTCTCCGCCCGAAAGCTCAAAGACCCGCCGCCCCAGAAATCCTTCTACGTCAAAATCGGCCGCCGCCCGCTCCACGGACCGGCGAATCACACCCGGCTCGCGTCCCAGATTCTCGCCAACAAAGGCCAGCTCACTGCGTACCTCGGCATTGAACATCTGCGTCTTGGGGTTCTGGAACACGCTCGCCACGCGCCCGGCGATTTGGTGCATGTCCATCTCGCCCAACGCGACGCCGTCCAGGCGCACTTCTCCGTACATGCAGCCGCGCTCGTAGTGCGGCACCAGGCCGTTTGCCATCTTGAGCGCCGTCGACTTTCCGCAGCCCGAACCGCCGCACAGCAAGACGACCTCGCCCGTGCCCACGCTAAAGTCCAGGTGCTCCACCACGGGAGCCTCAAACCCCTCGCCCGACCTGCCCGGATAGGCAAACCCGGCATCAATAAACTCAAGTCCCACTCTTAGGCGTCTCCCGTCTGCGGTCGGAGTCGTCGCTCATCATCAATACAAGTTAGCCAGGGGTTACTCTAACATCGCGCGCCCTTCTCGCCCACGACTTTGCAGGCGCGAAACACAAAAAGCCCCGACAACCCAAAGGTTGCCGGGGCAACGGGGCTCCTCTATGCGGGAAACCCAGGGGCGAGAAGCGCCGTCCTACGTGCGTAGCGTCCTACTCCGCGTGGGCGTAGTCCACCGCACCGCGACGAGCGGTGGCCTCGTCCCAATCCTTGGTCCCCTCAAAGACGTCCTGCTTGTAGGGGTTGCGGCCAAGCTTCTTGGCGCGGTAGATGATGTAGCCAATGGCCAGCACGTTGGCGATAAGGGCCAGAATCGACACGACCAGCGCCGCGTTTGGGTTCAGGTTGGAGTGCGTCACAAAGATGGACTGCTCCTGGAAGTACGGGAACACCTGCGCGAACATGCACCAGATGGCCAGGGTGAAGGCGCGGTTCTGGATCCAGCCGCCCTTGTTCCAGAAGAAGTTGGCCACGGTGGGGGCAAGCAGCAGCGCAAAGCCGCAGTACCAAGAGTGGGTGGGCAGGCAGTTGTAGGTGTAGCAGAAGTTCCAGATGTCGTAGGCCACGATGTAGACCCAGGTCATGTCGGGCCACAACATGTCGGACTTGTCGTCGCTGGCGTAGACGCTCCACCAGCCGGTCATGCAGAAGATGTTGATCAGGCCGGCGATGCCGTTGAACACGTTGTTCCAACCGGCAAGCTGGGTTGCACCCTCAGAGGTCACCCAGGTCGTCTCGCCAAGTGCGAAGAAATGGTAGGCGCTCTCGAAGTCAGAGCACACGGCAATCAAGATGTTGATGGCAACGATCAAGAACGGGTAGGCACGGAACCACTTGGCCTTGCCGATCTTGCCCCACTGGTACTTGATGGCGATAAAGCCCCAGCAGCCGGCCAACGCCGCGTAGACCTTGGCGTAGTGGAACCAGCTGTTCTGGTAGATGTGGGTGGGGTTGGTAAGGGCCCACTCGGCGCCCTGCGAGACACCCACGGCAATAGCCGCGCAGTAGATGGTCATGGCCAGCGGAGCCACGCCAAAGATGATTGCCGCGCCGACCTTGGTACGACGGCCGATCTCGTTGGCCACGATCAGGCCAACGAACACCATGGCCCAGCCAAGCCAGTGGTAGAGCGTGTTAGAGCTCCAAACGTCAAACAGCATTTCGATCCTCTCTCCTTGTTCTTGCACGGGCACGTGGCCCGTGGCCTTTCCTTTGTTGCCCGCGCGGCGGCGGTCGGGGCGAACTGCCCGGCCTGAGCGCGCGACTGCCCGGCCCCTCCCCTAAGCCAGGTCCAAGTGCAGGGTCTTAGCGATAAGGTCGGCTATGACCTCTTTGGGCGCCTCGGGGTTCTGGCGCACGTAGCCTACCAGGCCAAAGATCAGCAGGTAGAACGTGTCGTAGACGTTATCGATCTCCATCTTGTGCATCGCGGCGTAGTCACGCGCCGTGGTGTCTGTGAGATAGCGGGCCAGAGCATCGGCGCTTTGCTGAGAAAAGCGCAGGTAAAGTGCGGCGTTCTCGGGCTTTAAGAGCAGCTGCCTAAAGGTGTCGCGCTCAAGCAAAAGCGAGGTGAACATATCCACGCAGTCGCGCAGCGCCCCCGCCACATCGCCCGTGGTGCGGTTCTCGTTCCACTCCTTGATAGCGTTCACGAAGCCCTGGACGTAGCCGTCCAACACCGCGTTGGTCACGGCCTCTTTGTCGCCAAAGTAGTGGTAGAAGAGGCTGCGCGTGATACCGGCCTTCTCGGTGATGTCTTTGACCGAGGTTCGCGCGATGCCTTTCTCGCCAAAAAGCTCCCTTGCGGCATCGACGATCTGCTTGCTCCTGGCGGAGCTAATCTCGGTGGTTTCCACTTACTAACCTCTTCTAAAACGAAAAATGCCTGCGATTGACACTGTGTCAACCGCAGGCACATTATGCATGTGTAGGCTTTGTGATGCAAGCCTTACCGGGCAATGAACCCGCTAAACGTGGTCGATAAGCTCGTCGGCAGGCTTGCGCTTAGCGTGCATGGGGCCGGGCTCGGCGTCTGCAGCGGGGTAGCCCAAGGGGAAGATCGCCAACAGGTTGTAGGCGGCCATCCGGGGGAAGGCCTCCTTCAAGGCCGGGGCATCAAAGTGGCCCACCCAGGTGGTGCCCAGCCCCAGGTCCTGGACCTCGAGCATCATATGGGTCGCGGCGATGGTGGCATCGACGTCGGCGAAGTTGTAGCCGTCGAACTTGCGCACCCAGGCCTCGTTGGCAGCCGAGCCCAGCACGATAAAGGTCTTGGCGTCAAAGTGGAAACGCGTAGTGGCGGCGAGCTTGGCCACGTCCTCTTCCCCCGTGATGACCCAGGCGTGCCAGGGCTGCCTGTCGACCGCGGTGGGAGCCAGGACGCCGGCGGTGAGGATTGCGCTCACCTGCTCTTCTGTCACGGGCTGGTCAGAGAACTTGCGGCAGGAGTAGCGGTTTGCGGCAAGAGTCAGGAAATCAGACATGGGCGTGCCTTTCTGCTGGTATCTGCGCCGCGGGCCGCGGCGACTTACAGCAACGTTATAGCCCACGCGCGCCCGCCCGGCCAAGGCAGAATCGGGCGAAACAGGCGTATTTTCTCGTGTGGCTGGCGGCCGCGAGGGCCACGTGCGACTTTTCGCGGTTTAAATCGGCGCCGGCCAAGTAGCCCGTCTTCATTTGGCGACGTTTGCCCAGTTGGCGAGAAGCGCTAGGCGGCTGGCTACTCGGCGGGTCCCGGTTTAAACCGCGAAAACTCGCGCATGGTGCCAGAGACGGGTCGAATGGGGCCCGCGGGAGGCGGTCGACAAAGCGCGGCGGGACAAGTTACGGTGCCCGGAAGGGCAAAACGCCCCAAGGGCCCTAAAACAGCAGATGGGCCGAGTGCCACATAAGCGGCGCCCGGCCCGTCCGAGGCAAGACGACAAGCGGAACACTGTGCCAGCTAAGCCGGGAAGGAGGGGAGGAGTGGCTTTTGACGCTAGAAGGCAAAAAAGCGCGCCAAGCCGGCTGTACCTATCCTGTCGTTGAGTCGAGAATACCTGCTTTGCCCGCGTCGCCGCCGCACCTGTCGCAACCGGCATGAATTACGACACGTTTAGCACTCCCGCTCGGCGAGAAGCATCCATGCGGGATAGAATGTAGGGCCTTGGAACACCTAAGAAAGGCAGCCCGCGACCATGGCAAACCCCGCAGAAGACCCCCAGACAACCCCCGCCGACGACCCATTTGCCCCGGGCTCGCTGGGCGCCCTCATCCCCTGGCCCGACGACAACTCCTACCCCAACATGCCGGCCGACGAGGCCCTGGAGCTTTTCTTGGGCTGGGTCGAGTCGCGCGGCATCGAGCTGTGGGACCACCAAGAAGAGGCCCTTCTCTCCCTAGCTTCGGGCGACCACCTGATCCTGGGCACGCCCACCGGCTCGGGCAAGTCGATGGTCGCGCTTGGCATGGCCTTCATGAGCGTGTGCACCGACCGCCGCGCCTACTACACCGCCCCTATCAAAGCCCTGGTCAGCGAGAAGTTCTTTGACTTTGTCGACTACTTTGGCAAAGAGAACGTGGGCATGATCACCGGCGACGCCTCGATCAACGCCGAGGCCCCCATTATCTGCTGCACGGCAGAGATCTTGGCCAACCGCGCCCTGGCAGAAGGCGAGAAGTGCGACTGCGGCTGCGTGGCCATGGACGAGTTCCACTTCTACGCCGATCCCGACCGCGGCTGGGCCTGGCAGGTGCCGCTGCTCACCCTCCCCCACACCCAGTTTTTGCTGATGAGCGCCACCTTGGGCGACACCTCGTCCATCGCCGCAAGCCTGGAAGAGCACACCGGCCGCACCGTCGATGTCCTGGCAGACGCCCCGCGCCCGGTGCCCTTGTCCTACGAATTTGTCGACACCGCGCTTGAAGGCACCGTTGAGCTGGCCCTTCGCGCCGGCGACGCCCCTTTGTACATCGTGCACTTCTCGCAAGACGCCGCCTTGTCCAGCGCCCAATCGCTGGCCAGCTACGGTGTGAGCACCAAAGAACAGCGCGAGGCCGTGAAGGAGGCCATCAAGGGCACCCGCTTTACCACGACCTTTGGCAAAACCCTGCAGCGCCTGCTGTGCTGCGGCGTGGGCGTCCACCACGCGGGTATGCTGCCGCGCTACCGCCTGCTGGTAGAGAAACTTGCCCAGCAGGGGCTTCTCCCCGTCATCTGCGGCACCGACACCTTGGGCGTGGGCATCAACGTGCCCATCCACACGGTCATCTTGACGGCCCTGACCAAGTTCGACGGCCGCCGCATGCGCGTGCTCAACGCCCGTGAGTTCCACCAGATCGTGGGCCGCGCCGGCAGATCCGGCTTTGACACCGAGGGCCGCGTGATCGCCGAGGCCACCGAGTACGACATCGAGTACGCCCGCGCCCTGCTCAAGGCCGCCGGCGACCCCAAGAAGGCCCGCAAGATCAAGACCAAGAAACCGCCCGAGGGCTTTGTGACCTGGAACAAGCAGACCTTCGAGCGCCTGGAAACCGCCGTGCCCGCGCCCTTAAAGCCGCGCCTAAAAATCAGCCACTCCATGGTACTGGCCGAGGTCGAGCAGGGCGGAGACGCGCTGGCCCGCACCCACAAGCTGGTGGACGACTCGGCCCAGACAGACGGCGAGAAGGCCGCCCTGCACACCCGCGCAGACGAGATCATGGCGACTTTGCTGGATGCCGGCGTCGTGGTTTACAGCGAAGGCCCAGACGGCGAGAAGACCTACCAGACAACCGTCGACGTCCCCGTGGATTTTGCCCTTGACCAGCCCCTCTCCCCCTTCCTTCTTGCTGCGCTGGAGCTCTTGGATCCCCAAAGCGACACCTACGCGATGGACGTCATCAGCATGGTCGAGGCCACGCTTGAGGACCCGGGCCAGATCCTGCGCGCCCAGCAGCGCGCCGCCCGCGACCGCGCGATGGCCGAGATGAAGGCCGACGGCGTGGACTACGACGAACGCATGGAGCGCCTGCAAGAGGTGACCTGGCCAAAGCCGCTGGAAGAGCTTCTGGCCGCCGCCTATGACGAGTACTGCGCCAAGGTGCCGTGGGCGCGCGACTTTGCGCTGTCGCCCAAGTCGATCCTGCGTGACATGATTGAGTGCGCAAGCGACTTCAAGGAGTACATTGGCCGCTACAACATTGCCCGCTGCGAGGGCATCCTGCTGCGCTACCTCTCGGACGCCTACCACGTGCTTGACCGCACCGTGCCGCCCGACAAGAAGGACGAGCGCCTGTTCGAGATCACCTCGTGGCTGGGCTTTGTCGTGCGCTCGGTCGACTCGAGCCTGGTGGACGAGTGGAGCTCGGCCGGCAGCGCCGCGGGCGTCGATGTTGCACCGCCGACAGCCGCCGACGAGGTGGTCCACGACCGCCGCGCCCTTACTCTGCTGGTGAGAAATGCCCTTTTTGCGCGCGTGCGCCTGGCGGCCTTTGGCTCCACGCAGGAGCTGGGGGCCTTGGACGGCGACTGGGGCTACCGCAAGGTGGTGTGGGACCAGACCCTGGCCCGCTACCACGACGAGCACGAAGAGATCCTGCTTGACGGCGACGCCCGCAGCAGCGCCTACTACACGATCGACGAGACGGACGAGAAGAAGCCGGCGGCCGAAGGCGGCCACGTCTGGCACGTTCACCAGATCTTTCGCGACGAGGACGACGACCACGACTTTGGCATCTGGGCAGACGTCGACCTGGACGCCACCCAAGAAGAGGGCGCCGTGGTGTTCAAAAAGTACCGCGTGGGGTTCGTGGACGACTAACCCTCGCACGGCGCGGGGCGGACTTTGGGTTTTGTCTATGGCGCAGTTCCGCATGAGCCGAAGGCCACTTAATGTGGCCTTCGTGCGAATCAGGACTGTTTGAGCACAGAGACAAAGCCCAAAGGTCGCCTCGCGCCCTCGAGCCCTCCCAGGTTGTTAGCGCAGCCCCGCCACCGCAGCCGCCAGTTTCTCGCTGAGAAGCGCGTCGTGCTCGACGTCGCGGCCCTCGCCGCAAGAGAACTCGACGAAACCGGGCAGGTCGGGGTTCAAGCACTGGCGCGCGTCGTTCACGCGGCCGGGGTGGAAGAGCAGCTCAAGCTGCATGCCGCGCTTCTCGGCAACCTGGGCAAGCCCCGGCAAGACGGCGGCCACGCGGTCCTGGTCCATGTGGCCCGAGAACAGCACGCCGCAAAATACCGCAGAGATGTCTTGGTAAGAACCCAGGCCCGACTCGGCCAGAAGGCGGCGGTCGATCTGCCACAGGCGGTTCAAGAGCTCGTGCTTCACCCAGTTGATGGGCGCGATCGACGCCGCCGTGCCGCTTTGCAGGAAGGCCGCCGTGGGCTCGGCGGGAATGCGCAGGTAATCAAGGTGACAGCCGGACTCTGCTGCCGCGCCCAGGACCGCTTTGAAGACAGCCGGAATCAGCTGGGTGTGCTGGTGGCCATCCAGGCGCAGGTGGTCGGCCATGTGCGGGAAGCGCTCCACCACACGCGCGATCTGCGCGGCGGCCTCGATCTGCAGCTGGCGAGACAGCTCGGCCGCGCCGCCGCCAAACGAGCCGGCCAAAAGCCCGCCGTAACCCAGCTTGAAGAAGCCCTTCTCGTCCACAAGTAACGGGACCTGGGCCGGGTCGGCGCAGCTAGGCCCCTCGACAAAGTTAAGGTGCACGCCCAGGCGAAGGCCGACGGGGCGCGCGTCAAGCAGCGCCGCGCAGTCTTCGAAGCGCGGCGAGTTGGCAAAGATCGACAGCGAGTTGAGCAGGCCCTTCTCGGCAACTTCGCCCTTACCCACCCCAGAGCAACACTCCAGGATGCGGGCGGACTGGGCGGGGTCGATGCCAAAATCGTCGGCGTGGATAATGACGTCCATCGGTGCACCTCAAGGTTTCTTCTACGTATGTCGCGCTCGTGTCGCAATTGAGGACGGGACGGGCGTCCCGCGCGAATTTGCTTGGTTGCCGTTAGTATAGGTGAGGCGCGCCAGGCCACAAACGCGACAAACACGACGCGCGCCCTATCACAGGAGGACTCCATGGACCTATCGGTAATCATTCCCTGCTACAACGAGCAGGAATGCCTGCCTATGCTTTTCGACCGCCTGACCCAGGCCCTGGAGGCGCACGGCCTTAGCTTTGAGCTGATCTTTGTTAACGACGGCAGCAAGGACGGCACTTGGGCTTCCATCTGCGGTTTTGCCGAGAAGACCAGCGAGGGACGGCGCGTGGTGGGCGTCGACTTCTCGCGTAACTTTGGCAAAGAGGCCGCACTTTTGGCCGGCCTTTCCCACGCGACGGGCGACAACGCCTGCTTTATCGACGCCGACCTGCAGCAAGAGCCCGAGACCCTGCTTGCTATGTACGACGAGCTCATGGCCCACCCCGAGGCCGACTGCGTGGCCGCCTACCAGGCAGCCCGCCACGAGAGCGCCGTCCTTAAGCTCTTCAAGGGCGCGTTCTACAAGTCCTTCAAGGCCGTTACCCAGGGCACGGACGACATGATCGCCGGGGCCTCGGACTTCCGCGTCTTTAGGCGCGACGTGGCCGACGCCCTTCTCGCCATGCCCGAGTACCACCGCTTTACCAAGGGCCTCTTTGCCTGGGTGGGCTTCAACACGATTCCTTTTGCCTACGAGCCGGCCGCGCGCCAGGCGGGCACCAGCAAGTGGTCGTTTAGGTCGCTCATGCGCTATGCGCTGGAGGGCATCTTCTCGTTCTCGACTTTGCCTCTGAAGTTTGCCACGTGGGTGGGCGGCGCTTCGTTTGTCGCGTCGATCGTCTACTTCTTTGTGGTTCTTCTCGACACCTTTGTGCGGCAAAACACGCCGCACGGCTACCCCACCGTGGTGTGCCTGATCCTGTTCATGGGCGGCCTTACCCTGCTTACGCTGGGCATCATTGGCGAGTACATCGCGCGTATCTATCTTGAGGGCAAGCACCGCCCCATCTACATCGCCAAGCGCGTCGTCACCGCAGAAGCCGGCCACGTCACCCGCTCCGGCTTCGAGCGCAACTAGCCGTCCGCGCATCAGCCGCGCCCGCGCCGCCACACAACGATGGCGGGACCTAAATCGCAGATTCTCGCCAAATTGAAGCGCTTTATCTGCGATTTAGGTCCCGCCATCGAAATGAGGGGGGCGAGAAGGTCGTTAGACCTCGGGGATCTGCTCGCCACCGTCGAGCCATTTTTTGCGGCTGACGAAGTTCCAGACCATGACGACGGCGGTGGCAAAGAGCTTGGTCACGGTGACCATAAGGGCCGAGGTGCCCAGAACAGCCACGCCGGCGGCCATGCAAATCTCGTTGATGACCAGGCCAATGGCCGACAAGACGATGAAGATCACGAACTCGCGGCCGCGCGAGAGGTCTTCTCGGTGCGTAAAGACATAGCGCATGGACGCCAGGTAGTTGAAGATGACAGAGACGCAAAACGAGATGCCGGCCGCCAGCACAGGATCCATGCCAAAGACCTGCGACAACAGCATGAGCACGCCGTAGTCGATGACAAACGCGATGACGCCCACGACGCCAAACTTCAAGAACTGCTGGATAAGCTTACCCATAGGAACTCCTTTGGAACTTGCGGTTTTGCCCCACAAGGATAGACCACGCCGCCCGCTTTGTCGTAGCATTAATAACCCGCGTTTTTTGCGGCACCGACTTAACACAAGGCAGGAGCACCATCGCATGGCCGAGAACAACACGCAGGTAGAGCACGCCGCCGACCCCATTTTTGCGCAAGAGCAGGAGCACTTGACCCAGCTCTACGCCAAGCTTTTGGAGATGCGCGAGACGATCGCCAACGACCTAGAGACCAACCACGCCGGCGCCAAGCAAGATCTCATCGACATGAGCGAGGAGGTGCGCCTGGACTTTGGCGGCGCCGACGAGACCATGGAGACCCTGGCCGCCATCGAGACCTTGAACTCGGTCATCGACGCCTACAACCAGTACCACGACTTCAACGTCGACAAGCTGCGCCGCGTGATGCTGCTGCTTATGCAGCCCTACTTCGCCAAGGTTCGCCTGCAGATGCGCCCGGGCCGCCCCGCGCGCGACGTCTATATTGGCGCGGCCGGCATGACCGACGAGCGCTCGATCCCCTTGGTCGTGGACTGGCGAAGCCCCGTGGCCGAGACCTACTACAACCAAGAGATGGGCCCCACCAGCTACTCGGTAGACGGCAAGGTGCGCTGCGTGAACCTCGAGCTGCGCCGCCAATTTGATATCGTGCGCGACAAGTTGAACATGTACTTCGATACCACGGTGGCGATCGAGGACTCGCTGCTGCTGGGAGCATTGAAGCGCCACCACTCCGAGAAACTGCAGGCCATCACGGCCACGATCCAGCGCGAGCAGAACCTCATCGTTCGCCACGAGGACGTGCCGGTGCTGCTGGTAAACGGCATCGCGGGCTCGGGCAAGACCAGCGTGCTTTTGCAGCGCATCGCGTTTTTGCTCTACCGCGAGCGCAAGACCTTGGACCCGGATCAGGTGTGGCTCTTCACGCCCAACAACGTCTTTGAGCACTACATCGACACCGTCCTGCCCTCGATGGGCGAGGCAAACCCCCAGGTCTTTACCTGGAAGGACTTTGTGGAGGCCCAAGGCGCGGGCCAGCGCGACACCGGCGAGAAGACCGACCCGCAGAGCCTTCGCCGCCTGGAAGAGATCGTGCCGCACCTTGCGATCGAGGACGGCGACCTGCGCGAGGTCCGCGTGGGCGACACCGTGCTGCTTAAGGTGGGCCAGATCCAGGGCGCCGTGGAGAAGTTCATTCGTTTTGGGATTGGCTCGCGCTTTTGCGCCCTGGTCAAGGACGAGCTGCACGACCGCCTGGGCCGCCGCCTGGCCCAGATGTCCAAGGACGAAGAGATCCAAGAAGAGATGCTGGCCTTGGACGTCGAGCGCCAGGTCGAGATTTTTGGCGAGACCATTAGCCCCGAGGACGAGAACCAGACGGCCGACTACACCCGCCGCTACCTGGACCACAAGTACAACGAGGCCCACGACGCCATCGACAACATGAGCTGGCTGCGCTTCGACCGCATGGGCATGCGCGCCTTGGGCCAGCAGGCGCTTTCTGCCACCGAGTGGCTCTACCTGCGCCTTCTTGTGACTGGCGCCGGCGAGAAGAGCGCGCGCTACGTCATGATCGACGAGGTGCAGGACTACACCGTGACCCAGCTGATGGTGCTGTCGCGCTACTTCTCGCGCGCGCACTTCTTGCTGCTGGGCGA
>CAVGOA010000013.1:0-50551 GCA_963630635.1 Paludibacteraceae bacterium
CCAGTATTGGCTTTTGGCGAGTAGGCCCCTGCGCGGCCCAAAATTTACCTGGGCTTTTGTCGCTCAGAAACCGGGTCTACTCGGCCGATCGCCAGACTGGTCCTAACTTTCGTAAAAATTGAAATTGGCAGCCCGCTTAGGCGGTGGCGAGAAGCTCTTCGACCGCCTCGCGGGTGGGCATCGAGGGGATTCCGCCGCGCCCGCGCACGCACAGCGATGCTACGGCGTTGCCAAAGCGAACGAAGCCGGCGGCCTCGTCCAGGGTGACCTCGTCGGGGCGTTTCTCGGTCTCTACCAGGGCACACAGGAATCCGCCCCAGAAAGAGTCGCCTGCGCCGGTGGCGTCGACGGCCTGCGTCTTGAAGCTGGGGACGGTGCGGCCGCCCTCGCGCGTGGCCACGTAGGCGCCCTCGGCGTCCAGGGTCACGACCACGACGGAGGGACCCTGCGCCAGGATCGCTGCGGCGGCAGCCTTGGGCGATTCCTCACCGGTAAGAAGGACGCATTCCTCGCCCGAAATCTTGACGACGTCCATGTGCTCCAAAACTGAGCGCATCTGCTCAATGGCGGCCTGCTCAGAGGGCCAAAGGCTCGCGCGGTAGTTGGGGTCGTACGACAGGATGCAGCCCGCGGCCTTGGCGCGTGCGAGGGCAACCAGGGTGGCACTCTTTGCCGGCTCATCGGTCAGCGAGAGAGACCCCACGTGAAAGACGCGACTCTCCTCGATCAGCGAGCGGTCGACCTCTCCGGAGCGCAGCTGCGTGTCGGCGCCGGGCTTGCGGGCAAACGAGAAGGTCCTCTCGCCGTCTGCCGCCAGGGCAACAAAGGCTAGCGTAGTGAAGGTGTCGGGGTCAGAAATCAGGTTGTGGGTGTCGACGCCTTCGGCCGCCAGCGTCTGACGCAGGAAATCGCCGTGCATGTCGGCGCCCACCTTGCCCACGATGGCGGTCTGATGTCCCAGGCGCTGCAGCGCGACCAGCACGTTGGCCGGCGCGCCGCCGGGGTTGCGCTCGAAGAGCTTCTGGCCGCTGGGAGAGATGCCCGCGTCGGTGAAGTCGATAAGAACCTCGCCAAGCGCCGTAACGTCGATCATGTGCGATTCCTTTCTGGGGTTGAGCTGGGGTTTATTGAGGTTGAGGTGGCGAGAAGGGCGAGGCGCTGGCCGTCGGCCCGTCGCCGGTCTAGAACCCGAGGGCGGCCATGCCGCTGCTCATGGGGTAGAGCTCGGTCGAGGCCACGACGCCGGTGACGGCCACGTCAAGCTGCTCGGCCGTGGGGAACCAACGCGTCGAGAAGACCATGCGCCCGCCGTTTGCGTAGACCTCGACGGCCGACGAGTCGACAAGAACAAGCAGGTCGCGCACGGTTTCCAGGTCACAGCGGCGGCTGGTGCGGCCGCAACCGGCGCCGTCTGCCGCGCTGGCCCCGTTGACAAAGGCGATTTGGCACCCCGGCTCACCGCCCGCGTTGCAGCGGATCTCAAGTGCGTCGTCGAGAGAAACGACCAGCTCGCCGTCGATGCCGCCCAGCTCAAGGCTGGCGCGGTGCTCGGCCAGCGTGGCCGTGCGGGTCTCGACCGCCCCGGCCCCCGCGGTCCCCAGATCGACCTTCTCCCCGCGCAGCGCTTCAAGCTCGGCCACCGGCCACTGCGCAATGATTCCGTCGTCGCAGCGCAAGAGTTCGCGCGGCACGGTCAGGCAGTGAATCCAGTCCAGACTGGCCGGCTGGCCCACAAACCAGTCCTCGGGCATGCCCATCCAGCCGATCAAGATCGTGCGCCCGTCCGGCGCAACGAAGCTCTGCGGAGCATAAAACTCGAAACCATAATCCCAACGTACGAAGGCGTCGCCATCAAGCACCGGCGACTCCACCACGCGCGAGCCCGCCGGCACCGGCAGATACCCGGAGTGGTCGCCCACCCCGTCCGACCAGGTCTTCTCGCCAATACCTTGCGGGCAGCACGCCACGTACTCGCGGCCGTCCAGTTCGATACGGTCGGGGCACTCCCACATGTACCCCAGTTTCTCGGCGCTGGTCACAGTGCCCTCAAGCTCCCACGCCAGCCCGTCGTCCGAGCGGTATACCAGCATCATGCCCACGTCCTCGCGCGTGCGAGCGCCCAGCAGCATGTGCAGGCGGCCGTCCTCGCGCCAGATCTTGGGGTCGCGCACGTGGCAGCTGCAGTAGTCGGGGTAGTCGGCGTTGCGAAGAAGGACCTGCTTGGGGCCCATGTTAAAGCCGTCGGCGGTCTCGACCAGGATCTCGTTGGCTTGGCGACCCTCGTAGATGAAGTCGTGGTCGCCCGGCTCTTTGACGTTGCCGGTGTAGTAAAGGCGCAGCAGGTCGCCGCCATCCGCGGCCGCGCCGGGCACCACCAGGGCGCCACCCGAGTACGCACCGTTTGCGTCGTCGGCGCAGTCCTGGGCGATCGCCATGCCGTGGTGCTCCCAGTTGACCAGGTCGCGGCTGGTGTAGTGGCCCCAGCCGCGCGGCGCGTGGGCCTGGGGCCAAGCGGGGCTCCACTGGTGGAACACGTGGTAGAGGCCGCCAAAGTAGCACAGGCCGTTGGGGTCGTTCAGCCAGCCTGCGGCGGGCGGCATCAGGTGAAAGCCCATTCTCCAGGGGTCGGGGGTCATGGGAGGGTCCTCTCTGTATGGGGAAAGGCCGGGGCCTTGGGCGCCCCGGCGGGTTAGGTGGCGAGAAGGCCGAGGCGGCTTGTGAGCGCCCCGGCCGGGAAAGCAAATGCGGTGCTGTTAGGCGGTCTTCTCGGCAGCCTCGTCCTGGGGGTCCTTGTAGAGGATGTAGGACAGGACGAAGGCCACGGCGGCGGTCACGACGAACATCACGATGTACTGAACCGGCTGCGAGAGGCAAAGCAGGATGCCAAAGATGCCGGTGACGCCGGTGCCCGAGGCGGCGAGCGAGGTCATCGCGCAGATCCAGGCGCCTACGCCGGCGCCGGCGCAGCCAGCGATGAAGGGCTTGAAGTAGCGCAGGTTGACGCCAAAGATGGCCGGCTCGGTGATGCCCATGAAGGCCGAGAGAGCAGCGGGGGTGGCCAGGCCCTTGGTCTTGGCGTCCTTGGTCTTGAGGGCCACGGCCAGGCAGGCTCCGCCCTGGCCGATGTTGGCGGCACTGGCGATGGGCAGCCAGTAGGTCACGCCGTACTGAGCAATCTGGCCCAGGTCAATGGCGGTGTACATCTGGTGCAGGCCGGTGACGACGGTGGGGGCGTACAGGCAGCCGATGACCGCCGAGCCAATGCCCAGGGGCAGGGTGAGCAGGAACTGGATGCCGCCGAGAATGGCGTTCTCGAGGTAGACGAAGATCGGGCCCACGGCGCAGATAGTCACAAGCGTGGTCACGAAGACCGAGACCAGCGGGGTCACGAAGAGGTCGAACATATCGGGGACGACCTTGTGAAGCTGCTTCTCGATGGTGGCCAGAATCAGGGCGGCGATGACGATGGGGATGACGTGGCCCTGGTAGCCGATGAGCTCGATGTTGTAGAGGCCAAAGACCGAGAGGTACTTCTCGACGCCGCTGGAGGCAACGGTGTAGGCACTCTGGAGGCTCGGGTTGATCAGGATGCCGCCGACGACCGCGCCCAGGTAGGGGTTGGCGCCAAAGACCTTGGCGGCAGAGTAGCCGATCAGGATCTGCAGGAAGGTGAAGGCGGTGCCCGAGACCAGGTCGGCGATGACGTAGATGGTCGAGTTGGTGTCGACGGTGATGATGCCGCTGGTGTTCATGAAGTTGATGGCGCTCATGATGCCCAAAAGCAGGCCCGAGGCGACGATGGCCGGGATGATGGGGACAAAGATGTCGCCCAGGACCTTGATGGCCTTCATGAAGGGGTTCTGCTGCTCGGCGGCGGCTTCTTTGGCCTCTTCCTTGGAGGCGGCGGTGATGTGGCCGAGCGAGATGAACTCGTCGTAGACCTTGTTCACGGTGCCGGTACCGTAGATGACCTGCAGTTGGCCAGAGGCCTTGAAGTTGCCCTTGGCGCCGGTCGCGTTGTCGACCTTGGCCTGGTCGACCTTGGAGTCATCGGCCAGGACCAGGCGCAGGCGCGTGGCGCAGTGCGCGGCCGAGACCACGTTCTCGGCGCCGCCGATAGCGTCGAGGATCTCTTGGGCAGCTTGACGATGATCGAGTGCCATGTTTCCTTCTTTCCGCGTGTCTGGTTGATTCCATGGTGGGGTGTGGAATCGTTCTCACAGCTCGTAGTAAACAACTTTTGCCAGCCTGTGGGAACGTTCCCATAGTTTCACCCCGGCGAGCGGTCGCCTTTTCCCGGCGAACGGCATTTGGCGTGCCCGTCACCGGCGTGGACGCGCCTCCTGTAACGCGCCGCGGCGTCCCGTCAAAAACAAACTCTTTCGAATCAATGTCTTGTTGCAGACACTCGGGGTAGCCGTCTGACTTTTGCGCGCGTTTTCCCAGGTCATCGAGGGGCATGAAATCCGGCTACCGATCACTTACGAATTAAGACATTGATCCGAAGAAGTTTGTCTGCGTAGGTAGGCTCGGGGCCCAAAACGGGTACCGTCATTCCATGGATACCGTTATTTGTGGACCAACTGCCTACCAGTATTGGCGGATCCCGCCGATAGTTCACCTTCTGTGCGCCGCGCCAGAGGACTATCCCGTGCTGCGTAAAATCATCGGCCTCGAGGAGCTTAGGGGATTTAGGAGCGACCTTGACTCCCGCTCGCCGTTCACGGCTTCCTGCGGCGGACCGGCCTGGCGTAACGTGCGCGAAGAGTCTAAGACGCTGCGCGAGTCACACCGCTTCCTTTCTTCTTTCGCAAACTATCCGGTCGACATTCTTGTGCACGACCGTAATGCCACATGCCCCACGGGCATCCTTAACCCCTGGCTTTGGACGCATGATCTTCCCCACGGGTCAACAACGCAGATTGTCGATGACCTTTATGTGACAACACCGGCATTTACGCTGCTGCAACTGGCCTCGAAAGCCAGCTTGGCGCAAACCGTCATGCTGGCCTCCGAGCTTTGCGGCTCCTACGCCGTCTACGAGGCGCCGGCCCCAATTGCTAGCCAGCTCAACAAGCTCGCCCTTCGTGGACGGCTGCGCAGTTTTGGAGGGTGGACTCCTTGCCTATCCGAGAGCGGCCAAGTCACGAACCTATGGAAAAGAGAACCCCTTTTGACCCCGGGGCAAATTATGTCACTGGCCGAGGAGGCGTCTCCTTGCCGAGGTTGCAATACCCTTAGGCAGGCCGCCGAGCTTGTAGTTCCCATGGCGGCATCTCCGTTTGAAACCCAGGCGGGCATCCTGCTGGGCTTTTCTCGTCGTCGCGGCGGGGAGGGGTTTGCCGGCTTTACCCACAACGAGCGCGTTGAATTGAGCCGTGCGGCAAAGCTCGTTGCAGATCGAGGCTGCTGTTATTGCGACCTGTACTGGCCCGACGGCCTGGACATCGAGTGCCAAAGTGCGCAATACCACGACAACTCGGGGTCCTATCTTTCGGATGCGGACAGGAGCGCGGCCCTTGAGCTGATGGGCGTGAAAGTGCTGCCGCTAACATTCAAGCAGGTCAAAGACGAGCGCCGTTTCGACGCCTTCTCGAAAGCGGTGGCCCATGCGCTGGGAGTGGAGCCGCGGCCCAAGACCACCAGACAGCTCGCGGCGGCAGAAACCCTGCGTTCAGAGGTCCTGGTCGACTGGTATTCGCTGCCTTTCATGGCCATCGCGAAGCCCAAAAATAGAAAGTCGCGCAAATCAATGTCTTAATTCGAAGCGGGCAAGTAACCGTGTGATTTGGATCCTTGCCAACTGGGAAAACGTGCGTAGATTCAGGCTGGCTACGGCGACTCTTCTAACAAGACATTGATTCGGCGAAGTTTGTTGGCGACGCGCCCGTCTATCGCCCAACCGCGCCCGTTAGAGGGTCGAGTTGCGGGCGACGACCTCGTAGCTCATGCGGACCTCGCGCTGGGCGTCGCCGCCGGCCATCAGCTCGCACAGCATCCGGGCCGCCTCGGCCCCGGAGGTCTTGTAGTGGTGGTGCACCGTGGTGAGCGTCGGCGTCACGATCTGACTCAACTCGCCGTCGCCCACGCCTGTGACTTGCACGTCCTCGGGCACGCGGTGCCCGTACTCGCGCAGGCACGTCAGCGCACCGTACGCGATCGAGTCGGTCGCGCACACAATGGCATCTACCTGCGGATAGTCGTCCAGCAGCTGCTCGGCCGCGGTGTAGCCGGCGTCAACGGTGAAATCGGCCACAACCTGCGCGCACGCCGGCACATCGACCCCCGCCTCGGCGCAGGCGTCGAGAAACCCCAGGTGACGGTCGCGTCCGGCCGACAAGTCCTCTTCAAAGACGCCGATGTAGGCCGGGTGCTTCGCGCGCCCAAGCACCTTGGACGTCACGTCGCGCAGTGCCCCGCGGTCGTTCTGAAAAACGCACGAGTGCCCGGCCAGCTGCTGGTCAAGCACCACCAGCGGCAGGCTCATCGCGGCCATGGCCTTAAGGTGTGCCTCCGAAAACACCGTCGCCACCAAAATAACCCCGTCTACCTGCCGCTTCTCGTCAAAAAGCCGCAGATAGGACACCTCGCGCGCCGCGTCGTTATCTGTATTGGCGAGAAGAACCTGGTGCCCGCTGCCCGCGAAGACCGGCGTCATGCCAGCGACCATCCGGCTCACCGAAGCCGAGTTGATCTTAGGGATAATGACCCCCACCGTGTTGGACTTACCCGTCCGCAGACTCTTGGCGTGCTGTGACGGCGAGTACCCCGTGGCCTTCACCACGGCCCGGATCTTCTCGCGTTTCTCTTGGCTCACGTACCCGTCGTTGAAGTAGCGCGACACAGTGGCGCGCGACACGCCCGCCATCTGCGCGATCTGGTTGATATCCAAGCTGTCCTCCCGACGTTCGTGCGGCCGCAAACCAGCATAACAGGTCGCAAAACCAGTTAAACGTGCCGATGTGGTTTCGTTCTCACACGGTAGTGATAAGGTGGACAAACGCACCCGCCCACCCGCAACCTCCAAGGAAATCGCATGGTCTCCCTGCTCTTGCCCGTGATCTACATAGCCTTTATCTCGCTGGGCCTGCCCGACTCGCTGCTGGGCTCGGCCTGGCCCGTCATGTACGCCGACCTGGGCGCCCCGGTGGCCGCCCAAAGCGTCATCACCACGATCATCACCGCAGGAACCATCGTCTCGAGCCTGGCCACTGCCCCGCTCATGCGTCGCCTGGGCACCGGCAAGCTCACGGCTATCTCGGTTGGTATGACCGCCGTCTCTATCCTGGGCTTTGCTGCCAGCACGAGCCTTTGGCAGCTGTGCCTTTTGGCCGTGCCTTACGGCCTTGGCGCCGGCTCGGTCGACGCCTCGCTTAACAACTACGTGGCCCTCCACTACGGAGAGCGCCACATGAGTTGGCTCCACTGCTGCTGGGGCGTGGGCACCAGCGTGAGCCCGGTCATCATGGGCTGGGCCCTGGCCGGCCCCCTAAGCTGGCACGCCGGCTACCTTACCGTGGGTATCATGCAGGCCTGCATCACGGCCCTGTTGGTCTTCTCGCTGCCGCTTTGGAAGAAGGGCGGCGACGGCGCGGAGAAGTGCGACGGCGTGGAGAAGGGCGACGGCGCCCCCGCGCCCGCCGCCCCGGCAGACGGCGAGAAACCCGCCGCGCCCAGCCTCGACGCCCCCTCGGCCCCCAACGCCGCCCCGTCCTACGCCGACGTCCTGCGCCTCCCCGGCGCCGCGGCGGCCATCCTCTCGTTTGGCTGCTACAGCGGCTTCGAGTACGTCTGCGGCCTGTGGTCCTCGAGCCACCTGGTCATGGCCCGCGGCATCGCCGAGGCCCAGGCCGCCACGATGGCCTCGTTCTTCTACATGGGCATCACGGCTGGTCGCTTTCTCTCGGGCATCGTGGCGCCGCACGTGGGCAGCAAGAACATGATCCGCCTGGGCCAGGCCGTCGCGGCCGCTGGCCTGGCCATCTTTATCGCGGACCAGGGCGAGACGGTCCTATCACTGGCCCTGGCGCTCATTGGCCTGGGCTGCGCTCCCATCTACCCCAGCATCATCTCGCTCACGCCCGAGCGCTTTGGCGAGAAGGCCTCGCAGTCGATGGTGAGCCTGCAGATGGCTTGCGCCTACGCGGGCTCGACGGTCATGCCGCCGCTGGTCGCGTGGCTTGTTTCTGCAGGTGGCGCGGGCTTTATGCCGTGGCTGCTTGTGGGCGTCCTGGTCGCGATGTTCCTCCTTGCCGAGGCGGCCAACGCCAAACTGTCCAAGTAGCCGCCGGCGCTAAAGCCGCCGCCAAAGCCGGCCGGCGCCAAAGCCGCAATCAAAGAGAAAGGCAAGCCCATGTTCGCCGATTATCACGTTCACTGCGAGTTCTCTGACGACTCCGTCTATCCCATGGCCGATGTCTGCGCCGACGCCGTTGACCTGGGCCTCGACGAGCTGTGCTTCACCGACCACGTTGACTATGGCGTCAAGCCCGACGTCGACGAGTACCGCCTGGACCCCTCGTGCGCCCGCGTCCAGGACGGCGTGCCCGGCATCAACGTCGACTACCCGGCCTACTTTGCCCGCATCGACCAGATGCGCGCCGCGTTCGGCGGCCGTCTTACCATCAAAGCCGGCCTTGAGCTGGGCGTCCAAAGCCACCGCGTCGAGAAGAACCAGCAGCTCGTGGCCGCCTGGAAAGATAAGCTCGACTTTGTGATCTGCTCGATCCACCAGGTGGGCGACCGCGAGTTTTGGAACGGCGAGTTCCAGGACGGCCGCACCCAGGCCGAGTACAACATGGCCTACTACGAGGAGCTTCTCCGCGTGACCCAGACCTTCAAGGACTACTCGGTCCTGGGCCACCTTGACCTGATCCGCCGCTACGACCCGGCGGGCGAGTTTCCCTTTGAGAAGAGCCGCGACGTCGTGGCCGCCATCCTAGAGCAGGTCATCGCCGACGGCCGCGGCATCGAGCTCAACACCTCGAGCTTCCGCTACGGCCTGCCCGATCTCATGCCGTCGACCGACGTCCTTGCCCTCTACCGCGACCTGGGCGGCACCGTTCTTTCGCTGGGCAGCGACTCGCACAAGCCCGAGCACCTGGCCGCCCACATCAAGGACTGCCGCGAGCGCCTGCGCGCCCTGGGTTTTACGCGCTTCTGCACTTTCGACCGCTTCGAGCCCACCTTCTGGGAGCTCTAATAACAAATACGCTGGCGAGAAGACAAGACCTTCTCGCCAGCGTATGTTAAATCAACCGCAGGTCACAACCTTAGTCGTGATAATACCCCTGGTCCCACTTCTCGATGAACTCGTCCAGGTAGTGGGGGTCGGCCTGGGCCGCGGCGTCGGCCTTGTTGACGGCGTCGATCTTGGCCACCAGCGCGTCGTGCTCGGGCGTGGCCTCGTACTTCTCCTTGATAAAGGCCAGCATGATGTCGGCCATCAAGAACTCGCCGGTAATCTTGCCGCCAAAGCCCACGACGTTGGCGTTAAGGCAGCGACGGGCATACAGGGCGCTGGTCATGTCGCGAACTAGCGCGCAGCGGGCGCCGGGAACCTTGTTCACCGAGTTGGTGATGCCAATGCCGGTGCCGCACAGGGCAACGCCCAGGTCGGCGCGGCCAGAGGCCACAGCCTCGCCCACGGCCTTGCCGTAGATGGGGTAGTGGGTGCGGGTGTGGCTGTAGGTGCCCACGTCCAGCACCTCGTAACCGGCCTCTTCAAGGCGGTCGTGCAGGTAGGTCTTCTCGTCGGTGACAATGTGGTCGCAGCCAAGCGCGATGATCATGGTGTGTCTCCTTAAAAGGTTTGGGTTGGAAGGGTGGGGCGTCTCGCCGCGTTACGCAAGCTTGTTGAGCATGTCGACGCGCACCTGGTGACGGCCAGCGGCGTAATCTGCGGCCAAAAACTCGCGGGCGATCTTGATCGCGACCTCGCGGCCCACCACGTTGGGGCCCATGCACACGATGCGCGAGTTGTTGTGCTCGCGGGTCATGTAGGCGCTGCGCTCGTCCGAGATGTTGGCGCACACCATGCCCTTCACGCGGGTGCACACCATGTAGCTGCCCACGCCGTAGCCGTCAAAGCAAAAGCCCAGCGAACCGTCGTTGGCCTGGATATCGGCCGCCACGGCCAGGGCCGAGTCGACAAAATCGGCGGCCGGATCGATGGACAGGTCCACGACCTCGTGACCGTCGGCGACCAGGGCCTCTTTGACGATGTTCTTAAGGGACAGGCCCTCGGCGTCAGAACCAATAACAACCCTCATGGTTTCCTCCTTGGATTTGGCGAGAAGCGCGTTTTTGGCCACAAATCCCCAGGGCACGCACGCGGGCCAAAAGCCCATGGCGGTGCCTGCGGGCGCCTAAGCGCGCCTCTTGCTATGCGGTTTGGTTGATTGCGGTACAGATTGCGGTTACAGATACAAGTGCTGCAAACCCTCGCGCGCCGCCGGGCACGGCGCGATTGGATACAAAGTAGGGGAGAAGAACTCCAAGGTCAGCGGCTTACTCTGGGCTGATGACGCGGGTGTACTCCTC
The DNA here is from genome assembly GCA_963630635.1 of Paludibacteraceae bacterium. Lineage (GTDB taxonomy): Bacteria > Actinomycetota > Coriobacteriia > Coriobacteriales > Atopobiaceae > Paratractidigestivibacter. Next base: position 10,543 of record CAVGOA010000013.1, read on the forward strand.
GATGCTCGCGCGCTGCTCGGCCGTGATGGTGCCGTCGCACACAAGCGCGTCGATGTCCGACAGGTGATAGAACGCGTAGAAGTCGCGGACAAAGATCTTGCTGGCGTCCGCCACCACGTAACGGGAATCGGCCTTGTCAAAGGCGACCTTTTGCAGGTGGCCTTCGTCGGCGTTGGAAGTGTAGATGTCGTTGCCCACCATGCCGTTGACGCCCACAAAGGCGGCATCGATGCCCAGCTGGGCCATGGTGGCCTCGGCCATGGGGCCCACAAAGGCGCCGGTGCGCTCGCGAAAGGCCCCGCCGGTAAGGTACAGCTCGCGGTCGTCGCGGCCGGCGAGCAGGTTGAAGATATTGATCGAGTTGGTCACCACGCGCAGGCGCCCCTCGGGCAGGTAGCTCACCATCTGCTCGACGGTGGTGCCGGTGCCCAAGAAGATGGTCGAGCCCTCCTCGATAAGGCTGGCGGCCAGGCACGCGGCCTCGGCCTTCTCGGCCATCTGCTTGCCGCGTTTCTCGTCGTGGGTGTACTCGCGGCGAAGCATCGACCTCACCGGCGAGCTGCAGCGACGCGCGCCGCCGTGGACGCGCTCGATGTCGCCGGCGGCCGAGAGCTCCTCAAGGTCGCGGCGCACGGTCATCTCAGAGACATCCAGCGCGTCCGAGATCTCTTTGACCGAGACCGTCCCCTGGGCGTCGAGCAGGGCTTTTACGCGCTCGTGCCGCTCTGCCTTGATCATGGTGCTCGCCTCCTGGGGGTCGGTCTTCTCGCTGGGCACGTGGCCGAGCGGTGGAAGTTGTTCGTTGCTGGCTATATTTGAACACTTTCGAACAGCTTCGAACGCGAGAAATTTGATTTCGCTGCAAATTACCGCTCACCGGCTGTTTGATACCGTTCGAAGTTGTTCGAATTGTTTACCGTTGTTCATTTTTGTTTGAGAAGTATCTTAGTAACAGTTCACTGCTCGGCGCGGCGACTGCCCGGACGCCCACGAGCCTCGATGCGCAACTCTTACATGAGAAAGGGGCCCTTCGATGGCCACCAAAGAAGAGATTTCCATGATCGGCTTCGAGATCGTCGCGTACGCGGGCGACGCCATGACCGACCTGCTCCACGCCCTGGACGCGGCGCGCGAAGGCGACTTTGACAAGGCCGAGGAGCTTCGCAAGAGCGCCTACGACGCCTTGATCGAGGCCCACAACATCCAGACCGGCATCCTGTCCAAGGAGTGCGGCGGCAACGAGATGGACGTGACCTTCATCATGATTCACGCCCAGGACACCCTGATGACCACCATGATGCTCGAGAAGCAGGCCAAGTATTTCATTGATGAGTACAAGAGGCTTGCTGCTCTGGAGGCCAAGTTAGGTTAAGTGGGTTAATATAAGTCGCTGACCGAATTTACGGCGCGACTTGTCTTGACAGTGTTAAAGTAGGGGTATTGAAGCGCTTCAATTTTGCGTCAAGAAGCCCCGGACGGTGGCCGCCGTACGCAAGAGCGCGTGCGGCGGCTCTTTTCGAAAGGATGCGTTATGGAGAAGTACGACCAGCTCGTTGCTCTATTTGAGAAAAACTTTGGCCCCGTGGGCGAGCGACGGCTGCTGGCCGTTCACGCCCCCGGCCGCTCCGAGATTGCCGGCAACCACACCGACCACGAGGGTGGCCAGGTCATCGCTGGCGCCTTGGACGTTGCGATCGACGGCGTGGCCGCGGCAAACGGCACCCCGTCCACCGTGCGTGTCTTTAGCGAGGGCCACACGCCGTTTGAGATCGACCTGGCAGACCTTGCCCCGCGCGAGGACGAGCGCGAGAGCTGCCCCTCGCTGGTGCGCGGCATGGCGGCCGGCATGGTGGCCCGCGGCCTTGCGGTCGCCGGCTTTGACGCGGCGTTTACCAGCACCGTTCCCTCGGGCGGCGGGCTTTCCAGCTCGGCTGCCATGGAGGCCGCGCTGGGCCGTGCGATGGAGGGCCTGTGGGCCGGCGCCGTCGAGGGCAGCGACGCCGCGATCGACGCCATCGAGCTTGCCAAGATGAGCCAGCGCGCCGAGACCGACTACTTTGGCAAGCCCTGCGGCCTGATGGACCAGGCCAGCGTTTGCCTGGGTGGCCTTGCCCACATGGGCTTCGAGGACCCGGCAGCACCCTTTGCCGAGAAGCTCGCGCTGGACTTCGAGGACTTTGGCTATGCCCTGTGCCTGGTTGACGTGGGCTGCGACCACACGCCCTTCACGGCAGATTACGCCGCCGTCCCCGTCGAGATGCAGCAGGTGGCGGCCGAGCTTGGCCACGCGCGCCTGTGCGAGGTCTCCCGCACCGACTTCGAGGCCGCTCTGCCCGCCCTGCGCCAGAAGCTGGGCGACCGCGCCTGCCTGCGCGCGATTCACTACTACTACGAGGAAGACCTGGTCGAGCGCCGCTGGCAGGCCCTTCTCGCCAAGGACATCGACGCTTTCCTGGCGCTGACCCGCGACTCGGGCGCGAGCTCGGCCATGTACCTGCAAAACGTGAGCAGCGGCGGCTCGTTCCAGCCCGCGATGTACGCGCTGGGCCTGGGCGAGCTGGTGCTTGAGGGCCGCGGCGCCATCCGCATCCACGGCGGCGGCTTTGGCGGCTCTATCCAGGCTTTTGTTCCGCTTGACTTGGTGGACGAGTTCACCCGCCGCATGAACGGTTGGCTGGGCGAGGGCGCGTGCCGTCGCTACGCCATTGACGAGAAGGGGGCTTTTGCCAAATGGCTCTAACGCAGACGATCCAGCAGCTCATCGATTACTGCGAGTCGCGCGGCCTGGTGGCTGCCGACGACCGTATTTGGTCCTATAACCTGGTGCTTGAGGCCATCGGCGCCAAGGGGCCGGCGCCCGAGGACGCCTGGGCTTTGGCCGGCGCGCCCGAGGCCGCGGGCTTTGACCTCGAGGCCGCCCTTCTCGCCTTGGGAGACGCCGCCGTGGCAAACGGCGCCGAGGAAGACACGGCGAGCGGCCGCGACCGCATTGCTATGCGCGTGATGGGCCTGCTTATGCCCAAGCCGTCGCAGGTGGCGGCCCGTTTTAACGCCTCGCTGGCAGAAGACGACCCCCGCGAGGCCACCGATGACTTCTACCGTACCTGCTGCGACGCCGGTTACGTGCGCCGCGCGGCCATTGCCCGCAACGTCAAGTGGCAGACGGCCACCCAGTGGGGCGATCTAGAGATCACGATCAACCTCTCTAAGCCCGAGAAGGACCCGCGCGAGATCGCCGCGGCCGGCGCTGCCAAAAACGACGGCGAGAAGTACCCCGCCTGCCAGCTGTGCATTCAAAACGAGGGCTACCCCGGGCGTGGCGCGGCGGCCGTAGGCGGCGCCCATCCGGCCCGTCAGAACCTGCGTATCGTTCCCATCGAGCTGGCCGGTGAGCGCTGGGGCCTGCAGTATTCTCCCTACGCGTACTTCAACGAGCACTGCATTGCCATGAGCGCGACCCACCGCCCCATGCACATCGACCGCAGCGCGCTTGAGCACCTGCTGGATTTTGTCGACCTGGTGCCGCATTACTTCATTGGCTCTAACGCCGACCTGCCTATTGTTGGCGGCTCGATCCTGTCGCACGACCACTACCAGGGCGGCGACCACGTCTTTCCCATGATGCGCGCCCAGGTGGCCGATTCCTTTACGATATCGGCGTTCCCGCAGGTCATGGGCGAGGTCCTGCGTTGGCCCATGAGCGTCCTGCGCCTGCGCGGCGATGATCGCTCGGCCGTTTTGGACGCCGCTGTGCACGTGATCGACGCATGGCGTGCCTGGAGTGACGAGTCGGTGGGCGTGCGTGCCCACGACGCCGATGGCACCCCGCACAACACGGTGACCCCCGTGGTGCGCCGCGACGGCAAGGGCTACGAGGTCTACCTTGCCCTTCGCTGCAACGTGACCAGCGAGAAGAACCCCCTGGGCGACTTCCACCCCCACGCTCAGTGGCACCACATCAAGCGCGAGAATATCGGCCTGATCGAGGTCATGGGCCTGGCGATCCTGCCCGCCCGCCTGGTGGGCGAGCTCAACGCCGTGAAGGGGTACCTGCTTGCGCACGACCTTGACGGCCTGGACGCCGACGAGCTGGCCGCCAGCCACGCCGATTGGGCCCGCCAGCTTGCGGCCGCCCACCCCGAGCTGGATGAGTCCAACGCGGACGCCGTCCTGCGCGAGGGCGTGGGCCAGGTCTTTGGCCACGTCCTTGAGGACGCCGGCGTCTTTAAGTGGGACGAGCCCGGCCGCGCGGCTCAGCGGCGGTTTGTCGACTCGCTGTAGGTCTTATCGGCGGACAAAAACGGAGCTTGTCGGTGGCTTTGCTGCTCCAAACGGACAAATTAAGAGCTTGTCGGCGCCGACAAGCTCTTTTTCTGTCCGCAAACTCCTATTTAGGCACCGACAACCTCGTAATTTGTCCGACCGCGTCGGCGCCTTTATCGCAGGTCGCGCACGGTCTCGCGCTCGATCAGCTGGCCCGGGAAAAGCACGTGTTCAACGGCGTCCCCAGCCCCGGCGATCTTGTCGACCGCCCAGGCGCCCACGCGCTTGTTGTCAAAGCGCACCGTGGTCAGGGCCAGGTCGGGCACAAAGTCGCCCAGCGAGTCGTCCACGCCCACGACGCTCACGTCGTCGGGCACGCGCCGCCCGTGCGACTCCAGGCCCTTGATGCAGCCGTAGGCCATCGCGTCGTTAGATGCATAGACGGCCGTGCAGGTGGGGTCGTTGGCCAGGGCCACGCCGGCCTCGTAGCCGCTCTTGGCCGTCCAGTCGCCGCGGATCAAGCGCGGTGCCTCGATGCCGTGGGCCGCCAGGGCCTCTCGCCAGCCCTGCTCGCGCTGCATGCCAGACAGCGAGCGCGTGGGGCAGCTAATAAAGTGCACCGTCTTGTGGCCGCGCGTCAGCAGGTGCTCGACCACCATGCGAGAACAGCCCGCCTGGTCGCTGTCGACGGTCGAGCACGCCGGGTGCTCGAGCATCGTGACCAGCACCGTTTGCATCCCGACCTGCGGCTGGAAGCTGCCAAAATCGGCGGGCATGCGGTTCATGATGACCACCATGCCGTCCACCGGCAGACCCGCCATGCGCCGGGAAGCCTCTTCCAAGGTGTAGGGCGCCTCGAGTCCCGTTAGCGTGATCGCGTAGCCGTGCTTGTCAGCCGCCTTAGAGAAGCCCTCTAGCCGGTCGATGTTTCCCGTGCCCGCGATGTTGAACATCACGACGCCCACGGTCTTGAACTTGCCGCGCCGCAGCGACCGGCCGGCAAAGTTGGGGCGGTATCCCAGCTCACGCATGGCGGCCCGCACGCGTTCTTTGGTCTCGGGCCGCACGGAAGGGGAGTCGTGCACCGTGCGCGAAACGGTCTGCTCAGAAACGCCGGCCAGCTTTGCCACGTCCTTCACCGAGACCGACTTTGCGCGCGCGATGCCTTCTGCCATGTCGAGAAACCCCTTGTTTTAACGCCGAGACAAGCGCCGCGCCATGGCGACGTTGCCAAAACCAAACGCCTTCAATTTTAGGCAACGCAACGTTTGCGGACAAGAACCCACCGCTTGCCGACACTTTGGGCCCCGCGCGGTCTTCTCGCCGCTATCTGTAACGTGAAATGTTAACGTTGACATTGAGCAAACACCGCGACCGGGCATGCAGGATTGCTCAGCACCCCCAAGTTCCTTTTGTTTTGCACTTCGCACTAACCCGTTAGGCTTCCCTGTGCCGTAAAATGGCAACGTCGCCATTCAAACAAAGGCCACGTGAAGCCCCAAAGTCCCAAGGAGCAAAGAATGGAAAAGCTCATCGCGACCATCGAGAAGGGCCAGCCCTTCTTCAACGCGATCGCGCGCAACAAGTACCTCAAGGCCATCCGTGACGGCTTTATCTCGGTTATCCCCATCATTATCTTCTCGTCCATCTTCTGCCTGGTCTCGGCAGTGCCCAACATCTGGGGCTTTTATTGGCCCGAGGACTTCGACGGCATGCTGTGGAAGGCCTACAACTACTCGATGGGCATCCTGGCCGTTGCCTGCGCGGCCACCACGGCCAAGCACTTCTGCGACGCCCAGAACCGCGACCTGCCCAAGAACAACCAGATCAACTTCATCTCGTGCATGTGCGCGGCCATCATCGGTTTCCTGCTGCTCTCCAGCGACATGATCACCGACGTCACGGGCGACCTTTCTGGCTTGAACGTTGCCTACCTGGGCTCCAAGGGTCTTCTCACCGCGTTTATCTCGGCTTTTGTCGTGGGTATCGTGTACAAGTTCTTCATTAGCCGCAACATCACCATCAAGATGCCCGAGCAGGTTCCGCCCAACATCTCGCAGACCTTCAAGGACATTATCCCGTTCTCTGTGTGCTGCGCCATCTTCTGGGTTGTGAGCATCGCGTTTACCTCGGCGATTGGCTACAGCTTTGCCCAAGGCGTCATCAAGGTCTTCCAGCCGCTCTTCACCGCCGCCGACGGCTACATTGGCCTGGCCGTGATCTACGGCGCCATGAGCCTCTTCTGGTTTGTGGGCGTCCACGGCCCCTCGATCGTCGAGCCCGCCATCGCTGCTGCCCTTGTCTCTAACATGACCGACAACATGGCCGCTTACCAGGCCGGCCAGCATGCCACCGCCGTCCTTACCCAGGGCGCTCAGTACTTCGTCGTCTGCATGGGCGGCACCGGCGCCACCTTGGTCTTGGTCTTCATGTTTGCCTTTATGGCCAAGTCCAAAGAGATGCGCGCCGTGGGCAAGGCCGCCGTCGTGCCCGTGTGCTTTGCCGTCAACGAGCCGCTGCTCTTTGCCGCCCCGATCGTCCTTAACCCCGTCTTCTTCGTGCCGTTTGTCCTGGCTCCCATCGCCAACGTCTGGATTTTGAAGGTCTTCATCGACGTCCTGGGCATGAACGGCTTCATGTACACCCTGCCCTGGACCACCCCGGGCCCCATCGGCACCATCCTGGGCCTTGGCTTCCAGCCCCTGGCCTTTGTCTTCCTGGCCGTCATCCTGGTTGTTGACTTTGTCCTGTACTACCCGTTCTTCCGTGTCTACGATGCCCAGAAGTGCGCCGAGGAGGCCCAGGTTTCCGAGGAGGAGCTGGCCGCCAAGAACGCCGAGAAGGCCGCCAAGCTTACCGACGCCTTCCAGGGCCGTGCCGACGCCAAGTCTGTCGCCGATGGCGCCGCCGCGAGCCTGAACTCCGCGGCCGCCGCGGCTCCGGTCGCCGAGGCCCCCGCCGCCGGCACCGTTGCCGGTGTCGTGAACGGCATCGACCTCAACGGCAAGCGCGTCCTGGTTCTTTGCCAGGGCGGCGGAACCTCGGGTCTTCTCGCCAACGGCCTGGCCAAGGCCGCAGACGAGGCCGGCATCGACCTGGTGACCGCGGCCGAGGCCTACGGTAACCACGTGGACATGCTGCCCGACTTCGACCTGGTTGTCCTGGCGCCGCAGGCCGCGAGCTACCTGAGCGACCTCGAGAAGGACTGCGCTCGCGTGGGCAACAAGTGCGTGGCCTGCCGCGGCAAGCAGTACATCGAGCTGTCGCAAAACGGCGAGAAGTCCCTCGCCTTCGTGGCCGAGCAGCTCTCTTAGCTCCCCTTTGGCGCCGGGCCCGCACGGTCGAGCCCGGCGCCGCTCTTCTCGCCATCTACCTGCGCTTGATTGGATTACCATGACCGCAACCGATAGCATCACCAACCCGCCCGCTCAGTTTCCAGAAGACTTTGTCTTTGGCGGCGCCACCGCCGCCTACCAGGTCGAGGGCGAGACCCGCACCCACGGCAAGGGCAAGGTGGCCTGGGACGATTTCCTGGCCGCTCAGGGGCGCTTCTCGCCCGATCCCGCGTCTGATTTCTACAACCAGTACCCCGTTGACCTGGCTCTTTGCGAGCAGTTCCACATCAGTGGCATTCGCCTTTCCATCGCGTGGAGCCGCATCTTTCCCAACGGCGTGGGTGAGGTCAACCCCGAGGGCGTCCAGTTTTACCACGACCTTTTTGCCGAGTGCCGCCGCCACCACGTGGAACCCTACGTCACGCTGCACCACTTTGACACGCCGCTGACCTTCTTTGAGAAGGGCGACTTCTTGTGCCGCGAGACGATCGACGCCTTTGTCGAGTACGCCAAGTTTTGCTTTGACGAGTACGCCAACGACGTCACCTACTGGTTCACCTTCAACGAGATCTGGGCCGACGCCAGCAACACCTACATCGAGGGTACCTTCCCCGGCGGCGTGAAGGCCCACCTGGCCGAGGCCTTTCAGTGCGAGCACAACATGATGCTGGCCCACGCCCGCGCCGTGCTGGCCTTCCACGAGGCCGGCCACAAGGGCAAGATCGGCGTCATCCAGTCGCTGGAGTTCAAGTACCCGCTGGACGAGAACGACTTTGGCGACATCCGCGCGGCCAACAACGAGCACGTGCTGCAAAACCAGTTCTTGCTGGACGCCACCTTCCGCGGCGACTACGCGCCCGACACGCTTGAGGTCGCAAACCGCCTGGCCGCGGTCTCGGGCGGGGTCATCGAGATCCGCGACGAGGACCTGGCCGTCATGCGCGAGGCCGCCCGCTACAACGACTACCTGGGCGTCAATAACTACCAGTGTCGCTTCCTCAAGGCCTACGACGGCGAGAACGACCTGCATCACAACGGTACCGGCGAGAAGGGCACGGGCCGCTGGCGCGTGAAGGGCATTGGCGAGCACGTCAACAAGCCGGGCGTCCCCACGACCGATTGGGACTGGATTATCTACCCCAAGGGCCTCTTTGACCTGCTGGTTTACATCAAGCACCGTTATCCCAACTACAAGCAGATCTTCATCACCGAGAACGGCATGGGCTACAAGGACCCCTACGTGGACGGTTTTGTGGACGACCAGCCGCGCATCGACTACATCGAGCAACATCTGCGCTGGCTGCTTGAGGCGATGAAGGTGGGCGTCAACGTAGGCGGCTACTTCTTGTGGAGTTTGCAGGACCAGTTCTCGTGGACCAACGGCTACAATAAGCGCTACGGCTTCTTCTACGTGGACTTTGAAACGCAGAAGCGCACGCCCAAGGCCAGCGCCTACTGGTACAAGCACGTCGCCGAGACAAGGCGGCTGGACTAGCACCGGGCGGGGCTGGTGCCGGGGCGCCGGCGTCGTCGCCTGGTGCGCTGGCATCGTCGCAGTATCGTCGCTTTCGCGCCGTGGCCGAGGGGGTCGCGGCGCGTTTCTTTTATGGGAGGCTTTCATGGTTTCTACCAGGGTTTTTGGTCAGATGCCCGATGGGCGTGAGGTGCGCCTGTACGAGCTGGCCTGCGGCGCGGCTCGCGTGCGGCTGATGGATCTGGGCGCCTCGGTCCAGGCGGTTTGCGTGCCGGGGCGCGACGGCGAGGTGGCCGACGTGCTGCCGGGCTACGACAACGTCGAGGCCTACCTGGCGAGCGGTGCCTGCTTTGGCGCGACGGTGGGGCCTTCGGCCAACCGGTCTGCCGGCGGCGAGGTCTTGGCGGGCGACAAGTATTTCTACCTGCCCAAAAACAACGGGGATAACAACCTGCACACCGATATGAAGCAGGGCCTGCACATGCGCGTTTGGGATGCCGCGGTGGACGAGGCGGCCAACGCGGTGCGGTTTACCTGCGAGCTTGCTGACGGCGAGCTTGGCCTGCCGGGTGCGCGGGTCTTCTCGGCGCTGTATACGCTGCAAGAGGTTGAGGGCGGGGGTTGCGAGTTGCGGCTTGAGTACCGCTGCAAGACCGATGCGGCAACCTTTGTGAACATGACCAATCACAGCTACTTCAACCTGGCGGGGGACGGCTCGGGAACGGTGTATGACCAGGTCGCGCAAATCAACGCGGCCTCTTACCTGCCCCAACGCGAGGACAACGTGTCGCGCGGCGACGTGGCTACGGTGGCCGGCACGCCGTTTGACTTCACGGCGCCCAAGGCGATTGGTCGCGACATCGAGGCGGATTGCGACCAGCTTGCTGTTGCGCGCGGCTACGACCACTGCTTCTGCGTGGACGGTTATGTCGAAGACGATGAGCCGCGTCTTGCGATGGTTGCGTACGACCCCGCAAGCGGCCGTGAGCTGCAGATTTTCCTGACGACTCCGGGTGCTCACTTTTATACCGGCAACTGGTTTGACGACGACGCGGGTAAGAACGGGGCAATCTACCAGCCGCGATATGCTTTTGCCTTCGAGCCCGAGTTCTACCCCGACAACTCCCATCACGCCGACTGGCCCCACCCCGTCTGCACCCCCGCCCACCCCTTCGAGTCCACGACCGTCTGGCGCTTTTCGGTTCGATAGGTCCTTGGCGGGCCGCTCTTCGCAACTTTTTTGCGAAAGACGGGCGCACTCCGCGCACTTTGCGAGCAGCCACGCGATTTAGCCAACAAAACCCCAGTTGGCGCAAGGCCAAATCGCCGGTCTGCTGCCTAAGTCGCCCGAGTGCGCCCGTCTTTCGTATTTTTTGTTTGCGGCGGGCCTGCGCGGCCTGGACCTAGCAGTAGTAATCGATATCGCTAACGAGGAAGAATTCTTTCCATTTCGCACAAATCTGGTCGTGCTGAGCGGCGATTATCTCGCACAGGTCGTCGAGGGTTTTGGCTGGAATGCGTGCCCCGTTGTTTGCCACGACGCACCCGTGCTGGCGGGTAAGCCAAATCTTTGTCGACTTCTCTGACGGCGCACCTTTACAAACGTGCACGTGGATAGGCTCGCCGCTCTCGTTGGACCAAAAGAAGACGCGATAACCCCCAATGTAAAAAAGGCTAGGCAACCTTGGCACCTCCGCTGGCGGCAAAGCGGAACAGCAGGTGGGCGTTGTTGGCAAGAAACTCCTCGAAAGAGTTCTTCTCACCTGCAGTAAAGTGTCCTTCCCAATCGGTCCACTGATACGAAGGAAGCTCGCAACGGGCCGAGTCGAACCCGGTTTTGGTGGGACGCTCGAAGTGGACAAGGACCTTGGGGCTATCCTTCTCGCCAAGCAATTGGGAATGCACGACAACAGTGCCGTCTTCAAAGGTCATGTAGGGATACATCACGGCGATCACCTCCGGGTTTGCCAGATTATAACATCGCGAGTAACGTTCATATACTTTGAGCTGCGGCGGGCTATTATGGGCGGTGGATTTGGTTGCGAGTGAGGGGGATTTCCGTGTGTGATGGCGACGTGGCGCGCCGGGAGGCGCTGCTTCAAGATTTGATGGTCAAGATGATCGAGTTCGACGCGGGTGACGCGCGGCGGATCCAGCACTTCATCAAGGTGGCGAGTTACGCACGGACCATCGGGGTGGGGGAGCGCTTTGACCCGCCGACCTTGCTCACGCTGGAGGCGGCCGCGATTGTTCACGACATTGGCATCCATGCGGCCGAGGCAAAGTACGGCAACTGCAGCGGTAAGTACCAGGAGGAACTTGGCCCCGACCTCGCGCGGACTATGTTGCTTGAGGTGGGTTTTTCTCCTGCACGGGCCGAGCGCGTGGCCTTCCTTGTGGGCCATCACCACACCTACGACGCCATCGACGGCCCCGACTACCAGGCCTTAGTTGAGGCGGACTTCCTTGTGAACCTCTTCGAGGACGACGCTAGCCCCTCCGCCATCGCCGCCGCCCGCGACCGCATTTTCCGTACCGCGACCGGCACCCGCCTCCTCGACCTCACCTTTGGCCGCGTGAAGTAGGCTGCGTCGGTCACGGTATTCCGGTTGGGGGAAGATTTGTCGGGGAGGGTCGAGTAGCCTTTTTATCACCACCCCAAATTACCTGCATATTCTTTCCTGGCGCCGACTTTGATACTCGACTAGAGCTAGAAAATCTTCCCCCAACCGTTAAAGCGGTCTCCCCAGGCTCGCGCGTTCGATGAGGGTGGCGGGGACAAGGACGCGGCGAGGGGTCACATCGGCGAGAAGGGCCTCTTCGAAGGCGCGTTGGCCCAGCGCGGCGTGGTCAAAGCGAATCGAGGAAAGCTGCGAGCTGGGCACCACCCCAGGCAAAGAGTCGTCGAAGCCGATGACGCTCACGTCCCTCGGCACGTCCAGTCCGGAGTCTCGCAGGGCAAGCATCGCCCCGTATGCCATATTGTCGTTGCCGGCGAGAATGGCCGTGCACTTGGCGTCGCTCGCGGCCAGGCGCGCGCCGGCCTCGTAGCCAGAGTCGGCACCCCAGTCGCCGCGCAACGGCTCGGCGGCGTCCAATCCCGCCTGCGCCAGGGCTTCACGCCATCCAAGCTCGCGGTTTTTGCTGGCCAGCGACTCGGCGGGGCCGGCGATAAAGCGAATCTGGCGGTGCCCCAGCTCGATCAGACGCTGCACGGCCATCCGCGCCGCACCTGTCTGGTCATCGGAAACCGTGGTGCATCCGGCCTGCTCAAACGGGGTAACAATCACGGTCTTAAGCCCGGTGGGCGAGCGGTACCCTTCAAAGTCGTCGACCATGCGCCCCAGGTTGAAAATCATCGCGTCCACCGGCAGGGTGGCCATGCGCCTTGCGGCCTCGCCCAACGTCAACTGTTCGCCCGGCCGCGCCGTGACCAGCGTAATTGCGTAACCCTTTTGGGCCGCCGCGGTCGAGATGCCCGAAAGCACGCTCAACTCGCCGCCATGCAGCTCAAAAAACACCAGGCCAACCGTCTTATACGACCCAAGCTTGAGGGACCGCGCGGCATAGTTGGCGCGAAATCCCAGCTGCTCCATCGCGGCGTGCACGGCATCGCGGGTGGCGGGGCGTACAGCATCGGGCTCGTTGACCACGCGCGACACGGTCTTTAGCGAGACGCCCGCCTCGCGCGCGACGTCCACCATCGACGGCCCGCCGTGCACTTCTTTGGCCATTCGAACCCTTTCGCACAACTTCGAACAATTCCGCTCACCGGCAGAATGGCACCGTTCGCCCAACCCGTCGGCTTTTCCCTCATGATGGCCCACCTTTTGACGTACGTTGTCATCACGCCAAATGACAACGTTGTCATTCACAAAAACGCACAACCGCGTCCACTTTGGCCAGCTAAGGGCAACCGGGCAGCCCAAGGCGAGCCGCCGCCACCGGGCAGGCAGCGGCGCACGACGACGGCCCCGCGCCAGGCAAGGCACGCTCCGCGCAACAAGCGCGCCGCGCACCAGCGCCATGCGCCCCAGGCCGCCGACCCTGTAAAGCATCCAACGCAAAAGGAGCGCTATGGACGCAATCATCAAGATGCTCGAAAAGCAGCAGCCGCTCTTCGAGAAGATAGGGCGCAACCCCTATCTGCAAGCGATCAAAGACGGTTTTCTCGGCTGCATGCCAATCGTCCTGACCTCGTCGATCTTCCTGCTTATCGCCACGTTGCCGGGCGTCATTGGCATCGAGCTGCCCCAGCCCATCATCGACTGGTGCAACAAGCTTTACAACTTCACCATGGGCGTCATGGGCATCATGTGCGCCGGCACCACCGCCAAGAACTTCACCGCCTCGATGAACCGCAAGATGCCGGACGGCAAGGTGCTAAACGACGGCTCGACCATGATCGCTGCGCAGTGCTCGATGCTGCTTCTGGCCGTGACCCAGTTCACCGCCACCTTGGACGGCACCGAGGTCAGCGCCTTTGACTGCACCAGCATGGGCACCCGCGGCCTGTACTCGGCCTTCATCGCGGCCTTTATCACCGTGGGCGTCTACAAGTTCTGCGTCTCGCGCGACCTCACGATCAAGCTCCCCAAAGAGGTCCCCGGCGCCATCGCCCAGAACTTCCGCGACATCATCCCCTTCGCCGGCTCGGTTATCGTCTGCGCCCTCATGGACGCCGCCGTGCGCGCGGCCTCGGGCGTGCCCTTCTCCGAGATCTTGATCAAGCTCCTCTCGCCGCTGTTCGCCGCGGCCGAGACCTACCCGGGCCTGATCATCCTGCAGTTCTTCACCGCGTTCTTCTGGTTCATCGGCATCCACGGTCCCTCGATCGTCCAGCCGGGCATCGATCCCATTCGCCTGGCCAACCAGGCCGAGAACCTGCAAGTTCTTCTCGCCGGCGGCCACCCTGCTCACTCCCTGTGCTTCAACATGTCGCTGGTGGGTGAGTTTGGCGGCACGGGCGCGACCTTCATCGTGCCGCTGCTGTTGATCCTCTTTATGAAGTCCAAGCAGCTCAAGGCCGTGGGCAAGGCCTCGATCGTCCCGGTTGCCTTTGCGGTCAACGAGCCGCTGCTCTTTGGCGCCCCCATGGTCTTGAACCCCTACATGTTCATTCCCTTTACCGTGACCGGCTGCGTCAACGTGTGCCTGGCCAAGTTCTTCATCGACGTCGTGGGCATGAACGGCTTTAGCTTTGTTGTGCCTTGGGCGACGCCGGGCCCCATCGGCATCTTCATCTCGTGCAACTTCCAGCTGGTCTCGCTGGTCTTCATCGCGCTGATCTTGCTGCTTGACGCCGTCATCTACCTGCCGTTCCTTAAGGCGTACGACAAGATGCTCTGCGACCAGGAGGCCGAGCGCGCAGCCGCCGAGCTGGCCGTCGAAGGCTCCGTCGCAGGTGGCGAGAAGACCGTGGCCGCTGTAGCAGCCCCCGCGGTCGCCGAGTCGAGCGCGGCCCCGGCCCCCGCGGCCCCCGCAGCCGCCCCGGCCCCGGCCAGCGTCGACGGCCTGAAGGTCCTGGTCCTGTGCGCCGGCGCAGGCACGAGCGCCCTTCTCGCCAACGCCATCAAGGAAGGCGCCGCCAAGACCGGCGAGAACATCGCCAGCGCCGCCGGAGCCTACGGCCAGCACACCGCGATCATGAACCAGTACGACGTCATTGTCTTGGCCCCGCAGGTGCGCACCTACTACGAGGACATGAAGGCCGACACCGATCGCCTGGGCATCAAGCTGCTCGCACCGCGCGGCCAGGAGTACATCTCGCTCACCCGCGACCCCGAGGGCGCCGTCAAGTGGCTGCGCGAGAACGTGGCTCAGTAAGGTAACGACGCGCCGAGAAGCGCGTCTGCGCCGGGGCGCCCATGAAGGGCGGCGTCCCGGCGCCCGTTTCGACTTGTCGAGAAAGGACCCACCATGACCCGACAGTTCCCCAAGGATTTTGTCTACGGCGGCGCCACCGCGGCCTACCAGGTCGAGGGCGAGACCCGCACCCACGGCAAGGGCAAGGTGCCCTGGGATGATTTTTTGGCCGCGCAGGGGCGCTTCTCGCCCGATCCGGCCTCGGACTTCTACAACAGCTACCCTGTTGACCTGGAGCTTTGCGAGCGCTTTGGCGTTAACGGCATCCGCGTCTCCATCGCCTGGACCCGCATCTTCCCGGCGGGCACGGGCGATGTGAACCCCGAGGGTGTGGCCTTCTACCACGCGCTCTTTGCCGAGTGCGAGCGCCGCCACGTGACCCCTTATGTCACGCTGGACCACTTCGATACGCCCGAGGCCTTCTACCAAAACGGCGGCGAGGGTTTCCTCACTCGTTCGACGATTGATGCGTTTGTGGCCTACGCTAAGTTCTGCTTTGCCGAGTTCGGCGAGGTCAAGCACTGGTTTACCTTCAACGAGATTCCGGCGACGGCCGAGGGCATGTACATCGTGGGCAACTGGCCCCACGGCGAGAAGTACCGCCTGGACAAGGCCTTCCAGGTCATGCACAACATGATGGTCGCGCACGCCCGCGCCGTGCTTGCCTTCCACATGGGCGGCTTTGACGGCGAGATCGGCATCGTGCAGAACCTCGAGCCCAAGTACCCCCTGGACCCCAATAGCGCCGCCGACGCCGAGGCCGCTCGCATGGCCGACGTCATCAACAATCGCTGGGTCTTGGACGCCACTTTCCGCGGCCACTATGCGCCGGATACCTGGGAGGCCGCGACCAAGCTGGCGACCATCGCGGGCGGTGAGCTTGACGTGACCGAGGCCGACATCGCCGACCTTACGGCCGCCTTGCCGTACTGCGACTGCCTGGGTGTCAATACCTATAAGTGTCAGTTCCTGCGCGCAGCCCAAGGCGAGAACGACATTCACCACAACGGCACCGGCGAGAAGGGCTCGAGCCGCTGGTTCTTGAAGGGCGTTGGCGAGTCCTGCGTGCGCGAAGGCATCCCCACCACCGATTGGGATTGGATCATCTACCCCGAGGGCCTCTACGACCTTTTGTGCCGCATCAAGAACGACTATCCCAACTATAAAAAGATTTATGTCACCGAGAACGGCATGGGGTACAAGGACGACTTTGTTGACGGCTTTGTCGACGACGCCCCGCGCATCGATTACCTGCGTCAACACCTCACGTGGATCCACCGTGCCATCGAGGGCGGCGTGAACGTGGCCGGCTACTTTGTGTGGAGCCTGCAGGACCAGTTTAGCTGGACCAACGGCTACAACAAGCGTTATGGCCTCTTCTACGTGGACTTCGAGACCCAAAAACGCTACCCCAAGGCCAGCGCGTACTGGTTCAAGAACCTTGCTCAGACAGGCTTGTTGGAGGCCTAGGCGCCGAGAAACCCGCAAGGTCTTCTCGCTACAAAAGGGCGGGTCGGGCGCTTGAGATGTCGTGATTCGCTACAAAAGGGCGGGTCGGGCGCACGGATTGTCGTGATTCGCTACAAAACAAAGGGTCGGGCGCTCATTTCCAGCGCCCGACCCGTGTTTTTCTAGCGAGAAGACCCTCGGCTCGCGCCCGACTCGCGATTTTGTAGCGCCTTAGCGCCTCGGCGGGCCGCCGCGGCCCCTACTTAAAGTGCTTCCCGCGCACGGGGAAGTCGCGGCGCGCCTGGGCCAGGTACGTGTAGTGCTCGGGCTTGTGGGCGTCGCTGGCGATGTAGGTGTACAGGCGCTCCTCGAACATCTTCTTGGCCGGCTTCTTCTCGCGGCCAAAGCGGCCGCCAGCAACAAAGTCGGCAGAGGCCTGCAGCTTGCAGCCCATGCTCACCAGGTTGCGAGCAATCTGGATGTCCTTCTGGATCGCGTGGTAGCGCTCGGGGTGGGCGATGATCACGGTAAGGCCCATGCCCTGCAGGGTATAGATCGTGCGCTCGTAGTCCTGGAAGTCGGCCGCGCTGCAGGCGGTGTCAAGCTCCAACAAAAACTCGGGCGTCTCGGCGAAGCGCAGGTAGGGGGCCCAATCCTCCACACCCAGCTGCATGAGCTTCTTGTGCGCGACCTCAAAGCCCATGGCCACGTGCACGTCCGGCGCAGCGCTGGCCGCGGCATCACGAAAGACACCGTAGGCCTCGACCATCTTCTCGTAGTCAAAGTAGGGGCTACGAGCGTGCGGCGTGCAGACGATTGACGTCACGCCAACGGCGCGCGCGGCCTCGAGCATCTTAAGGCTTGCTTCGAGGTCGGGCGCGCCGTCGTCGACGCCGGGCAAAATGTGGCAGTGCATGTCACGCATGGACCGGAATTCCTAACCTTAGTGGTTGGACGTGTTGGGGCGATAGCCCGTCTGCGCGAGGAACGACATCGTGCTGTCGGGCGATGCGGCAGACTTGGCCCCCTGGGTGGGCAGCGGCTTTAAGCCGGGAACCGCGGGTGCGGACGTGGCAGACTTGGGAGCGGTGGCCGCCTTGCGCGGGGCCTGCTGCGCCTGCTCGGGACGAGAGCTGCGCGTTGCCGGTGCCGCCATCTGCTGCGAGAGGGGCGCGTCGGGAAGCTTGGGGGCATCGGATGAAGAAGAGCCCTTGCTCTTGCGAACGCGCTTTCCGTCCTTGTTGTAGTAGGAGTAGTAGTAGTCGCTCTTATCGCTGTCTGCAAACGTCAGCACGCAACCAATGACGTTTGCGTCGGCCTTCTTGAGCTGCTCGTAGGCGCCCAAGATCTCGTCGCGCTTGGTCTGGTCCTGACGCACGACCAAAAGCATGCCGTCGACGTTTTGCGAGATGACGGCGCCGTCGACAAAGGCGGTAAGCGGCGGCGTGTCCACCACAACGTAGGTGTACTTCTCGCGCATCTGGGCGATGAAGTTCTTGAAGCGGCGAGAAGACAGGATGTCCACCGGGTTGGGGATGTGCGGCTCGCAGTCAAGGAGATACAGGCCATTGGTGGGGGTGCGCACGGCTGCGTCCTCGACGGCCACCTGGCCAGACAGCACGCCGTAGATACCGGCCTGGGCGTGGACGCCGATCATGTTGGCCAGCGAGCGACGGCGCAGGTCGCAGTCGATGAGAAGAACGCTCTGTCCACCGTTTGCCAGGGCCTGGGCCAGGGCGTAAGAGGTGGTGGACTTGCCCTCGTTGGGAATCGACGAGGTCACGCCAATGACGCGGATGGGGTCGTCGACAGACGCAAAGCGGATGTTGGCCACCAGGGTCTTGACGGAGTTCTGGAGAAAGACCTGGTCGTTGGAGCCCTTGGAGCCACCGGATTTCTTACCAAACATAAACTGGTGCCTCCCTTACATGCGCGGGATGCGCCCGATGACGGGCACGCCCAGCAGCTCTTCGAGCTCTTCTTGGTTGCGGATCTTGGTGTTGAGCATGTCGGCCAAGACGACGATCGCCACGGCGACAAACAGGCCGGCCAAAAACGCCACGGCCACGTACAGCTTGCGGTTGGGGCCGCTGGGGATGGTGGGGGCCTCGGCCTCGTCGATGACGTTGATCGACTCGACGTCCATCACCTGCTGGGCGATCTCGGAAACGCTCTTGGCCATGGCCTTGGCGACCTGGGCCGCCTCTTCGGCGTTGGTGGCGGTGACCGAAAGCGTGATCACGCGCGAGGTGGTTGTAGAGGTGACGCTGGTCTTGAAGCCCTTGAGGCTCTCCAGGCCAAGCTGCTTGGCGACCTCTTTGGTCACGCGGTCCGAGTCAAGCAGCTGCGACACGTCGTTGGTGATCATCTGCGAGGCAGAAAGGTCAGAAGACGAGACCGAAGAAGAATCGCTGCCGTTCTTGACCAGGACGTACATGCTGGTCGTGGCTGTGTAGGTGTCGTGCATGAAGATGAGGCTGCCCACGCCCATGCCCAGGGCGCACACAACGGGAAGAACCACCACAAGGGTGAGGTGCTTCTTCAGCAGGTTGATAAGTTCAAGGAGCGTCATGTGCCTTGTCTTTCCCTTCGCTTGCCGTACCGTAGCTGGATTTTCTCGACATATTGTCAGCCCTCCCACACTAGCACAACACCGTCTTCGAAATGCTGAAACTGCCCTGACAGACGGTGTGTACACAATATATTGACTTGTCTTGGGGAGGGGTCACATTCGGCCGGTTGGGTTGACAACCCCGGCCGCGCTTTCGACACTTGTTGTCTGGCCGCGGCGGCTTTTGGGACGCCCCGCGCACCTTACAGAAAGAAGCGCAGGTTTTGACGGATAAAGAACTGGCACAAGAACTTCTCGCCTGCTTAGGTGGCGAGAAGAACGTTGAATCGGTGGTCGCTTGCATGACGCGGCTGCGCGTGGACGTGGCCAATACGGGCCTTGTCGATACGGCGCGCATCAAGGCATGCGAGGGCGTTTGGGGCCTGGTCGAGGGCGAGACGATGCAGGTCGTGTTGGGCCCCGGTACAGTCGAGAAGGTCCTGCGGGAGTTCCAAGGGCTTCTCGACAAGGAACGCGCGGGGGCGCGGCCCAGCTCGGTCTCGGGCCGCGGGCTTGCCGGTGCGCGGCGCATCTTGAAGAAGGTCGCCAGCGTTTTTGTGACCCTGCTGCCCGGCGTCATTGCGGCGGGCCTCATCAACGGCATCTGCAACGTCATCAACGTGGCGAGCGGCAATGCCTTTGCCGACGCCTGGTGGTACCAGACCATTCGCTCGGTGGGTTGGGCGCTCTTTGCCTACCTGCCCATTCTTGTTGGCTACAACTCTGCCGCGGCCTTTGGCGGGTCGCCTGTTTTGGGCGGCATCGCGGGCATGATGTGCGTGTCAAACTCGTCGATGCCGCTGCTTGCGCTACAGGGCAGCAGCGCCTCGGCGATCATCTTGCCGTTCACGGGCACGCAGTACAACCCTGCCGCGGGAAACATCGTCGTGGCCTTCTTGGCGGGCGCGTTCTTTGCCTTTCTCGAGCGCCTTGTGCGCAAGCGCATGCCGCGCGTGATCGACACGTTTGTCTCGCCGCTGCTTGTTTTGATCGCGGGCGTGTTTGCGCTGATCGTGGCCATCCAGCCGGTGGGCGCGGCGTTGACGAGCGTCCTGCAGGTTGGCCTCACCTTTGTCTACGAGCAGCTGGGCGTGGTAGGCGGCTATATTTTGTCCGCGAGCTTCTTGCCGCTGGTCTCGGTGGGTCTGCACCAGGCGCTGACGCCCATTCACAGCCTGCTTAACGACCCCTCGGGGCCCACGGCCGGCGTCAACTACCTGCTGCCCGTTCTTATGATGGCGGGCGCGGGGCAGGTGGGCGCGGGCCTGGCGCTTATGCTTAAGACCAAAAACGAGCGGGTCAAGAAGGTCATCTTGAAGTCGCTGCCCATCGGTGCCCTTGGCGTCGCCGAGCCGCTGATGTACGCGGTTGTCCTGCCGCTGGGCAAGCCGTTTGTCACGGCGTGCCTTGGCGCGGGCTTTGGCGGAGCGCTGGCCGCGCTGTTCCAGTTGGGAGCGATCTCCATGGGCGTGAGCGGTCTTCTCGGCTTGTTGATCGTGGTGCCCGGCCAGCAGCTTCTCTATTTGCTGTGCTATGCCGTGGCCCTCGCCGCGAGCTTTGCCCTCACCTACCTCTTTGGCGTCGACGAGACCCGCATCAACGACTTCTACTCCGACTAGGGCGCCGTGCAGCTGTCGCAGCCCCATATTCGATGACGGGACCTAAATCGCAGATAAAGCGCTTCAATTTGGCGAGAATCTGCGATTTAGGTCCTGTCATCGTATGGGGGCGGCGGGGGAGGTCCCGGGTATAATCGGGGCTGGGACGTTTTGAGACATGGGGGTGGTACGTGGACGTTAGGCGGCGGCTGCGCGAGAACAGGAATCTGACCCCTACCGAGGCGCAGCTGGCGCGCACGGTTTTGGACATGGGCGAGAGGATCCAGGACACCTCGATCAAAGAGCTGGCCCGCGCCTCGGCTACGTCGATTGCCACGGTCCACCGCCTGTGTAAGAAGCTGGGGCTCGAGGGCTATAAGGAGCTCAAGGTCGCCCTGGCCCGCGCGGCCGAGCGCGACCGCGACGCGGGCGAGGTCAACTTCGACTTTCCCTTTGACGCCGGCTGGGGCGCCGACCGCGTGGCCACGAGCCTGCAGACCCTCTATGCGAGCGCTATCGAAGAAACCCGCGAGGTCTTGGACCCAGACCAGCTTACCCGCGCCGCGGCCCTTCTGGGCGCTGCCCGCGAGGTCGACGTCTACACCGAGTCGCACAACATGTATCCGGCCCAGATGTTCGTCGACCGCCTGCTTTCTGTGGGCCGCCTGGCCACCTGCCACGAGAGCCAGGAGCGCAAGATTCGCACGGCCTTGTCGTCGGACAAGGACCACGTGGCGATCTACATCTCGTACTCGGGCGTGACGATGTTCTCGCAGCAGATCTTCCCCATTTTGTCGCGGCGAGAAGTGCCCCTCATCTTGATCGGCACGGCGGCAGCGCAGCGGAGAAACCCGGGCCTGGATGCGTATCTGCTGGTAGGAGACTCCGAGTCGACCAAGCACCGCATCACGCAGTTTGCCTCGCACATCTCGGTGCAGTACGTGCTGGACGTGTTGTACGGTTGCGTGGTCTCGGGCGACTACGACGCCAGCATGGGCTTCATTCGCCAGACGTTGCCTTACGTCCAAAAACCGGGTCTGAGGGAGTAGGACGCCCGCACAATTAAATCCCCTGCATTCCGTGCCGTTTTGGCGGTCAAAAACAGCACGGAATGCAGGGGATTTTTGTGTTGGGCCCCGACACCCGTCGGGCGCCCCACAAAAGAAGGACGCCCGGCAACCCGGACGTCCTTCTCGCATAAAACCGTGAATTTTTTGCAGCTGAGAAACCCGTGCTACTTGGTGACCTTCACGACGGCCTGGCCGGCGGCAACGGTGGCCTCGGGCTCGACGGTCATCTCGACCGCAGCGTAATCGTCGGTGTTGGTGACGATCAAGACGACGCAATCGGGGTGGCCGGCGTCGGCGATCTTCTTGCGGTCGATCTTGATGCAGGGCTGGCCGGCCTTGACGGTGTCGCCCTGGGCAACCAGGCTGGTGAAGCCCTCGCCGTTCATGTCAACGGTGTCAACGCCCACGTGGCACAAGATCTCGATGCCCTCGGCGGTGTTGATGCCCACGGCGTGGGGCATCAAAACGCTCACGGTGCCAGAGACGGGGGCATAAACGACGTCGGCGTCGGGGTAGACAGCGCAGCCCTTGCCCATCATCTCGCCGCCAAAGACGGGATCGGGCACATCGGTCATCTTGATGGCGCGACCGCTCACGGGCGCGGCAAGGGTGAACGGCTCGTCGACGGCGTCGACAGAGGCGGGCTTGGCGGGGGCTGCGGGAGCCTCGGCCTTCTTCTTGAACATGTCAAAGAGTCCCATTTGCTTCTCCTTTGGTGTTGGGATCTACCGTTGGCAACGGGACGCGGTCGCACCCCAAGCTGCTGGTTATTACCATGTACCCTATTTTATTACGACAAGTCCTCGCCGTTGGTGGCGATTACCTTCTTGTACCAGTAGAAGGAGTCTTTTTTGCTGCGAGCGAGGGTACCGTTGCCATCGTTGTCCTTGTCGACGTAGATAAAGCCGTAGCGCTTTTTCATTTCGCCGGTCGAGGCCGAGACAAGGTCGATGCAACCCCACATGGTGTAGCCCATGAGGTCGACGCCGTCTGCGATGGCCTCGCCCATCTGCTCGATGTGCTCGCGCAGGTAGTCAACGCGGTAAGAGTCGTGGATCTGACCGTCCTCGTCTCGCACGTCCACGGCGCCCAGGCCGTTCTCGACAATCATAAGCGGCACCTGGTAGCGGTCGTAGACCTCCTCCAGGTAGTACTTGAGGCCCTTGGGGTCGATGGCCCAGCCCCAGTCGCTCTTCTTAAGGTACTCGTTGCCGGCGCCGCCAAAGATGTTGCCGCCCTCGATGACCTTGGGGTCGGTGCTTGCGGTGGAGCTCACGTAGTAAGAAAAGCTGTAGAAGTCGACCTTGCCGGCCTTGAGCGTGGCTGCATCCTCATTGCTGACCTCGATAGAGACGCCCTCGCGCGCCCAGACGGCCGGGGCCCACGCGGGATAGGCGCCGCGGACCTGGACGTCGCCGCAGTAGAAGTTATGCTCGCGCTGCTTGCGCTGGGCAAGAATGACGTCGTCGGGGTTGCAGGTGTGCGGGTAGGTCACGTTGCCGGCGATCATGCAGCCGATCTTGTTCTGGGGGTCGATCTGGTGGCCCATGGTGACGCACTTGGCGCTGGCAAGGAACTGGTGATGGAGGGCCTGGTAACGCTTTTGCGGCACGTCCCAGTCGCACTCGCCAAAGGTCATGGGAACGTCGTCGCCCGGCGGCAGGATGCCTGCGCCCATGATGTTGCCAAACCCGCCCATGAGCAGGCAGTTTATCTCGTTGAAGGTAAGCCAGTAGCGCACGAGGCCCTTGTACTCGGTCATGACGGTGCGCGCGTAGTTGAGGTAGAAGTCGATGAGCTTAGGGTTGGCCCAGCCGCCGTACTCCTTGGCCAGGTAGTAGGGCAACTCGTAGTGCGAGAGCGTGACCATGGGCTCGATGCCGCACTCGCGGCACTTCTCAAATACGCGGCGGTAGAACTCGATGCCGGCCTGGTTGGGCTTCTCCTCGTCGCCATGCGGAAAGACGCGGCTCCAGTTGATGGACATGCGGTAGCACTTGAAGCCCATCTCGCCAAAAAGCGCGATGTCGTCCAGGTAGTGGCTGTACATGTCCACGGCCTCGTGGGAGGGGTAGTGGACGCCCTCGTGGATGCCGTCGGTCACGCGGCGCGGCTCGCTCACGGTGCCGCCCGTCATGACGTCGGGGACGCCCAGGCCCTTGCCGCCGGCGTTGTAGCCGCCCTCGCACTGGTTGGCGGCGGTGGCGCCGCCCCACAAAAATCCTTCGGGGAACTTGCTCATGGTGGTTTCCTTTCGGGTTGGGGAGAAGACCGTGTTGGCGAGAAGACCGCAGGCGCGGGATCGGACTGCGGCCCGTCTTCTCTCGATAAGAAAGACCGGCGACGCTTGGAGGCACGCCGCCGGCCGTATAACAACGCGTCAGGCCTTATCGGCAAGAAGTGCCGCGCTCGCGCTTAGGCCTCTTCGGGCTTGTAGATCGCGAACTCGACCACGAAGCCGACGACGGCACCCACGAGGGAGGCGATGATCGCGTAGATCATGTGGGTGATACCCATGCCGCCGGAGGGATCGATGAAGGAAAGCCAGTTGAAGACGCCAAGGCCACCAGAGATGTAGACCAGGGTGCCTGTGAGGCCGATGACGAGGGCGCCGGCGGCAGAGCCGATGCAGGCCACGATGAAGGCCTTCTTGTTGGGCAGGGCGATGCCGTAGATGGCGGGCTCGGTCACGCCAAAGAAGAAGGCCGAGATGATGGCGGGCAGGGCGATGCCGCGGAAGTTCGCATCCTTGTTCTTGAGATACATGGCAAAGATGACGGCGCCCAGGGAGAAGGAGTGGGCGATGATGGAGGCCGTGATGAAGTCGTGGCCCAGAAGCGTCAGGTTAGAGATGACGATGGGGACAAGAGACCAGTGGAAGCCAAAGATGACCAGCGGCATCCAGAAGGTGCCGACGATGATGGAGCCCGCAACAGAGCCAACGACGGGCAGGTTGAAGATGAGCTGGAAGAAGGCGGTGAGCAGGTTGCAGATGAGGGTGGCGACGGGGCCGATGACGAGGTAGCCCAAGACGATGGTCACGGTCACGGTGATCAGGGGCACGAAGAACATCTTGAGGGCCGCGGGGATCCAGGACTTGGCCCACTTCTCGACCTTGGCGCCAAACCAGATCATCAGCAAGATGGGGATAACCGAGCTGGTGTAGCCAGAGGCCGGCATGATGATGGGGATACCAAAGAAGTCGGCGTACCAAGAGAAAGTGCCAAGGAAGCCAAGCTCGACGGAGCCAACAATCTCACCAGAGGTCAAGGCGACCATCGTGGGGTACACAAGGGCGAAGGCGATGGCAAGGCCGTTGAACTCGCTCATCTTGAACTTCTTAGCGGCGGTGTAGCCCAAAACGACGGGCAGGAAGTAGAACATGCCGTCGGCGACGGTGTAGAGCAGGGTGTAAGCGCCCGAGGTGGCAAAGGTGCCACCGGTAATAAACTCCTGGTCAATGAACGAGAAGAGGGCGAGAAGACCCTTCATGATGCCGGCGGCCGCAAAGGTGCCCAGAAGGGGCTGGAAGATGCCAGAGATGAGGTCGATGATGACGTCGGCGGGCTTCTTCGGCGCGTCGTCTTCCTCGGCGTCCACAGAGCCGCCGTCAGAGAACCTGCCGGCAGCCAGAACAGCGTCGTAGACCTCCTCGACGATGTTGCCCACGACGACCTGGTACTGGCCGTTGGCGTGCATGACCTTGATGACCTGCGGGAGCGCAGAGATGGCGTCGTCGTTGGCCTTGGACTCATCCTTAAGCTTAAAACGGACGCGAGTGATGCAGTGCGCAACGGAGTTGACGTTGCTCGGGCCGCCAACCAGATCGACGATCTGGGAGGCGAGCTCGTCATACTTACCAGCCATGAAACTTCCTTTCCTTGTGGTGCTAAATGCCAGATATGCCATGCGATCGCCGGGCACCGGGCCCTGATGGCCGGCGACAAAGACAACAAATTGGATTGTTTGCGCGCTTGGCGCGGGTGGGGGGAGGGGCTTATTGCCCTGTGGGTTCTTCTCGGGGCTGCATCTGGTTGAGGTGCATCATGAGATAGAGCATCTCTTCGTCGGTGCATGACCAGTTGTGGGAGCGCTCGAGGTACTGGTTAATCGCCATCGCGATCTTGTACGTCTGGGGAAAGTCGCGCGCGGCCTGGTGAAAGAGCGAGAGGTTTGCCGTTTGAACGGGAGCCCCGGCCATAAGACGTCGGGTTAAGTAGCGCATGTGCGTGACAAAGCGCACGTAGGCGTAGCAGGTGCGGTCAAGCTCAAAGCCAACCTGGCCCTCGACGACGCCGATGATGTCCTCCAAGATCTTGGTGGTCTTAAGAAGCTCGTCCATGTTCTTGGCCGGAGCCGCGGTGCCCAGCTCGGAGTTCACCAGGTGAAGGGCGACCGAGGCCGCCTCGCCTGCGGGGAGAAGGACGCCGGTGTAGTCCTGGACAATCGCCAGGCCCTGCACGCCCAGCTCGTGCTCGCGCTGGTAGACGCGGGCCACGTCGCCGGCCAGGGGGTTCTCGATTTCAATGCCGTCGCGGGTGCGCTCAACGGCAAACTGCAGGTGGTCGGCGAGAAGAAATGGCAGGCTCGCGGCCATTTTGCAGCCAAGGTTTGCCTTTGCAAGATCGTTGATGTCGGAGGCCGCGCGCAGCACCTCGTCGCTTACGGTGACGAGGGCATCGGGCGAGTTGCCGCCGTCGCTCACAAAGGTCTTCTCGATGACAGAGAGGTCTTCGAGTTCGTAGGGCATGGAGGGAAAGCCGACACCCTTGCCAAAGACAACGACCTCGTCGCCCGCGTCGGAGCACGCGAGCGCGACGTTGTTGTTGATTTTCTTGAGGATAAGCATGAAAAAACTCCCCGTGGCTTTAGCGCAGAGCGATTGCTATTAACGACTTTCCCTGCGCAAGTGATGCCTCCCGGAGAGTAACAAACTCGCTGCGAAGTAACTTTGAAGTAACCGTGGGTCTTAGACAACAAATCGCCGGTGAGCGGTAGGTTGCTCACCGGCGAACGGTATGTATTGGGTTTTGTGGGGCCGCCGGGGCCGTCTCGCCGGCGCCGATCATGCTGTCGAAGCCAATCCCAGCGAGCTCGGGCGGGATCTTGGCCTTGCGGGAAGCCGGGTTACTTACTCGAGGCCTTCGGCGCCGTTGGACTTGATGATCTTCTGGTAGGCGTAGAAGGAGTCCTTCTTCTTGCGCTCGAGGGTGCCGGTGCCGTCATCGTGCTTGTCGACGTAGATGAAGCCGTAGCGCTTGCGCATCTCGCCGGTGCCGGCAGAGACGAGGTCAATGGGGCCCCACCAGGTATAGGCGATAAGGTCAACGCCGTCGTCGATGGCCTCGCCCATGGCCTTGATGTGGCTCTGCAGGTAGGCGATGCGGTAGGGGTCGTGGATCGAGCCGTCCTCTTCGACGGTGTCGTAGGCGCCCATGCCGTTCTCGACGACCATGAGGGGAATCTGGTAGCGGTCGTAAATCTCGTTGAGCGAGAAGCGCAGGCCGTCGGGGTCGATCTGCCAGCCCCAGTCGGTGGAGTCGAGGTAGGGGTTCTTGCCGCCGAAGGTCATGTTGCCGGCCGCCTGCTCGACGTCGTGGGTGCCCACGATGTTGCTCATGTAGTAGCTAAAGGTGTAGAAGTCGATCTTGCC
Organism: Paludibacteraceae bacterium; assembly: GCA_963630635.1. GTDB lineage: Bacteria > Actinomycetota > Coriobacteriia > Coriobacteriales > Atopobiaceae > Paratractidigestivibacter. The sequence continues at coordinate 37,861 of CAVGOA010000013.1, forward strand.
GGCCTTGATGTCGTCGAGGTCGCCGTCCTGGATGTCGAGCTTGATGTCGTGCTCGCGCCAGAAGCGCTTGGCGTAGGAGGGGTAGGCGCCGCGGGCCTGGACGTCGGAGCAGTACCAGTTCATCTGGCGCATCTGCTGCTGGTTAAGCAGGATGTCGGCGGGGTCGCAGGTGGCGGCGTAGGACAGGATAAAGCAGTCCATGTTGCCCATCTTGAGCGCGGGGTAGTTCTCGTGCGCGTAGCGAATGGCGCGGCCCGAGGCCACAAACTGGTGGTGGAGCGCCTGGTAGCGGGCCTGGAAGGTGGTGTGGACGCCCGAGGCGGGGCCCTCGTAGCCCTGGATCATCGAGGTCTCAAAGAGGTTGCCCATGTCCATGGTGCCGCAGTTGATCTCGTTGAAGGTCAACCAGTAGGTCACCTTGTCGTGGTAGCGGTCAAGGATGGTCTTGGCGTACTTCTCGAAGAAGCCGATGAGCTCGCGGGAGGCCCAGCCGTTGTACTTCTCGACCAGGTGATAGGGCATCTCGTAGTGGGACATGGTCACGAGGGGCTCGATGCCGTGGGCGCGGCAGCAGTCAAAGACACGGTCGTAGAAGGCCAGGCCGGCCTCGTTGGGCTCGGCGTCGTCGCCGTTCGGGAAGATGCGGCTCCAGGAGATGGACATGCGGAACATGGTGAAGCCCATCTCGGCAAAGAGAGCGATGTCCTCTTCGTAGTGGTGATAGAAATCGATGCCGTCGTGGTTGGGATAGAGCTTGTTGGGGTCGATGTCCAAGGTGATCTCGCGGGGCTTCTCGTAAGAGCCGCCCATAAAGTGGTCGTCGACCGAGGGGCCGCGGCCGTCGACGTTCCAGGCGCCCTCGAACTGGTTTGCGGCGGTGGCGCCGCCCCAGAAGAAGCCCTTAGGGAAGATTGCTGCCATGGTGCATCCTTTCTATCGCGTTGGACGTGCTTGCTTGCTGGCTGCAGTATGCCCCGGCGAGCGGGGTATGAAAAGAGGTGTCAGAAAATCTGACACCTCTTTTCATGTTTGAGCTGGGAAGATTAGGCGTTGGTGATACCTCTTGATACTTTTACGGCGCGTCTGGGTACGACACCGCTTGCGGGCGGTTTGGCGCTTTGGGACCCGCGCTTGGCCACCGTCGCGCACCATGCGCGACTTTTCTGGGTTTAAAACGGTTGCAGGCGAGTAGCTCTTCTCGGCCAACTGGGCAAACGTGGGTCAAAAGCGGCCTTACTACTTGCCGGGTCCGGATTTAAACCACGAAAAGTCGCGCGTGCGCCTCGCTGGGGCCGCCCGAGGGGTCGCGAGGCCGCGAAGGCCCCGTGATTTGGGCTAGCAGGCGAGGATGGAGACTGGGCCAAGGAGGCCGGAGGGGTCGCTGGGTTCGGTGAGGGCAAACATGTCGCGGATTGCGTGGTCAAGGGTGTTGATTACCTTGACCTCAAGCGTGTGGGAGCCTGCCGAAAGCTCGCCGGCGTCAAAGCGGTAGGGCGGGCAAACGCGTACGCCTAACGGCCGGCCGTCGACGGCGACCTCGGCCACCTCGTAGACGTCACCAAGGTCGAGGGTCGCCGCGGCGGCGTTGGTCGCAAGGTCAAACTTGGCGCAGTAGGTGAACTCGCCGGCCTGGCCGGGAAAGTGCGTTGAGCCAAGGTCGCAAAGGGAATCGAGCTTGGCTTGGCTCCCATCGGGGGCCGTTACGCTCCAGGGTCCGTCGAGGTCGATGACCTGCGCTTTGTTTGCAAGAGGGGTTGCGTCGGCGGCGGCCGCGGGCTTCTCGCCTACAACCACAAGCACGCTCTCGTAGGGCGCGAGTTCAAGCTCGCCGGTGAAGGCGCGCGCTGCGGCCTGGTTGACCACATCGTAGGCGGCGCCGGTAAGCGCGCCTGCGCCCGGCAGGGCAACCGTGGCGTGGATGGCCTGCTTGGGGTGCTCGTTCACCAGGAAGACGTAGGTCTGGCCGTCCTTCTCGTAGCGGCAGGCGCGAAGCCACGGCTGGGTGTTCGTGCAGGCAACGGTTTGGAAGCCGCGCGATGCGAGCTCCTGGGCAAGGGCCGACAGCGCGATGACCTGGGCGTTCGTGCCCGCCGTTGCCGCAGGGTCGCCACCGTAGACCTTCTGGGGGCGCTCGTCGACAAAGAAGACGGGGACGCCGGCCTCCTGCGCGCGGGCGATGAACGTAAGCGTGTCTGCCGAGATGAACTCGCGGCCGGGAACCACGAGACAGCAGAAGTGCTGGCCGTTCACGTCGAAGCCCGCTGGGGCATAGCTCTTCTCCGCGCCGCCCGCCGGGTCAATGCGCACCTGGTAGCGACCCTGGTCGCCGTCTGCCGAGAAGGCCTCGGCCGGCACAAAGTCGTAGTCAATCTGGGCGCGGCCCAGCTCGGCCGCCACGCGCTGGATGGGCTGCGCGGCACCCGCCCACTCGGCGTCGGCGTGGTAGAGCACTGCCACCGGCGTGGACATCCGCCCGCCCGAGAGTACCGTCCCCATGCGGTTGAGGTAGCTCATGAGCACGTGGAAGTGCTTGAACTGCGGGTTCTTGCCGTGCGCATAGAAGTGCGGCGGGCAGTCGGGGTCGGGGAAGGGCGCCATGCTAAAGGCGTGGGGCACAAACCAGTTGACGCCGCGCACCAGGAAGTGATCGCAGATCCACTTCATCTGGCGCAGGCCCTCGTGCCAGCCAAACGCGCCAAAGACCTCGGCCATGCAGCGGCCCTGCTTCTTGGGGTCAAGATGTGCGGCCGAGGCGCCCAGCTTGGCAAGCGCGTAGGCATAAAACTCCATGTCCCAGCTGCCGCGCCCGTAGTCGTGGGTACCCGAGTCGATGCCGGGGACAAGCTGGTTGATCACGATGTCCACGCCCGCCATGTCCTGGCCGCCCACGGCGCGGAAGTAGTGGCCGGCGCCGGCGCCCAGGCGCGCGTGGCCGTCCTTGTCCTCGATGACGTGGCCAATGTAAGAGACTCCGTGTGCGCGGCACCAGTTGCCCAGGTTGCCGCAGAAGCACTCCTCGTAAAGGCGCGTAGCCTCTTCCATGTAGCCCACGCGGGCGTCAGCGCCTGTCTCCGCGCGGCCCCACAGCAGGCACAGGTTGGCGAGAAACCTCTTGCCCCAGCGCTCGCGCAGGCGACGCTCCAGCTCGGCCGACCAGGGCAGCGGCATGCTTTTCTTGCCAATGAGGCAGTCGGAGGTGCCGTCTTCAAAGGTGATGCCCTTCTCGTTTGCAAAGCCCGGCTCGTCAGAGAAAAAGCCAAGGATTGTACGGCCAAACTCGTGGCCAAAGTGCTGGTAGTGGGGCTCATAGACCGCGGCGATCAGCTGGTCGCAGGACGCCTTGTCAACCATGTTGATGTAGTCGGGGTTGTAGGCGGTCTTGCGGCTGGTGAGAAGAACGCAGGCCTGCGTGTGGCCGGTCGGCGCGTCAAAGACAAGGGCGGTCGGACGGCCGTCGCCGCCCGCAAGCAGGCGGTATTCGACGTCCACGGGCGCGCCGTCCTGTGTGAAGACTACGCCGTAGAACTCCTCGGTGGCGTCGAACATGTTGCCCAGCGCGATGCTTACCTGCGGCGTTGGCCCCACGACGTCGATGGTGCGGTGCGTAAGGACAAGCTTGCGCAGCTGGGGCGCCGCTTCTTTGACCGTGCCGTTGGCGTAGCCGGTGGGAAAGTGCGCGTCGTCCAAGATCCAGATCTTGAGACCAAGCTCTTTGCACTTCTCGATAATAAAGCCCAGGTCAGACCACCAGCCCTCGCCGCAGAAGTCGGGGTGCGGGCGGCTCTCGAGGCAGACCTCGTGGATGTCGGCCCCGGCGATGGCGCTAAGGTAGTCGGCGATGGTCTCGTGGTCCTCGCCCTTCATCCAGAGGAAGGGGAGCACGTGGTTGTCGTAGGTCCCGTAGTCGAGCATGGGTTCTCCTTAAGTGGGCATGGGGACGAGGAAATCTTGGGGCGCCCCGGGGCCAAGGAGGTCCCGGGGCTGGGCGTTTGAGCGCCGGTCGGGCGGCGTGGCGTTCTTCTCGCCGCTGCGGTGTTATTCCTGAGGGTCTGCGACCGCAAAAGAGATGACAGCCGAAATCACAGCGGCGCCAATCGCGCAGGCTATGAAGCCGTAGAGGCTCACGTCGATGCCGGCCGGGTTGATCATGCCGGGGATGCGGAAGAGGCCGTCTCCCACCCAGGCGTACATGCGCCCGCCGAGCGCGGCAAGCACGCCGCCACCAATGCCGCCGCCGATCATCGCAGCGACAAAGCACTTGAACTGCGGAAGCGCGATGGAGTAGATGGTGGGCTCGGTCACGCCGCACAGGCACGTGGCCACGTTAGAGAAGCCCTCGGCGCGCTTCTTGGCGTCTTTCATCTTGAGCGCGTAGCCAAGCGCAGTGCCGGCAAGCGCCCAGACGGTGACGCCCATGACCGCGTTCATGGGATCGGAACCCGTGGTCATAAGGTTGTTGAGAAGCACGGGGACGAAGGCCGTGTGAAGGCCAAGCAGCACGATGAGCTGCCAAAACGCGCCAAGGACGATGCCTGCAACGACGGGGCAGGCGCTAAAGAGGAATGCCGTGGCGCTAGAAAGGGCGCCAGAAACGACGTTCATCACGGGGCCAATGACCAGCCACGCACACGGCACGGTGACGGCCAGGGTGATCATGGGCACGAACATGAGCTGCACCATCTCGGGGACGATCTTCTTGGCGCCCTTCTCGACGTAGCTGGCAAGAAGCGCGGCCAAAAGGATGGGGAAGAGGGTGCTTGAGTAGCTGGCAGATGCGATGGGCAGGCCAAAGAGCGTAAGGCCGCCCTCCGCCGCGACAGCCGAGACAAGATCGGGGTAGAGAAACGCCGCGCCGATCGTGGCGGTCACGTACTGGTTGCAGCCAAAGACCTTACCGGCCGAGAAGCCAATGACGATGGGCATGAAGTAAAGCACGGCGTCTGCGGCGGCGTACCAAAGCTGGTAGGCGCCGTCGGTCTTAGCCATGAGCCCAAAGGTGACGAGCAGGGCGAGCACGCCCTTGATGATGCCGCCGCCAACCATGGGCCCAAGGATCGGCATGATGCAGCCCGAGATGGTCTTGAAGAAGCGGTTCCAAGGGGTATCTTGACCGACCTTTTCTACGGTGGGCTTGGCGTCTTCGGCAAGGCCAAGATAGGTGCGAACGAGCGGGGCCACGTTTGAGACGTGCGTGCCAATGATAATCTGGTACTGGCCGCCCTGGTTCATGACGCCCTGGACGCCGTCGATCGCGCGCACCGCGGCCTCGTTGGGCACGGTGTCGTCCTTGAGGACAAAGCGCAGCCTGGTCATGCAGTTAGTAACGCTAACCACGTTCTCTTTGCCGCCAACGGCATCTGCCACGGCGTGAGCGAGGTCTGTGTAATCCTTAGCCATTTCCTTCTCCCTTGTGTGGGACGTGTATTGCGCAGCTGCTGTATGGTTCTAGATTAAACCGCTTCAATAGTCGTGATAATATCCGATTCACGGTGTTGGTATGACCGAATCAACGATTGCTGGCAAGAAGATCTGCACAAGGAGGGCGCGATGGAGGTCGAGGAGCTTAACCGAAGGCTCGCGGAGCTTTCTGCTAGCGAGCTTACCTATCGCGCGGGGGCCAGCTATGTGTGGGATGGCGTGGGAGAGGCGGAGCTTGTGGATGGCCGCGAGGTGCTGCGGCTTAAGAGCGGCATGTTTGTCACGCCGCCAAAGCGCGATGCTCTAAGCGGGCCGCGCGCTCCCATAGGCATCGACCGAGAGCTCTACATCCGCCGCCACTCGCGCTTCAACCCCATGCCGGAGCATGTCCATTCTTACGTGGAGATCAACTACGTGTACCGCGGCAGCTGCCCGCAGCGGGTCAACGGCCGCGACGTGCTGCTGCGCGAGAACCAGGTGCTTCTCCTTGACTCGGATTGCCCGCACGCCATTGGCGCACTCGGCGAGAAGGACATCATGGTTTCCATCTGCCTTGAACAGGCGCTTTTGCGACGCTGCCTTGAGGAGGTGCGCGAGGGCGACGACTGGCTTGCCGATTTTCTCATTAGCTCGCTTAACGCGCAGGCCGACCACAGTCGCTACGTGCGCTTTCACAGCCAAGGGGACAACCGTCTGCGGCGTTTTTTCCAGGAGCTGCTGTGCGAGTATTACGATCCGTCGGCGCAGGCGGACCGCATCATTCTTCGTCTATTTCAGCTCATCATTGCCGAGCTCATGAACGTGTACGAGGGCGATTACGTGCGGCGTGAGAAAGAGCAGGCGAGCTCGGGCGTCTCGGTTGTGGCCGTGGTGCGCTATATCCGGGAGCACTACCTAAGCTGCACGCTGGACGGCGTGGCCGAGCGCTTCTTTGTGACGCCAAACTACCTAAGTGCCCTGCTTAAACGCAAGACTGGCAAGACCTATCTGCAACTGGTGCAGGACCAAAAGCTTGGCTACGCCGCGGACCTTTTGGCCACGGGCGGCGTGAGCGTCGAGGAGGCCGCGCATGCCGTGGGCTACGAGAACATGAGCTTCTTCTACCGCAAGTTTCGCGAGACGTACGGGTGCGCCCCCGCCGAGTATCGCCGCCGAGGCCTATCCGCTTGATTTACCCCCCGCGGAGGCCTTTGGATGGCTCTGCTGGTCGTCTCTGCGGACCATGCGCGACTTTTCTGGGTTTAAAACGGCTGCGGGCGAGTAGCTCTTCTCGGCCAACTGGGCAAACGTGGGTCAAAAGCGGCCTTGCTACTTGCCGGGTCCGGATTTAAACCACGAAAAGTCGCGCGTGCGCCTTGCCGGGCCCGCCCAAGGAGCTCGCGGGGCCGCCGTGGGACCCGGATTAGGCCATGGGGTCGACGACTTCTTGCAGTGCGAGGGCCTCTCCGTCGAAGTCAAAGCGAAAAATCGCGCAGTTGGGCATGGGGCGGGCGTCGCTATGGCGGGTCCAGTCGTCGCCAAAGGCGCGCGGGACCTGCATCATGGCCACGCTGTGCGAAACGGCCAGCACGCACTCGTGGCCGGGGCGGGCCATGATGTCCAGAAGGCCTTCGACCACACGTTTGCGCAGTTCGTCGTCGGTCTCGCCGCCAAAGCGGGCATAGTAATCGCCGTAGGGAAGAGGCACGTCGACGTCTTCGGTCAGGCCCTCAAAGCGGCCAAAGTTAATCTCTTTCAGGCACTTGACGCGGCTGTAGGGCTGGCCGGGAACCAGCAGTTCGGCTGTGTCGCAGCAGCGCTCGGAGGTGGAAGAGTAAACGTGGTCGAAGGCGGGCGCGTTGGCGGCAAGCCACGCCCCGGCGGCGCGGCCCTGTTTGATGCCCAGCTCGGTCAAGGGCGAGTCGCTCCAGCCCTGCTTGCGGCGAAGAACATTGAAGAGGGTCTGCCCGTGGCGAACCATATAAAGCGTTGACATGCGTGCCTCTTTCATGACGGCGCCCCCGGCGCAGGAGCCAGGGGCGCGAATATGCGGTCGATGCTTGGATTTTAGCTCATGGCGGGCCCGTTGGAGGGTTTTACTTGGGAAGGCTCGTCTCGCTGGGTATGAGAAGATGGGCATCACTTGTCGTACGTTATCGCGGGGCCCCGCCTTGCGTTTAAGGCGGGGCAGCCGTAAGAGGGGATTGTCGATGGCAAAGAAGAAATCGCTGCTCAAGCGGGTGCTTGTTGCGGCGCTGGTTATCGTGGTAGCGCTTTGCGTGGGGTTCACGGCGTGGGCCGCCGACTATTACCATGCGGGCGACACGGCCGCGTCAATGGTGGCGGCCGGCTCTGCGGACTCGGGAAATGTCGCGGTTTTGGACGGCGACTCGTGGATCGCCGTTGGCGACCCCAGTTCCGGCGCGGGCCTCGTGTTCTATCCCGGAGCCAGGGTCGAACCCGCGGCCTACGTGCCCCTGGCCGCCAAGCTGGCGCAACGCGGCGTCTTTTGCGTCGTCGTCAAGATGCCGCTTGGCTTTGCGTTCTTTGACATCAACGCCGCCGATTCTGTCATGGCCGCCTACCCCCAGGTGGGCCGGTGGTGGGTGGGTGGCCACTCGCTTGGCGGTGCCATGGTGGCAAGCTACGCCGAGAAGAACGCCAGCAAGCTCGAGGGCGTGGCGCTCTTGGGGGCTTTTGGCCCCCAGGGCCTGGCAGCCACGGGACTCAACGTCGAGGTGGTCTATGGCTCTGCCGACGGCGTGGTTAACCGCGATTCTCTCAAGAAGTGCACGGACACCCTGCCTGCCAGCTCGGTCTGCGTGATCGAGGGCGGCAACCACGCCGGCTTTGGCGACTACGGCTCCCAATCCGGCGACGGCGAGGCAAGCATTTCGCCCGATGAGCAGCAGGAACGCGCCGCAGCGGCCATAAGCGACGCCATCGCGGCGGCCCGCCAGTAGCCACGCGAATAGCGCGCCCGCCGGCATCTGCGGATGGATGGCCGGCGGGCGCGCTTCTTGTATCGGGTGTCGCGAATGTTTAGTTGGCTCAGCGCCTGTGCGCCGATGCGCCTTCCGGGGCTTTAATCCAGGTCGGCGCCATTGCTGGCGATGACCTTCTTGTACCAGCCAAAGGACTTCTTCTTCGAGCGAGCCAGGGTGCCGTTGCCGGCGTCGTCGCGGTCAACGTAGATGAAGCCGTAGCGCTTGCTCATCTCGCCGGTGCCGGCACTCACCAGGTCGATTGGGCCCCAGGTGGTGTAGCCCATGAGGTCCACGCCGTCCTCGACCACGGCGTCGCGCATGGCCTCGATGTGGGCGCGCAGGTAGTCGATGCGGTAGTCGTCGTTGATGGAGCCGTCCTCCTCGACGACGTCCTTGGCGCCCAGGCCATTCTCGACAACAAAGAGCGGCTTCTGGTAACGGTCGTACATCTCGTTAAGCGTGATGCGGAAGCCCAGGGGGTCAAGCGCCCAGCCCCACTCGCTGGTCTTGAGGTAGGGGTTCTTGGGGCCGGCGAAGGCGTTGCCGGTCGTGCGCTCGCACTCGGTGTCCGGGGCGGCCGAGGTGCGGGTGTTGTAGTACGAGAAGCTGATGAAGTCGACGGTATTCTCGGTCAGAAGCTTCTTGTCGTCCTCGGTGATGCCCAGGTCAATGCCGCGGCGCCTGAAGTCGAGAAGTGCGGAGTTGGGGTACTTGCCGCGGGCCTGGACGTCAATGAAGCACAGCTCCTTCTGGGTGTCGACCTGCGCGGCGCGCACGTCCTCGGGGCGGCAGCTGTAGGGGTAGTACGAGCCGGCGGCCATCATGCAGCCGATCTTGACGTTGGGGTCGATCTCGTGGGCGATCTTGGTGGCCCAGGCGCTGGCCACCAGCTCGTGGTGGGCGGCCTTGTACTTGGCGGCGTCGTGGTCCTCGCCCTCTTCGAAGACGATGCCCGCGCCCATGAACGGCAGGTGCAAGATCATGTTGATCTCGTTGAAGGTGAGCCAGTACTTAACCAGGCCCTTGTAGCGGGTGAAGAGCGTGGTGGCCAGGCGCTTGTAGAACTCGATGAGCTCGCGGCTGCGCCAACCGCCGTACTTCTTGATGAGGTGAATCGGGCAGTCAAAGTGCGTGATGGTCACCAGCGGCTCGATGCCGTAGCTCTGGCAGGTACGGAAGACGTCCTCGTAGAAGGCCAGGCCGGCCTCGTTGGGCTGCTCCTCGTCGCCGTTGGGGAAGATGCGCGTCCAGGCGATGGACATGCGGAAGGTCTTGAAGCCCATCTCGGCAAAAAGAGCGATGTCCTCTTTGTAGTGGTGGTAGAAGTCGATGCCGGTCTGGGCGGGGTAGTAGTAGCCGTCCTCGAAGTCGAGCATCTTGCGCTCACCGGTCACGACGGCAAAGCGCTCCTTGCCGTGCGGGGTCACGTCGACGTTGGCCAGGCCGCGGCCGTCCACGTTGTAGGCGCCCTCGCACTGGTTAGCGGCGGTGGCGCCGCCCCAAAGGAAGCCTTCCGGGAACTGCTTGGTGGTGTCTTGGGCCATGTTTTCTCCAATCGTTGCGCGGTTTTGCCGGTTTGAGTATGGCAGAGACCCGTGCGCCAACGGCCGGTATCAGCAATTCAGACACTTCTTTTCGCAGGTTGCGCCGTTGCGCGATACAAACTGATACCTTTTCGTAGCCTGGGCAACCACCGCCCCTGGCGCCCGTGGCGAACAAAATATACGAAAGACGGGCGCACTCCGGGGATGCGAGGGTAAGCCGAGCAACTCTGGGAATAAAACCCCAGTTGGCGTGCGGCCAGAATCGAAGTCAACGCGATAAGGTGCCGGAGTGCGCCCGTCTTTCGTATATTTTTTGGTTGGAGGGGCCAGACGGAGGGCCGCCGGAAGGGGGAAGGTGTGGACAAGAAGAGGGGGCGCGGGGCGGTGCTGGGAATCTGGGCCGTGTTCGAGTGCGTGGCGGTGGCGTTGTGGCTGCTCAAGGGCAACGTTTTCTACCTGTTCAACTTTAGCTACATAGGTACCTCGATCGCGCTTGGCTTTCTCTTGATGGCACGCGAGAAGCCCTATGCGCGCCGCGTGGTCCAGCTCTTGGTTGGCCTCTACATGCTGGTTTACCTGGGCATCATTTGCCAAGAGAACATGCAAATCGAGGGCTTTTGGTACTACCTCTTTACCGGTAGCTTCGAGGCGGCCACCATCCACTACGCCGTGGCCAAGATCTTTGGGCCGCTCATCTTTGGCCGAGGCTGGTGCGGCTACGCCTGTTGGACCGCGATGGTCCTCGATTTTCTGCCGTATAAAGTGCCGCACGCTCCGCGCAAGAAGATCGGCTGGCTGCGCTACGTGACCTTCGCGGCCTCGCTGGTCTTTGTGGCCGCGCTATTCTTGGCCCACGTGGGCAACATCGAGAAGATCATGTTCTGGGCTTTTCTCGCAGGTAACGCGGCCTATTACCTGGCGGGGATCGCGCTGGCGCTGACCCTCAAGGACAACCGGGCATTTTGCAAGTACCTGTGCCCGGTCACGGCGTTTCTCAAGCCCATGAGTTACTTCGCCCGCGTGCGCGTGACCTGCGATCATTCCAAATGCGTGGGCTGTGGGGCGTGCCGGCGCGCGTGTCCCATGGACGTCGATGTGACCGACGACTCACGATGCCGCGCCAATGCGACGGAGTGCATCCTGTGTATGGAGTGCGCTCGCGCCTGCCCCAAGAAGGCGATTTAGGAGTCGGTGGTCCGTCCGGGCGCGCGTGTGGCGAGAAGGCCTATACTATGAGCGGACAATGTAAGCCTAGGCTAACTCTAAGGGGCTACGATGCAGTTTTCGACGATGGGGGACGCCTCTAAACCGGCGATTCTGTTCTTCCACGCGATGGGCGTGACCGGCGCGAGCAGTGAGCGCGTGGCCGCACGCCTGAGCAGCCGTTTCTTTTGCATAATGCCTACCTCAACCGTGTACTGCAAAGGCCAGACCTACGTTAGCAAGGTCGATGAGGTTGCGCAGGTAGAGGCGTTTCTTGCCAAGGCGGGTGTCGAGAAGATCGCGCTGGTTGTCTCGTCGTCTTTGGGGGCCGATTTGGCCTGCGCGTTTATGTCCCAAACCAAACTACCGGTCGAGCACGCCTTCTTTGACGGCGGGCAGTTTGCCCAAATCGCGCCCGGCACGCGTCGCATCATGGTGCCCTTCCTGTGGCTGGCGATCAAGAGTCTGTGGTGGTCGCGCGGCGGGACCTTGAAGCGCATCCTGTGGTGCGACAACGACCAAATTAAGCCCTATTTTGTGGAGGCTGGCAAGGCGCTGACCTGGGGAAATCTAAGCCGTCAACTGGCCGACAGCCTTGAAGATAAGCCGTTTGCCCCTTTGCCCGACGACCTACAGCGGCGCTCGTTTTGGGAGTTTGCCAGCGCCGAGGACCACTTCAAGTACCGCGACGCCGTGATGGCCGCCTACCCGCATGGGCACTTCCCGGTCTTCGAGGGCTACAACCACATGCAGTACCAGATCGAGGACCCGGCGGGCTTCGCGGACATGCTGGTAAGCGTCGTCGAGAAGAACGAGCTGCCAGGCCTGGCGTTTATTCGGTAGGGAGGGGTTCGGCCGGCCCGTTGGCCGCCCCGCTGGCCGCCGCTCCGGCCGCCGCTCCGGCCGCTGCTTCCGCGCACGCCGCGCGCAGACGGCGCAGGAACTCCTCGCAAGCGCGGCTGCGCAGCCGGTACTTCTTCCACACCAAGAAAGACCCGATCTCCATAGGCGGGTCAAACGGAATAAACCGTAGGTCAGAGTCACCAAGCTCAAGCAAGCGATCAATACCCACCGCGCACGCTTCGCCGGTGCGTATTAGATGGGCCGCGTTGCCCAAAAGGTCAAAGCGTCCCACGACGTTGAGGCTCTGGGGGTCCAAACGTCCGCCGGACCATCCAACCAGGTCAACGGCCTTGTTGCTCGTGCGCGAGCTAAGCAGCAGCGGCATCCGCGCCACGTCGTCTGGGGTCGCCGCCGCAAGCCGTCCCCAGGGGCCGCCCGCCCACACCGCCACGCCCACGCGGTCGGCGTCGGGCATGCGCAGCCACTCGTACTTCTCCAGGTTAACCGGCTCGATGAGCAGGCCAAAGTCCAACAGGCCGCGCTCCAAGCGTTCCTCGACGGCGTCGGCGTTTCCCGTGTAGAGCTCGACGGTCACGCCGGGATGGTCGCGGTGCAGCGCGGCAAAGGTCGAAAGCACCAGCCGCATGGCCTGGGTCTCTCCAGCGCCTATGCGGATGGTGCCGGTAAGGGCGCCCTCGGCGTCGGCCAGCTCGGCCT
>CAVGOA010000014.1:0-42502 GCA_963630635.1 Paludibacteraceae bacterium
ACGACATCGGCATCGGTGTTGCGAACAAGGGCACAGACTTCCTCGACCTTACCTTTCCCAATAAAGGTCTTGGGCACCGGGGAGTCCAGCCGCTGCTTTACCACACAGGCAACCTCGGCGCCATCGGTTTGAGCCAGGCGCTCAAGCTCTGCCAGTGAATCATCGCAGGACCATCGAGAAGAACCCAAGTCGACGCCAACAAGAATCGCCTTCTCGGGCACCGGCGCTGTAGAAAACGGTTTGAATCTTGATGAAGTCATAGGTTATGACCAGCCCTTAATTGGCAATCGCGGCCAGAATTAGACGTGCGGCCTCGTCTTGAGAAGTAACATCAAGATCGATCCACTGGACGCGTTTGTCGTGCCTAAACCAAGAAAGTTGGCGCTTGGCGTAGCGGCGGGAGCGTTGCTTAATGGCCTCAATAGCCTCGTCGAGCGTGGAATCACCGGTGAAAACGTCAAGGATTTCCTTATAGCCAATGGCCTGACCAGCAGTGGTGTCACGGGTAAGACCCTGGTCAATCAGGCTTTTTACCTCATCAACCAGACCCTCGGCGACCATTTGATCAACTCGCTGGTTAATCCGCCGGTAAAGGCGGTCGCGGTCCATGGTCAGACCCCAAATCTGGGCATTGTAGTAGGGGCGCTGCTTGTGAAGCTCTGCGTTCTGCTCGCAGTAGCGGTCACCCTCGTCAAGCATCTCAAGCGCACGAATCACCCGCCGCGAGTTATTGGGGTGAATCAAAGCTGCGCTCTTCTCGTCGCGTTCCACCAAAAGCTGATAGAGCGCTTGAGCGCCCCGCTCTTCCAAAAGTCGCTCGTAGGCTTTCCTGGTCGAGCTGCCCTTCTCGCCATGGACAAAATCCATGTCATCAATGACGGCATTGAGGTAAAAACCAGTTCCGCCGCAAAGAACTGCCGGCTTTTCCTGTGCGAGAAGACCATCGATGCATCGCCGCGCATCGGCCTGGAAGAGCTGGACCGAGTAATCCTTGCTCACCGGGGCGACGTCGACCATAAGAAGAGGCGCCCGGCGCTCGGCAACAGGCGTCTTTGCCGTCCCGATGTCCATGCCGGTATATACCTGCATCGAGTCCATCGACACCACGGAGGTACCGAGCTCGCAGGCCAAAACCTCGGCCAGCGAGCTCTTGCCCGATGCAGTGGGCCCAACTATGGAAACAACGGTGCCCTCGACCATTACCTGGGCTGTCCCTCGAGCGTGCCCTTGAGGTACCAGGTCATTGCCTCGTCGACCTTAATGTCGCAGATTTTACCGACAAGGTCAGCGGGCTGGGTGTCCGCAGGGCAAGCAAAGTGAACCGTGCGGTTCTTCTCGGAGTGGCCAACCATGATCGATTCGTCGCGCTTGGAACCACCCTCAACCAAGACGCGCTCGACCTTGCCAACCTCAAGCTCGTTGGCGGCGCGGGACTGCTTGGCAACGAGGTCGGCTAAGCGATCGAAGCGCTCCTGAATGACCTCATGCGGCGTGTCATCGACGATCTTAGCCGCCGGGGTCCCGGGCCGCGGGGAGTAGATAAACGTGTAGGCAGAGGCAAAACGCGCTTCTTCAACGAGCGACAAGGTCTCTTGAAAGTCTTCCTCGGTCTCACCGGGGAAACCCACGATGATGTCGGTCGAAAGCGCGATATCGGGCATAGCCTCGCGAAGACGGACGCACAGGTCAAGGTACTGCTCGCGCGTGTACTTGCGGTTCATCGCCTTAAGGATGCGAGAAGAGCCACTCTGGACAGCCAGGTGAAGCTGCGGCATAACACAGGGCGTCTGCGCCATGGCCTCGATCGTCTCGTCCACCAGGTCGTGCGGGTTTGAGGACGTAAAGCGCACGCGCTCGATGCCGGTCTTGCCCACCTCGCGCAAAAGCTGGGCAAAGCGCGGCTCGCCGTAGATGTTGCGACCGTAGGAGTTGACGTTTTGGCCCAGAAGGGTAATCTCCCTCACGCCGTCGGCCACAAGCTTCTCGCACTCCCCCACAATCGCCTCGACGGTGCGGCTCTTCTCGCGGCCGCGAACGTACGGCACGATGCAGTAGGTGCAAAAGTTGTTGCAACCGGTCATGATGGGCACCCACGCGTGGAAGCTCTGGGCGCGGTGGCTAGGAAGGTCGGTCGAGAACCCGCGGCCTTCCTCGATGGTGTCGACCTCGATGGCCTTCTCGTCGTCACCAAAGGCATCGGCAAGAAGCTCGGGCAAAGATGCCAGGGCGCTTGTGCCAAAGACGACGTCGGTGACGGGAATCTGCTTCTTGATCTTCTCGCCGTCGCGCTGGGCAATGCAGCCGCCGATGGCCACGATGCGCTTGCCGCAGGGCGGTTTGGGAGCGCTCACCATGGCGGAGGCCTGGCCGTAAAGGCGCTGATCGGCGTTCTCGCGCACGCAGCAAGTCATGAAGATGACGATGTCGGCTTCCTCGGGCTCTGCCACGCTGATGCAGCCGCAGGACTCGAGCAGACCGCTGACGCGCTCCGAGTCGTGCAGGTTCATCTGACAGCCAAAAGTACGAACGAAGAAGGTCTTTCCAACAAGGGTGGAGATGTTGCTCATATTAAGAAACCAAAGATTCTACCTGGGCATTTGCGGTCTGCGCAGAAATGCGGTGGACATAGATGGCAATACGAATGGCAGTGCGGTTCTCGCCTGCGATAGAGATATCAGAAAACGTGGGAGCGCAGGAAATGTCGACGCCGGTGGGGATAAGGAATCCGCGAGCGATAGCGATGGCCTTGATGGCCTGATTGACGGCGCCGGCTCCAACGCATTGGATGTTGACGGGAGTGCCGTCCTTCACCATGCCGGCTATGGCCCCGGCCACAGATGCGGGCGAAGACTTACTAGATACTTTGAGAAAGTCCATTGAGACTCCTGTGTGATGCAGCTAAGACGTGAAATCCTGCGTTTTGGGTATGCGAAAGATTGTACGGATAATACCAGTTAAATAAAAGTCAAACGTGCTAGTCGGCATCATTTAGTTCAAAAGTTACCGTAATTTTTCCGTGGCCAACGCGAATCTTGGGGTCTTGAGCCAAGTCGACGTAGTAACGCTCTGAGATAAGGGCAAAATCGCGCTCAAGCACGTGAGCGAACTCCTTGAGGTCCTTATCCGAGAGCTTAAGGCCGCGGTGGTCACGCGCCAAGTCGACCGCCTTGGGCTCGACGGCCTGCCCCTTGTGGGTAAGTCGCGCAACAACGCTTCTGAGTGGGCGAATCTGGCCAGAGACGATGCGGTGAGAAGTCCGCTCGGACATGTCGAGGCCGCAGGCCTTTGAGACCTTGAGAAGCTCCGCGGCATCGGCCGCGACCTTGAAGCGCTCAAGAACCGGCAGCTCGGAGATATCGTCAATAAACAAAAGGCTCGAATTGTCGACCGTTTGGTTGGCGCGGGCGCGTGCGGTGGCGGCTATTTCTGCCGGCGAACCAAGGTAAACCTCGCAACGGCCGCGCTCCTCAAGGCCAAACTCGCAGCAGGTCCTCACGATGTTGTGCGGGCCGCGCACGCAGGTAAACTGGCCGTCCTCGTCCTCGCCCGTCGTGGGCCATGTTGACTGATCGGCGCGTTCGTCAAGCGTCGTGGTGTCGGTCATGACGCGAATCGATGACCCCTTGCCAAGGTCGCTTGTCATAACCTGGGCCGAGAGTGCATTTTCTTTAACGGAGTAAAGCGCCATGCCGCGGCCATGAACACCCCACCGGTCCATATGGACGCTCTCGAGCTTAGAGGTGACGCGCGCCTCAAAGACGCGCTCCTGCATGTCGGCGGGGATGCCCGAGCCGTCATCGAGCATGGTGATGGTACGGATGTTGCCCTCGCGGGCCGTGGCCACATAAATGTTCTTTGCACCGGCGTCGCGGGCGTTTCTCAGCATCTCGATGACAACGTCCTCGGCGCAACGAATGTCGTGCTTTGCCTGCCTGCGCTCTGCCTCGGCAACACGAAGGCGAACGTACCCCTCGCCGAGGTTCTCCTCGACGCGCAGGGCACGCTCGCCTCCCATGTTGGCTACAAAGTTCGCAAGGTCCTGTTGACCCTGAGCCATCTTTGCCTACTTCGCGATGTCGACGGCGCGAGACTCGCGGATAACCACGACACGGACCTGGCCGGGATATTCCATCTCGTCCTCAATCTGCTTCGCGATGTCGTGCGCAAGAACGGTGGCCTGGGCATCCGAGATCTTCTCGGGCTGGACCATGACGTGAAGCTCGCGGCCGGCCTGCATAGCGTAGGTGCGCTCGACGCCCTCGTGGGCGTTGGAGATCTCCTCGAGTTTCTCAAGACGCTTGATGTAGTTCTCGGCAGACTCGCGACGGGCGCCGGGACGGGCGGCCGAGATGGCGTCTGCCGCCTGGACAAGCACGTCAAGAACGGTATCGGGCTCGACGTCGGCGTGGTGCGCCTCGATGGCGTGGACGATCTCGGGGCGCTCGCCGTAACGACGGGCAAGGTCGGCGCCAATCACAGCGTGAGGACCCTCGACCTCGTGGTCGATGGCCTTGCCAAGGTCGTGGAGAAGACCGGCACGCTTGGCCTGAGCGGGATCAAGACCAAGCTCGGAAGCCATGATGCCGCAGATCGCGGAGACCTGGATGGAGTGCTGCAGGACGTTCTGACCAAAAGAGGTGCGGTAACGAAGGGCACCCAGGGTCTTGACAAGCTCGGGGTGCAGGTCGTGGATACCGGCGTCGAAGGCGGCCTGCTCACCGGCCTCACGCACGCGCTCGTTAACGAGGGTCTCGGCCTTCTTGTAGAGCTCCTCGATGCGGGCGGGGTGAATGCGGCCATCGGCGATGAGGTTCTCGAGGGCGACGCGGGCGGTTTCGCGGCGCACCGGGTCAAAGCTGGAGAGAACGACGGTCTCGGGGGTGTCGTCGATCACGAGAGAGACGCCGGAGACCTGCTCGAAGGTGCGGATGTTGCGACCCTCGCGGCCGATGATGCGGCCCTTGAGGTCGTCGGAGGGGATGTGGACGGAGGTAACGGTAATCTCGCCAGCCTGGTCTGCGGCGCAGCGCTGAATGGCGGTGGAGATGATCTCGCGGGCGGTCTTATCGGCCTGCGCGCGGATGTTCTGCTCGGACTCGCGCAGAATCTGGGCCTCATCGCGAACACTCTGGGCGCGGACACGGGCAAGAAGCTCGTCGTGGGCCTCCTCAGAGCTTAAGCCCGCGATGCGCTCGAGCTCAGAGGTCTGCTTGGTCTCGAGCTCGTCGAGGTCGACCTTGCGGCGGTCGAGCTGGCCCTGAAGGCTAGACAGCTGGTGCTCGCGCTTATCCAGGGCGTTGTTGCGGTTATCGAGGGACTCCTCGCGCTGCATGATGCGGTTTTCCATGGACTGCAGCTCGCTCTTGCGCTTTTTCTCCTCTGCCTCGGAGTTCTGCTTGAGCTGCATAATCTGCTCTTTGGCCTCGAGAACAGCCTCTTTCTTGGCGGTCTCGGCCTGGCGCTTTGCCTCGTCAGAGATGCGAGCGGCTTCCTGGGTGGCAGACTGGACCTTGGCCTCGGCCTCGCTGCGCATGGAATTGCTCTTACCCGCAACGATGAAGTAAGCAACGCCTGCTCCGATTGCTAGGCAAACGAGCCCGATGATGATTTCTGTTAGCATGTTTGGCTCCTCTAATGGCTATATCAATTAATCAAAAGTTAGAGCATTGCCAAAGGCAACACCCGCCATTAGAAGCGCAGTCTTATTTGTCGGTTTTTCAAATGCCCCTTTAAGCAGCAAACAATTGTCAAACAGACCTTTAAAACATATTGAAAACGTTGGAAACCCAACGCAAGAACGCCCTTTTAACGGCCAAACTATTTTATTGCCCGTCTAACTCGTTGTCAAACTCGTTCAATATTTGACGTGCGACAGAAGAGGCGACACCAAAGGAAAATCCGCGCCCGCCCAGAAAACGAACGATTTTTTGATAGTCGTTCTTACCGGTGATGCGTTTTTTAGACGCCGCTTTATAAGCAAGTTCATACTCGGACTCGTCTTCAAAGAACTCCTCGGGCCAGCCGGGCACCTCCTTGACGTCGACTCCCCTACGGGAAAGCTCGTACGAGATCTTCTTGGCGCCCCAGCCGCACGAGAGCTTGAAGCGAATGAACGACTTGGCAAAACGCACATCGTCGATCAAGCCGCATTCTTGAGCACGGTCAACAAGCTCCTGCGAGACCTCGCGCGAGTAGCCGTCTCCCACGAGCTTCTTCAAAGCTTCCTGTGCCGAGTAGTCCCTTTTGTCGATAAGCTCTGCCAGACGCGTCTTGCCAACCGTCTGCGACAGGCTCTTTACCTTGTAGGCGAGTTCTGCCCGAGAGGCAGGGCAGAACTCGCCCGATTCAAGCTGTGAATTTAAAACCTTAGCCACGCGCAGGGGCAGCGCCCACGACTCCTCACGCTCACCGCCCGAAAGGGCAAGGACCGGCAGCCGCTTCTTTGTTGTGAACGCATTCTCCTTCTTTTGGGGAAAGTGAACCTCACACTCAAAAAGCGTTGCCATAATCAGCCCTACTCGTCCTCAGAAAGGTCGAAATCATCCTCGATGTCGACATCAACGTCGACGTCGGCTTCCTCAAGATCCACGGGGTCGCCCACACGCTCGTCGCCAAGCTCAAGGCCAACGGCGACGCGGACCTTGTGCTCGATCTCTTCGCGCAACTCGGGGTTGGTGACGAGTTGCTTCTTAGCGTTTTCCCTACCTTGACCCAAGCGATCGTCACCGTAGGTATACCAAGACCCGGCCTTCTTAACGATGCCCAAATCGACAGCGGTGTCGATAATCGAGCCCTCCTTAGAGATGCCCTGGCCATACATGATGTCGAACTCGGCCTGCTTGAAGGGAGGCGCCACCTTGTTCTTGACCACCTTCACGCGAACACGGTTGCCAATGACCTCGTCCTTCTCTTTAATGGTCTCGATACGGCGGATATCCATGCGCACAGAGGAGAAGAACTTGAGGGCGCGGCCGCCAGGCGTGGTCTCGGGGTTGCCGAACATGACGCCGATCTTCTCGCGGAGTTGGTTAATGAAGATGCAGGTGGTATTGGACTTGGAGAGAGAGCCGGCGAGCTTGCGCAGCGCCTGGCTCATAAGACGCGCCTGCAGGCCCACGGTGCTGTCGCCAATCTCTCCCTCGATCTCGGCTCGCGGGGTCAGCGCCGCGACAGAGTCGATAACCACGACGTCAATGGCGCCAGAACGAACAAGCATGTCGCAGATCTCGAGCGCCTGCTCACCGGTATCGGGCTGCGAGATAAGGACCTCGTCGATGTCGACGCCAATACGGGCGGCATAACCGGGGTCAAGCGCATGCTCGGCGTCGATGAAGGCGACGATGCCGCCAAGAGCCTGGGCCTCGGCCAAGATCTCAAGCGACAAGGTGGTCTTGCCGGAAGACTCGGGACCGTAAATCTCGATAATGCGGCCGCGGGGAACGCCGCCGATACCCAAGGCCGCGTCCAAAGCGATAGCGCCGGTAGGGATGGCCTCGACCTCCATGTCGGGACCACCGTCGCCAAACTTCATGATCGCGCCTTTACCGAACTTCTTCTCGATCTCATCGGTGGTCTCTTGAAGGACCTTGTCCCTTTCCTCGCCAGTGGTGCGGGGACGAATCTCTTTCACAGGACCTTTAGCCTTAGCCATTGCTTGCTCCTTCTTGTCAAACAGCACTATGAATAGTAATCGAACACTCGTTTCTGTTCAAGTGTCTGGACAAAAAGATACGCAGGCAACCTATCAAGAATCTGACAGCAATCTTGCAGGAATCTATCACAAGCCTATCGGCGCAAAAGAAAACCCGCGCGATGACAAGGTTCTGGTTGACCACTTCCCAACCGCGCGGGTTTGCTTCAAAGATTTATGCTCTCTCAGAAATTCAGAAGAGCTTCACACAAAAGCTCGAGGGCTCGAGAAACCGCCTGATGACGCACTTGCTCTCGGTCGCCCTCAAATAGATTGGGATACGCCTGGACGCCTTCTACGCCCGCCAAGCCCATCCAAACTGTGCCCACGGGCTTGCCCGGCTCCTCTCCCCCCGGCCCGGCGATTCCCGTCAAAGAAACGCACAGGTCACAGCCCAAGACTTCGCGCGCGCCCTTGGCCATGGCACAAGCGCACTCCGCCGAGACGGCCCCGATCTCTTCCACGTCGAGAAGGCCCTCATAGGGAACACCCAAGACGTCGTGCTTTACCGGGATGGCGTAGCTCACCACGCCGCCGCGAAGCGCGGCTGAAGACCCCGGAACCGCCGTCAGTGAACCAGCGACCAAACCGCCGGTGCAGGACTCGGCCGTGCCAACCGTAAGGCCCTTCTCGCATGCAAGGCTCACCACACGGGCGGCCAGGTCATAAAGGGCCTCGTCGGGCTCAAAGATTACCTTGGAGGCCATACTAGTCCTCGCTTAGGTAGCGCCACGACTTGACGAAGTAGTCGATGCCCGACCAAGCCGTCAAGACAACGGCGACAGCCATGCACAGCTGGCAGATGACCTCAAGCCAGATGGCAAAAGCCATGTTGGCAGGCAGCGCGCAGACAAACAGAAGACCGCAGATAGCTACCATCGTCGTGGCCGTCTTCCACTTGCCAAGATTACTGGCGGCGACTACCACACCCTTGGACGCCACGACCATGCGCAGGCCAGACACCAAAAACTCGCGGGCCACCACGATAAGCAGAACCCAAGACGAGGTCATCTGGTGCTCAAGCAAGAAGCACAGCGCCACCACGACGGCAAGCTTGTCGGCGATAGGGTCGAGGAACTTGCCAAAGGTCGTGACCTCGTTTCTGGAACGGGCCAGGTACCCGTCGAGCTTATCGGTGAGAGACACCAAGACAAAGGCGGCAAAGACGCACATACCAGGCCACGAGACGGCGTCGCCGCGGGTAACCCCCACGAACTCGGCCAGAAGCAGCCAAACAGGAACCAGAACCACGCGCGCGCAGGTCACGATGTTGGCGGGGGTCCAAAGACCCTTGTTCTTAGACAAGACTAGAACACACTCCTAATCCTCGACGATCTCGCCGATCATCTCGTAGCAGAAAGAGTCGACCAAGTCGACGGTCACGATGTCGCCGACGCTGGCCTCACCCGAGGCGATGTGGACGGCACCGTCGCAGTCGGGGGCCTGGAACCACGTGTGGCCGATGAACTCGAGGCCCTCCTCGGTTTCCTCGACGCCGTCGATGATGACCTTCACGCGCTCGCCCACGTGCTTGGCGGTTGCCGAGAAGCCCAGCTCCTCAACAAGGTCGACCAGGCGCTGGGTGCGCTCGAGCTTGGTCTCGTCATCCACCTGGCCGTCCATCTCGGCGGCGCGGGTGCCCTCCTCGGGCGAATAGGCAAAGACCGAGGTGTAGTCGAACTCCTCCGCCTCGATGAAGTCGTAGAGCTCGTCTGCCTCCTCGTCCGTCTCGCCGGGAAAGCCCGCCATACCGGTGGTGCGAAGGACCATGCCGGGGATCTCGCGGCGCAGACGCGCGAAGAGCTCGTGCAGCTCGGCGGGGCTGCCCGAGCGGTTCATCGCCTTTAAGATGCGAGAAGAACAGTGCTGGATGGGGATGTCGATGTAGGGCAGAACCTCGGGCGTGTCGCGAATCGCGGCGATAAGATCGTCGGTCATGCCCTCGGGCTGCAGATACAAGACGCGCAGCCAGCCCTCGTAGGGGCGCACGACCTCGGCCGTGGCGCGCAGAAGCCCGGCCAGGCTCGAGCCGTCCTTGAAGTCGCTGCCCCAGATGCCGGTGTCCTGACCAATGAGGATGATCTCGCGCACGCCGCCCTCCATCAGGGCGCTGACCTCGGCCAAGATCTCGTCCTGCGGGCGCGAGTGATAGCGACCGCGGATGTACGGAATAGCGCAGAAGGTGCAGAAACGGTCGCAGCCCTCAGAGATCTTGACGAAGGCCGAGGCCCCCTCGACGGTGCGGAGAAGCCCGCAGTCCATCGCGGGGCCAGACGACGCCTCGAGGCCCAAGGCGCCGCGGACCACGGCGCAGATGCCGTCCTCGTCCTCGGCCTTAACAAAGGCGGCGACCTCGGGAAGCTCGGCGCGAAGCTCGTCTCCGTAGCGCGAAGGCACGCAGCCGCACATAACGATGGGGCACTCGCGCACACCGGCCTCGCGAGACTCGGCAATCTCGAGCGTGGCCTCGACCGACTCCTCGGTGGCAGAGGCCAAGAAAGAGCAGGTGTTCACGATCGCCAGATCGGCCTCCTCCGGCGAGAAGACCTCGCTAAAGCCGTCGGCTAAAAGCAGGGCGCGCATGCGGTCGGTGTCGACCTCGTTCTTGGCGCAGCCAAGGGTGATGAACAGGATATTTGCCAAAGAGTTGCTCGACACGTGGGTCCACCGGCCTTAGCGATAGTTGTTGAACTGAAGGGGCTGACCGAAGTCGACCTCTTTGAGGTGCGCGATCACGGACTGGAGCACGTCACGAGAGGCGCTTGCAACGCGCAGCTTGTCGCCCTCGACGGTCGCTTTAGCCTTGACCTTCATGTCGCGGATCTCTTTAGAGATCTTCTTGGCAGTGTCCTGGTCGATGCCCTGGACCACGGTGCCGTACTGGCGAACCGTCATGCCGCTGGCGGGCTCGACGTCTTTCCACTTGACGCTAGCAAGGTCGATGCCGCGCTTCACAAGCTTGGAGCCCAAAATGTCACGAACTTGGCCGCACACGAAATCGGACGGCGCCTCGATCTTAAGGGTGCCTTCCTTCTTAGAAAGCTCTAGCGTGGCGCCCGTGCCCTTAAGGTCGTAGCGCTGGGAAAGCTCGCGAGCGGCCTGGGTGCAGGCGTTGTCGAGCTCTTGCATGTCGACGACAGAGACAACATCAAAGCTGGATTCTTTGGCCATGGTTCCTCTCCTATGGATAAAAGCCGTGCGGCTATTGTGAGGCAGTGGTCGTACTGACGGTCGTGCTAGTGGTAGTGGTCGTGCTTGTGCCTTCGGCGGCAGCATCCTCGGCCGTCTGGTCGGTAGCGGTAACCGGGGTGCCCTTGATGGTCAAGGTACCCGTGCCCGAGGCCTTGGACGTGAAGTCGACCTTCTTGTCGTTCTCGGTGACCGAGACCTTGGACGGGTTAGCTGCGCGGATGGTAATCGAGTCGGTGACCGTGAACTCCTGCTCCCAGGGGCCGGTCACGCTCTCGGCCACGGCACTTGTGCCGTCACAGGTGATCTCGAGCCACGAGTACTCGCCATCGGCCACGCTGACCTTGACCACGGTGGGCTGCTGGGTCGTGGTGGCGGCATCGGTTGCGGTCGCATTGTCGCCGGTCGCGTCCGTGGTCGTCGAGCTGGACCCGTCCGAGGTGTTCGTGCTGGTCGTGGACTTGCTCGACGAGCTGGAGTTGTTACTCGAGTTCGAGCTCGAATTCGAGCTAGAACCAGAATCGCTGCTCTTAGAAGACCCCGAGTCGGCGCTGTTCACGCTCACCGTCTGCCCCGCCTGGCTACTCGACGCGCCCGTCTTTGCGTTCACACACGACGTGGCCGCAAAGACCAGGATGCCGGTCAAGACCATGGCGAGAATAACGATGATCGCGAAGGTGGCGTTTCTCGAATCCGAGAAGAACCCCAGGATACCGCCCCTCTGCGAACCGCGCCTTCTCCCCCGCTGTCCGCCGCGGTTGCCCGAGCCGTAACCCGACTGGGGCGCGCGACGACGCACGTTGGGGCGATCGACGCTCGCGATGTTTCGGGAAGAGCGACGGCCGGTGATGGTCGAGGCGCGCTCGTAGGGCCTGGCATGGTCGTCGTAGCGCATGTCGTCGCTGTAGTCGCCAGAGACAACACGGCGCGTGCTCACGTCGTCGCGGCGATAGGTGCGCTGCGGCCTGGAAGAGCCGCCACGGCCGCTATTGGCGCGCCCGCCGGAATATTGCCTGCTCATCTGGGTACTTGCCGCTCCCGTCACCTGCTGCCTCTGGGACAAGAGCCTCGAGGCGGGATCGTTGTTGTTAGTGGTCCTCCTGCGCTGGTTGCGGGCCCTGCGGGCACTGCCGCGCGCGTACTCGTCGTCTTGCTGGCGAGAAGACCCCTGCGGTGCCGCGTTATAGCTTCGCGCCTGCTGGTCTTGGCCATAACCGCCGCGCCCGTAGGCCGAGGCGGCCGAAGGTCCCGACCCCGCCATGGGCATCGTGCGGCGCGGACGCGCGTCCGAGACCGAGGCAAAAGCGCCCATGTCGCCGGCCGGACCTCCCGAGGTGGGGAGAAGACCCTTGTACTCCACATAGGCCTTGGGCCTCGAGCCCTCGGCGTTAACGACATCGTAGCCCGAGATGAAGCGGCCCGCCTGGGTGTCTCGCGTACGGCGGCGAAGCTCGTGGGACGAGGTGCCGTGCACGTAGTGGTAGAGCTCCTCTTGGAAGAGGTCAATGATCTCGCGCGAATTAAGGCCAAGGTAGCGAGCATAAGAAGAGAGCATGCCCTGGGCATACCCGCTTTGCGGGATACGCTCGAAGTCGCCCTCCTCAAAGCTCACCAAAACGTCCTCGCGCAGCTTGAGGACGCGCGAAGCCTGCTCGATGGAGAGACCGAGTTCGTGCCTGCGTCTTTGCAGCAGCTCGCTGAAATGCGGCTTTGGCACCCTACTCTACCCCCTGATAAATCGCCTCTTGGGTCTTGAGCTCCTCAAGGCCCTCCATGTCAATCAAAACGTCTCTGGGCTTGGAGCCGTTGGCGGGGCCCACGACGCCCTTCGCCTCGAGCATATCCATGATGCGCCCAGCTCTAGCATACCCAACCGAAAGGGCACGCTGCAGGCCCGATGTGGAACCCAACTGGGACTCCACGACAAGCTGGGCCGCCTGCCAAACCAGCGGGTCGTCTTCCTTGGGCGCCTCTGAGCCGGGCGTGCCGGGCGCGTTGGGGACGACGGCGGTCAAGATGTCCTCGTGGTAGTCGGCCGTGACCTGCTCGCGAACAAACTTTACCGTCTGCTCGATCTCGTCATCGGAAACCCAACAACCTTGGGCACGCCTTGGCTTTTTGCCGCGCAGCTTGACAAGCATGTCTCCGCGACCCAAAAGCTGCTCTGCGCCCTTCTGATCAAGAATGATGCGCGAGTTCAAGGAGTTGTCGACCGAAAGAGCCACGCGGTTGTCGATGTTGGCGCGGATAAGGCCGGTCACGACGTCTGCCGAGGGGCGCTGCGTAGCCACGATCAAGTGGATACCGGCGGCGCGGCCCAGCTGGGCGATGCGCACAATGGAGGTCTCAACATCCTTGCCGGCGACCATCATAAGGTCGGCCAACTCGTCGATCACGATGACGAAGTAGGGCATGTGCTTGGGCGGGTTCTCCATGTCAGCGTACTTGCCGCCGTCAACATTGCCGTTGTAGGTCTTGATGTCGCGTACCTTGTAGTGCTCGAAGACCTTCAATCGCCGCTCCATCTCGGTCACGCCCCACTGAAGGGCGCTCGCGGCCTGGCGCGGCTCGGTGACCACGGGCACATAAAGGTGAGGCAAGCCCGCATAGCCCGTGAACTCGACGCGCTTGGGGTCGACCATGATCAGGCGCACCTGCTCGGGCGTGGCGCGCATGAGCATGCTCATGATGATGGAGTTGAGAAGAACCGACTTGCCCGAGCCCGTGGTGCCGGCCACCAAAAGGTGCGGCAGGCCCGCGAGGTCAACGACGATGGGCTTGCCCTCGGAGTCGCGACCAAAGGCGCACTCGAGCGGGCCGCCCTGCGCAAACGGCAAGACGTCGGACAAGAAGACCGGGGTGCTCTTCTCGTTTGGAATCTCGATGCCAACAAGCGAGGTGCCGGGAATCGGCGAGAAGATACGAACCGACTTGGCGGCCAGCGACAAGGCAATGTCGTCTTCAAGGTTGACGATTTTGTTCACGCGCTCGCCCTCGCCCATGGCGATCTTGAAGGTGGTGACCGAGGGACCGGCCGTCCAGCCGGTCACGCGGGCGCCCAGGCCAAACTCCTCAAGGGTGGCCTGAAGCTTCTGCGCGGTGCGGGTGAGTTCCTCGTCGTTGGAAAAATCGCCGGTAAAGGCGTCGTTTTGGCGAAGGATCGACAAAGGCGGCAGCTCGTAGGACTCGTCGGCGTCGCCGGGACGGCTCAAAGTCTGGGGCGTCTCCTCGACGGCAGGCTTGGAGCCCTTGGGGTTCTTGAGGAAATCCGGGATGGTGTCGCCGGCGGGTTTGGCCTTCGGGGCAGCCGAGGCGCTGGCGGCGGCCACAGGCTCGTCGAAGGGCGTCTCGACAGCATCGTCGGACGGCTCGTCGAAGGGCGTCTCGACAGTTGCCGCGGTCTTGCCCTTCTTGGCCTTCCTCTTGCGAGAAGACAGCAGCGAGGTCTTGGGCTGGTCGAAACCTTCATCCTCGGCCAGATCGGCCACGTCATCGGGAACAAACAGGGAGTCGTCCAACATGGCAGGAGCGTCAACAGGCGCCTCCTGGGCGTCGTCGGCAAAGGCGAAGTCGCTTGTCTTGAACGGCGAGAGCTGCGGTTTGTTGCGCTTGAGGACGCTCGTCTTGCGCTCGCCGATGAAGGTCGTCTGCGCCTCGCCTGTCTCGTCAAAAAGGGAGGCCTGCGTAGGCTTCGAGGGCTGGGCCACCGAGGTCTCGCCGCCCTTGGCGAACTTGCGGGGCTTGTCGTTTGCCATGGTGGCCTCGTGCGTCACGGCGCGCTCTTGCGCGCGCTGCTCGGCGGCAAAGCGACGGGCCTCGGAAGTGGCGGCCAGTCGGCCCGAGATTTTGGCGACCATATCGGTGATCGAGAAGCCACAGACCACAAAGCCGGCCACAATGACGCCGAGCAAAACCACATTACCCACAATAATGCCCAGGTAGGTGGCTAAGACACAGGCGATTCCGCCGCCCACGTAGCCGCCGGCCTCGACGGCCACCACGTCTGTGATAAGCGCGTTGGGCGTGGCCGCCGCCACGGGCTGGTTAAGCGAAATCATGGCGAGAACCGCCACGACGATCAAAACGAGTCCCGCCGCCACGTGACCCGAGATGGGACCGTCGTCTGCCGTGAAGAAGGTCATGGCAAAGACGAAAAGGGCCACGGGCACCAGCACCGCGCCGGTGCCGAAGCCCAAGGCCAGCAGGTGCCCCATGGCGTTGGTCACGGGGGCGGTGGAAGGCGCCACGACCGAAATGAACATGGCGATGGCCAAAACCGCAAGGACCACGCCGATGATGTCGCACTGCGCGGTGGTTAGGCCCTCGAACTCGGGGGCCTGAGCCGCCCTTGCGGCCGCCTTGGACGAAGCCTGGCGACCGGCGTTGGCGCGACCGTTGTTCTTCTTGTTGTTTGCTGCGTTTGAGGTGCGTTTAGACGGCATTTAAACCTCCAGGACAACCGGAATGACCATGGGCCTGGTGTGGGTTTTATTCCAAAGGAGGTTGGACAGGGCATTGCGCACGGCGCGCCTCATGGCGTCGATCGTGGCGTCGTTGGTGCCCGAGAGCTTCTCGATGGCGGCGCGCACCTGGGACTGAGCCTCAGAGATCAACTCGTCCTCGGCCTGGTAGGAGCAGCCGCGGGTGGTGATATCGATGGCGGTCACGCCGTGGCGCTTGCGCGAGACGGCAACGGTACAGCTCACCACGCCGTCCTGGGCAAGCTTCTGACGATCGCGCAGGACAACAGGGTTGGCCTCGGTGACGGTGCCACCCTCCACATAAACCACGCCCGACTCGACGGCGCGGCCGCGACGAACCTTGTGGCGGCAAAGCTCGAGCGAGTCGCCGTTGTCCATGACAAAGATCTTCTCGCGAGACATGCCAAGGGAAGCCGCCAGGTCGGCGTGGGCACGTAGGTGCTGGGCCTCGCCGTGGACGGGCATGAAGTAGCGGGGCTTGGCCAAGGAGAGCATGAGCTTAAGCTCCTCCTGGCTTGCGTGGCCCGAGACGTGGACCAGGGCGCGGCTCTTGTCGTAGACGTCGCAGCCGATCTTAGAGAGCGAGTTCACGATGCCCTGGACGCTCTTCTCGTTGCCAGGAACAGGGGTCGCCGAGATGATCACGGTATCGCCCTCGTGGATAGAGAGCGACTTGTGCTCACCGTTGGCCATACGGGCCAGCGCCGAGAGGGGCTCGCCTTGAGATCCGGTGCACAGAACCACGATCTTGTCGTCGTCGATCTTGCCCACCTCGTAGGCGTCGATGATGTCGTCCTCGGCGATGTTGAGGTAGCCCAGCTCGCGCGCGACCTTGGTGTTGGTCACCATCGAGCGGCCGGTCACCACGACCTTGCGGCCCACGGCGGTCGCGGCGTCGCAGACCTGCTGCAGGCGGTGGATGTGGCTGGAGAAGGACGCGACAAAGACGCGGCCCTCGGCGTTTTTGATGATGTGGCGCAGGTTGGGGCCGACGGCGGTCTCGGACTGGGTGAAGCCCGGGCGCGTGGCGTTGGTCGAGTCGGAAAGGAGAAGGTCGACGCCCGAGCTGGCGAACTTGCAGATGGCCTGGTAGTTGGGCCTCTTGCCGTCAACAGGGGTTTGATCGAGCTTGAAGTCGCCCGTGTGCATTACGGTGCCGGCGGGCGTGTTCATGAAGACGCCCAGCGCACCCGGGATGGAGTGCGTCATGGCAAAGAACGTGAGGTCAAAGGCACCAAGAGTAAGCTGGGCGCCGTCAGAGATCTCGCGGAACTTGGGCGACTTGATGTTGTGCTCGGCGAGCTTGCCCTGGATAAAGCCCAAGGTGAGCTTGCTCGAGTAGATGGGCACCTTGTGGGTGAGGTCCATCATGAGATACGGCAAAGCGCCGGTGTGGTCCTCGTGGCCGTGGGTGATGATGATGCCGCGCAGCTTCTCCTCGTGCTCGAGCACGTAGGTGTAGTCAGGCAGGATAAGGTCGATACCGGGCTGGTCATCCTCGGGAAACATGAGGCCAGCATCGACCAAGACCATGTCGTTGCCGTACTCGAAGGCGGTCATGTTCTTGCCGATGCCGTCGAGTCCGCCAAGCGGGATGATCTTTAGGGCACTTTCTTTCTTGGGCATTCCTTGGGAGGTCCTCTCTTTAGGGTACAGGTCAATATTCATATGAAACGGTCGTGCATCCGCCGACCGAACAATCCAAGCCGTGCGCCGAAAGCGCAGACCCATCAATTCTACCCTACTCTTCTGGTTAAGCTGGGACCTTCATACAAAATCGCGGGGCAGTACTGAGGCTGCTTGGGGCGGGAGGCGGGGAATCTGGAGTTTGCGTGCGCAAATCTCCGATTCCCCGCCTCCCGCCCCGCGGCCTCCGCACGGGCAACGTCGCCCGGAAAACGGGCAGCAAAGTATAAACAACAAGAAAGTCGATGTGGGTAGGGAGGATAAGGATTTTTTAAATAGAAGAGCCAGAGGGTCGGTAGGGGTGATCTGTCCCTACAGGGGTGGATGAGAGCTGGTAGTTTTTGGGGGCTTGTCAGTGGAATTAGGGGATGAAATGGCTCTATATAGAAATAAAAAGAGCAGGTAGATGGGGTGTTATTTATCTTCTAAGGCGGGACAAGACCCAAATCCACTGACATGGCCGTAAAAACTAGCGAAAGAATATAAATATTTTAATTAATCTATTCGCAACCCCTCATCCCCAATTCTCCCAGAAGCTCGACGCTCTTCTATATAAATAAAGAAACGCCGCAAGTTGGAAATTCTTCTCTTTCCAACGTGCGGCGTACTGCTATTTGATTGTGTTCCGCGGCCCTCAATGAGTAGGCGGGAGTCCCCCTCGCGTTTAAAAGGGCTTTGTTCAACTCCCTTTGAAACGCGAGGGGGACTCCCGCCGGACATTACTCTAGCGAGACCCCGCTAAGCCTTACGCGTCGTGGTGACGGCGCGGCTGACGGCGCTCCCCCTGGTTACCCTTGCCATCGCCCGGGCGACGCCCACGCTTGTGCTCGTGGTGACCATCGTCGTCGTGGTGACGCCCGCCGTTACCGGAACCGGCCGGAGCCTCGGGCTTGTCAAGACGGTCGAGGCTGATCTTGCCCTTCTCGTCGACCTCAAGGACGCAGACCTTGACCTCGTCGCCGATGTTGAGGACGTCCTCGACCTTGTCAACGCGGCCCTGGGCCACGCGAGAGATGTGAAGCAGGCCGTCCTTGCCGGGAAGAAGCTCGACGAAGGCGCCGAAGGGCTGGATGCCCACGACGCGGCCGGTGTACTCCTCGCCCACCTCGGGAACCTTGACGATGGCCTTGATGCGCTCAGCCGCGGCGTCAGAGGCGCCGTTGACGCCCGAGATGAAGACGGTGCCGTCCTCCTGGATGTCGATGGTGGCGCCGGTGTCCTCCTGGATACCGCGGATGACCTTGCCGCCGCTACCAATAACCTCGCGGATCTTATCGGTGGGGATAGTGAGGCTCACGATCTGCGGCGCGCAGTCCTTGGGGGCCTCGCGGTAGGTAGGCACGGCCTCGAGCATGGCGTCGAGGATGAACATGCGGCCCTCGTGCGCCTGCATAAGGGCAGAGCGCAGAATCTCGGGCGTGAGGCCGGTGGCCTTGTTGTCCATCTGCATGGCGGTGATGCCCTTGGTGGTGCCGGTGACCTTGAAGTCCATGTCGCCCAGGAAGTCCTCCAGGCCCTGGATGTCGGTCAAGACGACGGTCTTGCCCTCCTCCTGGATAAGGCCCATGGCAACGCCAGAGACGGGGCGCTTGATGGGCACGCCGGCGTCCATCAAGGCAAGAGTCGAGCCGCAGGTGGAAGCCATGGAAGAAGAGCCGTTGGACTCCATGACCTCAGAGACCACGCGGATGGCGTAGGGGAAGTCCTCCTCGCTGGGAATGACGGGGAGAAGTGCGCGCTCGGCAAGGTTGCCGTGGCCGATCTCGCGACGCTTGGGGCTGCCCATGCGGCCGGTCTCGCCGGTGCAGTAGGGCGGGAAGTTGTAGTGGTGCATGTAGCGCTTGCCGTCGACGGGCTCGATGGTGTCAAGACGCTGCCACTCGTTGAGCATGCCCAGGGTGCAGATGGAGAGCACCTGGGTCTGGCCGCGCTGGAAGAGGCCCGAGCCGTGAACGCGGGGCAGGTAGTCGCCCTTGACCATCAGGGGACGAACCTCGTCGGCGGCACGGCCGTCGACGCGCTCGCCGGTCTCGACGACCATGTGGCGCATGGCGTGCTTCTCGAGGCTCTTGAGCTCAACGGGGATCTCGCGGCTCCACTGGGCCTGCTCCTCCTCGGTGAACTCGGCCTTGATGGCGGCCTTAAGAGCGTCGGCCTTGGCGATACGAGAGAGCTTGTCGGCGTCCTTAAGGGCGGCCTCCATCTCGGCGTAGTGGGCAAAGACGCGGTCGTGGACCTCGGGAACGGGCTCGTCCAGGACGTACTCGCGGGCCTGGATGGGGCCGTTGACCTCCTCAACCTTGGCGAAGAACTTCTTCTGCTCCTCGCAGAAGGCGGCGATGGCCTCCTGGCCAAACGCCATGGCCTCGAGCATCTCCTCCTCAGAGATCTCGTCGGCAGAGGCCTCGACCATCGAGATGTAGTCGACCGAGCCACCCAGCTCGAGGTCAAGGTCGGAGTTGTCGCGCTCCTCGTAGGTGGGGTTCACGATGAACTCGTGGGTGTCGCGGTCGCGGCCGATGCGCACGCAGGCCAGAGGACCCTCGAAGGGCACGCCACCCACGGTGAGAGCAGCAGAAGCCGCCATGATGCAGGGGGTGTCGACGGGGTTCACCTGGTCGGCGACCAGGGTGGTGGCCACGATCTGGACCTCGTTGCGGAAGCCGGCCGGGAAGGACGGACGCAGCGGGCGGTCGATCATGCGGGCGGTGAGGGTGGCCTTCTCGGAAGGACGGGCCTCACGCTTGAGGTAGCCGCCGGGGATGCGGCCCACGGCGTACATCTTCTCGATGAAGTCGACCGTCAGCGGGAAGAAGTCGTAATCCTTGCGCTCCTTGGACACCACGGCGGTGAGAAGGACGCAGGACTCGCCGCTCTTGACCAGGACGGCGCCGGTGGCCTGCTTGGCCAGCTCGCCGGTCTCGAGGGCGTAGTG
The DNA here is from genome assembly GCA_963630635.1 of Paludibacteraceae bacterium. Taxonomy (GTDB): domain Bacteria; phylum Actinomycetota; class Coriobacteriia; order Coriobacteriales; family Atopobiaceae; genus Paratractidigestivibacter. Next base: position 19,982 of record CAVGOA010000014.1, read on the forward strand.
CTTGCCGTAGAGGTCGAACTCATGCGTAACTTTTGCCATTTTATTTCCCTTATCTCCGTCTGCCCCATTGCAGACGGGCCAACTCGTAGGCCCTGTGCCCACGTAAAACGCGTTTCTCGCCGCTTTTGCACAGCTCACGACAAGGGGCGCCCTAAGGCGCCCCCCCCAAGTGACTAACTCAGCAAGAACTACTGGATGTTGTCGCGGATACCGAGGCTCTTGATGAGGCTACGGTAGTTCTCGATGTCGTTCTTCTTGATGTAGGAGAGAAGACGACGACGCTTACCGACGAGCATCAGAAGACCGCGGCGGGTGTGGAAGTCCTTCTTGTGGGACTTCATGTGCTCGGTCAGCTCCTTGATGCGGGCGGTGAGAATGGCGACCTGGACCTCGGCAGAACCGGAATCGGACTCGGACTTGCCGTACTGCTTGATGAGCTCAGCCTTCTGCTCTTTGGTGATCATTTGCGATCCCCTTTCATAAATTCGCCCCAGACCGGGTACGCCGACGCAGAAATCGGGCGACTAGGTGCGGGGTACTTACAAAACCTAAAAAACAATACCTAAACGGCGCCTCGATTGCAACAAGGCTCCAGGTATTGGCCACAATTCCACAAATCGACGAGGACCAGGGCTTGGCCGGGGCCGACGGTGATCCGTCTCATGCCACGCCCGAGACGCAAAACTCCATGGCCTTTAAGCGCGCGTCCAGGTGCGTAGCGGCCCAGACGTGGGCACATCCCAAAAGCCACACGGCCGTCTGGGGCGCCACCGGCGCGGCCAGAAGCTCGTCGAACGTAAGGCCCAAAAGCGAGCGCAGCCACGCGACCTGGTCTGCCTCCACAGGCTCTGCCCCTTCTATGCGAGACGAGCAGCTCTCACACAAAAGCCCTCCAGTCGACGCCGAGAAGCGCGTGGGCGCCGGGTCATCGCACAGGCAGCAGCCCTCAAGCTGCGGCCGCCAGCCCTCGCGGGCCAAGACCTTAAAGACGAAAGCCGCCACAACAACGTCCAGGTGGGGCTGGTCGCACGCCTCCTCGCAGGCCGCGAGGGCGCGGTCCAGGATGCGGGCCAAGAAGGGATCGCGCGACCCCTCGAACGAGCACAGCCGGCACACCTCGCACACGGCAGACGCCGCGCTCACGCGGTCAAGGTCACCGCGTAGACCGGCATGGGCGTCGACCAAGCCGGCCTCGGCCACGACGTCCAGGCTGCGCCCCTTTGCGATAAGAAAATCACAGGTCGAGAAGAGCTGGACCTTGCCCGCGAGCTTGCCCGTGGGTTTTCTCGCCCCCTTGGCCACGGCCTGGGCCAGCTCGCCCTCGGCCGTGAGCAGGGTCAAGATGAGGTCCGTCTCGCCGAGCTTGGTGCGCCCGACCACCGTGGCCTGGACGTTGTATGTCCTTCTCTGTGCCAAAACGTGGGCTACGGGGCCTGCGGCCTACTCGTCTTCGACCGAGTAGCCCAGACGGGCGATGATGTTGGCGTTGCGGCGCCACTGGGGCTCGACGCGCACCTTGAGGTCGAGGAAGACCTTGCGGCCCATCAGGCGCTCGATGTCGCGGCGGGCCTCGATGCCCACCTTCTTGATCATCTGGCCGCCCTTGCCCACGACGATGCCCTTCTGGCCCTCGCGCTCGACCAAGATCACGCACGCGATAGAGGCGTGGCCGTCCTTGGCGATCTGGATGTCGTCCTCGCACATGACGCCCACCGAGTGGGGCAGCTCCTGCTTGAGGTTAAGGAAGAGCTTCTCGCGCACGAACTCGGCCACCAGCTCTTCGTCGGTGGTATCGGTGTCCATGCCCTCGGGGAACCAGCGCGGGCCTTCGGGCAGGTGGGCCGAGACCAAATCGACAAAGCCGTCGACGTTGAAGCCCTCCTTGGCCGAGGTCACGATCACGTCGTCGAAGTCGCAAAGGGCGCTGGCGGCCTCAAGCTGGGCCTGCATCTGCTCGGGCTTGGAGATGTCGGCCTTGGTAAGGACCAGCAGCTTGTAGTCGGCCTCGGCCTTGGCCACGTGCTTGGCCACCCACTCGTCGCCGGTGCCCACGGGCTTGGTGGCGTCGATCAAGAAGGCCACGACGTCGGCGTCGGCAAGCTCGCCCAGCGCCGACTTGTTGAGCTCGCTGCCTAGCGCGTCCTTGGGCTTGTGCAGGCCCGGCGTGTCGATGATGACCAGCTGCGAGTTCTCGGCGTTAATGACGGCGCGCATACGCTTGCGAGTGGTCTGCGCCACAGGGCTGGTGATGGCGATCTTCTCGCCCATGCAGGCGTTCAAAAGGGTCGACTTTCCGGCATTAGGGCGGCCCACAAGGGCAACAAAACCGCTGGTAAAGGGCTTATCGGATTGAGACATGCAAATAACTCCTTAAAGGTAATCGAAGGCTGGGGCACGCGCGCGGGCGGCGAGAACCCCTAGCCCAGCTTGGCAAGAATGGCGTTGGCAAAGACGATGAGGCCCACGACGCCCACGAAGGCCGAAAGCACCCAGACGGCCGCGGCGGCCACATCCTTGGCGTGTCCCGCCAAGGGGTCGTACTCGGGACTCACGAGGTCGACCACGGTCTCGATCGCGGTGTTCAAGAGTTCTGCTCCCAATACAACGCCGCAGCAGAGAAGGACAATGGCCCAGCTCACGAGGTCAAACTGCAGGATAAAGCCCAGGATAACCACGATTGCGGCGCAGGCGAGCATAACCTTGATGTTGCGCTCGGTCTTGATCGTGAAGGCAAGGCCCTTGAACGCGTACGTGAAGCTCTCGAGAAACGACGGGTGGTCGCCTTTTTTGCCCGGTATCATGCGTCGTCCTCGGTGCGGTGGCGTGTAATGACAACGTGGCCAAGCGTACCGTCGGTCTTGACCCCGCGAAGGATGTCGTCTTCCAAGGCTTCCATGGCCTGGGCCTCGTCTTCGTCCAGGTGGTCGTGGCCCAACAGGTGCAGGCAACCGTGGACCAAAAGCAGGCGGCACTCGTCGGCAAACGTCGTGCCAAAACGAGCGGCCTGCGCCTCGATGTAGGCCGGGGCCAGGACAATGTCTCCCAGTTCGCAGGGCTCGCCGGGGGCAAGGTCGGGGTCGTCGGGGCGCTCGCACTCAAGGCTCACGACATCGGTGGGCGCGTCGACCCCTCGCCACTCGAGGTTCGTCTGACGAATATCGTCGTCGCCCACGATCGAGATCGAGCACATGCAGGGTCGCTCCACCCCCTCGTGTGCCAAGACAGCATCGAGAAGATCGCACACCGCCGAGTCGCCCAACGGGAAGGCAAGGTCCTCCTCGTTGACGATGTCGTATTCGTTTACCAGGGCTTCATTCATCTGTGCATCCATCAGTTAAGCCTCGTTTCTCTTGGCGTCGCGCGCATAGGCGTCCACGATCTTGGCAACCAGCGTGTGGCGCACGATGTCGTTTCTCCCCAGCTCGACAAAGGCGATGTCGTCGACGTCGGCCAGCACGCGGCGGGCCACCTCCAAGCCGCTCGCGCCCTTGAGGTCACGCTGCGAGACGTCGCCCGTGATCACGAACTTCGAGCCAAAACCCAGGCGCGTGAGGAACATCTTCATCTGCTCGGGCGTGGTGTTTTGTGCCTCGTCCAAGATGACAAAGGCGTCGTTCATGGTGCGACCGCGCATGTAGGCCAACGGCGCGATCTCAATGACACCCTGCTCAATAAGGGTGTTTGCGCGCTCCATGTCGGTCATATCAAACAGGGCGTCGTAAAGCGGGCGCACGTAGGGATCGAGCTTCTCCTGCAGCGTGCCGGGAAGGTAGCCCAGGCTCTCCCCAGCCTCGACCACCGGGCGAGTGAGCACGATGCGGCCAACTTCCTTGCGCTTGAAGGCGGCCACGGCCATCGCCATTGCCAGGTATGTCTTGCCGGTGCCGGCGGGGCCTATGCCAAAGGTCACGGTGTTCCTGCGAATGGACTCGATGTAGCGAGACTGGCCCGGCGTCTTAGGTCGCAGCGCGCGGCCGCGGTAGGTGAGCAGGATATCGTCCGAGACGCGCTCGAGGCCCGAGGCCCCATGGTTCACGTGGTCAACAAGCAGGTCAACGTCAGAGACCGTGGGCCTCTCCCCCGCCTCGATAGACGAGATAAGACGCGAGAAGACCGTGGTCACGCGCTGGACCTCGTCGATCGCGCCGCTGATAGAGATCTGGTCCCCACGGACAGAAACCATGGCGTCGAAGGAGCTCTCGATGCGTCGCAGCAGGCTGTCGGCGGGGCCCATGAGGGTCGCCGGGTCAACGGAATCGGGAATGGTCAATCTGACTTGTGTTGGCTCCATGCTCCTCCAGCGGTCGCGCGCGAATCACCCCACCATAATAGCCCCTCGCAAAGAAAATTGACGAAAGACGGGCGCACTGTCTGATCCTTGCGGAGCAACCTTGGTCCATCGCGCGTAAAACCGCAGGTCAACGAAACGCGAAAACAATCTCATTCTGCAAAGCTTCGGCAGTGCGCCCGTCTTTCGTAAAAAAAGTTTTGCGCCGCACGCGTTATAGCAGATTAGAGGGCGACTCCGACGAGCGTTGCGTCGTCGCGGACCGAGTCGAAGCGCACGGGCACAAGGGAGTCCAGGGCATAGGACGGGTCCACGGTCACGTCAAATAGTCCGCCCGAGACGGCGCGGCCGGGGTACTGGACCAGTGCCAGGTCGGTCGAACCCACGAGCTTCTTTGCCTCGTCCAGGCGCATTTGCGCAGCTAAAGCGTGCGCTTGCTTAGAACGGGCCGTCATGACCTCGGGCGCAACCTGGTCCTGGAAGCTCGCGGCCGGCGTGCCGGGGCGCTTGGAGTAACGGAAGATATGCATCTTGGCAAAGCGCATCTCTTGGCAAAAAGCCAAGGACTCGGCGAACTGCTCATCGGTCTCACCGGGAAAGCCGACGATGAGGTCGGTACCCAGGGCCACGTTGGGGAGAAGCTCGCGGGCAAGCTGGACGTTTTGCCTAAAGAGGTCGGTGCGGTAAACGCGGGCCATGCGGCGAAGCGTCTGGTCGCAACCGGACTGCAGGCAGATGTGCAAAAACGGGGCCACGCGGCCGTCTGAGGCGGCCATGAGCGAGACAAGCTCTGCAGTGACGTCGGGCGGCTCGATGGACGAGAGGCGCACGCGCTCGATGGAGGTCTTGGAAAGCACAAGGTCAAGGAGCTGCGGCAGACGCATGGCTTCCGCACCGTCGCGCTCCCAGCGGTAGTCTCCCAGGTTGATGCCGGTAAGCACCACCTCGTGGGCGCCGCGCTCGATTGAGGCGTTGACCTCGTCCACGATGCCCTGGGGGTCAAAGGAGCGGGCACGGCCGCGCGCCTTCCAAATGATGCAGTAAGTGCAGCGGTTGTCGCAGCCGTCCTGGACTTGGATGCCGGGGCGCGTGCGGCCCGTTGGCGTTACACCGGCGGACGCGGCGGCAGCCGCTTCCGCGACCTCGCCCTCCCCCGGTGAGCACTCCCCCTCAAAAGCCTCAAGGATATGCCCCGCCACCGTTCGCTTGTCGGACAACACGCACACGTTGTCGGCCAGCGCCTCAAGCTCCGCCGAGAAGAGACTCGCGACGCAGCCCGTGGCGATGACCAGCGGTTTATTGGGAAGCGCGGCCGCGTGGCGCACAGCCTTGCGGCTCTTTGCCTCGGCCTCGCCGGTGACACCGCAGGTGTTGATCACCACGCACGCGGCGTCCTTCTCGCCAACCAGCTCGGCGCCGGCGGCCTCGAGCTGGTTGGCCATCATGTCAAGCTCCACGCGGTTGACGCGGCAGCCAAGGTTTGTAAGGGCGACCTTTAGCGTCACTTGGCGTCGTCCTCAAAGGGGTTGGTCACGTCATCGCCGGCAAGCGAGCGAGAGGAGACCATCGCCGCGATCTCTAGCAACTGCTTGGGGTTCAAATCCTGCGGGGTCTCGACCTGGACCACCGCCACAAGGTTTCCGCGGGCGATCATGCCCATGCGGGGCATGCCGCGGCGCTCGACCACCACGTGCTGGCCAAACTGGCAGCCAGCGGGAACATCGATCGTGACCTTCTCGTCGTCCAGGATGCCGTCGATGGTGACGGTGGTGCCCACGATGGCCTCAAGAGAGTCGACCTTGACGCTGCAGTAGAGGTCGTCGCCCTGGCGCTCAAAGCGCTCGTCGTCGCGGATCTCGACCGAGACGACCAGGTCTCCGCTGGCATCGCCGCGCACGCCGGCCTCGCCGCGAGCCTCGACGGTGACCGTCTGGCCCGAGTGGATGCCGGCCGGAATCTGGACCTCGACCTTCTCGCGAGAAGGAGTACGGCCCTGGCCGTCGCAGGTCTCGCAGGGTTTGTCCACGGTCTTGCCAGCGCCGTGGCACGCAGGGCAGGTTGACTGCGTCTGCATAGTGCCAAAGATGGTGCGCTGGGCCTCGATCACGCGGCCGGTGCCGTGACAGCGCTCACAGGTACACACCTTGCCACCCGCCGAGACACCGGTGCCGCCGCAGTCGTCGCAGGGGGCCAGGCGCTCGTACGAGAGGGTCTTGGTGCAGCCGCTGGCCGCCTCGGCCAGGCTGATCTGCAGGCGAATGCCCATGTCGCGGCCACGCGTGCGGGCCTGGCTGCCCGCCTGGCCGCGACCGCCGCCAAAGAAGGAGTCGAAGATGTCCGAGAAGCCGCCACCGCCAAAGATGTCGGAGATGTCGACGTAATCAGATCCGCCGCCGCCAAAGCCCGCGGGTCCGTCAGGGTCGCCATAACGGTCGTAGTTGGCGCGCTTTTGATCGTCGGAAAGAACCGAATACGCCTCGTTTACCTCTTTGAACTTCTCCTCGGCGTCGGGCGCGGTGGCCACGTCGGGGTGAAGCTTCTTGGCCTTCTTAAGAAAAGCCCTCTTGATGGTCTTAGCGTCGGCGTCGCGAGGCACCTCGAGCACCTCGTAATAGTCCTTCTCCGGTTTCAATCTCACCAATCCCTAAAAACACTCATGTACAAACACCTCTTTGCCGCGCGGCGAATCCCGGGGCGCGGCAAAGCTTAAACACTATACCCCTTTACCAGCCGGGGCCGCCCATGTAGCCGCGGGCGCCCAGGCCCTGGCACGAGAACAGCAGGAAGAAGAGAATCGCAAAGGTCAGGCCCGAGCTCGCGCCGTTGCCAAGCGCGGCGCCCGCGTGCCTCCACCAGCCCGAGCTGAACTTCACGCCGTCCTTGATGATGACAAAGGCACCAAAGGCAAAGGCCAAGATCACAAAGAGCCCGATCGACGCCAAGCCACCGCTGAGAAGACCAACCACGATGAAGGGCACCACAAAACCGATGAGGTAGAAGCCGTTGGCCTGGGCCGCGGTCAGGCGCTCGGACGCAACGCAGACGCGCGCCACGAAGTCGCCGGCCGAAGAGCCGTTGGTGCCCGCGTTGCCCATGCCCTTGACGCGCACCTCGTCGCCGTCGTGCGAGTTTGCCGGGATGTCGACCACGACCTCCGAGGCGCTCAAGGTGCGGCCCGAGCCGCCGCAGGACGTGCAGGGGTTGGCCACGACGCGGCCAGTGCCCTCGCACTCGGGGCAGGTCATCTGCATGACGCCGATGCCAAAGATGGAGCCCAGGTCGATCTCGATGCTACCGGCGCCCGAGCAGGTGGGGCAGGTCTGGGAGTGCTCGGACTCGACCGAGCCGGAACCGTGACAGACGGCGCAGCTCACGTAATGCTGAAACGTGAAGCCGCGTTTACAGCCCGATTTGGCCTCATCGGCCGAAAGGTCGACGTCCATCGTGAAGTCGGCGCCCGCCTTGGGATTGTAGGCGCGCGAGCTGCGCCGCGTGGTGCTTGTGTAGCTGCCGCCAAAGGGACCCCAGCTGTAAGGGCCGCCGCCGGTGTAGTAGCCGCGGCCACCCGCGCCCGCGGGGCTTGAGCCATAACCGCCGGCGAAGGGGCTGCCGCTGCGCAAGGCGTCATAGCGCTTGCGCTTCTCGTCGTCCGAGAGGACGGCGTAGGCCTCCGAGACCTCCTTGAACTTCTCCTCGGCGTCGGGCGCTTTGTTGACGTCGGGGTGAAGCTTCCTGGCCTTTTGCTGGAAAGCCTTGCGTATCTCTGCCGTGGTGGCGTCCTTCTCGACACCAAGTACGGCGTAGTAGTCCTTGTCGTTCATTGAAGCCATGCTAGAAGACTCCTAAGGTCCATAGGCAAAAAGGGTACTGGTTGATTATATCCAGCACCGGATTTCTCATACCTATCGACAAAAGATGCCTAAAAGCCTGGCCGGGGCTTTAAGCCTCTACGACGACCTGGCGATACGTGATGCCGCAGCGGTCAAGGATCGAGCGCGAGATCTTGCCGTCCTCGGTGTCGTGGTACTTGTCGTCCAAGAAGACGACCTCGCCGATACCGGCCTGTACCAGGGTCTTTGCGCACTCACGGCACGGGAACAGCGTGACATAGACGGTGGCGCCGCCCATGTCCTTGAGCGAGCCGCGATAGTTGAGGATGGCGTTTGCCTCGGCGTGGATCACGTAGTTGTGCTTGTCGTTTAGCGGGTCGTCGGTGGTCTGCCAGGGAAACTCGTCGTCATCGAGGCCCGTGGGCGTGCCGTTGTAGCCCACCGAGAGAATGCGGTGATTGGTATCGGCGATACAGGCCCCCACCTGGGTGTTGGGGTCCTTGCTGCGCAACTTGGCCGCGATGGCCACGCGCATAAAGAACTCGTCCCAGCTAATGACGTCGTCGCGCTTTCCGGGCATTTTGGCTCCTTACCTTGTGATTTTCGTGACCCCACAATGACAAATCGGGCGGCCGATTGCAAATCGAGGGGCAGATTGGACTACGCCGTAATTGAGAAGACCTCGCCGGGGGCCAGCTCCCACAGAGCCCCATAGAGCTCGTTGCCAAGAAGCCAGCCCGAGCGCGTGGGGCACAGACGGCCGTCGTTCTGGACGAGAAGGTCGCGGGCGAGAAGACCGTCGATGCAGCGGTCGACGGCCGGAGCGCCAAGCGTCTGGCGAGCGTAGGCGAGCTGTGAGGGACCGATTCCCTCTACCAGGCGGGCAGCCAGCATAAGGTCCTCGGCGGCCGCCTGCGGGGCTATGAGAGCCTCGATGTCAAAGGAAAGCTCCGAGATTTTAGCGCCTGAGGCGATGTCCTTACGGGGCGTCGTGCACGTGAGTCGGACGCGAGAAGTGCCTTTAGGAAGGTCCGGAAGACGCCTCTTGCCCTCCCTAAGCTTCAAGTATGACTCTAGGGTTAGCATACTTGAGGCATTGGTGCCTAGCCCCAAATAACCTAAACCTGTCCAATAGGCTTTGTTGTGACGGCACTGTTTACCAGGCATTGCGTAGCTTGCAACCTCATATCGAGCGTAACCAAAACCCTCAAGTACACCTTGAGCCTTAGTCATTCTGTGCGCCTGGACCTCATCGGAGTTCCAAGGATTGTCCTCGTCGCCGTAGAGCTTGTCGAAGGGGGTGCCTTCCTCAATAGCCAGAGGGTAGACGCTCACGTGGCCTACTCCAAGTGCTGCAAGCTCGCTTAGAGTACCGGCCCACGACGCGTCCGTCTGGCCGGGGGTCGCGCACATAAGGTCACAAGAGACGTACAGTCCAGAAGCCACGGCCTGCGAGACGACGATTTTGGCTTGCTGGGCGTTATGGAGACGACCGAGCTTCTCCAACTCGACGTCGTCCAGGCTCTGTACGCCAATCGAGAGGCGCGTGGCGCCCGCTGCCTTGAGCGCGGCGATCTTCTCGCTAGTCAAAGAATCGGGGTTGGCCTCGCAGCTTAACTCCCCCACTCCAAGGGCGGCGACACGCGAGACAAGCTTCTCCAAAACCGCAGTCGGCAAAAAACTCGGCGTCCCGCCGCCGATGTAGGCGGTCTGCACGCCGTCGAGTAGACCAAGTTGTTGAAATTGATCGATCTGCCCAACAATCCCGTCGACATATGCCGCCATAAGGCCGTCGCTCGGTGCGCAGGCCCACGAGGCAAAATCACAGTAGTTGCACTTTCGCGCGCAAAAAGGAACGTGGACATAGATGGCGCGGGCGCTCGTCTCGTGCAGGCGAGAAGCCCAACTAACGCACATCGCCCTGCTCACCGACCTGCTCGTCAGCCTGTTCCAGCGCCTCCTTGATCTGCGCCGAGACGCTCAAGAACTCCTCGAGAGTCGAGCAGTCGTTCGCGCGCCCGCGCCAATACGAGGCCTCGGGCAGTCCGCGCAGGTACCAGGTGGCAAGGCTGCGCCCGCGCTTGAGATGAGCGCCGGTTGCCGCCAACAGGCGCATGTGACACTCAAAGGCCTCAACACGCGTGAGCAGCGACGGCTCAAAGGGCTTCTCGCCAGCAAGAACGCTCGAAGTTTGCGAGAAAATCCAGGGGTTGCCGTAGGTCCCGCGGGCGAACATGACCGCGGCGGCGCCCAGGTCGTTCATGATGTGGGCAGCCGCATGTCCGCTCTTGACGTCACCAGATCCAATAACAGGCACGTCAACGGCCTTGACCACGCGTTCGATGACCGATACGTCGGACTCGCCGCGATAGAACTGCGTGGCAAAACGGCCGTGGACCGCCACGGCCGAGGCGCCGGCGTCAACCATGCGCTTTGCGAACTCGGGCGCTACCTCGCAGCCGTCGGCCCGGCCGCGACGGATCTTAACGGTGACATCGACGCCGTAGGGCTCAAGGGCCTCTTTGGTCGCCCGAACCAGCGACGCGGCCAGCTCAGGCGTCTCCATCAAGGCCGCGCCCTCGCCCTTCTTTGTCACCTTGGGCACGGGGCAGGCCATGTTGATGTCAACCAAGACCAGCTTATCGCCCAAGTGCCGGGCCACGGTGGCCGCAGCCTCGCTAAACAGCTCGGGCTTGGAGCCAAAGAGCTGGACCGCCAGGTCGGGCTCGCCCGCCGCAACATCGCAGAGCTCAATGCTGGGCCCGCCGTAGTGCAGCCCCGCGCAGCTCACCATCTCGGAGTAAGCCAGATTGGCTCCGCCGGCTCGCGCCATCATGCGGTAAGCAGAATCGGTGACACCCGCCATGGGTGCCATGAGCAGCGGGTTATTGGCCAGGCGCTGCGCCAACGGCTGGCTCTTCTCGCCGCCGGCAAAGGGCTCAAGAGAAGCCGCAAGGCCCACCGCCGGGCCGAACTTTGCCAGGACCTCGGCGGGAGTCGCGAGCATATTCTCGCAGGCCACTACTGGTCGTCCACCTTAAGGACGGCCAGGAAGGCCTCTTGCGGGACCTCGACCGAGCCGATCTGCTTCATGCGCTTCTTGCCCTCTTTTTGCTTTTCCAGCAGCTTGCGCTTACGCGAGATGTCGCCGCCGTAGCACTTGGCTAGAACGTCCTTGCGCACGGCCTTGACGGTCGAGCGGCTGATGATCTTGTTGCCAATGGCGCCCTGGATAGGCACCTCAAACTGCTGACGCGGGATGATCTCTTTGAGCTTGTCGCAAAGACCGCGGGCCAGGTCGTAGGCCTTGTCTTTGTGAACGATGAAAGACAGCGCGTCCACCTCGTCGCCCGAAAGCAGGATATCGAGCTTCACCAGGTCGCTCGCGCGGTACTCAGAAAACTCGTAGTCAAGCGACGCATAGCCCTTGGTGCGGCTCTTCAACTGGTCAAAGAAATCCAGGATCAGCTCGGCCAGCGGGATATCGAAGTGCATCTCGACGGACTTCTCGGTGAGATAGACCATGTCCTGCGTGATGCCGCGGTGCTCGATGGCAAGCTGCATGACAGCACCCGTGTACTCGGGCGGAACGATGATCTTGGCATTGAGATAAGGCTCCTCGATGTGCTCGATGCGGGTAGCGTCGGGCAGATCCTGCGGGCTTCTCACCTCAATCATAGTGCCGTCAGTCTTGTAGACGTGGTAGTCCACCGAAGGCGACGTGGCGATAAGCGACAGGTTGAACTCGCGCTCCAGGCGCTCCTTGACGACCTCCATGTGGAGAAGCCCCAGGAAGCCCACGCGAAAACCAAAGCCCAAAGCGACCGAGGTCTCGGGCTCCCAGGTAAGCGACGGATCATTGACGTGCAGCTTGTCAAGGGCGTCGCGCAGGTTCTCGTAGTCTTTGTTGTCCACCGGGAAGAGACCCGTGAAGACCATAGGCTTGGCTTCACGGTAGCCCGGCAGGGGCTCCGCCGTGGGACGGTCACTGTAGGTCAGGGTCTCGCCAACGCGCACGGCGTCGGGGTCTTTAAGGCCCGTGACCACGTAGCCAACCTCGCCCACGCCCAGCTCGTCCACGGCAACCTCGGCCGGGCGCTTGACGCCCACGCCGTCGACCAAGAAATTAGTGCCCATCTGCATCATGCGCAGGGTCTGGCCCTTCTTGATCGAGCCGTCAAAGACGCGCACCGTGGCAACGACGCCGCGGTATTCGTCAAAGTACGAATCGAGGATAAGGGCCTTGAGCGGTGCGTTTGCGTCGCCCTTGGGAGCCGAGACCAGGTAAACAATGGCCTCGAGAAGCTCATGGATGCCCTCACCGGTCTTGCCCGAGACGCACACGGCGTCGTCTGCCGGGATGGCCAGCTCTTCCTCGATCTCTTCTTTGACCTCGTCGGGGTGGGCCGAAGGCAGGTCGATCTTGTTGATCGCGGGCACGATGTCCAGGTTGGCGTTCATGGCCAACGTGGCGTTAGAGACGGTCTGTGCCTCCACGCCTTGAGTGGCGTCGACGACCAGGACCGCGCCCTCGCAGGCCGCCAACGAGCGGCTGACCTCGTAGGTGAAGTCGACGTGGCCCGGCGTGTCGATCAGGTTAAACTGATACGTCTGGCCGTCATCGGCGTCATAGGTCACGCGCACGGCGTTGGACTTGATCGTGATGCCGCGTTCGCGCTCGATGTCCATCGTGTCCAAGAGCTGCGACTCCATGTCGCGCTCCTCGACCGTGTGGGTGAGCTCCAGGATGCGGTCCGAGATCGTCGATTTACCGTGGTCAATGTGCGCAACGATAGAGAAGTTGCGGATATGAGATGTATCTGTAGTAGTCATAGGAAGAATAATAGCGAACTCGTGGCCGATATGCTATATTCATCGAGTTGACCTCCCCGTGTCTCGGTCAAGAGGCCTCACGTTTTAAAAATTTTGAAAGGATCTACACGTGGCTAACATCAAGTCCCAGAAGAAGCGCATTGTCACCGCCGAGAAGGCGCGCATTCGCAACAAGGCTGTCCGTTCCGAGCTCAAGACCGCCGTCAAGGGCGTTCGCGCTGCCGTCGAGGCCAAGGACGTCGAGGCTGCTCAGCTCGCCGCCAACAAGGCCAGCCGCCTGCTCGACAAGGCTGCCTCCAAGGGCATCATCCACAAGAACCAGGCTTCTCAGCGCAAGTCCGGCGTTCAGAAGCTCGTGAACACGATTAAGTAGTTCTCGCTTTATCGCATTTGTTGCCCCCTCTTCGTGCTGGAAGAGGGGGCATTTTTTATGGCTCGGCGAGAAGAACTCGGGGCTCTCCGATTCAGCCCACCTTTTCTCTTTAATGCTCAAACAGTCCTATTCGCACGAAGGCCACATTTAGTGGCCTTCGGCTCATGCGGAACTGCGCTTAAAGAGAAAAGGTGGGCTGAATCTGCGGTATCGAGGGTCGGGGCGAGCAAAAAAACTGGTCGCAGGCGAAAACGTTGAAATGAGAGGGGAACTAGGGCAAGGGGCCTTGGTAAGAGGATTTAAATAGAAGAACAGGTGGGTCGAGGGGGACGTAAGATTCCGGAGGGTGGCTAGCTCGTTGATTGTTGATAGGCTAGCGCCTACCCTGGGTGAGTTGTAGGACTAGGTGGGTTAGTTCGAATTTTGGGTCGGCGCCGGATTTTAGGGCGGCTTCTACTTGGGCGCAGGTGGAAAGGCAGTGTTCTAGCTCGTTGTCTTTGAAGAGTTGGGACCAGCGGGGGTAGTTTTTGACTTGCCAGGATTGCTTGCCAAGGGCCTCGGGGATTGAGGCGGATTGGCCGCGCTGGCACAGGGCGCGGGCGACGATAAGTTCGCGGACGCGGCCGGTTATGAGGGAAAGAAGGCCCAAAGGGGAGTTATCTGCAAGTAGGAGCAGAGCCTCGAGGGATTTGTTAGTGTTGCGCGAGCACACAAGATCCAAGAACTCCCAGGGTTTGACCTCGGCGATGCGGGCAACGTTGTCACAGACAAGCTGACGGGTGATGTGGCCCGAGCCGCCCAAGAGATTGACAAGACCAACTACCTGGTTGTAGAGCATCTGGGTCGAGTCGCCCGAGCGCGCGACCAGCTCTTGGGCGGCGTCGAAATCGATCGAGGCGCCGTGGGCCGTGGCGATCTTTTGCACATACGGCACAAGATCGCGCTTTGTGGGGGCAGCACAATCAATGACGGCTTTCTTATCAATCTTGGCCACAGCCTTGTAAAGACGCGTGCTCTTGGCCAAGGTGGTTGCCTGCAGGCAAAGAACACACTGCTCATTGGGGGCATCGAGGTACTTGATCACGGCCTCGGACACCGGTTTTTGGAGCTTCTCGGCGTTGCGGACAATAACGATGCGTTGGTCGGCGCCAAAAGGAAGAGCGTTGAGGGACGAGAGAAGCTGCGGGGCCTCGGCGATATTGGTAGCCTCCAGCTCCTCGAGGTTGAAGGCTTCGAAGTCGCCCTCGGCCCGCTTTTTGAGCCGGGCAAGTGCCTGGTCTCGCTTAAGTTCGTTTGAGCCAACGATAAGATATGCCGCCAGAAGCGTTGCTTGCGCCATGGGTCCCCTTTCAACATCTCTACTTTGCCACAGGCGCTACTTCTGGGTGCTCACAACCACACCTTTTTCAGACGGCTCGACGGTCACGGTACCGCAATCTATGGTGCATAAGAAGCGCGAACCTGACGCCTCAAGGGTATCGACGCAGGCCTGTTTTGGGTGGCCGTAGCGATTATCCTTACCGGCGCTAGCCACAGAAACCGCAGGTGAGAGAGTTGCAGCGGTCTTCTCGTCGATCGATATGGCAGAGCCATGGTGGCCGACTTTTAAAAAGTCGATGTTGGACAGGCCGCACTCCCCTATGGCCTTAGCGGTCTCTTCTTCCTCGGCGTCGCCGGTGAGAAGACCGGTCATCGACCTACCTGCAGCGTCGTAGTCCACGGCCAGCTCAAGGGAGCCGGCGTTCTCGTCGGCGCTCACGTATTCCGATGGCGAGGCGACCTTAAGGGAGAAGTCGCCTACGTGAATCGCGTCCTGGTAGTTAAGCTGTGCGACCTCTTTATGGGTCAGGTTATCGATGGTTGTCTTTAGGTCCCGGGGAATGTCTTCTACTGCATTGAATCCAACGACCACCTGGTCAACGGGCACGGATCCTATGAGATCGTCTAGTCCTCCGGCATGGTCATCATGTAAGTGCGTCAAAATGACGGCGTCTAAGTGAAAGACATTCTGGTCCTGAAGGGCTGTCTGTATGGCATTCCCGGGGCCAGTGTCCACAAGAACCGCCGAGCTCTTATCGGTTATGAGAATCGCGTCGCCTTGGCCCACGTCTAAAACGCAGATGCGCGCCGGGGCAAAGTAGCGCCATCGCACCAGGTAGACCGCAAGCCCAAGAACAGGAATCGCGCAGGCGGCAAAGACCTTCCAGCGGCAAACTTTGGGCCAGGCAACATACAGCAAGGCCAGGAGCGCCATGGTAGCGAGAAACGCCGGCGCGAAATCGACCGAAACCGATCGCGAAGCAAAGGGGACCGTGGCGAGTCGGTTGAGCAGCCACGCAAACACCTCGCCGATCAAACCAAGCACTGCAGAGGCTATGTTGCCCACAACCGGGACGCGGCCGACCGCGAAAAACACGGCCCCCGCACCCATCAAGACTGTGAACAGCGGAGTCAATATAATCGCAGCTACTGGCGCCATAAGCGAGAGTCGTCCAAACACAGAGAGGCTGATGGGCGCAGATACCACACTGGCCACAAGGCAAAGTGCCACGGTTTCGACCGTCGAAGTACGCGCGTGGTTGATGGTCGTCCGCACCTTATAAGGAAGCTGGCGCGATTCGATAGCGGGCACAAACTCAAGAAACGCATAACGCGCGTAGCCAGAGAGCAGGCACAGCCCAATGACGCAGGTCACCGACAAAAGAAAGCCGATCTGCCCGCAGGCCGTGGGGTCGAAGGACGCCATAAGCAGCGCGCAGATGCAGACAGCCGAGATTTGATCGGCCCGGCGCGCCACAAGATGCGACGCCGCGGCACACAGCGACATGAACCACGCCCGGCAAGCCGAAGCGGGTGCCCCGCAAAACAGGACAAAGACGCCCGTCGCTACAAGAAGAAACCCCAGCTTAAGCCACATATTGAGCTTGGTCTTATCAAGTAGCGCCGAGAGAAGCCCGCTCACCAGCGCCAGATGAGACCCCGACACGGCAATAAGGTGCGAGATGCCGCAGACGGCAAACTGATCGTTGATTCCCAGCTCCGAGATTGCCTTCGAGTAGCCGCAGAGGGCCCCTGCGGCGATAGCCCGACCGACGGACGACGTGGGGTCAATGCGCTCAAGCAGGTGCTGACGCAGTTGCAAGATTGGCGAAGTGGTCGGCGCCACCTGCAACGTCTTCACTACAGAGACCGAGCCGCAAACACCCTGAAGCCTCAGGCTCTGATCCCACTCATCATCGCCAAGCTCCGAGAACCGCCCGACACACGTAAACGTGTCGCCCTTGTTGAGCTGCTCTTTATTTAAAAGCCAGACGCTTCCCAGCCGTGACCCATCGCGATAGACACTGGCCCGGGCCGTCCACGAGCTGGACGAGTGCCCCATATCCTGTTCAACCTGGAAGCTAAAGGCCGATATCGAGGTGCTTCTCAGCGCCTCGGCACACTCCCGCGCCCTCGCTGCAGCCACAGAGGCAAAGAACCCCGTTGACAGCAAGACCAAAGCAACGCTCGTCACACCAAGAAATACATACCCCGACCTCGGGTTTCTTCTCGCCAGTGCAAACCAGACGACGGCGAGAAGAACCACAGCCCCACCGGTCGCAACGCCATACCAGGCCATCGCCACCGAGAACCTCAAGGTCGCACGTTGCAGGGCGATGACCCCTATCAACACGTAAAGCGCGAAGGGCACGTGGGGCCTGGGCGGCACCTCCGCGACCTTCCTAGACACAGATCCGGTCCTTTATCTTCTCGAATTTCTTCTCACCGATGCCAGAGACGCGCATGAGGTCCTCGATGCAG
This sequence comes from Paludibacteraceae bacterium, assembly GCA_963630635.1. Taxonomy (GTDB): domain Bacteria; phylum Actinomycetota; class Coriobacteriia; order Coriobacteriales; family Atopobiaceae; genus Paratractidigestivibacter. The sequence goes on from CAVGOA010000014.1 coordinate 37,107, forward strand.
GTGAACTGACCGTTGTTTTGGCGGTCCTCGACAATCGCATTTGCTGTTGCCTCACCGACGCCAGAAAGGGACTGCAGCTCATCGGCCGTAGCCAGGTTGAGATTGATGAGGGCCCCGTCAGAAGTAGCGCCGCCACCGGACGCGGGCACGGCAGTCGCGCCTGAGGCCTCGGCCGCCACCTGCTGCTCCCCCACCGACGGCACATAAATCTTTTGCCCATCCGCGACCTTGCTCGCAAAGTTGAGCGACGACGTGTCGGCCTCTCCCGTCAAGCCCCCGGCGGCGAGAATCGCGTCGTTCACCCGCGCCGCGTCCTCCACAAGCTCATACACGCCAGGGGCAACCACCTGCCCATCGACATGGACAACTACCTTCTCCTGTGAAACAGGCGCAGCGACGGCCGCATCATCAGCCGTCTGGGTCTCCTCCACCACCTCGGTGGCCTCTCCACTTCTCTCGATCTCAAACGAAGAGCCGCCCGCGTCACCAAAAGGCCAGCCTATCAGGACAAACCCGCTGATAATAGCCACAGCCACCAACGCCGCAAGGCAAACCACGACCCTGCTGCCGGGTTTCAAGCCTCCTTTTCTTAACAGCTTTTCTCGCCTAGAAACCGCTTGTCCCACCTGCGCCATAAAAATCGCCCCCTCCTCTCTTTAAGGATGGGGGCGAAACAACCAAAAACCTTGGTTAAAGTTTTTATCCCTGACAGGAATCTATCAAGAACCTATCAGGTATCTATCACGCAAACTCAAAACAGCTAAGGCAACCAGGCCTTTATTTGAAGACCAACTGCTGCTCTGGCTCCGCATCGGGCTTGCGAGCCGGTCCAAGCTCGTTGTGGAAAACATGGAGAGGACCCTTAGGCGCGTGATAGCTCGCGCACTGAGAGAAGTCCTTGTACTCCACATTTTCAATCAAGCTTTTAACCATGGCCTCGTGGTCGAAGGTCTCCCACGCGGCGTGTACCTGGTCCAAGCGCGCGTGCGTCTCGGGACGGCGCGGCATGAACAGGGTGCAGCAATCGGGCGCAGTCTGGCAAGAGATGTCGTAGGTGCCAATCTCTTGCGCGCGCTTGATGATCTCTTGCTTGTCCGAGCCAATAAGCGGGCGCAGCACGGGAATCTGCGCGACCTCGTCGACCGCCCAGATGTTGTCCAGCGTCTGCGACGCCACCTGACCCAAAGACTCGCCCGTAACCAGGGCCTTTGCACCCTCGATACGCGCAATCTCCTGGGCAGCCTCAAACATCAGGCGGCGATACATGATGATGCGCAGGCTCTGCGGCACCGCCAGCGAAATCTCGCGCTGACAATCGCCAAAGGGCACCACGTAGAGACGCCCCACGACGCCAGAGGGCGCCAGTGCCTCGACGATGTCCTGGCACAGCCACTCGCTGGCATCCGACGTCTGCGGACGCCCAGAGAAGTGCACCGGAATGCACGTGGCGCCACGACGACCCACCATCCAGGTAGCCACCGGCGAGTCAAAGCCGCTGGAAAGTAAGGTCACGACCTTGCCGGCAGTACCTACGGGAAGCCCGCCCACACCGGGGGCAGAAGCCGCGTAGACAAAGGTCGAGCCCTGGATAACGTGGACCACGACGGTGACGTCGGGCGTGTGGACGTCGACCTTCTTCTGGGGGTATGCCTCGCAAAGCGCCGCGCCCACGAGCTGGTTCATCTCAAGAGAGTGCAGTTCGTAGTTGGTTGCGCTCCTGCGCGCATGGACCTTGAAGCTATAGAAGTCGCCGGCCTCGCCCATCGCACGGATGGCCGCAGCCACGTATTCCTTCTCGTCAAGGCCGCACTTGTAGGCCAGCGAGACGCGCGCCACGCCGGGCACGCGACGAATGGCCGCAGCCATGTCGTCGGTGCAAAAACCATCGGTCGCCTCGACCACAACGTAGCCAGAGATGCGACCAATGTTGGCCACGTCAAAGCCCTTAAGCGCTCGGTGAAGGTTGCTCACGAGCTGGTTCTCGAAGGTAGAGCGATTCTTACCCTTAAGACCGATCTCGTGGTAGTGAACCAGACAAAGACGCTCGGTCATGGCCTACAGAGCAATCCTGTTGGCGCCCTTGATGTCCTCGTCAAAGTCCTCTTTGACAAAGCCCAGGGTACCGTCCTCGATCTCGCCCATGGCGATGGACACGGTGTCCTTGCCAGAAGCGATCGTGGTGATGTCGTCGAAGTCCTGGATAGCGGTCACGCGCAGGTGCTGGCCGCGAATCATGTTGTTGATGTCGCAAGCGCGCTTGGAGGCGATGGAGCAAAGCAGGAAGGGGTTCTGCTCGGTCTGCTCAAGCAAGCTGTCGATCTCGGGCTTAGTCACACTCATTTAGAGGGAGCCTCCGTCCATCTCGTACGTGTCGATAACGTGGGCCAGCTCCGCACAGGCGCGCTCGAGGTCGTCGTTGACGATCCGCACGTCATAGAGGCTGGCGCACTCCATCTCTTTCTTGGCGTTTGAGAGGCGCATCTCGATCGACGCCTCGTCCTCGGTGCCGCGGCCACGCAGGCGAGCCTCAAGCTCGGCCTTCGAAGGCGGTTCAATGAAGACGAGAACAGCGTCGGGGTTGATCTTCTTGACGTTAAGGCCACCCTGGACGTCGATCTCCAGGACAACCGAGCGGCCCTCGCCCAAAAGGCGCTCGACCTCGCTGACCAGCGTACCGTAGCAGTTGCCGTGCACGTGGGCCCACTCAAGGAACTCGCCGGCCTCAACCTTGGCCGCAAACTCCTCGCTCGACAAGAAGTAGTAAGACGCGCCGTCGACCTCGCCAGGTCGCGGCTCTCTTGTAGTCGCAGAAACCGTCAGGCCCAGATCGGGTTCCTTCTCGCGCAGCAACGCGACCAAGGTTCCCTTTCCGACGCCTGACGGTCCAGAGACAACAAAGAGTCGGGCTCTTTTAGCCACTACTTGGAGAGAGCCTCGATGAGCTGCTCGCGCTGGCGAGCGCCGAGGCCCTTGACGCGGCGGGTAGCGGAAATGCCGAGCTCGTCCATGATCTTGGCAGCCTTAGCCTTGCCGTAACCAGGCAGGGACTCGATGAGGGCGGAGACCTTCATGCGGGCAGCGATGGGATCGTCGGAATCCAGGACGGACTCGAGGGAAACCTTGCCGCTCTTAATCTTCTCGCGAAGCTCAGCGCGCTCGTGACGGGCCTGGGCGGCCTTCTCGAGGGCTGCCTTGCGCTGCTCATCGGTAAGCTGGGGTAAAGCCATTGTTCCTCCAAACATAAACATTACTGCGGTTCTTCTTGGGTCATAAAACCCGAGGTCAGAACTTTGCACTCAGATAGTGTGCCTATTTAGCTGCGGATTTGCAAGCAAAATTTGCAAATCCGCAGGTAAGAGGCGGCACTTTTCCACAAACGGTTTAACCATCTGCTGCACATAACCTACAAACGCGCAGGTAGGCGACCGTGCGCGAACCTAGGCCATGAGTTCTGCGCAGATGGCGTCGAAGGCGGCAACAGGGTCGTCTGCGCCCGTGATGGGGCGGCCGATGACCAGCTTGGAGGCGCCGGCCTCGATGGCCGCGGCGGGCGTGGCGATGCGCTTCTGGTCGCCGATCTCGGCACCCGCAGGGCGCACGCCGGGGGTGACGATCAAGGCGTCGGGACCGAGAAGCTCGCGCATGTCGTGAGCCTCCTGCGGCGAGCACACGATGCCGTCGGCGCCGGCCTTGTAGGAGTTGGAGGCCAGACGGGCGACCTCATCGGCGACGCTCGACGTGACGCCGATCTCTTCGAGCGCGGCCTGGTCCATGCTGGTCAAGACCGAAATGGCCACCAGCTGCGTGCGGTCGCGACCCGTAATCTGAGCCGCCTCCTCGGCGCCCTTGCGCGCGGCTGCGATCATGGCCTGGGTACCCAGACCGTGGATGGACAAGATGTCGGCGCCCGTGCAGGAAGCCGAGCGAACCGCGCCCTGGACCTGGAACGGGATGTCGTGGACCTTGAGATCGAGGAAGACCTTAAGCCCGCGCTCCTGCATGGCGCGCACGATGGAAGGGCCCTCGGCGTAGAAGAGCGTCATGCCGACCTTGACCCATGTGGCCTTACCGGCCAGCATGTCGGCAAGCTCGAAGGCGCGCTCGAGCGAGCAGTCCAGCGCGATGATGACCTTATCGGAGGCTTGTTCGTACGTTAGCATTCTGCGGCCCCAATCAGTTGGTTGATGTCAGATACGCCCTGCTCGGCGGCCCAGTAAGCCAGGCCGTCGACCACCTTTTTGGCGGCGAGAGGATCGTAGAAGTTGGCGGTGCCCACGGTAACGGCGGTAGCGCCGGCCAAGATCATCTCGGCGGCGTCTTCCCAGGTGGCGATGCCGCCCATGCCGTTGACCGGAATCTTGACGGCCTGCGCGGCCTCCCACACCATGCGCACGGCGATGGCGTGGATGGCAGGGCCCGAGACCCCGCCGGTGGGCTTAGAGAGCATGCTCTTGCGCGTGTGGACGTTCAGGTGCATGCCGTTGATGGTGTTGATCAGGCACAAGGCGTCGGCGCCCGACGCCTCAAGGGCGCGGGCCACCTCGGGCACGCGCACAGGGGCCATCTTGACCAGCAGCGGACGCTTCACGCGGTCGCGCACGGCCTCGACGACCTCGGAGGCAGACTCGGGCGTGCCACCCACCAGGGCACCGCCGCGGGCGATGTTGGGGCACGAGATGTTAAGCTCCACGCCCGCGCACCACGGCGCCAGCTCCTCGATCTTCTCGACGGCGGCCACGTACTCCTCGATGGAGTGGCCGGCGGCCTGAAGAATGACCTGGCAGCCGCGCTGCTGCAGCTCCTGAAGGTAGTCGCCGTAAGAGGCGAGCATTCCCGCCACGCCCGGGTTAGCAAGGCCCACGGTGTTCATCATGCCCGAGGGGACCTCGCACATGCGCGGCTCGGGGTTGCCCAGCCAGGGCTCTGCCGAGCAGCCCTTGGTAGTGATGGCGCCCAGCTGCGACACGTCGAAGAAGCCCTCGAACTGCCAACCAAAGCCAAAGGTGCCAGAGGCGGTGTTGACCGGGTTCTTCATCTTAACGCCGCCCAGGTCGACGGCCATGGAAACGTTATTCTGGGCCATTACCACGCCACCTCCTTGGCATCGAAGACGGGGCCGTACATGCAGCAGGACTTGTAGGTGCCGTCTGCCATAGAGACGTTGCAGGTGTTGCACGCGCCAAAGGCGCACGACATCATGCGCTCCATCGAGACCTGGCAGTCGACACCGGCCGCCGCACAGATACGCGCGATGCCGGCCATCATGACCTGCGGACCGCAGGTGTAGACGGTGTCGTACTCACCCTGGCCCAAGAGCTGCTCAAGCGCTTGGGTGGTAAAACCTTTGATGCCAGCCGTGCCGTCGTCGGTGGTGAGAAGAACCTGGCTTGCGCCCA
>CAVGOA010000014.1:42751-47967 GCA_963630635.1 Paludibacteraceae bacterium
TGGCATAGACGACCTCGACGGTGCCTGCATCGGCGTCTGCGCAGGCAAACGAGAGCGGCACGCGAAGGATCTGCTTGGCACCCGGTACCAGGAAGTTCATGAACTGACCGGGCTCAAGCGCGGCCGCCAGCGCCGGGGCCTTGATGACCAGGCGCATGAGGCCGGACGCGGCGGGCTCGTTCACAACCACGCTAAAGTCGTGCTCGCGCACGCGGGATTTCAAGATCATGCGGCCTCTCCCCTAGCGCTTGGGGCAAACCTGGCCGTTGGCCAGGGTGCGGTGGCCGTCGACAAAGACATCGGTGGCAAAGCCGGTCAAGGTCTGGCCCAGCCACGCGGAGTTCTTGGACTTGCTCATGAGCCAGTCCTCGGTCACGGTCTGGGAAAGGTTGGGGTCGACCAGGGTAAGGTCGGCGGCAGAACCCGCGGCGATGCTCACGGGCGCCAGGCGCAGGACCTGGCGGGGGTTCACGGCCATGACCTCGACCAGGCGAGACCAGCTCATCTTGCCCGTGGCCACAAGGTTCTGCAGCATGAGCGGAAGCGAGGTCTCAAGGCCCACGATGCCAAAGAAGCTGATCTCCCACTCGCAGTCCTTCTCGTGCGGGGCATGCGGGGCGTGATCGGTCACCACACAGTCGATGGAACCGTCCAAGACGCCCTCGATAAGGGCAGCGGCGTCGTCTGCGGTGCGCAGCGGCGGGTTCATCTTGAGGTTGGTGTCGTAGGTGTCGGTGATGTCGTCCTCGCACAGGAACAGGTGGTGCGGGGTGACCTCGCAGGTGACGGGCAGGCCGTCGGCCTTGGCGGCGCGCACCAGGTCAAGGCCCTTACGGGTCGAGATGTGGCACAGGTGCAGCGGGCAGTTGGTCAGACGAACGAGCTCGATGTCGCGGTAGATCTCAAGCTCCTCGGCCAGTGCCGGCCAGCCAAACATGCCCAGGCGCGTGGAGGCGCGACCCTCGTTGACCACGCCGTGGCCCGAGAGGGACTCGACCTCGCAGTGAGCCAGCGCCACGCGGTCGAACTGCGCGACGTACTCCATGCAGGTGCGCATCATGCCGGCGCTCTGGACGCCGTGGCCATCGTCAGAGAAGGCGACGGCGCCGTCGTAGACCATGTCGCCGATCTCGGCCAGACTCTCGCCCTTCTCGCCGCGGGTCAAGGCTCCGATGGGGCGCACGTGGCAAAGGCCGGCCGCGCGAGCACGGTCGATCTGGTAGCGGACCTCGGCACCGGTGTCGGTGATCGGGTCGGTGTTGGGCATGGTGGCCACGTCGGTGAAGCCGCCGTGGGTGGCCGAGCGGCTGCCCGTCTCGATGGTCTCTTTGTACTCAAAGCCGGGGTCCCTAAAGTGGACATGCATGTCCACCAGGCCCGGAATCAGGTACTTACCCGAGCAGTCGATGACCTCGGCGCCCTGGGGGGCGGCAAGGTCGGTTCCAACAGCGACGATCTTCTCGCCGTCGATCACAACGTCCATGACGCCGTCGAGGTTGACCTGCGGGTCGACGACGTGGGCGCCCTTAAGCAGAAATGCCATTGTTTTCTCCTCCCAAAAGCAGGTACATCTCGGCCATGCGGGTCAAGACACCGGCGTTGACCTGGTCAAGAATGCGGGAACGCGCGCAGTCGGCAACGTCGGCGTTGATCTCCATGCCGCGGTTCATGGGGCCGGGGTGGCAGATGATGGCCTCGGGCCGCATCTTGTTGACGCGGGCCATGTTAAGGCCCCACAGGCGGTTGTACTCGCGCCTGGAAGGAATCGAGGCGCCCTCCATGCGCTCCAGCTGGACGCGCAGCATGTAGACGACGTCGACCTCGGGGATGACCGAGTCAAAGTCGGCGGTCTGGGGCACGCCGTAGTAGTCGGGGTCGTCGACCTGGAAGGTGGGCGGGCCCACAAGGGTGACGTCTGCGCCCACGGTCTTCAAGGCCGGGACCAGCGAGCCGCACACACGGCTGTGGGACAGGTCGCCCACGATGGCGACCTTAAGGCCGTCCAGGTGGCCGAAGTTCTTGCGGATGGTGTAGAGGTCGAGCATGGCCTGCGTGGGGTGCTGGTGCTTGCCGTCGCCGGCGTTGATCACGATCGCATCGGTGTTCTCGGTAATCTTCTGCGGGGTGCCGGCGAGCTTTGCGCGGCAGATGAACATATCGACGTTCATGGCGTCGATCGTCTGGATGGTGTCGGCCAAGGACTCACCCTTGACGACGGACGAAGTAGAGCCGCCCATGGACAGCGAGTCTGCCGAAAGGCGCTTCTCGGCAAGCTCAAAGGAGCTCTTGGTGCGGGTCGAGGGCTCCAAGAAGAGATTCACGATGGTGCGGCCGCGAAGGGCGGGGACCTTCTTAATGGCGCGCTTGTTGACGTCCTCGAAGGCGCGGGCCGTGTCCAGGATCTGGTAGATGTCGTCCTGGGTAAGGCTCGTCGTGTCGATAAGGTGTTTGACGGAAAGCATCTAGTTGGCACCTCCAACTGCGGTTTTATCGGGCTTGGTCCAAATCTCGACGGAATTTTTACCGTCGAGCTTCTCAACAGAGACGCGCACGTCCTCCTCGTGGGACGAGGGAACGTTCTTGCCCACGTAATCGGCGCGGATGGGCAGCTCGCGGTGGCCGCGGTCGACCATGACGGCCAGCTGGACCGTGCGGGGGCGGCCGTAGTCGATCAGGGCATCCAGGGCCGAACGCACGGTGCGGCCGGTGTAGAGGACGTCGTCGACCAAGATGATGTCGTGGTCATCCAGCGAAAACGGGATGTTGGTGCCGTGCAGCACCGGCGCGATGGCGCGGCTCACGTCGTCGCGGTAGAAGCTGATGTCGAGCGTGCCCACCGGCGGCAGGACGCCCTCGATCTTCTCGATCTCTTTGGCAAGCAGCGGGGCCAGGACCGCGCCGCGGGTCTCGATGCCCACGATGCCGATGCCGGACGCCCCCTCGTTTCTCTCCAAGACCTCGTGGGCGATGCGGGTCAAGGCGCGCGCCATGGCCTGCTCGTCCATGATCTGGGCCTTCAATGTGGCCTCCATGGAACTCCCTTCGTCGAGAAAAAAGATGCCCTGACCAGTAAGTTTGGTACAGGGCATCCAGTGAGTAGCTATGTTGTGCGGGCCGGGTGGCCCATTCACCTTACTGGTCTCTCGTACCGCGCTTAAAGGTTCTTGCTTACTTTACGTCAGCGCGGAGAAGGACACAAGGGAAAATCAGGCAGATCCGCGAGCGGTTGCGGCGCGGCAGACGGCAGACCGGGCGGCGAGAAGGCCGCGGCGATCTTCTCGCCTAGTTGAACTGGGCGCGATAGGCCTCGCAGACCTCCTTGACGGGGCCGTCCATGCGCTGCTGGCCCTTCTCGATCCAGACGGCGCGGTCGCAGATGCGCTCGACCTGCTCCATGGAGTGCGAGACGAAGAGCACCGTGACCTTGCCGCTTTGGATGAACGACTGGATGCGCTTCTCGCATTTCTCCTGGAAAAAGACGTCGCCCACCGAGAGGGTCTCGTCGACAATCAGGACGTCGGGCTCGGTCACGGTCGCGATGGCAAAGGCGATGCGGGCCACCATGCCGCTGGAGTAGTTCTTGAGCGGCATGTCCATGAAGTCGTTGAGCTCGGCGAAGTCGATGATGTCCTGCAGGTGCTCGTCGATGAACTGGCGGGTGTAGCCAAGAAGCGAGCCGTTGAGGTAGATGTTCTCTCGGGCCGTGAGCTCCAGATCAAAACCGGCGCCAAGCTCGATCAAAGGCGCGATGTTGCCATGGACCTCGATCGAACCCTCGCTGGGCTCAAGGACACCAGCGATGCACTTGAGCATCGTCGACTTGCCCGAGCCGTTGGTGCCCACCAGGCCCACGACCTCGCCGCGATGCACGTCAAACGAGATGTTGTTGAGGGCGCGGAACTCCTGGAAGAACAGCTCGTGGCGCATGAGCTTGATGAAGTACTCCTTGAGGTTGTTGAGCTGCTCGGAGGCCATGTTGAAGATCATCGAGACGTTCTTGACCTCGATGACGACGTCGTTTTGCTTAGTTAGGGAAGTCATGTGAGGGCCCCCGGCCTAGATGTAGAGGATGAACTTGTGCTCGGTCTTGCGGAAGACCAAAAAGCCGATGACCATGGCGGTCACTGCCCAGACGGCACCGATCGCCAGCACCGTGAGCGACGGCGAGTTCTGGTAGACGATGGCGCTGCGCATGATCTCCAGGTAGTTGTACATGGGGTTGGCCTTGACCACCCAGATCACGAAGCTCGGCGCGTTGGAGTTGGTGAGAAGCGAGATGTCCCAGAAGATGGGCGTGAGGTAGGTCCAGGCGGTGAGAAGAACGCTCCACAGGTGAATCATGTCGCGGAAGAAGACGGCCAAGGCGCTGATGAGCATCGAGACGCCCATGCTAAAGACCATCACGAGAAAGACCGCGACGAACATCCACAGGATGTGGATATCGGGTATGACCTTGGAGAAGATCATGACGATAGCCACGGCAATGAGAGAGAAGAGGAAGTTGACCGTGGCGGAGAAGACCTTCTGGACCGGGAAGAGCCAGCGATCGACCTTGACCTTCTTGAGAAGCGGCGCCGCGTCGATGATGCCGCGCAGACCGCTGGAGGTCGACTCGCTCATGAGCGAGAAGGTGATGTTGCCCACGATGAGGTAGAGCGGGTAGTTCTCGACGGTCGAGCCACGCATGAAGTAGGAGAAGACAAAGCTCATGATGAGCATCATGAGCAGCGGGTTAAGGACGCTCCAAACCACGCCCAAAACCGAGCGGCGGTAGCGCAGCTTGAAGTCTTTGGTGACAAGCTGCTGCAAGATGAACAGGTCCTTGGAAGAGGCGCCGTTGACGTGCGCCTTGCTTAAGGCCGTAGCTGAATCCTTGCTCAAGGTTGCTCCCTGTGAGTAAACGAAGATTGGCGATTGAATCTGTTCGATGCTAACACAGGGCCTGGGGCCAGATTGAAATCTGTGGGCAACGGACATAAAAGAAAAGGCTGGAAGCCATTGGACTTCCAGCCTTTGAATTTACTGGCTCCCCGGGCAGGATTCGAACCTGCGACACGCTGATTAACAGTCAGCTGCGCTACCACTGCGCCACCGGGGAATTGGTGGGTGCTCGTTCGCACAAGAAATAAGTATACGGATTTGCCCCTCAAGCGCAAGCAGAAATTTCAAATTAGTTGAAATTTCTTTTGAGCCGCAGGTCAGCGGGGTCTTCTCGC
>CAVGOA010000015.1:0-22529 GCA_963630635.1 Paludibacteraceae bacterium
CGCGCGCACAAAACCGCCGCGAGTACTGACGAGCCCCCAATCGCGCGCAACCACCAGCCCTTAGCAACCTCTAGTAGAACCACGCCTCGCTGTCAGGGTCCTCAGCCGCCGTACCGGCCCAAATGTCGTACTGGCCCTTGTCGTGCTTGCGGCCCCACCACACCAGCGCAACGATGCACGCCAGGTGCAGCACCGCAGCTAGCACCGAGCCCTCGACGCCAAAAACCACGTCGTACGCGATTCCGTTGCTGGGCGTCCCAACCAGGCTAAAGAACGAGTACGTCGACGGGGTCCCGCTGTTGGGCAGGCCAAAAATGATGTTCTGCGTGAGGTTCCACGCGGTGTGCGCGCCCATCGCCATCCAAATGCTGTCAAAATAGCGCACCATCAGCGCGTACAACACGCCAATAAAGAACAGGTTGATCATGGGCAGTACCTTGATGCCGTCGTTGAAGATGTGCATGAGCGCAAACGCCGCCGCCGAGACAATAATCGCCGGCCACTCGCCGTACGTGCGGCAAACGCGCTGGTAGATAAAGCCGCGCGCGGTGATTTCCTCGGTAGAGGACTGAATAAAGATAAAGATGAGGAAGGCGAGAAGACCCACGGGCGAGAACTGCGTGAACTCAAGCTGCAGGCTGCCGGTCAAAACGCCTACGCCAACGCACGCTGCGTTGCACGCAAAGCCAAAAGCCAGGCCAATCAACAGCATGTGCGGCCGGTTGCCAGAGGGCTTGGTCCCCAGTGCCTTGAGATAGGGCCGCCAGGGCTTCACGATGGCCAACAGCGCAAGGAAGCCCAGCATAACGCCCAGAAACGCGTTGTACTCGCTGAGCAACTTTAGCCCGCTCTCGCCCAGCGCCGCGCCAAACAGCGCCGAGCTCAGCCCGGCCAAGGGCTTGAGCAAGATCACGCCGAGGATGGCGCCAACCAAAAGCGACAGACCCTCTGCAATGGCAGTGCTGGACACCGCTCCGCACAGCACCCGTTTCTTCAAATCCATTTGTTCCTCCGAACGTCGATACACAACACCTGTCGATTGTAGCCCGTCTCGCCGCACCTTCGACGCGTCCCTCTTCGATGGCGGGACCTAAATCGCAGATAAAGCGCTTCAATTGGGCGAGAATCTGCGATTTAGGTCTCGTCATCGCAGCGCGGGGGCGTGGCGAGAAACGGCGCCCTCCCTGGCGGGTACAATCGTGCAAGTCGCATGGCGAGAAGATCTTGGGGGAATGACTATGCGAATGCCTATGCCTTTGATGTGCGCCTCGTTTGAGCCGGGGCACTTGGAAGAAGCCCTGGACGGCATCACCGATCCGGACAGCCGCGCCATCGCGACGGCCGAGGCGCATCTCTATTGCGCCCGCGAAGAGCAGGCCGTCGAGGCCGCCCGTCCGTATCTCCACCACGAAGACCCGGCGCTGCGCTATTCGGCCTGCCTCATCTCGGGCTATGCCAACCTATCGCTCAACCACATCGCCGAGGCCCGCATTGCCCTGCGCGGTCTTCTCGCCCCCGTCGACGTGTCAGAGCCCGACGTGGTCAAGGCCGCCCATATCCTCATGGGCGCCGCGGCCAGTGTCCTTCTCCACCTGTCGCCTCCCTTTACCGTCGAGGAGTTCTACCCCCTGGCGGCAAAACTGCCCGAGGGCCTGCGCCTGTTTTCCAGCTACGTGCTGGCCCACGCTTTCTACCTGCACGGCGAGTACGGCCGTTGCACGGGCGCGGCCTTGAACGCCCTCATCATGAAGCAGGGTAACTACCCCGTAAGCGAGCTCTTTTTGCACCTGGTGGCCTCGATGGGCTACATGAGCTTGAAAGAGGTCGACCGCGCTCGCTGGCACTTCGAGACCGCCTGGTCCATCGCGCGCCCCGACGACATGATCGAGCCCGTGGGCATGCACCATGGCCTGCTCCAGGGCCTGATCGAGGTCTGCCTCAAGGGCCTGGAGCCCCAGGAGTTCTCGCGCGTCATCGAGATCACCTACCGCTTTAGCCACGGCTGGCGCCGCATCCACAACCCAGACTCGGGCGATGACGTGGCCGACGACCTTACCACCACCGAGTTCACCGTCTCGATGCTGGCCTGCCGCGGCTGGTCCAACGCCGAGATAGCCAAGCACCTGGGCATCTCGGCGGGCACGGTCAAGAACCGCCTGTCCAGCACCTACGCCAAGCTGGGGATTTCTAGCCGAGCAGAGCTGGCTGCCCGCATGCCTAAGTAGCTGGCGAGAAGGGCGCGGCGGCGTCGGGGCGGGCTCCCCGGTGCCGGCCCGGGCGGGTCCCGTGCCCCGAAGCGCCCCCGGGGTAGATTTGGCCGATTTGCCCCTCAAACGGCACTACCGCCTTCACGGTTTTGCCCCCATCCTGAAAAGTGATTCAGGTTCTCTAGGATAGGGGGTACACGATGAGGAAACGGTTACTAGGCCTTCTGTTCACGGTGCTGATGGTGTTTTGCCTGGCGCCCTCCGCGGCGCTGGCGGCCAACAGCGCAGTGGCCGATCAGTCCACGATCTTGACCTGGCAAGACCTGATCAAGGATACGTTCTCGAATGAGAGCACGGCCAGCGTTGGCCGTATCTGGACCGACAAGACCGTTCAGACCAATAGCATCACCACTGCAGGTGACTCTGGGGCTACTGTCACTGTTAGTAAGAAGGGCGATAACGCCACGTTTATCACGGGCCTTTCCGTCCTTTCTTCGACGTCGAATCTCGCTTCTGCCACCACCACGCCGCTCGACATCGTGCTGGTGCTGGATACGTCTTCGTCGATGACTGGGAGCATAAGTACATCTACCGGTACGACGACAAGGATTGAGGCTCTGAAAGACGCCGCCAACAGCTTCGTCGACGTCATCGCCAATAAGAACAAGGACATATCCGATGAGGCCAAGCAGCATCGGGTTGCCGTTGTGAGCTTTAATTCTTCCGCCACTACGAACCAGGGCATGACGGCGTGCGCAGGCGACAAAGCAACCGAGATTAAGAGCGCGATTACGGCTTTGACTACTAGTCAGGGAACGCATTCCGATTACGGTTTGCAGCAGGCTCAGACGGTGCTGACCGACTCGAAGCGTGATGGCGCGAAGCAGATTGTCGTCTTTTTCACCGACGGTATACCTACGGTGTCTGGCGCAGACAATTTCGACCCCGCCATAGCCAGCCCTGCCGTGACGGCCGCTGGGCAAATGAAGGGTACTGGAAACGGCGCGACTGTGTATACCATCGGTATTCACGACAAGGCCGACCCCTCTGACGATCCGAACGCTGACGGGACCCATGTTCTTAATAAGTTCCTGCACGCAGTGTCGAGCAACTACCCTGCGGCGACGTATACGGCAAACGGGAGCACCTACACCTGGTCCTTTGGCGCTCGCGCCAAGAAGGCCGACGGAACCACCGACGCCGCGTTCTATAAGAGCGCAACTACCGCAGACGAGCTCTCCCAGATCTTCTCCGACATCTCTCAGGAAATCACGAAACCCGCCGAGTATCCCACGCAGACCGAGGAAGGTTACGCGTCCACGTCTGGCTACGTCACGTTCAACGATCAGCTGGGCGACTACATGGAGGTCAAGGATCTCTCGACGCTGGTCTATAACGGCGTTGTGTTTGAGAACCCCACCAAGGACACCAGCGCCGATCTTCTCACCGACACGTATACCTTTAGCGGCACGGTCAACTCTGGCATTGTCGAGAACAGCAGCCTGGCCAACATCGTGATTACTGTCACACACTCCCAGACTACAAAGATGGGCGACCTTGTAGAGGTCAAGGTCCCTGCAACGCTTATCCCGTTGCGCCACTTTACTGTTGACCTCCGTAACAAAAAGTTTGGCGTCGACAACACCGGTCCCGTCACGGTGTTCTACTCCTCTGGCTTAAAGTCCCAGGTCAGCAATCTTCTCGCCAAGCCCGATGCGGACATGACCACCTATATCGACGGGCACACCGACGAGACCACCGGTCAGGTATTCTTCTATGCAAACGAGTGGACCGGCGACGCCGAGCTGGGCGACACGACGTCCCACTTCAACCCCTCTAGCAGCAACAGCTTCTACTACTTCACGCAGAACACGCCTATCTACACCGACGAGAACTGCACGATTCCCGCGACTCAGATTGTCGACAGCCCGGAACATGCGTACTGGTATAAGCACGAGTACTACTACAAGAATCAGAGCTACGAGCCGATTCTTGCCTTTGAAGTGAACTCCGTCCCGGGAGCCGATGCGGCGCAGTTCGAGGGTGCCATTGGATACGACAACAACGGGCATGCGTACTTCAAGGCTGGCACCGCCCGTCTGATTCACGTCAACTCTACGCACAGGGGTAAGGAGAACAACGAGTCTGGTACCGCTTGGGACGTGCTGGACCCGCGGTGGAACAGCGTGACCAACGTTGCCGACGCGACGACCGTCACCCCGCATCTGGGCAACAACGGCAAGCTTATGCTCGACAAGCCGGCAACGCTCGAGGTCAAGAAGACCGTCGAGGTCGGCGAGGGATATGATTTAAGCGAGTACACCAATAAGTCTTTCGACTTTACGATTAGTGTTCCCGGCGCCGCTGGCAAGAGCTTGCAGGCCGAGGTCGTTGACAAGACTGGCACCCGTGTGGGCGACGCCTTCACTCTGACTTTCAATGCTCAGGGCAGCGCAACTCACTCTATCAAGCACGACGAGACCCTCAAGGTCTATGGCCTTGAGGCTGGCTGGACCTACACGGTCTTAGAGCCTGCAGACAAGCTTCCCGCCGGTTTCACGCAGACCGCGCCCGCGGATAAGGACGGCAAGGCCGTCGCCGCGACGGGTACCTTCGTGGCCGGCCAGACCGCTACGGCGAGCTTCACCAACAAGTACTCTGCCACCGGCACGCTTGAGGGCAAGACCAATCTTGATGGCGAGAAGACCCTTGAGGGCCGCGATTGGAACGACACCGACAAGTTCGCCTTCAAGATCGAGGCCGTGACCGAGGGCGCACCGCTGCCTGCCCAGACCACCGCGAGCGTCACCAAGAATGATGTCGAGAATGACCGCGCGTTTTTCTCCTTTGGTGACATTACCTACACCAAGCCCGGCGCCTACGAGTACAAGGTCTGCGAGTCTGTTGCCGATAGCACGATCAACGGTGGCGTCACTGCTTCCCAGGCGGTTTACCAGGTTGTGGTGACCGTGACCGACAATGGCGACGGCACGCTGATGGCCACTGCGGCCAAGACCCTGGTCAAGGACGACAAGGGCGTCGAACAGACCGGCGAGTCGGTCCCTGCCGATACCCTGGCGTTTGCCAACGAGTACACGACCACCAACGCGACGTTCGACACCGCCAACCTTGGCCTGGCCAAGCAGCTGACGGGCCGCGAGTGGAAGGACGGCGACGAGTTCCAGTTCAAGCTCGAGGCCGTGACCAAGGGCGCCCCGATGCCCGAGTCCGACGTCGCGACCGTCACCAAAGCGGGCCACTTCGACTTTGGCACCATCACCTACGCCGCCGCGGGCGCGTACGAGTACCAGGTCACCGAGGTCCCCGGCACCGCCGGCGGCATGACTTACGACACCAACGTCGCCAAGTTCAAGGTCACCGTGACCGACAACCTTGAGGGCCAGCTCGTCGCCACCGCGGAGCTTGTCTCTGGCACCGCGACCTTCACCAACAAGTACGAGGCCCAGCCCGCCACTGCCACGGCAAACTTCGAGAAAGTCATCTCGGGCCGCGACTGGGTTGACGGCGACAGCTTCACCTTTGACCTTACGGCCGTCGATGGTGCCCCGATGCCCGAGCCCGCCTCCGTCACCGTCACCAATAGCGATGCCGTAAACGGCCGCGCGCCCTTCTCCTTTGGACCTATGACCTATGACACAGTCGGTGCCTATAAGTACCAGGTCACCGAGGCCAAGGGTCGTCTCGCCGGCATCACATACGACGACCACACCGCCACCATCACCGTGACCGTGACCGACGACGGCGAAGGCAAGCTCGTTGCCGCCACGACCGTGACCGGCTCCGTCTTCACCAACACCTACGGCACGAGCATGAGCTACACCGCCGCGGGCAGCCTCTCTGTGGCCAAGGCCCTGACCGGCCGCGCGATGGCTGACGGCCAGTTCAAGATCACCGTCACGCCCGACGACCAGGCCTCCGCCGACGCTCTGGGTATCGACCTTGCGGGTCGCGCGATCTCTATGCCCGCCGCGGCCGACGGAGCGCAGGCGACCGTCGACGTCCTGGCCGGCCACGACGTGAACTTCTCGCAGGCAGACGCCGGCAAGACCTACAGCTATAAGGTGGTCGAGAGCTACACCGCCGCCAACGGCTACACCTACGACACGGCCGTGCGCTCCGTGACCATCGCCGTGACCGACGACCCCGCGACCGCCACCTTGACGGCGACCACCACGGTTACCGGCGGCCCCAATGGCACGCAGGTCTTCACCTACACGGGAAGCGCCACTAGCGACAAGAAGGCCGTCGTGCCCTTCTACAACAGCTACTTTGCGTCCACCGATGTTCCGGGCGGCACGGCTGCCCAGGTTAGCGCCACTAAGTCCCTGACCGGCCGCGATATGACTGTGGGCGAGTTCGCCTTTGGCGTCCACCTGGCCGGCAGCGATCGCGACGTCCTTACCGCCACCAACGCGGCCGACGGCTCGGTGACCCTGGGTACCCTGCACTACGACACCAAGTCCTTGGCCCAGCTTGTGGCCGATGGCTACGCCACCCGCAACGGCGAAGACTGGACCGTGCCTTACGTGGCATACGAGAAGACCGATGGCCTGGCAGATAAGGGCATCACGGCCATGACGCAGCCCATCGCCTTTACCGTGACCGTGCACGACAACGGCGACGGTACCCTGACCGCCACCGCCAACGTGCCCGACGCGGGCCTGGCCTTTGCCAACGCCTACGCCACGGGCGACCCCGCCCAGGTGAGCGTCACCGGCGTCAAGGTCCTTGAGCACGCCGACGGCCTGACCCCCAACGACATCACCGGCAAGTTCACCTTCACCATCAAGTCCGACGACCCGGCGGCGCCTCTGCCTACCAGCGTGACCGCCACCAACGACGCCAACGGCAACATCGACTTTGGCGCGATCAGCTTCACGCTGGACGACCTCAATCGCGCCCTTGGCACGACCGGTGAGAAGGAAAGCGAGACCAAGGTAGAGGACGAGAAGAAGGACGACGCCGAGGTTAAGGACGAGGAGAAGACCGAAGAGAAGTCCGAAGAGAAGGCCGACTCCGAAGCCAAGGACGAGACCCAGGCCAAGGACGACGTCGAGAAGACCGATGGACCTGCGGTCGACGTCATGAGCCTTGATGAGGAGGAGCCCGTCGCCGAGGTCAATGAGCCCCTGGTCAGCGAGCCTGTGGCCGAGGCGGAGCCTGCGATCGAGCCCGAGCCTGTGGCCGAGCCCGAGGCCGAAGCTGAACCTGTTGCCGAGGCAGAACCTGCGATCGAGCCCGTGGCCGAGCCCGTTGTCGAACCCGTCGCAGAGCCCGTCGCCGAGGCTGACCCCGAACCCCTGGTTCTTCTCAGCACCCCCGTCGTCTCTGACGCCCCGGTTGCCAACGAAGCCCCTGCGACCAACGATGTCCAGACCACCAATGACGACGAGGTCAACCCCGTAACCGAGGGCGCTCTCGAGACCCAGCCCGCCGCGTTCTTCCGCGCGTTGTCCCTCTTCAAGCCCGCGACCTTCTCCGCAACCAAGCGCGCGAGCGAGACCGTGCCCGCCGCCAATGAAACCACCCCGGCCGCCCGTTCCTACACCTTCGTCTACACCGTGACCGAGACCGGCTCTGTGGCGGGTGTCACCAACGACGCCCAGGTCAAGACCGTGCGCGTCAAGGTCACCGACGACGGTCTGGGCAACCTTACCGCCGAGCTGGTGGGCGAGAAGGGCAAGCCTGCCTTTACCTTCACCAACAGCTACGACGTCACCCCGGTCGACTCTAGCGTGACCGACCAGATTGACGTCGCCAAGCGCATGACCGGTCGCGACCTGACCGGCGGCGAGTTCACCTTCGAGCTTCTTGAGGGCGACGAGGTCGTGGCCCGCGGTTCCAACAGCCCCGATGGCTCCGTGAGCATGGCGCCTGTTACCTACACCGAGCCGGGAGCGCACCACTACACCCTGCGCGAGGTTGGCGGCGGCAACACCGAGGCTGGCGTTACCTATGACGGCGCGACGTACCAGGTAGACACCGTTGTTACCGATAACGGCGACGGCACCCTGGCTGTCAGCCACCGCGTGGCCGAGGGACAAGACGTCGTCTTTGCCAACAGCTACGAGGCCAAGCCCACGTCCGTCGTCATCGGCGCGGCCAAGGTACTCAAGGGCGAGGACCTGAAAGACGGCCAGTTCACCTTCAAGCTGGTGGGCGAGGGTGTTGAGCTCACGGCCAAGAACGCGGCGGACGGCTCCGTGACCTTCGACGCGCTTGACTTCGCCGCACCCGGCACCTACGAGTACGACGTCTACGAGGTCAACGACGGTCAGGACAACGTCACCTATGACGAGGCCAAGCGTCACGTGGTCGTTACCGTGACCGACGATGGCGAGGGTCACTTGGTAGCCGAGGTCGCTGGCGCCGACGCCAAGGCCCTGACCTTCACCAACGTCTACGACGAGCCTGTGGTTCCCACCCCCGAGCCCACGCCCGACCCGGAACCCACTCCTGAGCCGGAGCCCACCCCCGAACCCGCCCCCACCGTGGTGGAGAAGCAGACCGTCGTCACCAAGACCGTTCGCAAGAACGTGTACGTCCCCTACACGGGCGACCAGGTCACCTGGACCGCAGCAGCCCTTCTCGGCGCCTGCGCCCTGATCTTCGTCGCGGTCGCCCTGGCCCTTAAGCGCACCCGCAAGTAGCGCCCTGGCACACCCTCCCCGGGATCCCCGCCTGTCCGTACCCCCGACAGGCGGGGTTTTCTGTGCTCGCGCGACTCTTTGCGCCCGCCGCACGGAGGCATGCGCGACTTTTCGCGGTTTAAATCGCGACCCGTCGAGTAGCCAGCTCGTTTTCGCCGACGTTTGCCCAGTTGAGCGAAAGCCAAACCTCGCCGGCTGCTCACCCAAACCAGTTTTAAACCCCGAAAAGTCGCGTGTCCTTCCGGCCACAGTCCCGAACCGCAGCCAACAAGGCTTGCCTTTGGCCGTTTTGCCCCTCAAACGGCACTAGGCGGCCCTCTTTCCTGAAAGCAGAATGAAGCAATCAGTATTCCCCGGGGAAAGGGAAGTGTCATGAGAGTCATTAAGCGCGTTTTTGCCGGCGTTGCCGCGGCGGCCGTCATCGCGGCGGCGGGACTTGGATTTCTTTACGCGAGCCGCATCCAGACCATGGCGTCCATCACAAAGCAGACCAGCTACGATGACGGATACGACCTTTACGCCATGGACGTGACCTACGATTACAGCCTGCAAAACGTTATCGACGCAGGCATAACCGACAACCAGAGCTTCATCGACGCTGTCCTGCATGAGTCCCTACCGTTGCTTCCCATTAGCATGAAGTCACCCGACTTTAGCTGCAGTGCGTTTACAGCCCAGGGCTCGGACGGAACCCTCATGGGCCGCAACTACGACTTCAAGCTCGATACGTCGGCGCTTCTCGTACGCTGCTCGCCCAAGGACGGCTACCGCTCCATCGGCTTTGCTGCCCTCAACAACGTGGGTGCCGACCAGGCAACCGCCAGCGTAAAGACGCGCCTTGCCTGTCTTACGGCCCCCTTCATCTGCTTAGATGGCGTCAACGAGAAAGGCGTTTCGATCGCTGTCCTTACGCTTGACTCCGAGCCCACCAACCAGCAGACGGACCGCCCGACTATCGCAACCACGCTGGCTATCCGCCTGGTCCTGGACCGCGCCGCGAGCACCGAGGAGGCCGTTAACCTGCTTGAAGGCTACGACATGTTTGCCAGCTCGGGGCGCGACTACCACTTCTATATCACCGATGCCTCGGGCGACGGCCGCGTTGTCGAGTACGACCCCAACGACGAATCGCGCCCGCTCAAGGCCACGCCCATGCGCACCATCACCAACTTCTACGCCCTCTATGTCGATCAGGTTCTGCCTAACCAAAAGAACGGAATCTACGGCCACGGCAAGGAGCGCTGGGAAGCCATCGAGTCTGTCCTGGACGCCAACGCAGACGATAACGCCAATGCTGCATGGGAAGCCCTGCGCGCCGCATCCCAGGATCCCAACCCAAACGACGTGACGAGCAACACCCAGTGGTCGGTCGTCTACAGCAACACCGGCCTTTCGGCCGACATCACCTTGCGCCGCCACTGGGGCGACGCTATTCACTTCGAGCTTTAGGAGCCCACCATGACCAACTTCTCTCGCCGAGGCTTTCTGCAGGCAGTGGGCGTAACGGCCGCGACGATCTTCCTTCCCCGCGTGCCCGGCGGCGTCCTTGTGAGCGGTCTGACGCCCCAGACGGCCGACGCTGCCGAGGTGACTGCGGCGCCCGGGACGGCCGCAACCTCGGACCTAAAGGGCTCCGCGACGTCGGACATCATCGTCGTGTCCAGGGCGGAGGTCGCCTTTATCGCCTATGACCTGTCCAAGACGGACGACGCCGGCAAGGCGGCCGCTCTCGCCGGCGTACACGTCACCGTGACATCGCGCTATAACGGAGCCCAGGTAGAGGGTACGACGGGCTCCGATGGCACGGTCATTCTCAACATCGAGAAGCTCAGTGAGGGCTACGACGGCACAACCGAGCTCACGGACTTTGAGTTCAACGGCTCGATCACGGCAACCAAGGACGGCTACCGCGAGTTCCGCACCGGCAGGCTGCGCATCGACGGCGCCTCGGGCGTCGCGGTGCCCACGCGCCCGCTCGACGAGAACCCCTATGCCCAGCTGTTGTCCTTCAACGGCTGCGACGCGCAGTACCTGCCCGCTGTTTTTGCCCGGACCCCAAAGAACAACGAGACACACACGCTGGCTTTCGAGGCCTACGTGCCCAGCGGGCTTCTCGCCGCAGAAGACGGGCCCGCCGACGCGTCGACCGGCAGGCTCGAGCTCTGGGCCCAGGCGGAAGACTCGGACACCCTTATCGACTCGGCGGCGGTCCAAGTCGAGAAGAACCTGGCCACAGGCACGCTAGAGGGCGATTACCTGCGCGTTTCTAAAGACAATGAGCACCTCATCCCGGCCGACGTGCCCCTGTACCTAAAGCTCGCCCTTGGCCAGAAGACCTGGCGCTTCTCGACCACCCTGCAAGCCGTCGACGGGAAGGTCGACGAGTTCGAGAGCGGCAAGGGCGAACTCAACATTTGCACAGAGGAGGGCATCGACAACGGCGCCTCTGTCCCCAAGGAGTTCCCGGCTCTGATGGGCTCCTCAAAGCTGAGCGCGTGGATACCCTCATCCATGCTGCGGTTCGAGTGCTCCCCCTATGGGACGTTTCTCATCAGCGTCCAGTCGCCTAACCTGGGGTTTGTTAGCGACAAGGGGACTCGTGACGGCAGCAGGTTTGGCCTGCAGACCAAAAAGGAGCTCACCGACAAGAGCAAAAAGGCCTTTTCGCAACTCAAGAAGAGCATCGACCGCTATCGAGATAAGATGAACTCGACGAACCCGGACGGCAGTTCCATCGTCAGGGGCCAAATGACGTCTGCCCTCCAGATAACGGGTTCGCTTCAGGTCGCGGTCTTGGGGCAGGCCCCCATGATCGCGGATGACTGGGCCTTGGACCTCCAGGGGCTCGCCGTGGGGCAGGTTAGCGTCACCATCAGCCAGGACTTCATTATCGTCGTCGTTCCCGTGTTCGTCGCCTTCGATTTCAGCGCTGCGATCAAGGTCGCGCTGGGCTTGGGCGGGCGGACCAAGAACGGGGCGGACCCGACAAATGGTATGACCTGGGACTACGAGAAGACCGGCTTCACGATCAATACGCCCGTGAGCGCCGGGCTCAGCGCGGGCCTGGGCTTTGCCGGGGCTTTCTCTGTTGGTGTCCGAGGTTGCGCCGAGATCTCGACGAACACCGTTTTGGGGCCCACGGAGGAAGCTGGCCAGAGCCACGCGCACTTCACGGCGAGCGCCGCGTCCGCCCTCGAGATTGTCGCTCAGGCTCTCCTGTTCAAGTGGAACCAAAAGGTGGTCGGTAAGTCGTGGCCTAATTTCTATGACAACTGGAAAGGCGGCCAAAAAGAGGAAGATGTCGAGGTTGCGCTGCCAGGCGGCTCACCTTTCTCGCTGGGTACGACCGACGGCCAGGACGTCTTCTTGGTCGAGGGAGACCTCGCCGACACGAACATGACCGAGGAGGAACTTCTCGCCATGGGAGTCCCTGTCACGCAAGACGAGCTTCTTGGCGTGACGAGCCTGTACGAGATCTTCGACTTCTCTGCGGGTGGGCCGAGCGAGAACAAGGAGCAGGTCATTGAGGTCGGCAACATGCAGCTGACCACGTATGTCGACCCGCGGGGCAACGAGCCGTGCGCCGGCTCCTTCATCGAGCGCTACGCGTACCAGGATGTGGTCGACCCGGTCGTGGCTACCTTCGGCGCGCAACCCGAGTTCGCCGCCGGCGTGGGCACGCGTTGGACGTCCACGCTTATCGAGGAGAACACCTTTAGCGACCCGCGTATCAAGGTCGTGCAGGTCGGGGGCGCAAGCTATGTATTCCGCATTGCGCCGGTGGACTATACCGTGGGCGGCCAGGAAATCGTGCAGAACCGCCTGGTCGTGCAGACCGTTAGCAAGCAGGGGAGTACCTACTCGCTTTCCAGGCGGAAGGTGATCGAGTTCGACCTTGTGGCAGACGGCGTTCGTCGCCGCGACCTTTGCGACTACGAGTTCGATGTCTGCTCCTGCGTTGGCGCTTCTAGCGAGTTCTCCGGTGCGTCCGACGTCGTCTTCCGCGTCCTCATGGTCTGCGGCGTGCGCGAGTCGGGCGTCGCGCCAGACACCGTGGGCGAGGCGCTGTCCACGACGCGCATCTGCACGCTGTCCTTGGACAAGGACTTCCGCGTGAAGAGCGCGGCGCTTACGAGGCCCGGCTACGACCAGAATGGCAAGCACGCCTACTCATGCCCCAAGATCATCTTGGCAAAGAACGGCGGCGACGGCCTTACGTGCTTCGCCGCGTTCATCCACAGAAGGGCGTCCTCGGACCGGGTCCTGGCCACGAGTGATGCGGAGAAGACCCTTAACATCGGCGTCCTTCTCCCTTATGAGATGCGCCTAAGCCTGTCGCAGGAAACCCAGCTGTCTCGCGGCGTCGTCGACATCGAGCTTTTGCTTGGGTCGGAAAAAATGGGTACGACTCTGTGGAACGCGTGCTCAGTTGGTTGCGTTGTGCACGACGCGCCGGACTCAAAAGCCGGCCCGGAGAAACTTCGCACGGACGTGTACACCTTTAGGAGAAAGAGAGGCGGCAACGGGCCAGAGAGCCTGGCTGGCATGACGCCCGCCCAGATTGCCCAGGCATTTGCCGACAATCCCGTCGAGGCCGAGCTTGCCCAAACCGTCGCGAATGCACCGTGGACGCCGGTCCTGCGCGCGTGGCCGGGGCACGAGGGGTGGCTCATCGTGCGAGATAATAAGCTGTGGCAGGCGACGTTTGACGAGGACGAAAGCCAACAGGCTGATTTCTCGCTTAAGGATGTGGGTCCCGCAGAGTTCGCCTTCAAGGATTTTTGCGTGTCGTCAAAGGGCGATTTCTTGTACATGGCCCAAAATACCGACGACATGGGGCTTGGACAAGACGCCGTCTCGCAAGAGGCGCACAGGGTCATGGCCTGCGTGTTTATGGCCGAAAGCGAGAGGTTCACGCCCGCGTTTGCCTTTGCCGAGCTCGAGAATGACAAGGCAATTCACGGTCTGACGGTCCTTGCCCAGGACGGGGCCGGGGTCCTTTTTGCCGCGACCGAGATCGTTGACTTTAGCAAGAGCAAAGCCAGCCTGTGGATGACCCAGATTCCCTACATCATAGTTGTCGATACAATCGCGTGCGAGCCCGTGGAGCCGGTGGCTTTCCTCGGGCGCTCGAATGCGTTCGACGTCACGATTAAGAACCGCGGCAATGTGGCGATTTCCAAGCTTGCCGTGCATTTGCGCACTGCCGGCAACTCGCCTATTGGCGAAGCGACGCTGACACCCTCGAGGGAAAGTGTCCGTCAAAGCATTTGGTGGCAGCCCGAAAATCAAGAGGACGGACAGGCCGCTGCGGCGAGTGATGCCGCCGATCCGGTCCTCGATCCCGTTGGTGCGGGAGTTCTTCTCCCTGGGCAGATCGGGATTTACCGGGTTGCCATCAAGCTGCCAGACGTTTGGCCCGTCGATGGCAGCGACGTTGACGCGGGGCAGGCACGCACCATCCTGGCGACCGCCAATGGCATTGAGTCGGTCACATGGCAGTTGCTGGATGAGGAGATTGAGCTGGCCTGCGTTGAGCAGCCGGCCGAGAGCGCGCCGCAATCCTCGGTCGAAATCGCGGGCGAGATGCAGGTCAACGAGGAGCTTAGCCGTGGCGATGTCGCGCTCTTGCCGGACGGCGGGGATGGCGACGGCGGCGGCGATGGCGGCAGCGACGGCGGCGGCGATGGCGGCAGCGATGGCGGCGACGGCAGCGGCGACGGCGGCGGCTCTGGAAAGGAAGATGGGTCCGAAAAAGGCGACGATTCCGGCAAGGGCGACGCGTCTGGTGGCCGCGTCGAGAACGGCTCTGGCAACAATGCAACGCCGCAAGCGCGAAAGAAGGTGGCCACGCCCGAAACCGGCGATGACCTTTCTGTAATGCCGCTGGTGTTTGGCGTGGCGGGTGCTGCGATTCTCGCTTACGAGAGACGTCGTGCGGCCAACGAAATCCCAGAAAACGATTCAAGAGATTAAAGTTCTCCGTCAATTGGCGCGGAAGGGGTTTTCCGCCCCCTCCGCGCCTTCCTGGCTCTGTATGCGCGACTTTTCGCGGTTTAAATCGCGACCCGTAGAGTAGCCAACTCGTTTTCGCCGACGTTTGCCCAGTTGAGCGAAGGCCAAACCTCGCCAGCTACTCGCCGCGCCCGGGTTTAAACCAAGAAATCTCGCACATGCTTCGCCGAACCCCTCACAAAGCCAGTTCAGGTACCGTTCAGATGGGTAAATGCGACGCTTATCCTGTTGGCCAACCGGCTTGCCGAATTCAAACCCAAAATAGGCCGGCGACCTGGTAGCCTCGGCCCATGGATACGGTCATCTGCGACATAACGGCTCTTAATTACTGGCGGGTTCCGCCGGTCGTGCAGCTCTTGGCGTGCTCGCCAACAGCCGACGAGCGCCTGGCCAGGCATCTCACGGATCAAGACCTGGAAGTCCTCTCCCAGAATTTCACCAAAGTCCAAAAGAGCTTCAAGCAAAAGCACAGCGGAAACGCGGGCCAGGCCTACCGATCCCTGATGGACGAGGTGCCGCTTTTGGCCCTGTGCGGCGAAGCTCCGTTTGACATTTTGAATACGAGCAAAGGCGAGGGGTGCAGGTCCAAGCTCGTTCGCCCGCGCCTTTGGACTAGCGACTCGCCCTTTGGGGGAGTGCGGCAAATCACCGATAGTCTTTACGCCGTGTCGCCGGAGTTCGCATTCCAGCAGGTCGCCACCCATAAGAAATTTGGGCAGGCGCTGATGATGGCCACTGAGCTGTGCGGCAGCTACTCGATTTACCACACCCCTAAGCCCATCGCCCAGATCGTCGAGCGCCTTTACTCTTTGGGGCAGCTTCCCGCAGTCGGGGGCTGGTTTCCCAGCATGGGACCCGATGGCAAGCTCGGCGACCTTTGGAACCGCGAGCCCATAACCACGCCGGAGGCCCTTCTCCACCAGGCGCAGGCAAGCGGTTCCCCGCGCGGCCGTAAGAAGCTCGAGCGCGTAGCCAAGCTCGTTGTCCCCGACGCTGCATCTCCCTTTGAGGCCAAAGCCGGCATCTTGCTTGGCCTGCCGCGGCGCTGCGGCGGCGCCGGCCTTACCGGCCTTTCACACAATCAGCGCATTGGACTCAGCCTGGATGCCGCGGTTATCGCAGGTAGAAATGCCTGCTATTGCGACCTTTATTGGAGCGAGGGTGTCGATCTTGAATGCCAAAGCAAGGAGTGGCACTCCCAACGCGACGAGCAGCTCTCGGACTTTACTCGCCAGGCGGCTCTCGAGCTCATGGGCATCGACGTGGTGCCCATGACCTACGAGCAGCTGACCTCCCAGCGGCAATTCGATGCAATTTCGCGCCTTGTGGCCGGCAAGCTCGGTCGTGATGTGCACAAGAAAAGCGACTTCGAGCGCCGCGCCGAGGCCAAGTTGCGTCAGGAGATCCTCGATTTCGAGTGGTAGAGCGCACCTGCCGCAAGCATGCGCGACTTTTCGTGGTTTAAAACTGGCTAGGCGAAGTAGCCAACGGCATTTGCCTTTCGCTCAACTGGGCAAACGTGGGCGAGAAAGGCTTGGCTACTCGACGGGTCGCGATTTAAACCACGAAAAGTCGCGCATACGTCGCGAGAAGCCCCCGCCGGGCCTCGACGCGGCCCCGCGGGGGGCGCGGGCAACGTTGCCGGGCCGTAAAAGCTTGGAGGAACGCTCAAAACCTGCCGCCCCAGCCGTTTGCGCCGGGCCAAAAATGCGATACTTGGAGCTTGACTACGCGTCAAACGCAAAAGGCGGCGAGAAGCCCGCGGCACCCGCGCCGCGCCCCTCGCCACAAAAGAAAGGAAACCAAAATGGCTCTTGATATCCAGAAGACCGTCGACGGCGACAACGTGACCCTTGCTCTCTCCGGCCGCCTTGACACCGCCGCAGCCCCCGAGCTCGAGACCGTCCTCGACGAGGTCCTGCCCCAGGCCAAGGACCTGGTCTTTGACCTGGCCGGCCTTGAGTTCATCGCCTCCTCTGGCCTGCGCCTGATCCTGCGCGCCCAGAAGACCATGAACAACCAGGGCTCCATGCGTCTCACCAACGTCGCCGACGCCGTGATGGAGATCTTCGACATCACCGGCTTCATGGACTTCCTGGTCATCGAGTAACACCCCATAGGAGCAAGCGATGCCCAACCTGGCAATTCAGACGCTGTTGCCGGCGGCGGCAGCGCTCGTCTTCACATTCGTAGGCAGGACCGAGGGCTGGATGCGCCTACCAAACTGGGCGCACCAGCTCATTTACGGCGTCTCTTTTGGCCTAGTTGCCGTCGTCTGTTCCGAGACGGGCGTGTCCATCGTCGACGGCGGCGTCATGAGCCTGCGCGATGCCGGCCCCGTTGTCGCTGGTCTGGCCTTCGGCGGCCCGGCCGGTATCATCGCCGGCCTCATCGCGGGCATCGAGCGCTGGTGCTCGGTTATGTGGGGCGGCGGCTATACCACGCAGTTTGCCTGCTCGCTGGCTGCGGTCATCGCAGGTATTGGCGCCGCGGCCATGCGCCGTTTTATCTTTGAGAACCGCACGCCCATTACCGGCTACGGCATCGCCATCGGTGTGACCACCGAGGTCTTGCACATGCTGCTGATCTTGCTCACCAACGCGACCAGCGTCTCGATAGCATTCCAGTATGTGAGCGTCTGCACCTTCCCCATGGTGGGCCTCACGGGCCTGGCCGTGGGCCTGGCCCTTATCGGCCGCGGCTACATCAACCACGAGGCCCTTCTCGTCCGCCCGCCGCACCTTATCTCTGACCTGGGCCTCAGGCTCTTCCTGGCCGTTTTCTCGGCCTTCATTGTGGTGACCACCTGCGCTGCGTGGATCGCCGTTTCCGTTACTACCACCCAGGCCGGCAACATCTTGAACATCCACCTTGCCGACGCCGAGTACGCGCGCGACGTCTTTGGCTGGGGCGTCTTTGTGGGCGATGTCCCCGTCTGGCGCATCCAAGAAAACGGCGCTGTTCTGGCCTACGAAGTCGATACCGGCGAGCTTCTCTCGCCGACTACTTTTTACGATTATTCCGTAGGCCTTAACGTCTACGACGGCAACTTCTTCGAGCAAAGCCCGGCCGAGTTCGAGGACTACACCCTCTATACCACGCAGATTGCCGGTGTCGATTGCTACGTGATGCGTAGCGGCGCCGTGACCGACGGCCGCGTCATGATGGCCTACGTCCCCGAGGCTGAGTCCGACTACGCCGCCGAGTACCTGCTCTATCTCACCATCTACCTCGAGATCCTTGTCAACGACGCGCTGTTCATCATCTTGTTCCAGCTCATGCGCTTTAGGGTGGTCAGGAACCTCGAGTACGTCGAGGATGGCCTGGAGAAGATCACGGCGGGCGACCTTGACACCCACATCGATGTGCGCACCCACTACGAGTTCAACAAGCTCTCGAACAACATCAACACCACGGTCGATGCCCTCAAGGGCTACATCGAGGAAGCCGAGCACCGCCGCGACGCCGAGCTGGCAATGGCCCGCCAGATCCAGCACAGCGCCCTGCCCAACGTCTTCCCGCCCTTCCCCGAGCGCGCGGACTTTGACCTGTACGCCTCGATGGACGCAGCGCGCGAGGTGGGCGGCGACTTCTACGACTTCTTCCTGCTCAACAACCACACGTTGGTCGTGCTTATCGCCGACGTCTCGGGCAAGGGCGTCCCGGCCGCCCTGTTCATGATGCAGGCCAAGACCGAGATCCACGCCCTGATGGAAAGCGGCATGGAGGTCGATGAGGCCTTCACCGAGACAAACCGGCGCCTTTGCGAGTCCAACGACTCGGGCATGTTCGTGACCGCCTGGCTGGGCAAGTTCGACTTCGAAGTGGGCCATCTGTCCTATGCCAACGCGGGTCACAACCCTCCGCTGCTGAGAAGACCGCGCGGGCAGTGGGCCTATCTCAAGGACGAGCGCCCCAACATGGTCTTGGCCGGCATGGAAGGCATTCGTTACCGCAAGCACGAGTTGAACATCGAGCCCGACACCAAGCTTTACCTCTACACCGACGGTGTGACCGAGGCCTACAACCCGCAAGACGAGCTCTATGGTGAGGAGCGCCTTTTGGACAAGCTCAACAGCATTGAGGGCCGCGACCCTCACGCCTTGTGCGACTCTGTTCTGGCATCGATCCGCGAGCACGCTAACGGCGCCGAACAGTCCGACGACATCACGATGTTGGCCGTCGACGTGCGCGCGCTGCGCGGCCGCAACCACATCATGACCGACGCGAGCTTGGACTCTATCGACCTCATGGTCAGCTTCTTCGAGGAGCGCCTGCCGCGCATCAACGTGGGTGCCCGCACGGCCAATCGCGTGCAGGTCATCGTGGACGAGACCTACTCCAACATCTGCCACTACAGCGGGGCCACGCATGCCGTTGCCTCGGTGCTGCGCAAGGGAGCAGACCTTATCGTCGAGTTTGCCGATGACGGCGTGCCCTTCGACCCCACGCAGCAGGAGGAGCCCGATCTCACCCTGTCTGCCGATGACCGCCCCATTGGCGGCCTGGGCATTCACATGATGCGCAAGATGACTCGCTCCATCGAGTATCAGCGCGTCGACGACACCAACATCTTGACGTTCACGTTTGCGCTGGACGGCTAGTAAGACCGGCTTGCGGGTGCCGCGCAATGTGCCCGCAAGCTTGCAGATGAGAGGTAACACATGAACCTTGTTAACCGCCGAATCCTGGAGGAATACAGGAAAACCGAGAAGGACTTTAAGCTTCTTGACCAGATTGTTGGCGAGAAGCTCCAGACCATTGTCGACGAGTCCAACATTCGCACCTTCACCATCCAGCACCGCATCAAGTCCGAGGAATCGCTGGCGGGCAAGCTGGTGCGCAAGGAGGGCTGGTACAACCAGCTGAGCGACCTTCGCGACATCCTGGGCGCACGCGTGATCTGCTACTTCTCGGACGACGTGGACCGCGTGGGTAAGCTCATCGAGCAGACCTTCGAGGTGGACGAGGAGGCTTCGACCGATAAGCGCGAGCTGATTGCCGCCTCGACCTTTGGCTACTTGAGCCTGCACTACATCTGTCGCTTGCCGGAAGGCGAAGACTATCCGCCCGAGCTGCGCAAATGGCGTTTTGAGATCCAGGTTCGCACCCTGCTGCAGCACGTTTGGAGCGACGTCGACCACGACATTGGTTACAAGGCCGAGTTTGGCATGCCCCGCGATGCGGAGCGCGGCTTTGCTCGCATTAGCGCCTTGCTCGAGCTGGCCGACGACGAGTTCGTGCGCGTGCGCAACCTTATGAGCGACTACACCAGCTCGGTGCGCACGAGCATCATGGAAGACACGGCCGAGGACGTGGCATTGGACGTCGTCTCGCTTCGCGAGTACGTGCGCCTTAACAAGCCCATGCGCGAGCTTCTGGAGCGCATGGCTAAGGTTGCAAACGCCCAGGTAGAAGAGTACAACCCCAGCGCCTACGTCGAGCAGCTGGAGTGGCTGGGCATCACCACGATCGGCGGCCTTTCTCGCCTGCTTGCCCAAAACGCCGACATGGCGGTCAAGCTCTTAGAAAACGCCCTTGAGGCCACCGACCTGGACATCATTTCTTCGTCCACGGGCCTTCGCTACCTGTGCCACGCCGAGCTTTGCCGCCGAGGGATGGGGGAGGAGTCTGTGTCCGAGTTCCTGGGCCTTTCTCTGCGCAACCCCGAGCGCGCCCGTGCG
The DNA here is from genome assembly GCA_963630635.1 of Paludibacteraceae bacterium. Taxonomy (GTDB): domain Bacteria; phylum Actinomycetota; class Coriobacteriia; order Coriobacteriales; family Atopobiaceae; genus Paratractidigestivibacter. The sequence goes on from CAVGOA010000015.1 coordinate 20,578, forward strand.
CGCGCCAAGCAACTGTTGGAAACCTACGCAAGGCTTTGTGAATAAATGGCAGCTAAACCCACCGTCGATAGTCCCGTCTACGTCAAAGCGATCGATTTTGCCACCAAGAAGCATGCCGGTCAGGTGCGCATGGGCGGCATGCCCTACATCGTGCACCCCGTTGCGGTGGCCGACCTGGTCAACCGCTGGGGCTACGGTCGCGACTATGTGATTGCCGCGTTCTTTCACGACCTGCTAGAAGACACCGACGCTACCGAAGAAGAGATTGAGGCCATCGGCGGGCCGGCGGTTCTTGAGGCCGTGAAGCTGCTCTCCAAGCAAAAAGGCTACGTCATGGCCGATTACATCGCCGGCATCAAGGCCAACGACGTCGCGCGCGTGGTCAAGGCCGCCGACCGCCTGCACAACCTGCGCTGCGCCGTCTTGGCGCCCGAGGACTTCAAGCGCCGCTACGTGCTTGAGACTCTGGACTGGTACCTGGACTTCTCGCCCGAGATTGCGCCGGCCCTGCGCGATCTTACCAAGACCATGGAGCACAAGATCGCCGAGCTGCCTCTTGACTACGCCAAGGTGGACGACTGGGTGGCCGTGGACAAGTAAGGGGCGCGGGTGGCGTGGCGCTCCGGCGCGAGGCCGATGGCTGGTCTGGCGAGCCGCCGCTGCGCCCGACGGCCGGTCTGCCGTTCTTCTCGCTTAACCAAAAAGTGCGACCCCTTGGCCGAGTGCTCGTGCGCGGCGCGGCGTCACGGGCTACACTCAAAGCTGTTGTGTAAACGCTGCCCTTGGGGCGCGCGTTGGATGGGAGAAGACATGGCGGTTGACGCAAAGCAGTACGCGCTGGATAAGCACAAAGAGTGGAACGGCAAGATCGAGGTGATCAGCCGCGCCCCCATCACCACCCCCGAGGAGCTGGCCGTGGCCTACACGCCCGGCGTCGCCGAGCCCTGCCTTAAGATCCACGAGAACGTTGACGACTCCTATACCTACACGCGCCGCGGCAACCTGGTGGCCGTCGTGACCGACGGCTCGGCCGTGCTGGGCCTGGGTGACATTGGCCCCGAGGCCGGCATGCCCGTCATGGAGGGCAAGTGCGCCCTGTTCAAGGCCTTTGGCGACGTGGACGCTTTCCCGCTGTGCGTGCGCTCGCACGACGTCGACGAGATCGTGCGCACCGTCGAGCTTTTGGCCGGCAGCTTTGGCGGCATCAACCTCGAGGACATCAGCGCGCCTCGCTGCTTTGAGATCGAGCGCCGCTTGAAGGAGGTCTGCGACATCCCCGTCTTCCACGACGACCAGCACGGAACTGCTGTCGTGACCTGCGCCGCATTGATCAACGCCTGTCGCCTGACCGGGCGCGAGTTGGCCGACATTAAGGTGGTCTTCTCGGGCGCCGGTGCCGCCGGCATCTCCATCGCGCGCCTGATGAAGCGCATGGGCGTGAAGGACATCATCATCTGCGACCGTAAGGGCGCCATCTACCAGGGCCGCGACGGTCTGAACCCCGTGAAGGAAGAGGTCGCAACCTGGACCAACCAAGAGAAGGTCGCGGGTTCTTTGGCCGAGGCCGTCAAGGGCGCCGACGTCTTCGTGGGTGTCTCGGCCCCCGGCGCGCTGACCCAGGACATGGTGCGCACGATGGCCGCCGACCCGATCATCTTTGCCTGCGCCAACCCCGTGCCCGAGATCATGCCCGACGAGGCTCTGGCCGCCGGCGCCGCCGTGGCCGCGACCGGTCGCTCGGACTTCCCCAACCAGATCAACAACGTGCTGGCCTTCCCGGGCATCTTCCGCGGAGCCCTGGACGTGCGCGCCTCTGATATCAACGACGACATGATGGAGGCCGCGGCTTACGCCATCGCCGGCCTGGTCGACGACGAGCACCGCAGCGCCGAGTACGTCATTCCCGGCGCCTTTGACGAGCGTGTGGCCCCCGCCGTGGCCGCCGCCGTGGC
>CAVGOA010000015.1:22794-26899 GCA_963630635.1 Paludibacteraceae bacterium
CGTTGGCCTGCGAGAAGGGCCGCGAGCCCATAAAGGCGGGCAACCCGCCGCCCGCCCGGTTGGCCGAGAGGGGAGAAGGGTGCGTCGAAGCCAAGGTGAACTTGTTGGCCAGGGCCGCAGCTCCCGCGCCGCCTGCGGCTGCGACCTCGGCGCGCGCCCCTTCGACCAGGCCAACCGCGTGCCGTCCCCAGGTGAGAAAGACCACCGGCTGCTCAAGCTCCAGGCACCGGCGCACCACGTAGTTGGTGATTGCCTGCCAGCCGAGCTTTGCGTGCGAGTTGGCCGCGTGCTCACGCACCGTAAGGGTGGTGTTAAGAAGCAAGACGCCTTGCTTGGCCCAGCCGGTCAAGTCGCCCGACGCGGGCGCCAAGCACCCCAGGTCGGCCGCCATCTCTTTATAGATGTTGCGCAGGCTGGGCGGCAGTTTGGTCCCGGCAGGCACCGAGAAAGAAAGCCCCATGGCCTGTCCAGGCTCGTGGTAGGGATCCTGGCCCAGGATGACCGCGCGTACATCGCCGGGCGCGGTCCAAGCCAGGGCGTTAAGGATGTCTTCTTGCGCGGGGTAGATTACCTGCGTCTGGCGCATGGCCTCGACGGCGGCGAGAAGATCGCGGCACGTGTCGCGCACCTCGGCCGGGGCGGCGTCAAGCCAGGCGTTGATGTTTGCTTGTTTATCCATGCCGACAAGGGTACTGTGCTCGCCCGTCCCCGTCAAACGTGCGTTGAAGCCTGCGCTCGCGCCGCTTGCCAGAAAAGCGCCTGTCTTTCTGCTCAACCAAATATTGAAGGACTAAGATAGATAAGGAAAATTTTTGCGGGCAAACCATCTTTAGGCCTCGCCGCCCGTCGCCACCTCAATCAAGGACAACCATGAACATCAACCAGGTAAAATACTTTGTCTCGGTCTATGACCTGCGCAGCTTCTCCGAGGCGGCCAAGGCCCAGGGCGTTACCGTTCAGGCCGTCTCTAAAGCAATCGGCGACCTGGAGCGCGAGGCCTCGACCAAGCTCTTCGAGCGCACGAGCCACGGCGTCATTCCCACCCAGGCAGGCACAGCTTTTTGTGAGAAGGCCCGCCCGGTGCGAGACGCATTTGCGCAGCTAGAGGACTTTGTCGCCGGCAAATGCGAGCAACCCGCGCCCCACGCTGCGATGCCTGCCGCCACACCGGCCGCCGCACCGACGGGCGCCCCCGCTGCCCAGCCCGCCATCAGGCTCGAGCTGTGCGCCCCCAACTTCGACGGCAACGTGAACATCCGCGAGGCCTTCATGATGATGGTGGGCGATACTACCGGCCTTGACCTGGACTTTTCTCTTGAGTACCCCAGCGTTGCCCTGACTCACCTTGAGTCCGGCCAAGTCACCGCCCTGGTGACCATCGGCCGCTTCGAGCGCCCCGAGCTCAAGTGCCTGCCAGTAGGCACCCTGCCCACCGGCATCGTGGTCATGCGCGACCACCCCTTGGCCGCCAAGGAGTTCGTCTCGCTGGCAGATCTGGCCGCCTACCCTGCTAATATGTCTCCAGAACTGGATTCGTACAACGAGTCCATCCTTGTTATGTACAAGAACAAACGGCTGCTGGGAAAGATCGAGGCGATCGACAACCAAAAGGACATGGAAGTCTTCATGAGGGTGCGCAAGGGGTATTACTTCTCGGCGGTGATTCCGGCCCCCGACAATCCGGATAACCCGACGGTCTGCGTCCCCGTCGACCCCGCCTGCGCGCTCAAGGTGCCCGTCTGCATCGTCTCGAGAAAAGACGGCCAGACCCCGCAGCTTGCGGCAGTCGAGGACTTCCTGCTCAAGGTCATGGGCAAGGTCGGCGCCTCGGCAAAGGACTCCGCGAACTAGCGCGAGCGGGTCTTCTCGCCATCTTCCTCTGCGGCGGCCTGTAAGTTGGGGAGAAGACCATGAAACTTGACGGCAACCTAGGGCGAAGGCAGGCCATAAAGCTAGCGGGTGCCCTTTTGACCAGCGCTTCGTTTGCACTCGCGGGCTGCGGCGAGAAGGGCTCGGCCGACAGCGGCGGCGGCAGCAGCGCGGCGTCCGGCGGCAAGACCCTGCGCGTGGGAGTGCGCGACGACATCGCTGGCATGAGCGAGCTCAACGCCGCAAACGGCAAGTACTACGGCCTAGAGATCGACATCGCGCAAGAGATGGCCTCGCGCATGGGCTATGCGGGCTGCACCTTCACCACGGTGACGCCCGACTCTCGCAAGGAAACCCTGCAAAACGGCGACGTGGACTGCCTTGTTGCCTGCTACTCCGACTCAGAGAACCGCGAGAAGAACTTTGACTTCTCGCCGGCCTACTACCACGACGCCATCGTTTTGGTATGCGAGAAAAGCTCTTTGATCACCGGCGTCGAAGGTCTTAAAAACCACACCTTTGGCACCTTGGCCGGGGCAAACACCGCCCCCTACCTGGCCGCGAACCTTACCGAGCGCGGCTTTACCAACGGGCAGGTCCTTACGGCCAACGAAGACAATACCGACGTCACTTTCGACACCTGGCACCTGCTGGAGTACCCCAGCTACGCCGAGCTTTCGTGCGCCCTTGAGTCGGGCGAGGTCGACGCCATGGCGGCCGACGGCGCGATTGCCGCGGCTTACCTCAACGACGACCGCCTGATCCTTTCGGACTACCAGGCCGCCCCGCAGGACTACGCGGTGGCAACCCAAAAAGACAGCGACCTCACTGCGCCCGTCGCAGCGGCCATCCAGGCCATGCTCGACGACGGCACCATCGAGACCTTGATCGACAAGTGGGACTAGGAGCCTTTGATGACCAACAGACTTAAGCGAAAGACCTGCGCTTTATTTATCGTCATAGCCGCGGCGGCGGTGGCGTGCGGCCTGCTTCTTGGCAACATGCAGCAGCGCCTGGCCTACTCCTCGTATGACGACGAGATTACCCAGTGCGCCTCGAGCCTGTCTGACCTTCTCACCCAGGCCGCAGACGAGACCGACCAAAACACCCAGATTTACGACAGCATCTATCAGTCCAAGGCCCAAAGCGTGGCCTTCATGGCCCAAAACGACGCGGGCTTTGCCGCGACCGACGCCAAGATGGACGAATACCGCCAGCTGCTTGAGGTCGACAACGTCATGGTGGTGACCCGCGACGGGCAGGTCACGGCCAAGGCGGCCGACACCAAGGCCAACTTCGCCTACGCGCGCTTCAACGAGCTGCGCCAGGTCTTCGAGACGGGCAAGGCCTCGGCCGCCGTCGAGGTCGAGGTCAGCGACCAGGGCTGGCTTGACCGCTACTACGCCGCTCGTATCGACGACAACACCATGGTGGTCATCGAGCAGGACCCCACCGAGCTGCGCGACCTTATCGCCACCTCGGGGTCGACCCAAAGCGTGTTGCGCAACGTCTCGGTGGGGCAGGACGGCTACGTGATCGCCGTCTCGGCCAAAAACCACCTGATCACCTACCACCCGCAGTCCGACCTGGTGGGCAGCGACGCCTACGACGCCGGCTTTGATGCGGGCGACCTTGAGGACGGCAACCGTTTTCGCGTGACCTCCAACGGCGCCGACCTCTACTGCGGTGTCCAGCGCATCGACGACACCTACTACATCTACGCCGTTCCCGAGTCCACCACCCTGCAGTCGAGAAACACCACGGTGGGCGTCATCCTCTTTGTCTTTGTGGTGGTGGCCGCGTGCGTGGCCCTCTACGGCGTCTTTGTTATGGGCGACGACGAGCGCTCGGGCCAAGAAGCTGCCGAGAAGTTCGGCCGCCTGGGGCCCGTGGCTTACAACCGCACCATTGGCAAGAAGGCCGCGGTTCTCTCGGTCGTGGGCCTGGCCGTCATTGTTGTGGTGAGCTTCTACATGCAGACGCTCTTTGCCCTGTCCAGCCAGTCGTCCTCTAACGCCGCGCGCGCCGACCAAGTAAGCGAGACGATCGAGCGCAACGCCGAGCGCCAGAGCGAGCTTGAAGACCAGTACAGCACCCGTTACCTCTCTAAATGCCGCGTGGCCGCCTATATTGTCGATCAAAACCCTGCGCTGGCAACCAAAGAGAAGCTCCAAGAGCTGGCCGACGTCCTGCAGATTGCGGCCGTTTATGTGCTTGACGGCAACGGCGAGATGAT
>CAVGOA010000015.1:27545-47890 GCA_963630635.1 Paludibacteraceae bacterium
GGCGCCGGCGCTTCCGCCGCCTCGCGCCCCCGCGACCCACAGGGCCGCATCGTCGACGTCACCCTTGCCGACGGCCGCGTGAAGAAGAGCGAGTCGGCCGTCTCGCGCTGGCTCAACCGCTCCTTCTCCTGGGGCGAGAAGACCCCCGAGCAAAAGCTGGGCACGGTCCTGCGCTGGTTCGCCGGCTTGGGCGTCTTCCTCGTTTTTCTCGCCGTCGTCTTGAAGGACCAGGCCTTTAGCGGCAACTCGGTCTTTGCCTACATCCTGGCTGGCGGCTGGGTGCGCGGCCTCAATATCTTTGCGGTCACGGCAGCCATAATGTACGCCTGCGTGGCTGTGACGGTCGCGGGCGTCCTGCGCTGGCTGCTGCGCCTGCTCTCTGACGTTTTGGGAGCCCGCGGCGAGACCGTCTGCCGTCTGCTTTCCAGCACGGTTAAGTACGGCATGCTGCTGTGCATGCTCTACTGGTGCCTGGGTGCTTTGGGCGTCGATACTGCCACGCTGTTGGCGGGCGCCGGCATCATCACCTTGGCCGTGAGCTTTGGCGCAAAGGACCTGGTCACCGACCTTCTCTGCGGCCTGTTTATCATCTTCGAGGGCGAGTTTCGCGTGGGCGACGTCATTGCGGTGGGCGGCAACTCCGGTACCGTTATGGAGATCGGTATGCGCACGACCAAGATCAACGACGGCAACGGCAACGTGCTGGTGCTTCGCAACTCGGGCATCTCTAACGTGCTCAACAAGACCAAGATGGACTCTTACGCCACGGTCAACGTCAACCTGCCCACCGGCGAGTCGCTGCCCTACGTCGAGAACGTCCTGCAGCGCGAGCTGCCCAACGTCAAGAAGCGCGTGCCCGCGATCCTGGACGGCCCCTTCTACAAGGGCGTTGTTGAGCTTACCGACTCTACTATGACGCTGCGCGTGGTTGCTACCTGCGCCGAGAAGGACCGCGGTGCCCTGGAGCGCAGCCTCAAGCGCGAGATGTCGATCCTCTTTGCGCGCAACAACATCGCGCCTTACGTAGTGACCTACGAGCATGACGAGGACGAAGAAAAGAAGACCGTTGCCGAGAAGATCCGCGATGCCGTCGAGCTGAGCGAGGCCGACAGGTTTGTGGACGAGCAGGCCGAGGCTGCCCAGGCCCTGGGCAACGAGGCCGCGGACTCTGTCGACGAGTAGGGGATGGCTTTGACTGGCGAGAATAACACGCAGGTCACGGGCGGTGTGGCGGCCGGGAGTGCGGCTGTTGCCCCGGGCGTTGAGCTGGTGCGCCGCCCCGAGGGCCTGACCTTGGTGGGCGACGGCATGGAGCTGCGCGCCGACCTTACGGCCATGCTGCCGCGCGTGAAGGCGCATCGTCTGGGTCAGGAGCTTCTTGTCAAGGCTGCCAAGGTCAAGGGGGTCGAGTCACCAACGGCCGTCGACTGCACGGCCGGCTTTGGCGAGGACTCGTTCCTGCTGGCCGCAGCCGGCTTTACGGTGACGCTCTTTGAGAAAGACCAGGTCATCGCAGCTCTGTTGGCAGACGCGCTAGAGCGCGCCGCGGCCGATGAAGCCCTGGCGCCCATCGCGGCTCGCATGACCTTGGTCCCCGGCGACAGCATCGTCGGCCTGGCCGATCTGGGCTTCTCGCCCGACGTGGTCTATCTGGACCCCATGTTTCCTGCTCGCACCAAGAGCGCGGCGGTCAAAAAGAAGTTCCAGCTGCTGCACCACTTGGAAGCCCCCTGCAACGACGAGGAAGAACTGCTTGCCGCCGCCTTGGCCACGCGCCCGCGCAAGGTCGTCATCAAGCGGCCGGTCAAGGGTGCGCTTCTCGCCGGAGCCAAGCCCAGCTACGTCGTGAGCGGCAAAGCCGTGCGCTACGACTGCATCGTGCCGCCCAGGGGCTAGGCTCTTCTCGGCGTTGGTAAATCCTTCGATTTCTTATCAAGATGCGGGATAAGTCTTTGACCTAACCGCCTTACCTGCGATAACCTAAAAAAGTTGAACAGATTCGCAGCTTGCGGCCCGTGCCGCGCGCAAAAACATTTGAGAGAGGTACCCCTATGGCTCTTGTTGGACGTCAGATCAGGCAGCTCCGCGCCCTTGCCCACCACCTGGATTCCGTTGTCTCTATTGGCAAGGCGGGCGTTACCCAGGCCACGGCCGAGCAGGCCGGCGAGAGCCTTGAGGCACACGAGCTGGTCAAGTGCAGCGTGCTTGAGAACTCGGGCCTTGAGACCAAGGACGCCGCCTACCAGCTGGCCGAGCTTTGTGGCGCTGAGGTCGTGCAGGTCATTGGCCGCAAGTTCACCCTCTACCGCGAGACCTCGCGCGAGGACGTCGAGAAGATTCAGCTGGTCTAAGCCGGCCCGCTTTGGTTCCCGGGTGCCTTAAGGGAGGTTTGCGTGCGCTATACCGTTGTTGCTGTCGGCAAGCTCAAGGAGCGCTTTTGGCAGCAGGCCTGCGACGAGTACCTTAAGCGCCTGGGGGCATACGCCAAGGTAGAGGTGCGCGAGATAGCCGATATCGACCCTGCCAAGGCGGGCGGCGTGGACGCCGCCAGAAACCGCGAGGGCGCGGCCATCGTGGCCGCCATCAACCCGCGCTCCCACGTCATCCTGCTGGCCATCGAGGGCAAGGAGCGCTCCAGCACCGATTTCTCGGCGCGCCTGGACGCACTGGCTCTTGGCGGCAACAGCGACATCACCTTTGTGATTGGCGGCTCGGACGGGGTAAGTGCCGAGGTCAAGGCCCGCGCCAACGAGACCCTGTCTTTTGGCCCTATCACCTTGCCGCACAACCTGGCCCGCGTGGTCCTGCTCGAGCAGATTTACCGCGCCTGCAAGATCAGCCGCGGCGAACCCTACCACAAGTAGGCCTTTTGGGCCTCGGGGCGGCGTGCGACCGCCCGTAAGGCCCCTCCCAAACTCAAAAATTACGAAAGTTAGGACCAGTATTGCAACTGGCCGAGTAGACCCCGTTTTTCGCGGTCAGCCAACTGGGCTTTTGTCGCTCAAATCGGCAGCCTATTCGACCAAACGCCATACTGGTCCTAACTTTCGTAAAAAATGAATTGCGCCACCCAATCGCCAAGCAAAAAGGAAGCCCGCCGTTAGGCGAGCCTCCTTTTCAATCGCTACCCGGCCAGTCGCGGACCAGGCGTTTTGCGAAAATCCCTTACATTGCCTCGTGGCAGGTACGGGCGATAACGTCAAGCTGCTGCTCACGGGTGAGGTCGATGAACTTGACGGCGTAACCAGAGACGCGGATGGTGAAGTTGGCGTACTCGGGCTTCTCGGGGTGCTCCATGGCGTCCTTGAGCTTCTCGACGCCAAAGACGTTGACGTTCAGGTGGTGAGCGCCGTTGGTGAAGTAACCGTCGAGGACGTTCACCAGGTTGGCGACGCGCTGCTCGTCGTCGTTACCAAGGGCAGACGGGTTGATGGTCTGCGTGTTGGAGATGCCGTCCAGGGCGTACTCGTAGGGGAGCTTAGCCACAGAGTTGAGGGAAGCGAGAAGACCGTTCTGCTCGGCACCGTAAGCGGGGTTGGCGCCAGGGGCAAACGGGGTGAACGCCTTGCGGCCGTCGGGGGTGCCACCGGTAGCCTTGCCGTACACCACGTTGGAGGTGATGGTAAGGATGGAGGTGGTGGGCTCGGAGTCGCGGTAGGTGTGGTGCTTGGCGATCTTAGCCATGAAGGTCTTGAGCAGCCAGACGGCGATGTCGTCGACGCGGTCGTCGTCGTTGCCGTACTTGGGGAAGTCGCCCTCGACCTCGTAGTCAACAACAATGCCCTGCTCGTCGCGGACGGTCTTGACCTTGGCGTACTTCATAGCAGAGATGGAGTCGACAACGTGAGAGAAGCCAGCGATGCCGGTCGCGAAGGTGCGGCGGACGTTGGTGTCGATGAGGGCCATCTCGGCGGCCTCGTAGTAGTACTTGTCGTGCATGTACTGGATGAGGTTCAAGATGTTGACGTACAGGTCGGCCAGCCAGTCCATCATGAGGTCGAACTTGTGCATAACCTCATCGTAGTCAAGGTACTCAGAGGTGACCGGGGCGTACTCGGGGCCAACCTGCATGTGGTTGCCCTGCTTGTCCATGAACTTCTCGTCCTTGCCGCCGTTGATGGCGTAGTTGAGGCACTTGGCAAGGTTGGCACGAGCGCCAAAGAACTGCATCTCCTTGCCGGTCTCGGTAGCAGAGACGCAGCAGCAGATGGAGTAGTCGTCACCCCAGACCGGACGCATGACGTCGTCGTTCTCGTACTGGATGGAAGAAGTGGTGACCGAGATCTTAGCGGCGTACTTACGGAAGTTCTCGGGCAGGCGCTTGCTGTAGAGAACGGTCAGGTTGGGCTCAGGAGCGGGGCCCATGTTCTCGAGGGTGTGCAGGAAGCGGTAGTCGTTCTTGGTGACGAGGCTACGGCCGTCCTGGCCAAGGCCAGCGACCTCAAGGGTGGCCCACACGGGGTCGCCAGAGAAGAGGGCCTGGTAAGAGGGGATGCGGGCGAACTTGACCATGCGCAGCTTCAGGACCAGGTGGTCGATGAGCTCCTGGGCCTCGGACTCGGTGATCTTGCCGGCCTCAAGGTCGCGCTGGATGTAGATGTCCAGGAAGGTGGAGACGCGGCCCACGGACATGGCGGCGCCGTTCTGGGTCTTGATGGCGGCCAGGTAGCCAAAGTAGAGCCACTGGACAGCCTCGGCGGCGGTGGTGGCGGGCTTCGAGATGTCGTAGCCGTAGATCTCGGCCATCTTCTTCATGCCCTGGAGAGCACGGATCTGGTCAGAGAGCTCCTCGCGCTGACGGATGACGTTGTCGGTCATGGTGCCGTCGCCGCAGTTCTCGAGGTCGGCCTTCTTGCCGGCGATCAGGCGATCGATGCCGTAGAGGGCAACGCGGCGATAGTCGCCGACGATGCGGCCGCGGCCGTAGGTGTCGGGCAGGCCGGTGATGACGTGAGAGTGGCGAGCAGCGCGCATCTCGGCGGTGTAAGCATCAAAGACGCCCTGGTTGTGGGTCTTGTGATACTCGTTGAAGATCTGGTTGTACTTGTCGTTGACGTGGAAGCCGTAGTTCTCGGCAGCCTGCTGGGCCATCTTGATGCCGCCGTAGGGCATGAAGGCGCGCTTCAGGGGCTTGTCGGTCTGCAGGCCAACGACCTTCTCGAGGTCCTTGGTGTCCTCGCCGATGTAGCCGGGGCCGTAGGCGGTCAGGCCAGAGACAATCTCGGTCTCGCACTCAAGAACGCCGTTGTTGGCGCGCTCGGCGGCCTGAAGCTCCTGGACCTTGCCCCAAAGGGCGTCGGTAGCCTCGGTCGGGCCAGCGAGGAACTCCTCGTCGCCCTCATAGGGGGTGTAGTTCTGCTGGATGAAGTCGCGGACGTTGATGTCGTCGACCCAGTGGCCACCCTTGAAGCCGTTCCACTCTTCGCGAAGCTGCATGTTGCCTCCTTTTCGTAGCGCCCGGCGCGAATTTCCTGGCGCTGTTTCCCGTATCGACTCGCGGCGTTATTTCTCGCCGCGAAGAATCGCCAAAGCGTTGTCCACGCGCTCTTGCGCGGGCGGATTGGTGTCGCGCAGGGTATAGGGGATACCCAGCTCGTCCCACTTAAAGATGCCCAGCGTGTGGTAGGGCAAAACCTCGATGCGCTGCACGGTCTTGAGCTGCTCGATGAACTCGCGCGTGCGGCGCAGGTAGGTGTCGTCGTCGGTGATGCCGGGGACCAAAACCTGGCGAATCCACATTGCCTGGTCGTGGTCCGAAAGATAGCGAAGACCCGCCAAGATGTTGGCGTTGTCTCGCCCGGTGAGGTTCTTGTGCTCGGCGGCATCGATGTGCTTGATGTCTGCCATGACCAGGTCACAGGCCGCAATCAGGCGGTCAAACTGGGCCATCCACTCGGGGTCATCCGGCGAGAAAGTGGCCAGGGATGTGTCAAGGCAGGTGTTGATGCCGCGCTTGTGGGCCTTCTCAAAGAGCTCGACAAGAAAATCGAGCTGCATCAAGGCCTCGCCGCCGCTTACGGTAATGCCGCCCTCGGCGCCCCAGTAGGTTCGGTAGCGCTCGGCCTGGTCCAAGAGCTGGTCGGCGGATTTCTCCTGGCCGCCCGAGGTCTTCCAGGTGTCGGGGTTGTGGCAGTAACGGCAGCGCATGGGGCAGCCCTGCAAGAAGATGATGTAGCGAACGCCGGGGCCGTCAGCCGAGCCAAAAGACTCCACCGAGTGAACCATACCGAGCATGCGCTACCCCCTTTGCATGTGCTGCTGCCAACGAACCAAAGACAATTTAGTACATCGAGAAGTGTGTTCCTTGACCAGAATCAAGTAACTCGGAAATTCTATTGAAATAAAGGGGGACTGTCGGCCAGCGGTAGGATACGGGCGCCAGACGGTAGTTTTTGGGCGCGTAGCTGTTATTTCTCGTCTTGGGAAGGTTGGCGCGGAGAAGGGCGGGCACGGCGGCGACGGGGCTCGGCGGCCCGCCGACAGCCCATCCGCGCGTCCCGCCCGCAACTTACTCGTGCAGCTCGGTGACGCGCTTTAGGCCGTCGCGGTCGATGACCAAAAGGCGACCGCGACCGGTGCGCTCTACCAGGCCTTCTCGCACAAAACGCGCGATGTTGCGGCTCACGGTCTCGGGGCGCAGGCCCACTGAGGCGGCAATGTCTTCGAGCTTAAGGTGGATCTCGGGGCCGGCGCAGCGCTGGTCTCGGATCAAAAGGTACTCGGCCAAGCGCTGGCGCGGGTCGCGGATCGAAAGCATCATGATCTTCTCTTCCGCGTCGTTGAGCTCGGTCGTGACCATGCGGATCAGGCCCAGCGCAACGTCGGGGTGGTTGGAGAGAAGGGCCTCGAAGTCCGCGCGGTGGATGCGGCACAACTGCACCGGCGTCAGGCACTCCACCGAGTAGCGGTAGATGTGGTTCTCCAAAAACATGCCGTGCCACAGGGCCTGCCCGTCGTGCAGGACGTCCAGGACGTACTCCTCGCCGTTGACGCTGCCGCGAAAGGTCTTGATGCGGCCCGAGCGCACGATAAGGATCGACTCGATGGGGTCGCCTTCGTGCACAAGGATGGTGCCCTGCGCGTGCTTCGAGTGCCTTGAGCAGGCAAGAAGCTCGCGCTTGGCGTCAACGGGCAGGTCGGCAAACAGGCGGATGTTGTCCATGCACGAACTGCCGGCGCGGGAGAAGGCGCAGTCGTGGCCTGCTCCCGCGCACACGCGGTTGTCTTGGTTTGTGTTGGGCGTCGTGGCCACGGGTCGTTGCGCGGGGTGGCCGGGCGCTTAGCGCTGCCAGCTGGTGAGCAGCTGGTCGAGCTGGGCCTCGATCTGGGCGCGGTCCATGTGGCGGCCAATGATGCACAGCTTGGTCTCGCGGTCGCCCACCTCGGGGTCCCAGGTCTCAAGGATCTCGGGCGTCTCGGCCAGAATCTGCTTCTTCTCGTCTTCGGGCGCCGAGTCGACAAACAGGCCGTTCTCGGTCAGGCGCATCTGGTGGCCGGCCTGCTCAAAGAGGTAGCACATGTCGGGGTTGGCCGTGGCCCACAGGATGCCCTTGGCGCGCACCACACAGTCGGGCCAGTTGTTCTCGACAAAGTTCTTGAAGGCGGCGGCGTCAAAGGGCTGGCGGCGGTGGTAGACAAAGGTCTGGATGTCGTACTCCAGGACCTCGGGGTCGTCATGCTCCTCGGGGTGCTCCATGGCCTCGATCCAGGCGGCGGAGTTATAGGCGCGCATGAAGTCAAAGCGGTTAGTGTCCAGGATTTCCGCCAGGTCGACGTTGCCCTGCTCGGCCTCGATGATGACGGCCTCCTTCTGCAGGCTGCGCACGATGGCCTTGAGCTCGGCCAGCTGCTCGGGCGTCACGGTGTCGACCTTGTTGAGGATGAGGGTAGAGCAGAACTCGATCTGCTGGATCAGAAGGCTCTCGATGTCGTCCTCGTCGATGTCCTCGGCGAGAAGGTCGCGGCCGCCGTGGAACTCGTCGTACATGCGGGCACAGTCGACCACGGCCACGATGTTGTCCAGTGCGAGCTTGGGCTGGCCGCCGACCTTCTCGGCGTCGCAGAAGGCGCTGATGGTGTAGGCGATGGGCACGGGCTCGCAGATGCCCGAGGCCTCGATGATGATGTAGTCGAAGTTGCCCGAGTCGGCGATGGAGGACAGCTGGTTGGCCAGGTCGTCTGCCAGGGTGCAGCAGATGCAGCCGTTGGTGAGGGGGATGATGTCGTCTGCCTGGGCATAGCCGCCGTTGGCAATGAGGTTGGCGTCGACGTTGACCTCGCCGATGTCGTTGACGATCACGGCCGCGCGAATGCCGCCGTCGTTTTGCAGGATGTGGTTGAGCAACGTGGTCTTACCGGCGCCAAGGTAGCCGGTAAGCATCACGATTTTAACGGGTTTATCAGCCATGGAAGTTTCCCTTCTCTAATTTGCCAACAGAGGAAGGATACCCCATTCGGCCGCGCGTTTACCTGCGCCCCGGATTTCCACAGATGCGGCGAGAAGGACGCGGCGCGGGCGCGGCGGGCGCGGGCGGGCCGGGCATTTTGACGGTTGTGGGAAACCTGGGCTTCCCACAACCGTCGATTCGCCCGGCGAAGCTTCCCATAAACGTAGAAACGGCTGGTCGAAATTCCCATAACCGTCGAAATTGCCGGCGGCGCGAGGCGCGGCGGTTTAGCGCATGAAGAGGGTTTCGCCGAGGGAACACCACTTGTCGGCGGCGCAGATGAGCCAGGCCTCGCGGCTCTTGGGAACGCGCCCCGGCGGCAGGGGCCACATGTGAGCCGCAATCGCGTTTTCTTCCAGCGGCGTGAGGTCAAAGTCCTCGCGGGCATTTCTCAGTGCAAAAACCGGGTGCATGGTGGCGTGCTTGGTGTGGTTGGGCTCGTGCCAGTCGTACAAAAAGTAGTCGTGGAGAAGGGCCGCACGTACCAGTTGGGGCTGGCTCACGCGCAGGTGAAGGGCCTCGCCCAGGGAAACGGCGCAGGTGGCCACGCGCACGCAGTGTTGCCAGGTGCTCACGTGCCCGTGCTGAACAAACCCCTGCATAAGGTGGGTGCGCCCGGCTTTCTCCATGTCTGCAATTTGGGCGTCCAGAGCGGCTTTGGTGCTGGGAGACATCACTGCTTATCCTTCTTAAGGTTGTCCAGGGCGGCCACCAGGCGCATGGCCGTGCCTTTGAGTTTCTTGGTGTGGAAGCGCTTCATGTTGTGAAGAATGTGCTGGTGGCGCCCGCTCATGTGAGAAGCCACGTCGCGCAGGCGCTCGGCGTAATCGTCGCGGGTATCGAGCAAGCGGTCCACGGCCTCGGCGCCCGTCTCGCGCACGCGGCCGGCGTACTCGGCCCCGGTGTCACGCAGGCGGTCGGCCTTCTCGGCGCCGCTTTCAAGCGCGCCCTGCACACGGGTATCAAAGTTGCCCTGCACGCGCTCGACCGTGGCCAGGACCTCGGTTAGGCCACAGACGGCCAACGTGGTGTCGGCGGCCAGAAGGGCCATGAGGATAAGGGCCACAACCTCAAAGGCCAAGGGTGCCACGGCTGCGTTCACGGCCCGTACCAGCGGCAACGCCACATAGACGATGGCTAAGCCGCCCAGGCCAAAGAGGGTTGCTGCTGGCACACAGATACGGCCGTCAAGGTTGAGCGGCAGGTCCGAGTAATCCCACCACACGGTGCCAAAGGCCTTCTCCATAAGAACCGAGGTGACCCACTCGATGGCCGAGGCACCTATGGCGCACACCAAAAAGATGACCCACGCGGGCGGCAGCGCCGTGCTGACCAGCGGGTTTCCAAAGACGGCAAGCGCGCCCACCGCGCCTGCGCCGTAGATGGGGCAGATGGGGCCAAACAAAAAGCCGCGGTTGCACCAGCACTTCTCGACAACCGAGCAGTATGTCGACTCAAACAGCCAGCCTATCAGGCCAAAGAATGAGAACCAAACAACAAGTTGACTTGCGATCAAAAGCAATCCTTACCAAGAAAGAGCAGGGGAGAAGGGCGGGCGGGTCACCGAACTGTTGGCGTTAGAACCGGTGCGCGCTGGGGCAGAGGTCTTCCAGTACGCACTCGTCGCAGTGTGGCGACCGGGCGCTGCACGTTTGGCGCCCGTGAAGAATCCACTGGTGGTTGACGTTGTCCCACAGCTCGCGGGGGAGAAGGGCTAAGAGGTCCTGCTCGGTTTTCAAGGGTTCCTTCTCGTGCGTCTTTGGGGAGAGGCCCAGGCGGTGCGCGATGCGGTTGACGTGGGTGTCCACCGCGATGCCTTCGACGATGCCAAAACCCACGTTGAGCACGATGTTTGCGGTCTTGCGACCCACGCCGGGAAGCGAGGTGAGCTCGGCCATGGTGTGGGGCACCTCGCCGCCAAAGTCGGCGACGATGGCCTGTGCGCACTCGACGCAGTGGCGGGCCTTGGTCTTGTAGAAGCCCAGGCTGCGGATGAGCTCGGCCACCTCGGCAGGCGTCGCCGCGGCCATGGCCTGGGGCGTGGGGTAGCGCTCAAAGAGCGCCGGCGTGACCTTGTTGACCTGCGCGTCTGTGGTCTGCGCCGAGAGAAGCACCGCTATGGTCAGGCGAAAAGGGTTTTGATGGTCCAAGAAGCACTCGACCGGGCCGTACTTCTCGTCAAGCCGACGGCAGACCTCACAGGCGCGCGCGGCCTTGGCTTTCTTGGTTTCGCGGGGCATGGGCCCTTCTCGCCTCCTTTGCGGTTGTGGAGGCACGCGGCCCCTCGGCGCCGGGAAATTTGCGCATACAAAAGCAATGATATACTCGACTGCGCTGTTGCGCGCGGCTCTGCGCGCGTGCGCTTATTACACATGAAAGGAACCACCATGGTTAAAGACCTTGTTTGCGATGACGCTATCCTGTCCCAGGTGTGCGCCCCCGCCACCGCCGATGACGCAGATCTTGCCCAGGACCTTATCGACACTATGAACTCCCTGGAAGACGCCGTGTGCCTGGCCGCCAACCAGATTGGCGTTGCCAAGGCCGTTGTTGCCTACAAGGGCGACGACGAGAAGGACCACGTGCTGTACAACCCGCGCGTTCTGATGGGCCTTGGTCCCCAGAAGCTCGTGGAGAGCTGCATGACCCACGAGGGCGAGAGCCGCGTGACCCGCTTCGTCAAAATCAAGGTTGCCTACGACGAGCTGGTCGACGGCGCGCTTAAGCCCCGCAAGCGCGACTTCCTTGGCTGGGAGGCCCAGATGATCCAGCACATGTGCGACCACTGCAAGGGCAAGCTGGTCTAAGTCGCCACAGCTGCTAGATGTTGTGCGTTCAACGAGGGTCGCCTGGCGATGCAAGCCGGGCGACCCTTTTTGCTGGCGCTGTTTGACCGGGCTGCCGGCTTGCAGCTAGCGAGCTTGACGAACTTTCCTGTTGGCGAGAAGAACGGCCGCGCCGAGCGCGGCGAGAAGGCCCGCTGGGGCGGCGGTGTTCTCGTCACCGGTTGCCGGGGTGGAGCCGCGGGCGTTTCCGGCGCTGGGCTGGTCGTTTACGCCATTGTCGCCTGTGACCTTCAATCCGGCCTTTGCCTTGACGGCGAGAGATGCCACAAGGGACTCGACGTCGGCCGACGATGGCGTGGTGTTTGCGAGGGCCGTCTTGTAGTTCTCGCCTGCGGCTGCCAAGGCTGCCTGCCCGTCTTCGATGGCCGCCGCTAGCGCGTCGTATTCTTCCTGGGTGAGCCAGGTTTCGCTGGCCGCTACATCGCTCCCGTCGCTGCTGACCTTGACCGCAGCCAAGACAGACTTAGCGCCCGCGATGGCCTGCTCGAGCCCACTTAGCTCCTCAACGCTCGCCCAATCACGGGCGCTAGAGATTCCCTTGATCGAAAAGTTGTCGGTTTGTGAGGTGCCGCCCAGGCCATCGGGGTCGTCAAGGGTCTCGCGCCAGTCGGTCCAGGTGGTCTTCTCGCTAGCTCCGCCGTTTGCGCCCACTTCCTGGCTGGTGCCGGTCCAAGACTCGCCCACGCCCACTTTGGCCCTGAAACCCGAGCTTTTATAGGTGGTTGATGCGCCTTGGTAGTACTTACCGTCTGCACCTTTTTGTGTTGTGACAACGGTGTAGCGCTGGCCAGAGCGCATGGCCACAAGATCTGCCGCATCAAGCTCAAAGCGATGGTAGCCGGCATACGTGAAGGTCTTGCTACCCGAGAAAGCCAGCGTGCTGTGCCCGGCCTGGGTGGGCGTTGAGGCCTCGTCATCCAAAAGATATACCTGGTAGGTTACGGTTGTACCCGCCTGATAGGTGGTCGTGCCGATGGCCCGCAGGAGCATATCGCCCTGTGCGGTGAAGACGTTGGCCGAGCTCGTGGGCTCGTCATAGGGCGTGGCGTCAAAGTCCTCGTTGGGGAGGAAGTCGTACTGGTCAAGGTACAGACCGGCATCCGAGTTCTGCCGCGTAAGGTCGAAGTCGAACGAGACGAGGTCGCCCACGCTCGCGTCGTAGTACGACATCCAGAAGTAGCCGGTGTTCTTTTCGTCCTCCACGATGCCCCAGTCGCCGGAATTGGGGAAGTCCTCGGTCTGGGCACCAAAGCTATTCTTGACAAGCCAGGCTCCGTTGCCGGCGGGTTTCTCGCCGTTTGGCCCCGTCTTGAAGTTTGAGGCGTCATAGCTATCGTCCCAACCCACGATGCATGCGGCATGGCTGCCGCCGCCCGTCTCGTACGAGCAGTAGGCCCAGGTATCTTTGTTGAGGTAGAGGCTCTCGTCATGGATGTACGTAATCGCGACGGCGCGGCCGGCAAGAAGCTCGCCCTTGGCCGCGTCAAAACCTTGCTGGTTTAAGGTCACGACGCCGTCATCACCGTCTTGGCGCAGCTCTGGCAAGACGTTGCCGTCGATGAGCTCATAGCCCGCGCGGGACCACAGGGTCGCGTCGGCGTTCCAGGTCGCGCCGTCCGAGCCGTCTGCGGTACCGGCGTAATACAGGGGTGTAACCGTAGCATCGTCGTACGCCGCAATTTGGTCTTTAGTGAGGTTCTTGGTTTGTGCTTGCTGGGCGTCTTTGGCCAGGACCGAGCAGGTGATGAGGCCCTCGTTGTTCTGGTAGGGGAGCGCGCTCTCTGCGATCGGCCCCAATCCCGCCGAGAACGAGACGATGGCAAAGTAGGGCTTGCCGCCCGCGTTGAACCCGGCATTGGCCGAGCCGATGTAGCCCTCGCCCGCCTGCGAGGCGCTTATGGCCTGGTTGATGGGGGTATACGAGGCCAGGGCGACCCCTCGTTCCGACAGATCGAGCCCGGTCTGCGCGGCTGTGGTCCCTGTCTTTGAGAGGATGCTCGTCTCTGCAGCGGCGGTGGTTCCAAAGGCCCAGCAGGTTGCCCAGGGGTCCTGCTGCTTCACTGAGGTGACAACGGAATCCGAGCGGTCGCCGTCCCCGTTGGGGTCGCGCAGGTCAAAGCTCGCAGGAGCCTCGTTGGCAATCGCTGCCGTTGCGGGTGTGCCGGCGGCGAGCAAAGCGAAGGCGAGTCCGGGCACCAAAAGCGCCGCAGCAGCCATTCCGGACAGCCTATTCATCGATTTGCCTCCCGCCGTTGCGAATCCTGCTTTACATGCTTTACAATCATAGCCATAACAAAGCAAGTTGGAAAGAGGAAAATGCGATGGCACAGGCTGCAACAGCATTAGCGCAGGTAAATGCGCGAATAAGCCCTCAGCTTAAGAGCTCGGGCGATGCCGCTTTAGCGGCAGCCGGTCTCACGCCCACGCAAGCCGTGCGGGCAGTGTGGGAGCTTGCCGTGAAGTACAAGGATGATCCCCAGGGGTTTCGCGATTTGCTTTTACCCGACGAGAAGACGGAGAGAGAGGCGACTCAGGCCAAAGAGCGGGCAAGAAAACTCGCGTTGGCTAAGAAAGGAGCGCACCTCTTGGAAGATTTATATAAAAATGTAGGGCTTAGTGGGCTGCCGGGGTCAAGCTGCGCTTCTTTCGAAGACTTAAAAGAACAGGCCTTTATGGACAGGTACGGCGAGCTTTTGGGCTGGACTAGCTATGAGTGACGAAAGAGTCCTTCTGCTGGATACCAACGTGTGGCTCAGCAATTATCTTCCGAGCCGTCCCAATCACGACCTGGCTAAAGAGCTGGTTGCGAATGCGCTTGCGAAGAACGTGACGCTGCTCTATCCCATCCATTCTGCAAACGACATCTTCTATATCGTCGCGTCCGATATGAAGAAACTGTACCGCATGGAGAACGACGGTGAGATGAACTCTAGGGTGGCTTCCGCTGCTAATGCGGCAGCCTGGGGATGCATCAACAACTTGGGAGAAGTGGCACTGGCGGTGGGGGCCGACCTCAGCGACGTTTGGGTCGCTCAAAAGCAGCGCCGCCTGCACTCGGATTTCGAGGACGACATGGTCATCGCGGCAGCGGTGAGAAGCAAGGCCGATCTTCTCGTCACCGAGGACAAAAAGCTCGCGGTAAACGCACCAGTGGCCACGGCCAGCGTGGCCAAGGCGCTGGAGTGGCTGGAGAGCCTTTAGGCCTCCGCGGTTTTACTCCATCCCGTCGAAGCCGGTCTGGCGCAGGGCCTCGTAAAGCACGATGGCGGCCGAGTTCGAGAGGTTCAAAGCACTGATCTGGTAGTCGTCGGGATTGATGAAGTTGCCGCAGATGTCCTGGCGAAGGATGGGGTGGTCACAGGCCTTGCCCACCGGCTCTTTCCAGGCCTCGGCGTCAGTGATGGTGGCGGCGTCGGGCAACATGGGGATCCGCTCGCAGCGCTCGGGTGCCTGGGCCAAAAGCTCCTCGGGGATGCCCGAGGACTCCTTGCCAAACACCAGGTAGTCGCCATCGGCATATGTGGCCTGGGAATAGGTGCGCCGGGCCTTTTTGGTAAGAAAGTGCAGGCGCGTGTCGTCCGTCTTTAGAGCGTTTCTCGCCAAGAAGTCCTGCCAGCCGTCGTACGTTGTCACGTTAAGGCTTCGCCAGTAGCCCAGGCCCGCACGGTGCAGCATGTGGTCCTCAAGCGAGAAGCCCATTGGCCCAATAAGGTGCAGGTGAGAGCCGGTGACAACGCAGGTGCGGCCGATGTTTCCGGTGTTGGCGGGGATTTCTGGTTCAAAGAGAACAACGTTAAACACAGGCGGGCCTTTCGGGGTAATAATGTTGAACGTTGCTCATTTTAGCTGCCGCGTCGCGCGGCAGACCTCAGACGCTAGGTGCCGCATGATAAAACTTTTTGCTTCTGACCTCGATGGAACCCTTTTCAACGCCATGCACACGGTTGACCCCGTGATTTTGTCGGCCATCCGCAAGGTGCGCGCCGCTGGTTGTCACTTTAGCGTGGCCACGGGCCGCACCCTGCGTGATAACAAGGCCTTTGGCTTTGAGGGAAACGTCGCGGCAGTGTGCGCCAATGGCTCTATCGTGCTGGACGAGCAAGGCCAGATAGCTCGCTTTTGCGCCATTGACCAGGGCGTCATTGAAGAGCTTACAACGCGATTCTCTCACGTGGCCTTTGACTACGTGGGCGAGAAGCACACCTATCACATGTTTAGCGAGGCCGAGCACCTGGCCGTCTTTGCCAACCAGCCCTGGTACGCCAAGATTCGCCTGCGCGGCATGAGCATCGTGGGTGCGCCCGAGAACGTCTATGACTGCACGCCCGCCCAGGTGATGGCCGACCGCATCTGCAAGGTCAACGCGCATCTCAAAGACCCGGCAGAAATCGCGGCGGTCAACGAGTTCATAGCCGAGAAGAGCGACTTTATTGTCAACGCACCCTTTGATCCCTCGATGGTCGAGCTCACGGCTAAAGGCGTCAACAAGGGCGAAGCCGTG
This sequence comes from Paludibacteraceae bacterium, assembly GCA_963630635.1. Classification (GTDB taxonomy): domain Bacteria; phylum Actinomycetota; class Coriobacteriia; order Coriobacteriales; family Atopobiaceae; genus Paratractidigestivibacter. Next base: position 43,340 of record CAVGOA010000015.1, read on the forward strand.
GCGTGGCTGGCCAACTACCTGGGCTTATCCGAAGATGAGGTCGCGGTCTACGGCGACGGCGGCAACGACATTGAGATGCTCGAGCGCTTTGACCACGCCTACGCCACCTCCAACGGCAGCGATGCGGCCAAGAAGGCGGCGGGCAACGTCATTGGCAGCTGCACGTTCCACGCCGTGCCGCGCCACATGGTGGCTACGCTGCGCCAGGGGTAGGGCGGGGCGCGGCGCCTGCTCGCAAGGGCTTCTCGCCGACCGCTCTCCTTGAAATTTGAACGTTTCTCTCGACTTCTTGGTTGAGTTCAATTTCTGCGTGCTATAGTGCCCTCAGCACACGCGCAAAATTGAACTTCTCGGCGTCAAGCACGCTCAGAAATTGAACTAACGGAGAAGCCCATGGCTTACAGCACGTTCCAAAAGCGCCTTAAACAGGCCATGCAAGAGGCAGGCCTTAAGCAGTCAGACCTAATACGTCTGGCCGCAACCGATGGCGTGAAGCTTGGAAAAAGCCAGGTCAGCCAGTATGTAAGCGGCAAAGTGGTGCCCAGAAAAGACACCGTTGCGTATCTCGCCAAGCTGTTTGGCGTCTCGCCCGGCTGGCTTTTGGGGCAAGAGCCCGATAAATCCGCAGCGAATTTGGCGCAGGCAGCGGCCGCGCCTCAAGCAGTAAAGACCACCGTCAAAGAGGGAGCACCCATGCGTCAGTTCAACAAGTCATCCAAGCTCGACAACGTTTTGTACGACGTCCGCGGCCCGGTGGTCGATGAGGCTGCCCGCATGGAAGAAAACGGCGCCCGCATCTTGAAGCTCAACATTGGCAACCCCGCGCCCTTTGGCTTCCGCGCCCCTGACGAGGTCGTTTACGACATGCGCCACCAGCTTCCCGAGTGCGAGGGCTACTCAGATTCGCGCGGCTTGTTTGCTGCCCGCAAGGCCATCATGCAGTACGCTCAGTTGCGCAACATCGCAGGCGTCGACATGAAGAACATCTATACCGGCAACGGCGTCAGTGAGTTGATTCAACTTTCTATGCACGCTCTTCTCGACAACGGCGACGAAGTTTTGATTCCCAGCCCCGATTACCCGCTGTGGACCGCCTGCGTGACCCTTGCTGGCGGCAACCCCGTGCACTATATCTGCGACGAGCAAAACGAGTGGAACCCCGACCTTGAGGACATCGAGAAGAAGGTCACCCCGGCCACCAAGGCCATCGTCGTGATCAACCCCAACAACCCCACGGGCGCCGTTTACTCGCGCGAGATCTTGGACGGCATTGTCGAGATTGCCCGCAAGCACCAGCTCATGATCTTTGCCGACGAGATCTACGACCGTCTGATTATGGACGGCTACCAGCACATTTCCATCGCTTCGCTGGCGCCCGACCTGCCGTGCGTTACCTTCTCGGGCCTCTCGAAGAGCCACATGGTGTGCGGCTATCGCGTGGGCTGGATGATTCTCTCGGGCAACTTGGTCTGCATGCAGGACTTCATTTTGGGCATCAACATGCTTTCTAACATGCGCCTGTGCTCCAACGTGCCGGCGCAGTCCATCGTGCAGACGGCCCTTGGCGGGTATCAATCTGTTAACGAGTACATCCGCCCCGGCGGCCGTGTCTACGAGCAGCGCAACTATGTTTACGAGGCCTTGAACCAGATTGACGGCATCACGGCCGTGAAGCCCAAGGCGGCGTTCTACATCTTCCCCAAGATGGACGTCAAGAAGTTCAATATCACCGACGACGAGCAGTTTGCCCTTGACCTTCTCCACCAAAAGAAGATCTTGATCACGCGTGGTGGCGGCTTTAACTGGGCAGAGCCCGACCACTTCCGTATTGTCTACCTGCCGCGCATGGAGGTCTTGAAGGAGTCCATGGAAGACCTGGCCGATTTCTTTGCCCACTATCGCCAGTAGGCGCTACGCCACGACTGTCTTGTAATAGGCGCCAAAGTCGGCCAGTGAATCAATGACGGGCAGCATCTTTTGGCCCAGCTCGGTCAGGCCGTACTCGACGCGCGGCGGGTTCTCGCCGTAATCGCGGCGAAAAATCAGTCCGTCGGCCTCGAGCTGGCGCAGGCTGTCGGTAAGAACCTTCTGCGAGACGCCCTGTAGGTCGCGGCGCAGCTCGTTGAAGCGCCATGACCGTACGCGCAGGTTGCGGATGATGAGCAGTTTCCATTTGCCGCCCACAAGCGCGACCGCCGTGGCAACGGGGCACTCGGGCAGTTGGTCTTTGGTCATCATGGCGGGTTCCTCTCGCTGGATTTGCGCGGTGCTTTGGATAAGTACGTAGTTACATAAAAGTGCGTACTCGAAATTGCATGTGCTCTGACGTTGAATATAACCCAAGCAAGGACTTCTTGCGAGGAATCTTCGTTAGAGAGAGGAACCACAATGGCAAATTACGCGAAGACTGCTGCTGGCAATGAGGCCCGCGTCGAGCTGCACGACGCTCTGGGACTTACCGGCGCCGAGGTGAGCATCAACCGCCTGCCCGCGGGCGCCGGCGTGCCCTTTGTTCACGCGCACAAAGAGAACGAAGAGATCTACGGCGTTCTTGAGGGCCGCGGTTCGGCCGTGATCGACGGCGAGAAGATCGAGCTTGCGGCCGGCGACTGGCTTCGCGTCGCGCCCGCGGCCAAGCGCCAGTTTAGTGCGGCCGAAGACGAGGGTATTGCCTATGTCTGCATCCAGGTGAAGCAGGGTTCTCTCGCCGCCTTCACCGCCGCCGACGCCATCATGTGCTAGCGGCATTCGTTGCGAGGTTCTTCTCGCCCCAAGAAATTCGCCGTTCTCTGTAGGTGAGAGCGGCGAATCTTGTATAAAGAGCCATTCTCTGTACAGAGAAGGCGAGAAATTCTGGAAACGGCACAGAGAACGGTGCCTTTTTGAGTAGGGGAGCGAAACTCACCGACCAGTGTTTTATCAGTTCGGACTGATCAGGCTGCTAAGTTCGTCAACTATATTGTCGGACTCTAGATCTAGGTCGATCTTGGTGAAAGTCCCGTTCTCTTTAAAGTGGATGATGGCGGGAACTGTTGGTATGTCGTACAGAGCTCTGAAATTTGATAGTTCGGAGTCGGTTTCTGTATTCGTGCTGTCTAGATAGAATATCTCCAGTCCTTTATCCGCAGAGACCTCTTGCAACGACGGAGCTAACTTTCTGCACCATTCGCATGTCGGCCTGCCAACGAATAGAAGAAAGTCTGCTCCTGCCGAAATCTTGGAATTCGTCTCCTCAACAGTTAACTCGCTGAAGTTGCTAATGGCGTTCATGTATCCAATGAGCTCGAGCCTGAGAAGTCCGTCATTCGCGTTTGAGTTGGAAGGCTCTTGTTTAATTTGAATTGGCGTCTCGCTCGTTGTATCAGCTTTTCTCTCACATCCATTTAGCGGTATTTCCAGCAAAAGAGCCAGCAGGATGATGGCGATACGGCAGAGGCGCCGTTCATGATGAATTTGGAACCGCTTGTCCGTGTCTGTTACCTCTGCTCTATTCAGACTTTATTCAGAAGGGAACATTTAGTTTAAGCCGGTATATGCCCATATCGATCGAGACAAATGAAGATCGGAGGCCTGTCATGAAGCGATTGTTTGGTGTCTTGCCGTGTTTTATCCTGGGAGTCATCTTGATGTTGCCAGCTATTGGATATGCAGCCGAGACGAGCATTTACGCTCCATTCAGCAATTTCGAGGAACTTTATAACGAATACATGGATGCTGTAGGGGAGGGGGATGTTGAGCGCCAGGAGTGGCTGTTGAATATAGGCGAATCTAGTCTTAATCGTGAAATTGAGCTCGGCGAGGAAGCTTTGGCAAACGTTGCGATGCCTTCATACAATGCGGATGAGCTGTATTGGATTGGTCAGTTTCCCAATTACTTTTACTATGGGACATGGAAGTACAACGACCAAGGGCTCCCGAACTTGGCTTTAGGGCCGATTAACACAGGTATATGGTCGTCAGCCGATACGGCAAATGGATGGAACGCGACCTATACGAAATTCCGCAATGATTCGCAGTGGGCAAATAAAAACGTTGCGTGTATGAAAGAGCAATTCTATTGTCACGCGCGTCCCATTTATTCGACCGTTGCTGGGGAATGGAACATCGAACCTTGGAAAACTTCCATGAACCCGATTACCTGTAACTAACGACTATGGCTGCAATTTTCTATGACACCTTGATTTATATGGGAGCCGCATGTGGGCTTGCGTCGATTTTGCTGACGCTTGCGTGCTTTATCGGCCGCAGGCGTTGGACAAGGAATCGCTTGGTATTTGGCGTTGTGCTCGAACTTGTGCTGTGCTCGGTTTGCTCTGTATGTGTTATGTGGTCTATTGCCGTGGACGTGCAGGAGGGCGACTGGCAGACGCTTATTGATACTGTTCCATATTGGGCAGCCTGCCTTGCCGGCGTAGTTGCATTTGGCACGGTTCTTGGAGTGGCGGTTCTTTCTTCGCCCAAAGAAATGGACCGTTCTCTGTAGGTGAGAGCGGCGAATCTTGTATAAAGAGCCATTCTCTGTACAGAGAAGGCAAGAAATTCTGGAAACGG
>CAVGOA010000016.1:0-47597 GCA_963630635.1 Paludibacteraceae bacterium
CCCAGGTCACAGGCGTTAAGAGCACCGCTTGCCTCTAACAGCGGTACCAGGAAGTCGTGATAGCGCCCCGTGGCGTGGCCAGCGTAGTCCTTTATGGCGGCTATTGGGTCGCGCGAGCCCAAGACAACGCCCTCGAACTCCTTGAGTCCGTCAATAAGCCCCTGGTCAACGCGCTGATCGGGAGAGGGAAGCGGCTCTTGCGATGTCTCGGGCGGCTTGGGCCCGCCGCCGCGCGACGGCTGTTGGGAGATGCCAGGACGGGCAGGGCTCTCGTCGTCGGCGGGCCTCTCATCAGGCTTGTCCTTGGCGCCGGCAGGAGGCTGCGGCTTGGCATCCGACCTACCCAAAAGGCCACGGAACAGTTGCGCCAACGTGGGACGCTCGCCGTTTTGTGTCTTGTTGGGTTTTGCTGCCATGGCTGTCCTTTGGCTTCGCGGGTTTGCTCGGTCATTCTACCCAAACAGCGTCGGGCATGCGTCGCGTCCTTCTCGCCGCCTCGCTAAAAAATATAGCACGAACATCTGTTTGTTTTCCAGACAATGGGGTAAACTCTTTTTCACGTTGGGTCCGTCGCGGGGAGAAGGCATGGCGCAGGTTCCAAAAACGCAGGGTCACGAGGAGCACTTTGGCGCTCAGCTGCAGCGCTTTGGCGTGAAGAGCGGTGGCGTGCCCCTTAAGGTCGTCAGTCCCTACGAGCCCGCGGGCGACCAGCCGCAGGCCATTGCCAAGTTGGCCCAAGGAATAGAAGACGGATTGCGCTACCAGACGCTCATGGGCGTCACGGGATCGGGCAAGACCTTCACTATGGCTAAGACCATCGAGGCCCTTAACCGCCCCACGCTTATCTTGGAGCCCAACAAGACGCTGGCCGCGCAGGTTGCGTCCGAGATGAAGGAGATTTTTCCCAACAACGCGGTGGTCTACTTTGTCTCGTACTACGACTACTACCAGCCCGAGGCATACGTTCCGCAGACAGATACCTATATCGAGAAGGACTCCTCGGTAAACGAGGAGGTAGAGAAGCTGCGCCACCAGGCCACGTCGAGCCTGCTTTCGCGCCGTGACGTCATTGTGGTGGCCTCGGTTTCGTGCATCTACGGTATTGGCAGCCCGCAGGATTACGCGGGCTTGGCCCCCAACGTGAGCAAGGAAGAGCCTCTTGAGCGCGATGACCTTATCCGCGCGTTGATCGATATCCAGTACGACCGCAACGACTACGACCTGGGTCGCGGGACCTTTCGCGTGCGCGGCGACACCGTGGACGTCTACCCGCCCTATGCCGAGAACCCCTTGCGTATCAGCTTCTTTGGCGATGAGGTCGAGCTTATCGCCGAGTTCGACAATCTTACGGGCGAGATACTGCGCGAGTTCGACGCCATCCCCATCTGGCCGGCATCGCACTACGTGACCGAGAGGCCTAAGATAACGCGCGCCTTGCAGACGATAAACGAAGAGCTTGAGGCCCGTGTGGCAGAGCTCAAGAGCCACGATATGTTGCTCGAGGCCCAGCGCCTGGCGCAGCGCACGAGCTATGACCTCGAGATGTTGGAGACCATGGGCTTTTGCACCGGCATCGAGAACTACTCGCGCCACCTTGACGGGCGTGAGGCGGGCGAGCCTCCCTACACCTTGATCGACTATTTTCCCTCAGACATGGTCTGCATCATCGACGAGTCCCACGTCACGGTCCCGCAGATCCGCGGCATGCACGAAGGTGACCGATCGCGCAAGATTACCCTGGTAGAGCACGGTTTTCGTCTTCCGTCGGCCCTGGACAACCGCCCTTTGCGCTTTGACGAGTTCGAGGCGCGCATCCCGCAGTTCATCTACGTCTCGGCCACACCGGGCGACTACGAGGAGGGCGTGAGCCAGCAGCGCGTCGAGCAGATCATTCGCCCCACGGGTCTTCTCGACCCTTTGGTGGACGTGCGTCCGGTGCGCGGCCAGATCGACGACCTTCTGGGAGAGATTAAAGAACGTGTGGCGAGAAAAGAGCGCGTGCTGGTCACAACACTCACCAAGCGCATGGCAGAAGACCTTACCGACCATCTGTTAGACGAGGGTATTCGCGTCAACTATATGCACTCGGATACCGCAACGCTCGACCGTGTGGAGATCATCCGCGACTTGCGTCAGGGAAAGATCGACGTGCTGGTGGGTATCAACCTTTTGCGCGAGGGCCTGGACATCCCCGAGGTCTCGCTGGTTGCCATCCTGGACGCGGACAAAGAGGGCTTCCTTCGAAACCGCAGGTCGCTCATACAGACGATGGGCCGCGCGGCGAGAAACGCCCAGGGTCAGGTGGTCATGTATGCCGATACCGTCACCGACTCTATGCAGCAAGCCATCGATGAGACCTGCCGCCGCCGCGAGCTGCAGGAGGCCTACAACGCCGAGCACGGCATCGTTCCGCGCACGGTGCGCAAGTCCATCACCGATATCGCCAGCTTCATCAGCGAGGCCGACGAAAACGTGGGCAAGAGAAAGCGCAAGGACCATGCGTTCTACACCGCGTCTGGCGAGGGGGCAGACGAGCAGGGCGCGCCGGAGGATCGTCACGTCCTTGAGCTGGGCGACCTTGCGCGTACCGAGCTTGAGGAAGTCGCGGCGGGCCTTGAGGAAGAGATGACCCGGGCGTCCGAGGACATGGACTTCGAGCGAGCCGCCGCTGCCCGCGACCGCTTGGTCGAGGTGAAGGCCCATCTTGAGGGTGTCTCTGCAGATGACGTCATGGCGCGCCTTAAGGCCGGGGCCCGCAAGGGAAGCGCGCACGCCACCAGGAAAAAGTACCGGCCGCGAAAGAAGTAGCGGCCTCGCAGAAAGGCGAGCGCCTTGCCGTGGCGCCAAGGAGGGGAGAGGTGGTTTATGTCAAAAGAAATGCCCGAGCGCAAAGACAACATTTTTGGATATCTCACGCACGAGTTCGAGGGCTTTGACAAGCGCCCGCTGGGTGACTGCGACAGCCTGGTGCTAGCGTGCCTTTCCTACTACCGCCTTCCCGCCCAGGCCACGGCCGCCCGCACGGGTAAGGGCATGCCGCTAGCAGATGTCTTTCGTGCGGATTGGTTCGCAGGGATGTGCGAGGGGCTGTGGGACCCAGCGGGCCTGATCGAGCTACTCGCCTGCGCCGTTTCTTCTCCACGTCTGCGCGGTACCCGCCTTTGCAACTACGTGAGCGAGACCGATGAAGAGCAGGAAAAACAGTTCTCGGCTTGCACGCTCAAGCTGCCAAACGGCGAGTGCTACGTCTCTTTTCGTGGTACAGACAACTCGTTGGTGGGTTGGAAAGAGGACTTAAACATGGCCTTCGAGACCAACGTCCCCTCGCAGGTGAGGGCCGTCGAGTACCTTGAGGCCGTGGCAAAGTCCACCCGCGCACCGCTTTACCTGGGCGGACACTCCAAGGGAGGCAACCTTGCCGTGTACGCCGCCGCGCACTGCCGCCCGTCTACCTACAAGCGCGTGAAGCGCGTCTTCTCGCATGACGGCCCGGGCTTCACGGCAGAGGCGCTGGCCTCGGCCGATTACTCCCGCGTTGGCGAGAAGCTCTCTAAGACGGTGCCCGAGTCGTCGCTCATAGGCATGATGTTCGAGCAGCAGGAAGATTACGCTGTGGTGCGTTCCTCCCAGGTGGGCGCCATGCAGCACGACCCGTTCTCGTGGGTGGTCGAAGGCGCCGCGTTTGTGCGGGCAGACGACATGTCGCGTAGCGCAGTCTACGTGGACCAGAGCCTCAACCAATGGGTCTCTTCCATGTCGCACGAAGAGCGCGAGGGCTTTGTCAACGCGCTCTTCTCGGTGCTGTATGCGGGTGGGCAAGACAGCTTGGCCGGGCTCAAGAACAACCTGTCAGAGACGTTGCCCGCCATGTTGTCGCAGCTCACAGACATGGATGGGGAGCAAAGAAGCTATCTTGTTCGGGCGGTCGCCGGTCTGGCAAAGGCGTTTGTCCCCACGTTCGAGCTGCCGCAGTTTGTCACGGGCCAGCCGGCGCTAGAAAGCCAAGAGACCGCGCTTTTGGGCGATGGGCCAATCACCGAGTCAATGGACGCGTGGCTCGAGAAGCTCCGCGCGGCCTCGGCGCAGGTCAACTCAGATAATCGACAAGTTTAGCCGCCGCCAGGATGCCGTCGGTCGCGGCGCTCATGATGCCGCCTGCGTAGCCGGCGCCCTCGCCCACGGGCCAAAGGCCGCCGACGCCCACCGATTGGCCGTCCTGCCCGCGCACCACGCGCACGGGCGAGCTCGAGCGCGTCTCGACGCCGGTCAAGACGGCGTCGGCCGCGTCAAAGCCGCGCAGCTTACGTGCCATGCGGGGAATCGCGGCGCGCAGGGTCTGCGTGATGTACTCGGGAAGACAGCCGTCAATCTCGGTCCAAGTAACGCCGCGGGGGTAGGTAGGCTGCACTTTTCCGCAAGCCGACGAGGGAACGCCCTGCAAGAAGTCGCCCACCAGCTGCGCGGGCGCCACGTAGGCGCCGCCTCCCTCGGCAAAGGCCGCGCGCTCGCAGCTGCGCTGCAGGGCGATGCCCGCCAACACGTCGTCGCCAGGCAAGTCGTCAGGGAATACGTTGGCGAGAAGACCCGAGTTAGCGTTTTTACCCGCGCGGTCCGAGAGACTCATGCCGTTGGTCACCACGCCGCCCTTCTCGCTGGCGGCGCTCACCACATAGCCGCCGGGGCACATGCAGAAGCTAAAGGCGCTGCGGCCCTGCGGAAGGTGCTCGGATAGCTTGTATGGCGCGGCCCCCAGCGCGGGGTTTCCGGCGGCGCGGCCGTAAAGGGCGCGGTCGATGTTTGCCTGCAAGTGCTCGATGCGCACGCCCATGGCAAAGGTCTTGCGCTCCATGGGCACGTCCTTGGCCTTGAGCAGCTCAAAGACGTCGCGGGCCGAGTGGCCACAGGCGATCACGACGTCGGATGCCGCGATTTTCTCCTCGCGCGTCTGACCATCGGCGCCCGTTTGCGCCACGGTAACGCCGGCGACGTGGCCGTTCACGATGTCGATGTCGCTCATGCGGCAGCGAAAGCGCACCTCGCCGCCAGCTGCGCGAATCTGGGCAACGATGTTCTCGACCACCGTTGGCAAAACGTCGGATCCCACGTGGGGCTTTGCGTCCCACAGGATGCGCGGCTGGGCGCCTGCAGCCACAAAGGTCTCAAGAATAAGGCGGTGAGCAGGGCTTTTGGTCCCTGTCTGCAGCTTTCCGTCCGAGAAGGTCCCGGCACCGCCCAGGCCAAACTGGATGTTGCTTTCTGTGTCGAGGACGCCGGTCTTGTTGTGCGCATCTACGGCCTGGCCGCGGCGGCGCGCGTCGTCTCCGCGCTCGATGAGCAGCGGCTCAAGACCGGCGCGGGCCAGGTAGAGGGCGCAGAATAGGCCCGCGCAGCCCGCGCCTACCACAACGGGACGGCCTACCTTGGCCCTGTCCCAGGTAAGCGGCGCCTCGGGGTAGCTAAACGAGTCCGGCTCGGCCAGCGCGATGCCCTTTTCGGTATGTGCGGCGACAAGGGCATCCAAGACCTCGTGTTCCTCGGCCGGGCCGCCGGCAAGCGCGACGCGCAGGGTGAAGCCCACAACGATGTCGTTTCTCTTACGTGCATCGATGGAACGGCGACGGCGCTCGACCTTGGTGACCTGCGACGCCTTGACGCGCAGCTTCTTGGCCGCCGCCTTCTTGCAAAGCGCGAGCTCCCGGGCGTCGGTGCCGTCCAGCTGGCTTAAGTGGAACCTGATACCAGAGACCTCTAGCATACGGGGTGCTCTCCTTCTTAGTTAGTATGGGCGCGGGCGTGCGCGGCCGCGCCGGTGCCGGCTACCAGGCCGGATTTCCAGGCCCAGGCCAGGTTGAAGCCGCCGCAATCGGCGTCGACGTCAAGGGCCTCTCCGCAGGCAAAGAGTCCCGGCATGCCCTTGACCTGCAGGTTTTTGGTGTCCAACTGCGACGTGACGACACCTCCGCGGCTCACTTGCGCGCGGGCCTCGTCGGCCATGCCGTCCACGATGACCACAAGGTCGCGGGCCGCGGCCACAGGGTCTACCCCCGTGCGCTTTAGCGAGCCGCAGATAACAGGGTCGAGAAGACCCTCGGCGCAGCCGGCGGCTCGCAGCTTGGCCAAGCGGTCATCGTCCAGCGTGTCCAGCAAGTCGATGTGGACTTCGTCGCCGGGAACCGCCCGGCGCGAGAGGTCAAAGATACAGATGCCGGATAGGCCGCCCACGCGGAAAAGTACCTCGCCTTTCTCGGCGTAAATTTCCCGCCCGTCGCGGACAAGGCTCACGCGTCCACGGGCGCGCCTTCCGTCAAGTTCGGCCAGGTTAAGCGGTCTTTTGCCTTGCCCTGCCAAGCCGCACAGCACAGCCTTGCGCGGCGAGACTTCCAGTCCCAGCGAGCCAAAGACCCCGCTCTTGCCGCCGCCCGCCAGCACGACCGAGGCCGCCGCTAACTCATGGGTCTTCTCTCCGTCAAACGCGTCGCGGTAGGCAATGGCCCATTCGTCCCCGTCGTGGCGCACGTCCAGGACCTCGCGGGCACAGGCCATAACGACCCCCGCTCGCCGCGCACGGGCTAAAAGCACCTCGCGGACCGACGCGGCCTGGTTGGACAGGGGGTACAGCCTCCCGTCCTCTTCGGCCCAAGCCAGCCCGCAGCCCTCGAAGAACCCAAGGATATCGGCCAGCCAGCTGCTTCCGGCAACTGCCGCTACAAACCCAGGCTCGTTGTAGCGCCAGCCCTCCAGCCGCATGTTGGCAAAGTTGCAGCGCCCGTTGCCGGTGGCTAGGATGGTCCGCCCGCATTCCAAGTCGCGCTCAAGCACGACGACCCGCGCGCCCTTCTCGGCTGCTGCGATGCCGGCGACAAGGCCCGAGGCCCCGCCGCCGCACACGGCAATGTCGCAGCGCGCCGGCACGTCGATGGCGGCGGCAGCGGCTAGCGCGGCGGCCTTAACCTGGGCCCGCGATGGCCCCTTCTTTCCTTTTGTTGCGTTGCTCGACACGTCCATTGGCCTGTTCTTTATTTGCGCGCTAGCTTAGGAGCGCCTGAGTGAACTCGGCCACCGCGACCACGGTGTCCACGACCTCGTTCAAAAGGCCGCTTGCCACCTTGGACTCAAAGGTGCCCTCGTCGCAGGCCTTGGCCAGCTCAGGGTCGATCGCCAGCTGTCCCGTGGCCACCACGTCAAAGTGATCGGCCGTCCCTTGCAGGTGCGAAGGACCAAAGGGATAGATCTTCTTGCCGCAATCCGGGCAGCTCACATAGGCCATGTTCTCCACCAGGCCCAGCACCGGCACGTCCATCATGTTGGCCATTTTGACGGCCTTGCCCACGACCATCTGCACGAGGTCTTGCGGCGAGCTCACGATGACCACGCCCTCGACGGGCAGGCTTTGGAAGACGGTAAGGGCCACGTCCGAGGTTCCGGGGGGCATGTCGACCAGCAGGTAGTCCAGCTCGCCCCAGGCGCACTGGCCCCAGAACTGCTTGATGGCGCCCGCCACCACGGGGCCGCGCCACAAGACCGGGTCGTCCTCGTTTTCCAGCACCAGGTTGGCACTCATGACCTTGATGCCACCGCGGGTCTCCACGGGAACAAGCAAGTTATCCTGGGCATACGCGTGCTGGCCCGAAAGCCCGAACATCTTGGGGATGGAAGGGCCGGTGACGTCTGCGTCGAGGATGCCCACGCGGGCGCCGCGTCGGGCCAGCTCACAGGCCAGGATGCCGCAGACCATCGACTTGCCCACGCCGCCCTTGCCCGAGACGACGCCGATGACGTTCTTGATCACGCAGCCAGCGGCCGGGCCCTCCTGGGCCGGCGCCGTGGTTTCCTGCGGCGTGACGTTCTTCTCGCCGGCCGATCTTGACGCCTCGAACTCGCGGCGGATCTGCTCGCGCTCGGCTTCATCCATGTGGGGCCTCCAATGCTTGGTGTATATGGGGTGCGCGGCAATGATCCGCGCCGTATAAGCAACTCTTTTATAGTACTCGCCGCGGCGGGCGCGTAAAACCGGGGTAAACGCGCGTTCGCAAAACCGATTGAACTCAATACAATGGTTGAGTTAATCACGGGGAGGGAAGAGCCAATGCCGGACACCATCAGCGAGCGCGACAACAAAATCATGGGACCAGTGGCTGGCTTGGACTCGTTTGCCCTGGATTCCGATGGTTTTTCATGTGAGAAGGTCTTTGACGAGCCCGAGGTATGGCGCGTCGAGCTGCTCATGGGCCAGACCTTCTTACCCTCGGTCAACGCCTTTGTGGTGTTGGACGAAGACGAGGCCCTGGTGGTGGACACCGGTACCGCTGACGACTACAACGATACGCGCCTCATGCGAGCCTTGCTGCGCCTGGGAGTCGATCCGTCGCGAACGACGCTTTTCTGCACCCATGCCCACAACGACCACGCGGGCCAGGCGGCCGCGCTCGCACAGGCCGGGATTCGCGTGTGCGCGTACCAGAGGACCGTCGAGGACATGCGCCTTTTGCCCTCGCGCGCCTATCTTGACGCGATGGTTTCTCGATTGATGGTCGAAGGTGTCGAGAAGGACCAAGCGGCCCAGATGGCGGGTGCCATTTGGAAGCACAACATCGACATCGAGGCGCAGGGCGTGCGCTGTGAGTCCCTGGCGGCCGGCGACCACCTTGCCTGCGGACGCTGGTCCTTTGAGCTTCTCCCCATGCCCGGCCACACCCCGGGCCAGTGCATCCTTTGGCTTGCCGAGAAGAGCCTGGCTTTCACGGGCGACGTCGTCTTGTTCGCCTGCTCCACGTGCATCAGCTTTTGGGAGGGCATGTGCGACTCGATGTCCGACCAGCTGGAGAGCCTGGCGCGTCTGCGCGACCTGAGCGTCGAGCATCCCATGCTGGGTCACGGCGTGCCACAGGGCGAGCTTTCCCAGCGTTGCGAGAAGAACATCGCCCATCACCTGCGTCGCGCCGATCGGGCACTTGCGGCCGTGGCCGAGCGCCCCGGTGCGACGGCTTTCGAGCTTGTGCCGCACCTGGGCTGGCACGCGCCTTTCGATGCCTGGGACCAGGTGCCGGCCTTGACCAGGTGGTTTCTTGTCTCCGAGAGCATCGCCCATCTCGACCGCCTGATTGCTCTTGGCAGCCTTACCCGCAAGGTGGACGCGCGCGGCGTCAACCGCTACTTCCCGGCTTAGGGCAGGGCTTCTCTCCGTGGACAAAATCAGGGGTTGTCGGTGGCCCTAGGCCCCTGGTCGGACAAATTCGCTGCTTGTCGGTACCGATAACCTTGAAATCCGTCCGTTTTGGGCGATTCACCCGCCGACAACCCCTGATTTTGTCAGTGGATTATTTGCCTATCCAGTTTTGCGGATTTTCTCTTGTACGTACAGGTGTTCTGAACTACACTGAGAGGCAGTAAAACTTACCTCTCACGGGAGACCTGCATGGCACAAGAATCCATCACCATCCGCGGCGCGCGCGAGCACAACCTTGCCAACGTCGACGTCGACATTCCCAGGGACAAACTCGTGGTCATCACGGGCTTGTCTGGGTCGGGCAAGTCAAGCTTGGCCTTCGACACCATCTATGCCGAGGGTCAGCGTCGTTACGTGGAGAGCCTCTCTAGCTATGCCCGGCAGTTCCTGGGGCAGATGGATAAGCCCGACCTTGACTCTATTGACGGCTTGTCCCCGGCAGTCTCCATCGACCAAAAGACCACGTCGAGAAACCCGCGCTCGACTGTGGGCACCGTTACCGAGATATACGACTACCTGCGCCTTCTCTTTGCGCGCATCGGCACGCCGCACTGTCCCGAGTGCGGGCGTGTGATTGAGCGCCAGACCACCGATCAGGTGGCCGATAAGGTCTTGGAACATGCCCAGGGCCGTCGCGCCTTTGTGCTGGCCCCGGTGGTCGTGGGGCGCAAGGGTGAGTTCGCTAAGCTCTTCGAGGACCTGCAGAAGGAAGGCTTCTCTCGCGTTCGCGTGGACGGCGAGGTGCGCGACCTTGAAGAAGACATCAAGCTCGAGAAGAAGCTCAAGCACGACATCGAGGTCGTTGTCGACCGTATCGTGGTGCGCGAGAACTCCCTGGGACGCATCGCCGAGGCTGTTGAGCAGGCGACCAAACTGGCCCAGGGCAAGGTTGCTTTCTGGCTTCTGCCCGATAAGAACGACCCCGAGCACATTCCCGGCGAGCTTCTGCAGTACTCCCTGGCCCTGGCCTGCCCCGAGCACGGCCACTCGCTGGACGACCTGCAACCGCGCGACTTCTCGTTCAACGCGCCTTACGGTGCCTGCCCCGACTGCGACGGCCTGGGCTTTCGCAAGATCGTCGACGCCGAGGCCTTGATTGAGGACCCTAACCTGTCTATCTCTGAGGGCGTCTTTGGCAGCCTCTTTGGCAACTCCAACTACTGGCCGCAGATCTTGTCGGCTGTCTGCCGCGAGCTGGGTATCTCTGACCAGACGCCCTGGAAGGACATTCCGGCCAAGGTGCAGGAGAAGCTCTTGGCCGGCCTGGGCGACAAGAAGATCCGCGTGGACTACCACACGCGCGACGGCCGTGATACCAACTGGTACACGCCTTTCCCGGGCGTGCGCAAGATCTTGTTCGACAAGTACCAAGAGACCACAAGCGAGACCATGCGGACGCACCTTGAGAAGTACATCCGCGAGGTTCCCTGCACTACCTGCAACGGAGCGCGCTTAAAGCCCGAGATCTTGGCCGTCACAGTGGGTGGCAAATCTATCTGGGAGGTCTGCGAGCTGTCGTGCAAAGAGGCCCTGGTCTTCTTCGAGAACCTTGAGCTATCCGAGCGCCAGGCGTTTATCGCCGCCGCAATCGTCAAAGAGATCCTTGCCCGCCTGCGCTTCCTTGTGAACGTGGGCCTGGACTATCTCACGCTGTCCCGCGCGGCGGCCACTTTGTCTGGCGGCGAGGCGCAGCGTATTCGCCTGGCCACGCAGATTGGCGCGGGCCTTATGGGCGTCCTTTATATCTTGGACGAGCCGTCCATCGGCCTGCACCAGCGCGACAACGACCGCCTTATCGAGACCCTTAAGCGCTTGCGCGACCAGGGCAACAGTGTCATCGTGGTCGAGCACGACGAGGACACCATCCGCGCGGCCGATTATGTGATCGACATGGGCCCCGGCGCCGGTGAGCTGGGCGGTCAGGTGGTGGCTGCGGGCACCCCGGCGCAAATCGAGGCCAACCCCGAGTCCGTCACCGGCGCCTATCTCACCGGCGCCCGCCAGATTCGCCTGCCCGAGAAGCGCCGCAACCCGCGCCGCGGGGCCATCAAGATCACCGGTGCAAGTGCGAACAGCCTGAAGAACGTGAACGCCAAAGTCGAGCTGGGCACCTTGACAGTGGTCACGGGTGTCTCTGGCTCGGGCAAGTCCTCGCTGGTCACCGATACCTTGGCGCCCGCTCTCACCAACGCGGTCCATCGATCCAAGAGGGAAGTGGGCCCGTACAAGAAGCTTGAAGGCGTCGAGCTTATCGATAAGGTCATCGACATCGACCAGTCGCCCATTGGCCGCACGCCGCGTTCCAACCCGGCAACCTACATCGGCCTGTGGGACGACCTGCGCGCCCTGTACGCTTCCACGCCCGAGAGCCGCATGCGCGGCTACGGCCCCGGTCGCTTCTCGTTCAACGTTGCTGGCGGCAGGTGCGAGGCCTGCAAGGGCGACGGCCAGATTAAGATCGAGATGAACTTCCTGCCCGATATCTATGTTCCCTGCGAGGTCTGCCAGGGCAAGCGCTACAACCGCGAGACCCTTGAGGTCACTTACCACGGCAAGACTATCTCGGATGTCCTGGACATGACGGTGCATGAGGCCCTGGCCTTCTTTACCAACATCCCCAAGATCAAGAACAAGCTCCAGACCCTGCACGACGTTGGTTTGGGCTATATCCACCTGGGCCAGCCCGCGACGACCCTCTCGGGCGGCGAGGCGCAGCGCGTTAAGCTGGCTAAAGAGCTGCATCGCCAGCAGACGGGCAAGACCTTCTATATCCTTGACGAGCCCACGACCGGCCTTCACTTCGAGGACGTGCGTCAGCTCATCGACGTGCTTGAGCGTCTGGTGGACGCCGGCAATACCGTACTGGTCATCGAGCACAACCTGGACGTCATCAAGATGGCCGACCGCATCTTGGACCTTGGGCCCGAGGGCGGCGACGGCGGCGGAACGGTTGTCGCTTACGGCACGCCCGAGCAGGTGGCGCAGGTCAAGGAAAGCTATACCGGCCAGTTTCTGGCGCCTGTCCTCGAACGCGACCGCAAGCGCGCCGAGCAGGCGGCGGGCAAGTAGCCCGAGCAGCTAAGAAGGGTCTTTGGGGGAGAAGATGGCCAAAAAGGACAAGACGCAAAAGACCAACGCTATGCGCGAGCTTGACCGCGCAGGCATTGCCTACACGTACCAGGAGTTCGACGAGGCGGACGTCTCACGCGGCGTCGGCGTACGCATAGCCGAGCAGCTTGGAGAAGACCCGGACGCCTCGTTCAAGACCCTAGTGTGCGTCTCGCCATCGGGCGACCACGTGGTGTGCTGCATCCCGGTTGCCCAAGAGGTCGACCTTAAGAAAGCTGCGGCCGCGGCGGGCGAGAAATCCCTCTCGCTTATGCCCATCAAGGACCTCGAGGCGGTCACCGGCTACGTGCGCGGTGGCTGCTCTCCCGTGGGTCTCAAGAAGCCGTTCCCCACGTTTTTCGACGAGACGGCCCAGCTCTTCGACACCATTGGAATCTCAGGCGGCCGCCGTGGGCTTTCGCTTACGGTTAACCCCATGGCCCTCGCGGAGTTTCTCGGCGCCTCGTTTGCGGACATCACGCGCTAGGGGAGAAGCGTCCGTTAAAACTCTCCATCGCGTCTTCACCCTTATGTTGTTTGCCTTGGTTTCTGCGCGTTTTGGGCGGGCCTCTGCGCGCGCGTGGGAATATTGAAAGCTGTTTTAACGGCCAAGGAAAGGTGCGCACGTTGCCGTATTCGCCTAAACATATGAGGACCGACTCCACGATTGAGCAGCTAGAGAGCGGTGAGACCGCGATCTTCTCGGTGCCTCCCCAGGCTGAGGAGCTTCAAGAGCTCTCGTCCAATTCTCAGGAGGCGGCCCTTGAGGTTGAGGCAACGTCCGGCGAGAAGAGCGCCTCTGGCGGCGACTCATCGGTGGGAAGATCGGCCCTTCTTATCAGCGCGCTGGTCATCGTCAGCCGCATCACGGGCTTCTTCCGCACCTGGGGCCAGGCCTTTGCCATGGGCACCACGCTTGTGGCCAGCTGCTATACCGTGGCCAACAACCTGCCCAACCTGCTCTACGAGTTGGTGGTGGGCGGCATGCTCGTCACGGCCTTCTTGCCGGTCTACATGTCGGTCAAGCGCAACCTTGGCACCAAGGGCGCGAGCGACTACACCTCAAACCTGGTCTCGATCGTGACCCTGCTCATGGGCGCCTGCACCGTCCTGGGTTTCATCTTCGCAGGTCAGCTGGTCTACACGCAGGCCTTCTCGGCAAGCTCGGAGTTCGACTTCGACCTCACGGTCTGGTTCTTTAGGTTCTTTGTCATCGAGGTCGTGCTCTACGCCCTGTCGTCCATTTTCTCGGGCGTCCTCAACGCCGAGAGAGACTACTTCTGGAGCTCGGCGGCGCCCATCTTCAACAACATCGTTATCACGGCGTCGTTCTTTGCTTATGCGGCCCTCCTCAACGTCGACCAGCACCTGGCCTTGATCGTCCTTGCGTTGGGCAACCCCCTGGGCGTCCTTATCCAGGTCGTCATGCAGATGCCCTCGCTCTCCAAGCACGGCATCCACCTGCGTCTGCACATCGACTGGCATGACCCGGCTCTCAAGGATACCGTCAAGCTCGGCATCCCCTCGCTGGTCATGGTCGTGTGCACCTATGTCACGGTCTCGGTCCAGAGCAGCGCTACGCTGGCCGTCACCCCGGTCGGTGCCTCGGCGTCCTACTACGCGCGCCCCTGGTACTCGCTGCCTTACGCCATTCTGGCCGTGCCCATTACTACCACGATGTTCACCGAGATGTCTGACAGCTACGCCCACGAGGACATGCGTGCTTTTAAGGCGGGCCTTACCGGCGGCACCTCGAAGATCATCTTCTATCTGGTGCCCCTCTCGATGCTGATCTACATCTTTGCCGAGCCCCTCTCGGGCATCTTTGGTCTTTCCGAAGAGTCCATCGCCATGGTCGTCGAGTATCTCCACGGCCTGATTTTTGCTCTGCCGTTCTACGGCGTCTGCATGTTCTTCCAAAAGGTCTGCTCGTCTATGCACCGCATGGGCCTCTATGCCTTTGCCAACGTCGTGGGCTCGATCTTCCAGACCATCCTGTGCGTCTTTGGCTCGGCGAGCCTTGGCCTCTTTGGCGTTGCCGCCACGTCGCTCGTCTACTTCCTGTGCATCGATGTCACGATGATCATCAGCTTCCGCAAGACGCTGGGACCCATTGGCATCAAGGCCATGGCCATCTCGTGTGCTCGCTCGCTGCTTATCGGCATCGCGGGCAGTGCGGTGGGCTTTGCCATTTGCACGGGCCTTGGTATGGTCATTGGTTCTGCCACGTCCTCGGCGGCGCATGCGCTTCTCTACTGCGTGGTGGGCGGCATCCCGTCGCTTGTCGTGACCTTTGGCCTAGCTATGCTCCTCAAGATGCCCGAGAGCGACTTTATCAAGTCTCTCATCGGCAAGGTTCTTCACAGGGGCTAAGCGTCTTATCCGGCAGTTGTTTTGTCTTCGTTACGAGTTTGTCTCGATAATTCCTGCGCCACTTTAGCGTGGTAAAGTGGTTGAGCTTTTTGACCGAGAAGACCCTAGCAAGAGGGGATAGAGACGTGATAGCTGGAACTGCCCGTGGTTTTCGTGACATCCTGCCTAAAGAGGCGCTGGCGCGTGAGCGCATCTGCGCCACGGTGCGGGAGTGCTTCAGCGGGCATGGCTACCTGCCGGTCGAGACCCCGCTTCTAGAGGACCGCGCCACGCTCGAGCGCGGCGGCCGCATCAAGAACACGCCGTTCCAGCTTTTTGATGCCGACGGCAACCTGCTTATGCTCCGCCCCGACCTTACGCTCCCCATCGCGCGCCTGGTCGCTGGCCACGTGGCCCAAGACGAGCTGCCTGCCCGCTTTAGGTACAACGCCCCCGTGGTTCGCGAGCAGCAATCGCTTCGGGGCCAGCCCCGCCAGTTCACCCAGCTGGGCGTCGAGCTCGTGGGCGCCGACGGTGCGGCCTCCGAGGTTGAGGTCGTCCGCCTTCTGGCCGAGGTCCTGGACGCCCTTGGCGTTCCCGCCTGGCGCGTGACCTTTGGCTCGGTGACCCCGCTCACGGCCCTTCTCGACGCCTGCGCCCCCAACGCGGACTTTAGCGAGCAGGTCCTGGCCTTGGTCCACGGCTCTGACCTCGTCACCTTGGACGAGTTGGTCGACGCCACGCCCCAGCTCAAGCCCTCCGCTGCCCGCGCTCTGCACGCAATCCCGCGCATGCACGGCGGCGTCGATGTCATCGACAAGATCGACGACCTTCTGGCCTGCGCCGACGTGGCGCCTGCCATGCGCGGCACTGCCGAGCTTAAGGCCCTGGTGGCAGAGCTTGGCGACCTCTTTGACGAGGGTCGCCTGAGCTTTGACTTCTCGATTATCAACAGCTTCGACTACTATACGGGCATTATCTTCAAGGGCTACGCCGAGGGCATCGCCGCGAGCGTGGCCTCGGGCGGCCGCTACGACGCCGTCCTTGCCAACCTGGGCCGTCCCGGCCTTGCCGCCTGCGGTTTTGCCCTTTCACTCGAGCGCCTGCAAGAGGTCCTTGGCGAGCCGGGCGAGTCGGGCGTGGTGACCCCGGGCGTGCGTGTGTCTTCTCGCCCCTTACGCATCGCGGTTCCCAAGGGCTCGCTTTTCAAGGACTCGCTGCGTGTGCTTGCCGCCGCCGGCCTTCCCACCAAGGAGCTCGAGAACCCCGGTCGCAAGCTCATCATTCGCGAGGACGACGTCGAGTACATCATCGTGCGCGCCCAGGACGCACCGTCCTTTGTGGGCGCGGGCGGCGCCGACTGCGGTATCTGCGGCAAGGACTCCCTGGTAGAGGCCAATCTCGACCTGCTGCAGCTTGTTGACCTGCGCTACGGCGGCTGCCGCTTTGTCGTGGCCGAGCCAGCCGCAAACGCGGGCCAGGCCGAGAAGAACTACCAGTGGCGCGGCACCGTGCGCGTGGCCACTAAGTACCCGCGCATCACCCAGCAGTACTACGACCGCATTGGCCAACAGGTCGATATCCTCACCCTGCACGGCAACATCGAGCTGGGCCCCATCGTGGGAATGACCGATCGCATCGTGGACATCACGGCCACGGGCACCACACTGCAGGAAAACGACCTCGTCATCGTCGACGACGTCATGGAGTGCACCGCCCGCTTCTTCGCAGGCCCGGCAGCCTATCGCTGCGATAAGAGAATCCGAGACCTCGCGGCGTCTCTCGCCGAGGTCGTGAAAGGGGAGAAGTAACCATGCGTAAGATCCAGCTGGCCAAGGGACGTCCCCTCACCACCGACGACCTCAACCGCTCGAGCGCCCTTCCTCGCGAGATCATGGCATCTGCCGAGAAGATCGTCGACGATGTGCGCGAGCGCGGTGACCAAGCCGTGCGCGAGTGCTGCCTTAAGTTCGACGGCGCTTGCCCCGAGTCCTTCCGTGTGCCGCAGGAGCTTTTGGACGAGGCCCCCTCTATGGTGGACCCCGAGTTCCTTGAGTCCCTCACTCGCGCCCGCGACCAGATTCTGGCCTTCCACGAGAAGGAGAAGGAGGAGTCCTGGTTCACCACCCGCGCCGACGGCACCATCCTGGGCGTCAAGGTGACGCCGGTTGCCTCTGCCGCAGTCTACGTGCCCGGCGGCCGTGCGCAGTACCCCTCGACGGTCCTCATGGACACGCTGCCTGCAAAGGTCGCCGGCGTCGAGCGCGTGGTCATGGTAACCCCGCCCCAGCGCGACGGCTCGCTTTCTGCCTATACCTTGGCCGCGGCCAAGCTCGCGGGTGTCGACGAGGTCTACGCCGTGGGCGGCGCTCAGGCCATCGGCGCCGTTGCCTACGGCACCGAGTCCATTCCCGCCTGCGACAAGATCGTGGGTCCCGGCAACGCCTATGTGGCTGCCGCCAAGCGCTACGTCTCGGGCGATGTGGGCATCGACATGGTCGCCGGCCCCTCTGAGGTCTGCGTGCTGGCCGATTCCACGGCCGACCCCGTGGTGGTCGCGGCCGACCTCATGGCCCAGGCCGAGCACGACCCTCTGGCCAGCTGCTACCTGGTGACCTGTGACGCCGAGCTGCCGCAAAAGGTCCTGGAAGCGGCCGAGCTTCTTGTCTCCCAGTCCCCGCGTGAAGAGATCACCCGCGCGTCCCTGGATAACCGCGGCGTCATTGTGGTGGCCCACAACCTGGACGCGGCCGTCGATGCCGTCAACGTCGTGGCACCCGAGCACCTTGAGCTGCACTGCAAGGATGCCATGTCGCTCTTGGGCAAGATCCGTAACGCCGGCGCCATCTTCGTTGGTGCCTGGAGCTCCGAGCCTCTGGGCGACTACGTGGCCGGTCCCAACCACACCCTTCCCACCGGCGGAACCGCCCGCTTCTCCAACCCGCTGGGCGTCTACGACTTCCAAAAGCGCTCGAGCGTCATTTGCTACACGCCCGAGGGCATGCTGGCAGACGCCCCTGCCACCCAGGCCATGGCGCAGGCGGAGGGCCTGTGGGCCCACGCGCTTTCTGTTGGCATGAGGCGCCGCCTGGCCGAGCAGGGCCTTGAGGGCTACGACGACGCGGCCACCGCCTGCGAGGGCGCGGGCAAGGTCGCCTGGCCTACCGAGCTTTCCCAGCCCGGTATCCCGTATCTTCCCGGCTACGCCAAGGAGTCCTAAGATGGCAGACCTTTCTTGGGCGGCCAAGCGGGCGAGAAGTGCCCTGCAGGGGTTCGACCCCTACGACCCGGCCTTTACTCCCTGCCGCATCAACCTCTCGGCAAACGAGAACACCCACGAGTTGCCGGCGTCCGTCGTGACCGCGATGAACGAGGCGATGGTCGCCACACCCCTCAACCGCTATCCCGACCCCATGGCAAACGAGCTGCGCGACCTTCTCGCCGCTCGCCACGGCGTGTCACGCGAGAACATCATGGTGGGCAACGGCGGAGACGAGCTGCTCTTCAACCTGTTCTTCACCTTTGGCGGCCCGGGCCACACGCTGGTCACCTGCCCGCCGGATTTCTCGGAGTACGCCAACTTCGCCAAGATGTGCGAGACGCCCGTCGAGTGCGTCTGGCGCCGCGCCTCTGACTTCGAGATCGACGCAGATGCGCTGGTCGCCGCCGCCAAGGACGCGGCTATCGTTGTTTTGACCTCGCCTAATAACCCCACGGGCAACTTGGTTGACCCCGCCTTGGTTCGCCGCCTTTTGGCCGAGACCGAGGCCCTGGTTCTTCTCGACGAGGCCTACATCGAGTTCGCCGGCGAGGAAGTCTCGCTTGCCGCGCAGGTCAAGGACAATCCGCGCCTCATTATCCTGCGCACGCTGTCCAAGGCCTTTGGCCTGGCCGGCCTTCGCGTTGGCTACCTGGCGGCTGACCCCGAGGTCGTCTTGATGCTCGCGGCCATCCGTCAGATCTACTCAGAGGACGTCGTCGCCCAGTCGGTGGCCGTGGCGGCCGTCTCGCACAGGGACGACCTGGCGCCCATCGTCGCCGACATCGTGGCCGAGCGTGACCGCTTGTTTAACGGCCTTTCTGCCCTCGACGGCGTGACCGTGTGGCCGAGCAGCGCCAACTTCGTCCTGGCCCGTATGCACGGGGCCAGTCGCATTCGCGCTCGTCTGCGCGACGAGTACTCCATCCTGGTGCGCGACTTTAGCTACGCCGAGGGCCTCACCGATTGCCTGCGCCTGACCGTGGGCACCCGCCAAGAGAACGACGAGCTTCTCGCCGCGCTTACCACCCTTGTTAAGGAGGAAGCATGAGCCGCACCGCCAAGGTGGTCCGCGCCACAAAAGAGACCGACATTGGATTGTCCATCGACCTGGACGGCACCGGCGCCGCAGACATCGAGACGGGCGTGGGCTTCTTCGACCACATGCTCGACGCTTTTTCTCGCCACTCGCTGATCGACGTTACCTTGCGCGTCAAGGGTGACACCTACGTCGACGACCACCACACCGTTGAGGATACGGGCATCGTGCTTGGCCAGGCCCTGCGCGAGGCCCTGGGCGACAAACGCGGCATCCGCCGCTTTGGCTCGGTTATGGTGCCGCTGGACGAGGCGCTGGTCCTGGCCTCGGTCGACTGCTCGGGCCGCGGTGAGCTGTTTTGGGATGTGCCCATTGGCCCTGATAAGGTGGGTACCTTCGATACCGAGCTGGGCCACGAGTTCTTTGCCGGTCTTGCCCGCGACGCAGGTATAACGTTGCACCTGCGCCTTATCTGCGGCGAGAATGCCCACCACATTCTCGAGGCCACCTTCAAGGCTGCGGCGCGCGCCCTGCGTGAGGCAGTCGAGCCCGACCCCAGGTGCGCCGGTTCGATCCCCTCGACCAAAGGGAGCCTCTAATGGCAGCTAGGATCGTCGTGGTTGACTACCACAAGGGAAATCTCCTCTCTGTTGTGCGCGGCCTGGCCGACGTGGGCGGCGAGGCCGTGGCCACCGACGACTGCCAAGCGATCGCCCAGGCAGACGGTGTCGTCTTGCCCGGCGTGGGCAGCTTCGAGGACGCCATGACCTACATGCGCGAGTCCGGCGAGGCCGATGCCGTCAAGCAGGCCATCTCTGCCGGCGTCCCCTTCCTGGGCATTTGCCTGGGCCAGCAGCTCCTCTTTGAGCGCGGAGACGAGCGATGCGACGGCAAGCTCCACGGTGTCAACGACCCCGAGCGCTGGGTCGAGGGCCTGGGTATCTTCGAGGGCTCGGTCACGCGTCTGCGCTCTGGCCGCCTTAAGGTGCCCCACGTGGGCTGGGACCAGGTACATCTCACCCAGCGTGGCAGGCTTTGCCCGCTGTTCCGTGGCGTGCCCGAGGGTGCCAACGCCTACTTCACCCACTCCTATGCCATCGACGAGGACGTGAGCGAGCTTGACGTGGCCGCCCGCACGCACTACGTGCGCAGCTTTGCCTCTGCCGTGTGGAAGGACAATGTCTTTGGCGTGCAGTTCCACCCCGAGAAGAGCTCGGCTTGCGGCCGCCAGATCCTTACCAACTTCGTTGACCTTGTGCGCGGCGGTGCCCGATGATTCTCTTTCCGGCAATTGACCTCATCTCGGGCCAGGTTGTTCGCCTAAAGCGCGGCGAGCGCTCCCAGATGAACGTCTACTCCACCGACCCCGCCGCCGTGGCCGCCGATTTCGCGGCCCGCGGCGCCAACTGGATCCACGTCGTGGACCTCTCGGCCACCTTCGAGGAGGACGAGAAGGCCTGTGCCGCCAATGCCCGCGCGATCCAAGATATCTGCGCCGTCGACGGCATCAAGGTCGACTGCGGCGGGGGAGTGCGCAGTCTCTCCGCCGTTGAGCGCCTGGCCAACCTGGGCGTCTCGCGTATCGCCATTGGAACCGCACTGGTCAAGGACCCCGAGTTTGCCCGCCAGGCTGCCGCCGAGTTCGGCGACCTGGTAGTGGCCGACGTCGCCGCCAAGGACGGCGTCGTCAAGGTCAACGGCTGGCGCGAGGCGGCGGGCGACCTTACGGTCGACGAGCTTCTCCCCACTTTGGCGGGGCTGGGCTATTCTCGCCTGGTCTTCACCGATATCTCCCGCGACGGTATGCAGACGGGCATCGACGTTGCCGCCTATCGCCGCGTGGCCAAGCTCTTTGGCGCGCCGGTCGTGGCCTCGGGCGGCATCGCCAGCCTCGATGACCTTCGCCGCCTTGCGGCCGAGCCTGCCGACGTCATCGAAGGAGCCATCACGGGCCGCGCCCTGTACGAGGGCAACTTCTCGCTCGAGGACGCCCTGGCCGCTACCGGCAACACGCCTGCCTAACCCGAAAGGACACGCATGTTAACCAAACGAGTTATCCCCTGTCTTGACGTCAAGGACGGCCGCGTGGTCAAGGGCGTCAACTTCGTCGACCTGCGCGACGCGGGCGACCCGGTTGAGCTTGCATCTAAATACGACAAAGAGGGCGCCGACGAGGTCGTCTTTCTTGACATCACCGCTACTTCAGACGACCGCGCCACCACGATCGACCTCGCCTCGCGCGCGGCCGGCGAGCTGCGTATTCCGTACACGGTGGGCGGCGGTTTTCGCGATGTGGCGGGCTGCCGAACCATGATCGCCGCAGGCGCCGATAAGGTCTCGATCAACTCGGCCGCGGTCAAGGACCCCGGCATCATCACGGCCTGCGCCGACGCCTTTGGCAGCCAGGCCGTCATCGTGGCGATCGACGCCAAGCAGGTGGGCCACACCGATAAGTGGGAGGTCTATCTGGCGGGTGGCCGCATTCCCACGGGCATCGACGCCGTGGCCTGGGCCGAGGAAGCCGCCAAGCGCGGTGCCGGCGAGATCCTTCTTACCAGCATGGACCGCGACGGTACCAAGGACGGCTTTGACCTGGCCCTTACCCGCTCGGTCGCGCGCGCTGTCTCGATCCCCGTCATCGCCTCGGGCGGCGTTGGCACGCTCGAGCACTTTGCCGAGGGCATCATCGAGGGCGAAGCCGACGCCGTTCTGGCCGCCTCGGTCTTCCACTTTGGCACCTACAGCGTCCGTCAGGTCAAAGAGTACATGGCGAGCCAGGGCATCCCCGTTCGCCTGGATTTCTAGGGAGGCCGCCCATGTTGCAAGACGACTTCACCTATGCCGGCGAGAAGACCCTGGCGATTGACCTCGCAGACCTTGAGCCCCGCTTTGACGACAACGGGCTAATCCCGTGCGTCGTCCAACATGAGGGCACCGGCGAGGTCCTGATGGTCGCGTGGATGAACCGCGAGTCCCTGGCCCTCACCGTCAAGACCGGCACCACCTGGTTCTGGAGTCGCAGCCGCCAGGAGCTGTGGAACAAGGGCGCTACCAGCGGCAACATGCAACAGGTCAAGCGCTTGCTGGTCGACTGCGACGCCGACACCCTGGTGTGCGTCGTTGACTCGCCGGGGCCGGCGTGCCACACCGGGCACCGCAGCTGTTTTTATCGCGAGGTGGCTCTGGGCCAGTAGGCCCCAACATCGCAAACCCCGGCGCAGCCCCTCTCGGCCGCGCCCTATCGAATAAGGAGACCCCATGGGTGTACGCACCGCAAATGTCCAGGACGGCGATCTTGGCCAGACCCTCTACGGCCTGGGCGAGGTGATCCACGGCCGCCGTGAGTCTTCCCCCGAGGAGTCTTACACCGCCAAGCTTTTACAGGGCGAGGAGGACGAGCTGCTCAAGAAGCTCGCCGAGGAGGCCAGTGAGGTCATCATGGCCTGCAAGGACCGCGACCACGACCACATTCGTTACGAGGCAGGCGACCTGGTCTACCATCTCATGGTCACCCTCGAGCGCTATGGCGTGACCTTGGACGAGCTTGCCGGCGAGCTGGACGCCCGCCGCAAGTAACACCGCTGCGCACCCTGCTCTTTTGATGTAAGCCAGCGGGGCGCGTTATAGTTGCCTGTGTTACGAAACGCTCACGGTCAACCGAGAAGGCACACGATGGCATCCAGACCAACCGATATCACCCCCGAGCAGCTCCCCGGCCGCCTGCAGCCCGTTATCCTGGGCGCGGATTTCTCGGCCTATGCCTATACCCGCGCGTTTAGGGAGGCTTACGGCGCCAAGCCCATCATTATGGGCAGCGACGACATCAAGTCCATCTCGCGTACCCGCTTTGCCGAGTACCGCCACATCCCGGGCATGGACTCCGAGGAAATGCTCATGCAGATCCTGCCCCAGCTGGGCGAGGAGCTTTGCGCCGCCGGTAAGGTGCCGTTCCTGGTGACCTGCGGCGATTTCTACGCGCGCATCGTCTCTTCTCGCAAGGCGGAGCTTGAGCAGTGGTTCTACACGCCGGTCGTCGACTTCGAGGTCCTTGATTTTGTCTCGCAAAAGAAGAACTTCTACGACACCTGCGAAGAGCTGGGCTTGGACTACCCCAAGACCCGCTTTCTTGATTGCTCTGTGACCGGGCAGTCGGCCGACGACGAGGGCTTCCGTTACCCGTTGGTGGCCAAGCCCTCCAACTCCGCCGCTTGGCACTACGTCGAGTTCGAGGGTAAGAAGAAGGTCTTTCTCATCAACGACCGTGCCGAGCTCGATTACGTCTACGACGAGCTCCAGAAGTCCTGCTACAACGAGCAGCTGATCATCCAGGAGTACGTCGGCGGCGGCGACGACAACCTGCACGTTGTCTATGCCTACGCCGACAGCGAGTCCAACCCGGTCTTCACCGTTTGCGGCCACGTGGGCCTTGAGGACCACATGCCTGGCGCTATCGGCAATGCCGTGATCATCGCCGGCGAGGACAACCCCGAGCTTGCCCTGGCCGCTGCCCGCTTCATGAAGAAGGTGGGCTACCGTGGCATGGGTACCTTCGACGTCAAACGCGACCCGGCCGACGGCTCCTACCGCTTCCTCGAGATGAACACCCGCCCGGGCCGCAGCTCGTGGATCGTACTTCTCGCCGGCGTCAACTTCGCCCGCCTTCAGGTGGAGAAGGCCATCTGCGGCATCGAGCCCAAGCCGCAAAAGGTCAACAACGACTGGTACTACGGCGCCGTTCCCGTCAAGGTGGCCCAGCGCTACATGCCCGAGGGCGACTTTAAGCAGGAGATCTTGGCCGCCTACAAGGCCAAGAAGACGAGTTTTGCCCTGGACATCCCCGACGACGACCCTATGCAGCGCCTGTGGGCCTGGGTGCACTACTACCACCAGGTCAAGAAGTACGAGAAGTTCTTCCCCAAGGGCGAGGGCATCTAGCCTGCCCATCAGTCGCGCGATACGGATAACAACCAGGTGGACGAGAAGAGCCAAAGACAGGCGGCGGCCGAGCATACCCACAGCCACGGGCCGGGAAACCTGCCGTCGCTTGCCGAGCAGGTGGCGCAGGTCCCTACCGACCCCGGCTGCTACCTGTGGAAAGACGAGCACGGCAAGGTCATCTATGTGGGCAAGGCCAAAAACCTTCGCGCCCGCCTAAAGCAGTACGTCACCTTGACGGACGACCGCGAGAAGATCCCTCTGATGATGCAGGTCGTCGCTAGCTTCGACTACGTGGTCGTGGGCTCCGAGCACGAGGCCCTGGTCCTCGAGCGCAACCTCATTGCCCAGTACCACCCCTACTTCAACGTCGATTTCAAGGACGACAAGTCCTATCCCTACATCGCGATCACCGAGTCGGACGTCTTCCCCGCGATCAAGTACACGCGCGAGAAGCACAAGAAGGGCACGCGCTACTTTGGCCCCTACACCGACGCCAAGGCCGCCCGCCAGACCATCGACACCCTGCGTAAGGTGGTGCCCATCTGCACTGCTACCTGCGCGGAGTGGAAGCGCGCGAAGCGTCTGCTGGAGAAAGACCCCGATCAGGCGGCCGTGGCCAACATGATGCTTGCCAAGAAGTGCCGCCCCTGCTTTGACTACCATGTGGGCCGCGGGCCCGGTGTGTGCTGCGGCGCCGTCGACACCGTCGAGTACGCCTCCCACGTCGCCCAGGTCGAGAAGTTCCTCCAGGGCCACCGCTCCCAGATCGTCGACGAGTTGACCGACCAGATGCACGAGGCCGCCGCCGACCTCGATTTCGAGAAGGCCGCCCGTCTTAAGAACCGCCTGACCAGCCTAAACGCCCTTGACGTCCACCAGCAGGTGGTGCTTTCGGGCAACGTCTCGATCGACCTTATCGGCATCTACCGAGAAGAGACGATCAGCTGTGCCTGCGTCTTTGTGGTGCGCGAGGGCCGCACCGTGCGCTCGGTCGAGTTCATCCTGGACAAGGGCTTGGACGTTGCCGAGGACGAGCTGGTGGGCGGCTTTCTCAAGCGCTACTACGACGAGACGGCCGACATCCCCTCGCAGGTCGAGCTCACCTGCGAGGTGCCGGATGCCGAGGTCGTCAGTGCGTGGCTTGCCGAGAAGGGCGGCCACGCCGTGGAGCTTCACTGCCCGCAGCGCGGCCAGCGCAAGCACCTTTTGGATACCGCCTCGCAAAACGCCAAGCACGCCCTCATGCGCTACATGGTGCGCACGGGCTACGCCGACGACCGCACCAACAAGGCCCTGTTGCAGCTGGAAAGCGCCCTTGCCCTGGACGCGCCGCCCATGCGCATCGAGTGCTTCGATATCTCGACCCTGCACGGCCGCTTCACGGTGGCCTCGATGGTGGTCTTCACCAACGGCCGGCCCGACAAGTCCCAGTACCGTCGCTTCAAGATCCAGGCCGAGCTTGAGGAAGCCAACGACTTCGTGTCCATGTCCGAGGTCCTGGGCCGCCGCTACAGCCCCGAGCGCATGGCCGACGAGCGTTTTGGCAGCCGACCCGACCTTCTGGTGGTCGACGGCGGCAAGCCCCAGCTCACCGCGGCCATGAACCAGCTGGCAGAGCTTGGCCTGGATATCCCGGTCTGCGGCCTGGCAAAGTCCGACGAGGAGGTCTTTGTCCCCTGGGACGAGACGCCCGTGGTCCTGCCCTCGGGCTCGCCCTCGCTCTATCTCATCAAGCAGGTGCGCGACGAGTCCCACCGCTTTGCCATCACCTTCCACCGTGAGCTGCGCGACAAGGCCATGACCGTGAGCATCTTGGACGAGATCCCTGGCGTGGGGCCCAAGAGAAAACGGCAGCTCACAAAGGCCTTTGGCTCGTTCAAGCGTCTGCGCGAGGCAACGGAGGAGCAGATCGCGGCTGTTGACGGCATCTCGCCCGCCCTGGCGCACGAGATTTACCAAACGCTGCGCGATTTTGAGAGAAAATGACGGATTTCCTTCTCCGTCTTGGCTATAATTGAGCGCAAGCAATGGCCAGGACCACGTGAAGGAGACCTAAGATGCCCGACGCGATTAAGCCCCTCGACGCCGAGGCCGCCGCAAAGGCGGCGTTCGCGGCCGCCCACGACAAGCCCTTCCCGCAAGACATCTTCACCGCGCCCCAGCTTAGGTGGGCCGTTGTGGGCTGCGGCGTCATTGCCAACCAGATGGCCGAGTCCATGGTCCTGGGCGGCCGTAAGCTCTACGGCGTGCAGAACCGCACCGCCCAGAAGGCCCAGGCCTTCGCCGAAAAGTTTGGTGTCGAGAAGGTCTTCTCCACGTTTGAGGATCTGTGCGCAGACCCCGAGGTCGACGCCGTATACGTGACCACGCCCCACAACACGCACATCACCTACCTGTGCGGCGCCTTGGCCGCGGGCAAGCATGTCCTATGCGAGAAGTCCATCACCTTGAACTCCGCAGAGCTCGACGAGGCGCAGGCCCTGGCCCGCCAGAACAACGCTGTTCTAATGGACGCCACCACCATCTTGCACATGCCTCTTTACCAGGAGCTTCTTCGCCGCGCCAAGGCGGGCGACTTTGGCCACATGAACTTGGCGCAGGTGAACTTTGGCAGCTTCAAGCCCTACGACGTCAAGAGCCGCTTCTACAATCGCAACCTGGCGGGCGGCGCCATCCTGGACATTGGCGTCTATGCCCTGTCTATCATGCGCCTCTTCATGGACGAGGCCCCGCAAGACGTTATGTGCCTGGGCAACCTTTGCGAGACGGGCGTCGACGTCTCGAGCGGCATCATCTGCAAGAACGCGAGCGGCCAGCTGGGCGTTATTAGCCTGACCATGCACTCCAAGCAGCCCAAACGC
Source organism: Paludibacteraceae bacterium (assembly GCA_963630635.1). Lineage (GTDB taxonomy): Bacteria > Actinomycetota > Coriobacteriia > Coriobacteriales > Atopobiaceae > Paratractidigestivibacter. Next base: position 26,784 of record CAVGOA010000016.1, read on the forward strand.
GCCGTCGTGAGCTTCGACGACTGCTACATCGAGGTCGACCAGTACCCCCGTGCCGACAAGGCCACCATCACCTGGACCGCCGATGGCCACACCGAGGAGGTCTCCTGCGGCGACGAGGCCTATGCCCTGTGCTACGAGATGGCCGACCTCGAGCGCGCCGTTGCGGGCGACGTGGCCGCCCCTCAGCTCATCGACCTGGCCGCCGATGTCATGCGCATCATGACCCGCGTCCGCGCCGACCTGGGCGTCGTTTACCCCGAAGAGGAGAAGTAGCCCATGCTCGCCGATAAGCGCCACTCCCAGATCTTGGAAATCGTCTCGCGCGACGGCTCTGCCACCGTGGTCGACCTGGCCGAGAAGCTGGGCATCTCTGAGTCCACGATCCGCCGCGACCTCGAGAAGCTCGACGAGGCGGGCCGCCTTACCAAGGTGCACGGCGGCGCCGTGGCTCTTGACCCCGAGGGCGTCATCCGCGATATCCCGGTGGCCGAGCGCTCTGGCCAGCACGTCGACGAGAAGCGCGTCATCGCCTCGCGTGCCGCCGAGCTGGTAAGCCCCAACGACTTCGTCTTCTTGGACGCCGGATCCACGATCGACGCCCTGATAGATGCCTTGACCGAGAAGCGCGCGACCTACGCCACCAACTGCGTGAGCCACGCGCTGAAGCTTGCCTCGAAGGGCTTCGAGGTGCTGGTTTTGGGCGGCAGCCTAAAGGACGCGACCGAGGCCCTGGTGGGCCCCGACGCCAACGCAGCCATCTCGCGCTACCACTTTACCCTGGGCTTTTGGGGCACCAACGGCGTCACCAAGAAGGACGGCTTCACCACGCCCGACATCTATGAGGCCGAGGTCAAGCGCCTTGCCATGGCCCAGACGATCCACCGTTTTGTCCTGTGCGACGCGAGCAAGATGGGCCGCACGAGCCTGGTCACCTTTGGCGCCATGGACGACGCCGTCATCGTGACCAGCTCCCTTCCGGCAGGCAGCGAGTTTGCCGACTGCGATAACGTCGAGGTGGTAGGGTAGGGCGCCTTCGCCCGTAGGCGCCGCAACCGCGCCCCACCGTTGCGCTCCCCGCCAAGGTTTTCTCGCCGAGAAATGCCCGTCTCTGCGTGGTTTTGCGTGAAACCGGGCAAATTCTTCCAAATTCGGTGAAAGAATTTGCTCAAATCACTTCACAAGCTTCCAAAAACGTGCAATACTATCCACCAACGAGCAAATCCCGTCAAAAGTGGAGGTTCGCATGATTTATACCGTCACCTTCAATCCGTCGCTTGATTACATCGTGCGCGTGGACGACATGCGCCTTGGTGTGATCAACCGCACCAACTACGAGCAGATCCTGCCCGGCGGCAAGGGCATCAACGTGTCCATCGTCCTGGGCAACCTGGGCCACGCCTCGCGCGCCCTGGGCTTCTCGGCCGGCTTCACCGGCGTTGCCCTCGAGTCGCTTCTGGCCTCCTCGGGCGTCGACCACGACCTGGTGCACGTTGCCGAGGGCTTCACGCGCATCAACGCCAAGATCAAGTCCAATGAAGAGACCGAGCTCAACGGCCAGGGCCCCAAGATCACCCAGGCCGACATCGACGAGCTTTACGCCAAGCTCGACACCCTGGTCGAGGGCGATATCTTGGTCATCTCGGGCTCTGTGCCCAACACCTTGCCCGGCGACATGTACGAGCGCATCATGGCCCGCCTTGAGGGCCGCGGCATCCACATCGTCGTCGACGCAGAGCGCGACCTTCTCACCCGTGTGCTCGCTTACGGTCCGTTCCTTGTCAAGCCCAACAACATCGAGCTTGGCGACATCTTTGGCGTCGAGCTCAAGACCCGCGAAGAGGTTGTGCCTTACGCCAAGAAGCTGCAGGAGAAGGGCGCCAAGAACGTCCTGGTCTCCATGGCGGGCGAGGGCGGCGTGCTGGTGGCCGAGGACGGCAGCGTTTTCATGAGCCCGGCCGCCAAGGGCACCGTCGTCAACTCCGTGGGCGCGGGCGACTCCTCGGTCGCTGGCTTCATCGCCGGCTATCTCGAGACCGGCTCTTATGAGACGGCCTTCAAGATGGGCCTCTCCGCAGGCTCTGCCAGCGCTTTCTCTGATCACCTGGCCACCCGCGACGAAGTTTTGGACCTGATGTCTCGCTAAGAGGCGAGGCTCGTCATACTACAGAAAGGGGTACTAAGCATGAAGATCACCGACCTGCTTAAGCCCGAGGCCGTAAGGCTCGGCATCGACGCGCAAAGCCGCGACGAGGCCATCGACCAGCTGGTCGCCCTGCACGTCGCCGCCGGCAACGTCAACGACGCCGAGGGCTACAAGGCCGGCGTCCTGGCCCGCGAGGCAGAGTTCTCCACCGCCGTGGGCGACGGCATCGCCATCCCGCACGCCAAGGTCGCCGCGGTCAACTGCGCGGGTCTCGCCGCCGTCACCGTTCCCGCCGGCCTGACCGACTGGAACGCCCCCGACGACGCCCCCGTCGACCTCGTCTTCATGATCGCTGCTCCCGAGGGCGAGAACAACGCCCACCTCGAGATGCTTGCTAAGCTCTCGGCCCTGCTCATGCACGAGGACTTTGCCAACGAGCTGCGCGCCGCCAAGACCCCTGAGGCCTTCCTCGCGGCCATCGACGCCGCCGAGGGCGGCAAGGACGAGGCTGCTGCCGCTAAGGCCGCCGCTCCTTCCACCGGCTACGACGTCGTATGCATCACCGCTTGCCCCACCGGCATTGCCCACACCTACATGGCCGCCGAGTCCCTCGAGAAGAAGGGCGCCGAGCTTGGCCTGCGCGTGAAGGTCGAGACCCAGGGTTCCGGCGGCGCCAAGAACATCCTTACCGCAGACGAGATCGCTGGTGCCAAGGGCGTCGTCATCGCTGCCGATAAGAACGTTGACCTCGCCCGCTTCGACGGCAAGCCCCTCTACAGCTGCCCCGTCGCCCGCGGCATCTCCGAGCCCGAGGTTCTTCTCAACAAGGTCATGAACGGCGAGGCCCCCATCCACCACGCCAGCGGCGCCGCCGCCAAGACGGCCGACGCCCCCGCCGAGGGCGAGTCTGCCTGGCGCAAGATCTACAAGGACCTCATGAACGGCGTCTCGCACATGCTGCCGTTCGTGATCGGCGGCGGCATCCTGACCGCTATCGCCTTCCTGGTTGACCAGCCTGGCCTGGGCACCAGCGCCTACGGCTCGTCCATCCCGGCCGCGGCCCTCTTCAAGACCATCGGCTCCGAGGCCTTTGGCCTGATGCTGCCGATCCTGGCCGGCTACATCGCCGCCTCGATCGCCGACCGTCCCGGTCTTGCCCCCGGCTTCGTGGGCGGCCTCTTTGCCAAGGCCGGCTACGACTTCGCCTACCTGGGCACCCTTGATTCCACGTCCCTCATCTCGGGCGGCTTCATCGCGGCGCTCTTCGCCGGCTTTGCCGCGGGCTACCTTACCCTTGGCATCGAGAAGCTCTGCGACAAGCTTCCCAGCTCGCTCGAGGGCATCAAGCCCATGCTGATCTACCCCGTCCTGGGCACCCTGGCCATCGGCGTCGTGATGCTCGCCCTTAACCCGGTCTTCGCCGCCATCAACACCGGCCTCAACACCTTCCTCAAGGGACTTGGCACCAGCAACATCGTCGTCTTGGGCCTGGTCCTGGGCGGCATGATGTCCGTCGACTTCGGCGGCCCCTTCAACAAGGCTGCCTACGTCTTTGGCACCGCTGCCCTTGACCCCAGCTCTGGCCTTGGCACCACCGGCCAGATCATCATGGCCTCCGTCATGGTCGGCGGCATGGTTCCCCCGCTGGTGATCGCCCTTTCCACCACCTTCTTCAAGGATCGCTGGACCAAGCAGGACCGCAACGCCGGCCTGGTCAACTACATCATGGGTCTCTCCTTCATCTCCGAGGGCGCCATTCCCTTCGCAGCTGCCGACCCCGGCCACGTGATCCCCTCCTGCATCATCGGCTCCGCCATCGCCGGCGGCATGTCCGCGGCCTTTGGCTGCGCCAGCCCTGCTCCTCACGGTGGCGCCTGGGTCTCCGCGGTCATCACCAACCCCGTCATGTGGCTCGTCGCATGCGTCGTGGGCTCGGTCGTGGGCTGCCTGATCCTCTCCTTCTGGAAGAAGCCCATCAAGGAGGACTAGTCCTTCTCGGCAAATCCAAGGCAATCGCACCATCTTCGGGCGGCTCCCTTCGTGGGGTCGCCCGTTTTCGTTTTTGCGCCAAGAAACCCTCGGCACCCGCAGGCCCCGCCCGCTATACTCAAAAAGGCTTAAGAGGGGAGAAGACCTTATGCAGACAGACGCCCAAAAAACCCAGACTAAGAGCGTGCCCGACGTCGTGGTGATCACCGGCATGTCCGGCTCGGGGCGCACGCAGGCCCTTCACGTCTTCGAGGACATGGGCTACTTCTGCATCGACAACCTGCCGCCGCGCCTGTTGCTCCAGTTGGCAGAGCTCGTGGGCATCAACTCCGGCGTGGGGCGTCACCTGGCCGTCACCTGCGACATCCGCAGTCAGGGTCTTTTTGACGAGATAACCGATTCGCTGGAGCAGCTTCGCTCCCACGAGATCTCGTGTCAGGTCGTTTTTCTCGACACCTCAAACGACGTCCTCATGCGCCGTTACGACGAGAATCGCCGCCGTCATCCCTTGGCGAGCGACTCCGAGACCCTTCTGCAGTCCATCGAGCGTGAGCGTGCCCAGCTGGCACAGATCCGCGACGCCGCAGACCTTATCATCGACACCAGCCGCCTGCGCACCCAGGCCTTGCGCTCCCGCCTGCGCCGTGCCTTCTCTGAGCTTACCGACCAGCAGCTCATGGAGGTCCACGTCTTCTCGTTTGGCTTCAAGCACGGCATGCCGCAAGAGGCAGACCTCATGATCGACGTGCGCTTCTTGCCCAACCCCTTCTATGACCCACAGATGCGCCCCCTGACGGGCCGGGACAAAAAGGTTGCCGATTACGTGCTGCAAAACCCCAGCGCCGAGGCCTTTATGGACGCCTGGTTCAAGTTGTTGGACGTTGCGATGCCTGGCTACGTGGCCGAGGGCAAGAGCCGCCTTTCCATCGCGGTGGGCTGCACCGGCGGCCAGCACCGCTCGGTCGCCATTGCCGAGGCCACCGCGTCTTTCCTGCAAAACAACGGCTATCACGTGAGCGTCTCTCACCGCGATCTGGCGCTTGCCAACCAAAGGACCAGCTAGCATGTCCTTCACCGCCGAGGTAAAAGACGAGCTGTCCCGTGTTGAGTGCGCCGAGCCCGCGGCCGAGCTGGCCCAGCTCTCGGCCCTTATGCGCGTCTGCGGAACCCTGTCGTTCAGGGGCTCTGGCCGCTATGCCATCAAGATCGCAACCGAGACGGGTGCTGTGGCCCGCACCATCATCAAGCTTGCCCACAAGTGCTTCGATCTTGAGACGTCCCTCACGGTGCGCCGCTCGGTTTTGCACAAGACAAGAAACTACCTCATCGAGATACCCGAGCAAGACGAGTTGGGAGACGACCTTGTTGACCTGGGCATCCTTGTGCCTGGGCAAGGACTTGCCACCGGTTTACCTAAGCGTCTTCTTGCTACGCCGGCCTGCCGTGCCGCCTTTGTGCGCGGCGCCTTTATGGCCGGCGGCTTCATCGCCGACCCCCGCGGCGATTTTCACCTAGAGATCGCGGTCACCGGCGAGGACTTCGCTAACGGCCTGGTGGCCCTCATCGCCAGCTTTGGCGTGACGGCGCGCCTCAACCGCCGCCGCGGCGCCTACGCCATCTACCTCAAGAGCTTCGACGACATCATCGCCCTGCTCAAGGCCATAGGAGCGGTGAGAATGGCCCGCGTGGTCGAGGTCGCCCGTGCCCAGAAGTCCGTCAAGAACGACGTCAACCGCCGGGTCAACGCCGAGATGGCCAACCAGGCCCGCTCGACAGGGGCCGCCGCCTCGCAGCTGGAGCTCATCGATAGGGTAGAGGCCGAGCTGGGCTTCGCCGCCTTGCCCGATGCCCTGCGCGAGTTCTGCGAGGCTCGCCGCGAGCACCCCGAGCTTTCCTTGGCCGCCCTGGGCGCCGAGCTCGACCCGCCCGCGTCGAAGTCTGCGATGTATCATCGCGTGCTTCGCCTGCAGGAGCTTCTCGCCGAGGCCACTCAGTCCGGTGAACGGTCGAACGAAAAATAATTTCGCTGCGTTAGATACCTCTTTGCCCGCTGGTATATACCAGTGTTTGCGCAGGTAGATAGCTTGTTATGGCGCCACATACCATGAATTTGGCAAAATACCACCAACTTTTTTGCGAACGGATTACAAGAACTGGTGTCATAGACGCGCTCAGTGGGGTAATATAGACCCCGGCAATTATTGCCCAACATAACAAGGTCGCTCGGGGACACGCCCTGGGGGCCTCGTGAAAGGAGAAGGCATGGCAGTAAAGGTTGCTATTAACGGCTTTGGTCGCATTGGTCGTCTGGCTTTCCGCCAGATGTTCGGCCACGAGGGTTCCGAGATCGTCGCTATCAACGACCTCACCTCCCCCGACATGCTCGCTTACCTGCTGAAGTATGACTCCACGCAGGGCAACTACGGCCGCGACCACAAGGTTGAGTCCACCGAGGACTCCATCGTCGTTGACGGCAAGGAGATCAAGATCTACAAGGAGGCCGACGCCAACAACCTTCCTTGGGGCGACCTCGACGTCGACGTCGTGCTCGAGTGCACCGGCTTCTACACCAGCAAGGCTAAGGCTCAGGCCCACATCAACGCTGGCGCCAAGAAGGTCGTCATCTCCGCTCCCGCCGGCAACGACCTGCCCACCATCGTCTACAACGTCAACCACGAGCAGCTCACCGCTGATGACAACATCATCTCCGCTGCCTCCTGCACCACCAACTGCCTCGCCCCGATGGCCAAGGGTCTCAACGACTTCGCTCCCATCGTCTCTGGCATCATGACCACCATCCACGCCTGGACCGGCGACCAGATGCCTCTCGACGGCCCCCAGCGCAAGGGCGACAAGCGTCGTTCCCGCGCCTGCGCCGTCAACATCGTCCCCAACTCCACCGGCGCTGCTAAGGCCATCGGCCTGGTTCTCCCCGAGCTCAACGGCAAGCTGATCGGTGCTGCCCAGCGCGTCCCGACGCCCACCGGCTCCATCACCAACCTCTACGCCGTCGTTGACAAGGTCGTCACCGTCGACGAGGTCAACGCCGCTATGAAGGCCTACGCCGAGACCATCTCCGAGACCTTCGGCTACAACGAGGATCCCATCGTCTCCACCGACATCATCGGCGAGACCCACGGCTCCATCTTCGACGCCACCCAGACCATGGTTCAGGACCTCGGCAACGGCCAGTCCCTCGTCCAGGTCACCTCTTGGTACGACAACGAGAACTCCTACACCTCTCAGATGGTCCGCACCATCAAGTACTTCGAGAAGTTCGTCGCCTAAGTTCTCGCTTTCGCCTCGATTGGCATCTTGAGGGTGCGGTCGCAGCTCTCGGGCCGCGGCCGCACCCTTTTTGTGTTTGCACCTTCCACATCTAAGGAGTAGGCATGACCTTTACTAAGAAGACTGTCCGCGACGCCGACGTCGACGGCAAGCGCGTCCTGATGCGCGTTGACTTCAACGTGCCCCTGAAGGACGGCGTCGTCACCGACGACACCCGCGTCCGCGCCGCTATCCCCACCATCCAGTACCTCAAGGAGCACAACGCCAAGGTTATCCTCATGAGCCACCTTGGCCGCCCCGATGGCACCGGTTTCCAGCCCGAGCTTTCCCTGCGCCCCGCCGCCGAGAAGCTCGCCGAGCTCACCGGCTACACCGTGAAGTTCGTCGAGGACACCTACGGCGAGAAGGCCGCCGAGGCCGTCGCCGCCCTCGAGCCGGGCGACATCCTGGTTCTCGAGAACGTCCGCTTTGACAAGCGCGAGAAGAAGAACGATCCCGAGATCGCCAAGACCCTCGCTTCTTACGGCGATGTCTTTGTCCTGGACGCCTTTGGCACCGCTCACCGTGCCCAGGGCTCCGTTGTGGGCCCCGCTGCCTACCTGCCCGCTTACGCCGGCTTCCTGCTCGAGAAGGAGGTCGACACCCTCACCGGCATCTTCGCCGAGCCCGAGCGCCCCTTCGTCGCCATCGTCGGCGGCTCCAAGGTCTCCTCTAAGATCGGTGTTCTCGACCACCTGATCGACTCTGCCGATACCCTCATCATCGGCGGCGGCATGGCCTACACCTTCTTCCTGGCCCAGGGTATGTCCGTGGGCAACTCCCTGAAGGAAGAGGACTGGGTCGAGCGCGCCGGCGAGATGCTCAAGAAGGCAGAGGAGAAGGGCGTCAAGATTCTTCTCCCCATCGACAACCGCGTTGCCGATCACTTTGGCGAGGATGCTGTGCCCGAGGTCGTCGCTTCTGACTCCATCCCCGATGACCGCGAGGGCATGGACATCGGTCCCAAGACCGAGGAGCTCTACGCCGAGGCCATCAAGGGCGCCAAGACCGTCTTCTGGAACGGTCCCATGGGCGTCTTCGAGTTCGACAACTTCGCTCACGGCACCCAGGCTGTGGCCGAGGCCGTCGCGGCTTCTGACTGCACGTCCATCATCGGCGGCGGCGACTCCGTCGCGGCCGTCAACAAGTTCAACCTTGCCGACAAGATGAGCTGGATCTCCACCGGCGGTGGCGCTTCCATGGAGCTCGTCGAGGGCAAGGCTCTTCCCGGAGTGGAGGCGCTTCTCGATGCGTAACCGTATGATTGCTGGCAACTGGAAGATGAACAAGACCTACAGCGAGGGCGTCGTTCTCGCTCAGGGCCTTGCCGACGAGCTCAAGGACGGCACCGGCGACGTCGACGTCGTTGTTTGCCCGCCCACCGTCGACCTCAAGGGTGTCTCCGAGGTCATCGACCAGACTTCCGCCCCCTTTGCCCTGGGTGCCCAGAACGTCTACTTCGAGGAGTCCGGCGCCTTCACCGGCGAGACCGCTCCCTCCATGCTCGAGGCCGTTAACGCCACCTACTGCATCATCGGCCACTCCGAGCGTCGCGGCTACTTTGGTGAGACCGACGAGGACATCAACAAGAAGGCCAAGGTCCTGATGGCCCACGGCATCGTGCCCATCAGCTGCTGCGGCGAGTCCCTCGAGGTCCGCGAGGCCGGCAAGCACGTCGAGTTTGTCGTCGAGCAGATCAAGGCCGATACCGAGGGCCTGGTCATCGAGGATCCCTCCAAGTACGTCATCGCCTACGAGCCCATCTGGGCCATCGGCACCGGCAAGACCGCCACTGCCGATGACGCCCAGGAGGTCTGCGGCGCCATCCGCAAGACTCTGGTCGAGATTTTTGGCCAGGAGACCGCCGACGGCATCCGCGTCCTTTACGGCGGCTCCGCCAAGCCCGAGAACGTCGCCGGCTTCCTCGAGAAGGAAGACGTGGACGGCGCCCTCGTGGGCGGCGCTTCCCTGAAGGCCGATTCCTTCGCTGCTATGGTCAAGGCGGCCATGTAGCCTAAAGCGGCCTATTTGCGCACCATTGATGGGGGCGGCTCTTATGAGCTGCCCCTTTCTTGTTATGTGTGCTACTATTTCTCCTTGTATGAACCGACCCTCTAAAGGAGAGCTCTTTTGAACCCGCTCAACATCATTCTCCTCGCCCTTCTCATCATCTCTGGTGTTCTCACCGTCATCTTGGTGCTTATGCACTCCGGCAAGGGCACCGGCGTCTCTGACATGATTGCCTCTTCCCTGTACAACTCGACCTCTGGCTCGGGTGTTTGGGAGAAGAACCTTGACCGCCTGACTGTCATCACCACCACGGTCTTCATCCTGTGCGTCGTGGTCATGGCGCTCACCTTCCCGCTGGGCACGATTAGCTAAATCGCTGCTTTTGCACACCACAACTTCACGAAACTAATCAAAGAAGACGGGGAACCGTCTTCTTTTTTAGGTAAAAGGCGCTGTTTTGTTAAAAAAGGCGTAACAATTGACAATCCGTCAAAACCGGTTTGACAAATTACGGTAGGGTATCTAGGCCTTATAAAGCACGGGCTGGTCCCGTGTAAGGAAGATACGGGCTTAAGAGGGCATACAGGATGCCCAGGCCCGTATTAGCAGGAGGAGGAATATATGGCTCTCGACAGGTTTGGTGGCGCCGTTTCTCGTCGCACCTTTGTCCAGGGTGGCCTCGCTGCCAGCGCTCTTGCTGCTCTCGCCGCTTGCGGTAAGAACAGCACCAGCTCTTCTAGCAGCACCACCAGCACCGACACCGCTTCTACCGGCGGCACCTTCAAGTTCTACATCTCTGACCCCGTCGCTATCGACCCCTACAACCTGCAGGAGTCCGAGGGCACCCAGGTCGGCCACTGCCTCTTTGACTCCCTCGTGAGCTATGACTGGAAGAAGTCCGAGGTCGTTCCCGCAGCTGCCGAGTCCTGGACCATCTCTGACGACGGCAAGGTCTTCACCTTCACCCTTAAGGAGGCCAAGTTCCACAACGGCGACGCCGTGGACGCCGCTTCCTTCAAGCGCGGCTGGGAGCGTCTGGCCGACCCCAGCATGGAGACCCCCGGCGAGATCGGCTATCACCTTGCCCCCATCGCCGGCTATGACGACTTCTCCAAGGGCAACGCCACCGAGATCTCTGGCCTGGTTGCCAAGGACGACAAGACCTTCGAGGTCACCCTTACCGATCCTATGGCCGACTTCCTGGTCGTTTGCTGCCACCCCGGCCTTGCTCCCGTGCCGCAGGCCGCTCTGGACGACCCCGCGTCCTTCCTGCTGTCGCCCATCGGCAACGGCGCCTTCAAGATGGACGGCAAGTGGGAGTCCGGTCAGTACATCAACGTTGTCCGCAACGATGATTACTACGGCGACGCTGCTAAGCTCGACGCCATCAACTTCTCTATCCAGAAGGACCCCAAGACCGCTCTGAGCGAGTTCAAGGCGGGCAACATGGACTTCTGCCAGATGCCCACCGGCCAGATCACCGACCTCATCAGCGCCTACGGCGAGTCCGAGGACGGCTACACCGTCACCCCGGGCAAGCAGTGCCTCACCGGTGCCGAGGGCTCCATCTACTACCTGGTCCTCAACATGGACGACCCCACCATGCAGGACGCCAACGTCCGTCACGCCATGTCCTTGGCCATCAACCGCCAGAACATCGTCGACACCCTCTTCGAGGGCGTGCGTAAGCCTGCAGACAACATCTTCCCGCCGATCATCGACGACAAGGCCAACGCCTGGGAGTACGCTAAGTACGACAAGGACGCTGCCCAGAAGATCGTCGACGAGAACGGCCTTGCCGGCACCGAGATCACCCTTTCCTACAACTCCGGCGGCGGCCACGAGGACATCATGTCCTGCATCCAGGCCGACCTCGAGGCCGTGGGCTTCAAGGTGTCCCAGCAGTCCCAGGAGTGGGCGGCTTACCTCTCTGGCCTGACCGACGGCTCCTTCCAGGTTGGCCGTCTTGGCTGGATCGCCGACTATCCCACCATGGACAACTTCATCTACCCCAACTTCTTCTCGAAGGCCGACAACAACTACTCTCGTTACAACAACCCGACTGTTGATGCCGACACCCTGGCTGCCCGCCAGATCACCGACGAGGAGGAGCGTAAGTCCGCTTACCGCGCCATCAACGATCAGATCGCCCAGGACATGCCGATCATCCCGATCATGTTCTACTCTCACGTCCACCTTGGCTCCGAGCGCATCAAGTCCCTGTACTACGATGCCCAGGGCAAGGCCGACCTCAAGAACGCTGAGCTCAACGCTTAAGCGTTAAGGCGTCTATCTTGATTTTTTAGGACATAAGCACTGCACGGGACATCGGCCAATGGCGGTCGATGTCCCGTTGCAGTTCTTTGTATTTGGATGTTGTGCTGTCGTCTGTCCTTCCAACCAGACGTGGACACAAGCCCTCGGGAAGGGCCGATAACAGCGCAACGAAGTCGGAAGTTTTATCTGTAGAGGGGGGATATCGTGGGAAAGTACATCCTGAAGCGCATCATTCAGTTCATCCCGGTCTTTCTGGGCGTGACGCTGATTCTCTTTGCGCTCGAGAACATTGTTCCTGGCGATCCGATTAAGCTTATGGCCGGCGAGAAGAAACTCGACGCCCAGACCGAGCTCAACCTGCGCGTGAGCTATCACCTTGTTGAGACCGACGACTCCGGAAACGTTGTCTACGACGACTCCGGCAACCCCGTCGAGACGCCCATGTGGAAGCGCTACGTCATGTACGTCGGTGGTCTTCTCCAGGGCGACCTTGGCACTTCTTACCAGCGCAAGGGCCAGGCCGTTGCGGATATCTTGCTTGCCAAGTATCCCTATACGATCAAGCTTGCCATCGTCGCAATTATTCTCGAGACGATCATCGGCATTGGCGCGGGCATGATTTCGGCCATCAAGCGTTACTCGTTCTGGGATGTGCTGGTTACCCTTATTACCTCCATTCTCGTTGCTATGCCGGCCTTCTGGTTGGGCATGTTGCTGCAGCTCTTCTTTGGTGTTGTGCTCAAGGACGTGACCGGCGGCGCTTTCTACCTGCCGGTCTCTGCGGACTTCTCGCCGTATGCCGAGTTCCAGAGCTGGGTCTACTACATCTTGCCGGCCGTCACCCTGGCCGCTGTGTCCACGGCCTACACCGCCCGCATCATGCGCTCGCAGCTGCTTGAGGTCATGAACCAGGATTACATTCGCACGGCGCGCGCCAAGGGCCTTTCTCGCCGTTCGGTCATCTGGCACCACGCCTTGAAGAACGCGCTTATCCCCGTTGTCACCTACATTGGCAACGACTTTGGCGGCATGATGGCAGGCGCCATCCTTACCGAGACGGTCTTCAACTGGCCCGGCGTTGGTAACGAGACCTACCGAGCCATCTCCCAGCGCGACTGGCCCATCGTTTTGGGCTCGGTCACGGTCATCGTCGTCTTGGTCATGGTCATCAACCTGATCGTCGACGTGTCCTACGCGTTCCTTGACCCGCGTATTCGTTTTGACAACTCCGGCAACGACAACTAAGGAGGTGCATCGCATGTCTGAAGAGAAGCAGAACCAAGAGGCCGTCAACACCGACAAGACCACGGCCCCCGCAGGCCCCAAGGCCACAAAGCCCGCCGAGGCCCGTACCCTTTGGAGGGACGCCTGGAAGCGCCTTAAGAAGAACAAGCTCGCGATGATCTCCATCGTGTGGATCATCTTCATCGTGTTGGTGGCCTTGACCGCCGACCTGTGGGCCCCGCAGTGGCTGGGCGACCCCACCGCCGCCGACTCCGCGACTATGACGGCCAACTCCCGTCTGGCACCGTCGCTTGAGCACCCGTTTGGTACCGACACCCTGGGTCGCGACGTCTTGTGCCGCGTTATCTACGGTGCGCGCGTCTCGCTGGCCGTTGGTCTTCTCGCCACCGCCATCTCTACCGCGATTGGCCTGGTCATGGGTGCTATCGCCGCGTACTACGGCGGAATCTGGGACACCATCGTCATGCGCCTGGCCGATATCTTCATGGCCTTCCCGTACACGCTCTTTGTCATTGCGATGATCGCGGTCTTGGGCAACGGCATCCAGAACGTCTTTATCGCCATCGGCCTTTTGGGCTGGCCCTCGATCGCTCGTGTTTTCCGCTCGGCCATCCTCTCGGTCAAGGAGAATGACTACGTCGACGCCGCCCGTGCCATGGGTGCCTCTGACGTGCGCATCATTGCGCGCCACATCTTCCCCAACTCTGTGGCCTCTATCGTGGTCTACGCCACGATGAGCATCGGCGGCGCCATCCTCACCGAGTCGTCGCTGTCCTTCCTTGGCATGGGCGTTGTTCCCCCCGATCCTTCGTGGGGTAACCTCATTTCTGACGGACAGACCTACCTGTCCACCCAGCCTTGGCTGATGATCATGCCCGGCCTGGCAATCCTTTCCACCGTCTTGGCGTTTACGCTTTTGGGCGATGGTCTGCGTGATGCCCTTGACGTTAAGATGAAGGACGCATAAGCCATGTTTGGAAAAAAGACTGTATACGATCCTTCTAAGGATCTTAAGAACCAGCCGGTTCCCGAGGGTTCCCACCTGCTTGAGGTCGACGACCTTAAGATGTACTTCCACACCCAAGACGGCGTGGTCAAGGCCGTCAACGGCGTTTCCTACACGCTGGACCGCGGCGAGACCCTGGGCGTCGTTGGCGAGTCTGGCTCGGGTAAATCGGTGACCTCGCTCACCATCATGGGCCTCATCGAGATGCCCCCGGGCAAGATCGAGGGCGGAGACGTTCGCTATCGCGGCAAGTCCCTGCTTAAGATGACCGAGGCCGAGATGCAGCAGATCCGCGGCAACGACATCGCTATGATCTTCCAGGACCCCATGACGTCGCTGAACCCGGTCTACACCATTGGTCGCCAGCTGGGCGAGGGCCTGCGCCTTCACCGTGGCTACACCAAGGAGCAGGCGCTCGAGCGTTCCATCGAGCTTCTCCGCTTGGTGGGCATCGCCAACCCCGAGCAACGCGTCAAGGACTACCCGCACCAGTTCTCGGGCGGTATGCGCCAGCGCGTCATGATTGCCATGGCGCTTGCCTGCGACCCCGATATCCTGATCGCGGACGAGCCCACTACGGCACTGGACGTTACCATCCAGGCCCAGATCGTCGAGCTCATGAAGAAGATGCAGGAAGAGAACGGCAACGCGATCATCATGATCACCCACGACCTTGGTGTCGTGGCAGACGTCGCCGATAAGATCATGGTCATGTACGCCGGCGCCCCCGTCGAGATGGGCTCGGCAGACGAGATCTTCTACGAGCCTCACCACCCCTACACCTGGGGCCTCATGAACTCCATCCCCAAGGCCGAGGGTGACGAGAAGCGCCCCCTGACGCCGATCAAGGGCAACCCGCCTTCGCTGCTTAACGTTCCCGAGGGCTGCTCTTTTGCACCTCGCTGCCCGTTTGCCACCGACAAGTGCCGCGCCGAGAAGCCCGGCCGCGTCGAGGTCTCGGCGGGCCACTTCGCGCGCTGCCACTACGCTGCCGACGAGAGCTTCGTTAAGGCAAACGCGCCTGAGAATTCCCGTACCAAGAAGGGAGGGGAGGCCTAATGGCTGACGAGCGCACCCCTCTGCTTTCCGTCAAGAACCTGTGCAAGGACTTCGCCGTGGAGTCCGGCTTCTTCGGCAAGCGTTTCTCGAACAAGGCGGTCCACGCCGTAGACAACGTCTCCTTCGACATTTATCCCGGCGAGACCTTTGGCCTGGTTGGCGAGTCCGGCTGCGGTAAGTCCACCACCGGTCGCTGCATCATGCGCCTTACCCGTCCCACGAGCGGTCAGGTGTTCTTCGAGGGCAAAGACGTTGCTCAGATGAACAAGAAGGAGCTCAAGGAGATGCGCCGCAACATGCAGTTCATCTTCCAGGACCCCTACGCGTCGCTGAACCCCCGCATGACCATCGGCGAGATCGTGGCCGAGCCCTTGATCATCCACAAGGTCATTACCGATCCCGCCAAGCGTGAGGCTCGCGTGCGCGAGCTTCTCGACATGGTTGGCTTGAACCCCGAGCACATCAACCGCTACCCGCACGAGTTCTCGGGCGGTCAGCGCCAGCGCATTGGCATTGCCCGCGCCTTTGCCTTAAAGCCCAAGCTGATCATCTGCGACGAGCCCGTCTCGGCACTGGACGTGTCCATTCAGGCACAGGTTTTGAACCTTTTGAACGACCTTCAGAAAGAGACCGGCACCGCCTATCTCTTCATCGCCCACGACCTGTCTGTTGTGCAGCACATCTCCGACAACATCGGCGTTATGTACCTGGGCAGCATGATGGAGTACGCGGACTGGAAGAACCTTTATGAAAGGCCCTTCCACCCCTATACCCAGTCGCTTCTCTCGGCTGTGCCTGTGCCCGACCCCGATCTTCAGGCCTCGCGTAAGCGCATCATCTTGGCCGGCGACCCGCCGTCGCCGATCAACGCGCCGTCTGGTTGCCGTTTCCACACGCGCTGCCCGATTGCGTGCGAGAAGTGCTCGCGGGAGCGCCCGGAGTTCCGCGAGGTCGAGCCCGGCCACTTCTGCGCTTGTCACCTGGCGGCCCCCAACCCGATCAAGGAATCTTCGATCGAGCTTTAGGTAGGGGAGAATTAGTTGCTTTACCAGCCCTTTTCCAACTAATTCAAAATTTTTAGAAATTGGGGCTTGCGCTTTGTTTGACCAAGGTGTTATATTCTTTCTCGCGCAAAAGCGCGACCAAGTCGGAGTGGCGGAATTGGCAGACGCGCTAGCTTGAGGTGCTAGTGACTACTCAACGGTCGTGCGGGTTCAAGTCCCGCCTCCGACACCAGGAATTCAAACGGGTCCTCTTCGGAAGGCCCGTTTTTCGTTTTAAGTCCAACGCGAGAATTCCTCGTTACCCTCGCGTCACATTGGCGATGGCATAAGGTTTGGCGGGTAGGCTCTTCTCAGCTAGATATCTAGCGAGAAGAGCTAAGGAGTACTCATGGTTGAACAGGTCACCGTTTGCCTTCCCGACGGCCCGGGCAAACTTGCCAAGATGTGCCACTTGCTGGGCGACCAGAACGTGCAGATTCACGCCCTTATGGTTGCCGAGACCGTTGACTTTGGCATCATCCGAGTCATTTGCGACAAGCCGCGCAGCACCGCCGCAATGCTTATCGCCAACGGTTACAACGCCATGTGCTGCAAGGTTGTGGCCATCGAGGTCAACAATATCCCGGGTGCCCTGGGGCATTTGCTGGACCGCCTGGCGTCGTGTGACCTTAACGTGGAGTACGCCTACACCTGCTCGGTCGACAACCGCACAATCGATGTGGTTAAGGTCACCGGCGAGCCGCTGGAGATCAAGTTGCGCGATACTGGACTCACGTTTTTGTCCGCAGAGCAGCTCTACCAGACAGATTAGGTTCTCATATGCCAAAAGGCGCGCTTTCAAAACGACATGTGGAAGGCATAGGAGAGGGGAGCCTTATTGGCACCCTCTCTTGTTTGTTGCAGCTCACCAGCGAGGTCGTGCTGGTCTTTGACGGGGCCGGACGGGTTCTTCTCGCCAACGAAGAGGCGCTGCGCGTCTTTGGCTTTGGGCAGGAGACGATCGTTGGCATGGACGTGCGCCTGCTCTTTCCCGATCTTGAGGGGGCGGGGCACGTGGCGTCGGGCGATTCTTTGCCCATGAGCTTCTCGCCAGATGACCTGCCGTTTGAGTGCGACGGGTCTTCTGGGCTTGCGGCGTGCCGCAACGCGGACGGCCTGCAAGAGGTTTTGCGCGTGCGTTGTGAGAAGGTGCATGCCCCGGGCGACACCTATCTTTTGGTGGCCAGGAGCGCCGGCGCCATCAACGACGCCGGGCGTGAGTACGACCGCGCCTTCGAGGAGCTCAAACGCGCCAACAAGAGGCTCTCGGGCGCCTTCAAGATCGTTCTTGACACTATCGACACGGCCGACATGGGCGAGCTCTTTGGGCGCGTGCTGGACGAGATCAGCGAGACCATGGAGGCCGACGGCACCTTGGCCTATTTGGCCGAATCGGAGGGTTTTAGGCTTCGCGGCGCGAGCCGGGGCTTGGATGTGTCGCGCTGCCCCCGCTTCATGATCTTTGGGCGCACCGTCGAGGCGATCGCCACGCGCGAGGGGCGTACCGTGCGCCTACGCGTGCAGGCTCCCACGGCAGACGAGCTGCGCGCCGGCAAGCTCACCTATCGCAACGTCGTGAACGAAGAGACGCGTGAGGTCATCAAGGTCAAGGCGGCTCTTTTGCCGCCGTTCACGAGCTTCATGGTGGTGCCCGTGTGGTTTGGCGGGCACGTCATCTCGATCATCGAGGTGGGATGGGAAAAGCAGCACCCGCTGTTCAAAGAGGACGCGGGACTTTTGAACTCTATGGGGCACTATTTATCTGTGCAGCTGGTGAGCGCCTTTGCGTCGCTGCGCTCGCAGAAGGCGACCCACCTGGACACGCTTCAAAACGACCTGCGAGAAGAGCTTTTGTCGGTGGCCGACGGCTCGGGCGCACAGGCGGACTCGCTCAGCGCGCTTGAGCGCTTGGACGAGATCTTGAGCGAGGTCGCGGCCGAGCTTGAGGCATCCCTTGTGCCCCTCGAGGTTGCCGAGGACGGCACGGTTGGGGCGGAGCTGCCGTTGACGGGCAAGCGCGAGCTTCTCGCCAATATCGATGACGTGGTGGCGGGTTGCGTGGTCGACGGGGCTGCCGTGGTGGACCTGAGGCCCTCGGCGGGTCTCTCGCAGGTTTTGCATGGCCTGGGCGAGCCTTGCTACGGTGCCTTGGTCGACCTGGGAAAGATCGCGGGCCAGCGACGGGCCTACCTGATGCTTCGTCCCGACGGCTCGGAGCCCCTCGACGACGTTGAGCACTCCTTCCTGGTGCGTTTTGCGGCCGATGTGCGCGACATCGCGCAGGGCGAGGAGGCCCGAGCGCAGGATAAGCGCATTTCGCAGGCCCTGCAGCTGGGAATGAAAAACGAGCTGCAGGACGTCGACGGTATCACGGCCCAGGGCATCTACTCGTCTGCGACGGCGGCGGCCTTTGTGGGCGGCGACTTCTATGACTTAATTCGCCTGCCGGGCCGACGTGCCTGCGTGATCATGGGCGACGTCTCGGGCAAGGGCGTCGAGGCGGCCTCTGTTTCTGCGGCCGTCAAGACGGCGCTGGGGGCCTACTCGTGGGAGGGCCTGGCGCCGGCGCGCATGGTGCGTTCGCTCAACGACTTTCTGCTGGGCTTTTCTCGCGTAGAGACCTTTGCCACGCTGTTCGTGGGCATCATCGACCTTGAGAAACAGACGATTACGTATTGCTCGGCCGGTCACCCGCCCGCGCTTTTGGTGCGCGGCGGCCAGGAGATCTCTATTCTGGACGTGCAGTCGGGCGTGGTGGGAGCCTTCTCGGATATTTCGTATCGCGACGGCCGCGTCAACTTCGAGCCGGGCGACTCGCTTTTGCTCTACACCGACGGCACGACCGAGGCCCGTGCGCCCTCGGGAGCCTTCTTTGGCGAGCAGGGCCTGCGCGACATGGTGATGCGCGAGTGCGCGCCCGGCAAACCCTTCGAGGGCCTTCTCGACCGCTTCTTGGCCACTCTGGACACCTTTACGGGCCAGCGCTTGGACGACGACGTGGCTATGGTGTGTCTGCGATTTGATGCGCCCGGGCAGGAGTAGGGCCCAAGTTGCCGCATCCCGTGAATACCTGGCGGCGGCTTGGGGAAAACAAGGCATATGAGTGCAAAGACAAACATCGCTGTTGTGGTCGTCGACCGTGACCTGGACGTCACGTGCGTCGACTCGGTGCGCCGCCATATCGATTCTTTGATCGAGACGGGCTGTCGGCGCATCGTCATGAGCCTTGCCGGGGCCGATTACGTCGACTCGGCGGGCATGGGGCTCATCTTGTGCGAACTGCGCCGCATGCGCTCGCTTGGCGGGCTTATCTCGCTGGTGGGGGTGCGCCCGCGCGTCTATCAGTCGCTTTGCCTTATGCGCATGAGCGATTTTCTCCCTATCTCGCGTTTTGGCGTTAAGGCCGAGGTGAATGAGCTTGACCCCTCCGTCTTGCCCGAGTGGAGAACCACGTTTTGCGTGGACGGCGACCGCCTTGAGGCCGCGCGCGCCCGGCTTGAGGAACTTTTGGGTGGCTTGCCGTTATCGTCGGACGCCGTCTTTGACCTAAAGCTGGCTTCGGGCGAGGCCGTGGGAAACGCCGTCGACCACACAGACGAGGGGGGAGTGCTGGTCACGGTTGCCGCCTATGCCGATCGCGTGTGCGTGGACATCGCGGACAACGGCCAGGGCTTCTTGCCTGACGATTTGGACGACGACACATTGGACGCTTTTGCCGAGCGCGGCCGCGGCATCAGGCTCATGAAGCTCTTGGCCGACTCGGTAAGCATCGAGCCAAAAACGAGCGGCCATGGCACCGTTGTGCGCCTGGTTAAGATGTTCGCGACCCCAGAGGCTCAAACAAGCGCAGGTAATTAGGGGTATTTAGCGAGAAACGCGGCCGTTCTTCTCTGTGTAGGCAGACAAATTTTCAAATAAATCGAAATTTGTGCTTGCATGCCCGGGTGGCTTTAGGTAAAGTACTCCTTGCGTTCGCGGGCTTAGCGCAGTTGGTAGCGCGCAACCTTGCCAAGGTTGAGGTCGCGGGTTCGAACCCCGTAGCCCGCTCCATGTGAGCACCGAAGCCGGTACTTGTATCGGCTTCTTTCATATGGCGAAGTGGCCAAGTGGTAAGGCAGGAGCCTGCAAAGCTCTCACCCCCGGTTCGAATCCGGGCTTCGCCTCCAGTAAACAATCGGGCACCCCAACGGGTGCCCTTTTTTGTGCGACTCCCAGGCCCCCGCCTACGATGATGGGACCTAAATCGCAGATTCTCGCCAAATTGAAGCGCTTTATGTGCGATTTAGGTCCCGCCATCGAAAGGGGAGTGCGGGTGGGCGGCTGTCTAGCGGCTAAAGAGGCCGCCGAGGCTCGAGAGGAAGGATGCGGCGGCGGCGCGGACGGCGGCGGGGTCGAGCTTGGACATGTCGATGTGGCACTTGTCAGCGGCGCTTTTCAAGGCGAGAAGGTCGAGCTTGGACATGTCGATCTGTGAGAGATCGAGCTTAGAGAGGTCGACGCAGGACAGGTCAAGCCCCAGTTCGCCAGCGCGCGCGACGACGCCCTGGATGACGGCGTGGATATCGACGCCCACGGCTTGGGGCGCCACGGCTGCGATCGCGGCCTTGGGGTTGGCGATAAAGTCCTGGGCGCGCTCGGGCGCGGCCTGGATGGTCTCGATGATCTTCTCGACAACTTCTGCGGTCTGCATGGTGCGGCCCCTTTCTTTGGGCTGG
>CAVGOA010000017.1:0-1492 GCA_963630635.1 Paludibacteraceae bacterium
GACTTCGACGGCGTCATCATGTCCAAGCTCGACGGCGACGCCCGTGGCGGCGGCGCGCTTTCTGTGCGCGAGGTTACCGGCAAGCCGATCAAGTTTGTCTCGATGGGCGAGAAGCCCGATAGCTTGGAGGTCTTCCACCCCGACCGCATGGCCAAGCGAATCCTTGGCATGGGCGACGTGGTTGGTATCATCGAGCAGGCCCAGAAGTACGCCGACGAGCAGCAGGCGGCCGACGCCGAGCGCATGCTGCGCGAGGGCTTTACCATGGACGACATGCTTACCCAGATGCAGCAGATCAAGAAGATGGGCGGCCTGCAAAAGATCATGGGCATGATTCCCGGCATGGAGCGCGCGATGGCCCAGAACCCCAACGCCAATGTGGATGAGAGCCAGCTTGTGCGCATCGAGGCCATGATCCACTCCATGACCAAGACCGAGCGTGCAAGGCCCAAGACCATCAACGGCCAGCGCCGCAAGCGCATTGCCGCTGGCTCGGGCCGCACAGTGCAGGAAGTCAACCAGCTCATTAAGCAGTGGGACGAGATGAACAAGATGATGGGCAAGATGAGGTCCATGATGGCCGGCGGCAACTCCAAGAAGGCCCGCCGCAACATGAACAACATGATGCGCAACATGGGCCTGGGTGGCCGCAGATAGGACGCCGGGACATTGAGATTTAGCTAGCGCGTAGGGCGCCGCAGGCCACAGAGCTTGCGGCGCCTTTTGGTCTTTTATGCGGTCATGGCGTCTGTGTTGATTAGTTCACGAAGACGTTCGGTGCGGGTTTGACCATGTGCTAGTGCCTTTCTGTCGAAGGCTTCTGCCACCGACTCGCTAACGCGGCTTGACATGACGATCGACGGCTCCGCAGAAATTGGAGGTCGACCGATACGGACCGTGCGACCTGCGGGCCATTCATCCTTTTCGTACGCATCGGCGGTCTCGTCAAGCTCGCCGGGCTTGAAGCCCATGAGCCTCTCAAGCTCTTTGTCCCTCATGTTTTCCTCCCTTGCTAGGCAATAAGACCGAGTTCTCTAAGCGTTTTCTTTGTTGGGGGAGTGAAGGCATGGAACGCGATATACCCCTTGGGGGTTAGCCTGGCCAATATTTTAACGAGGCGCCCCCGAGAATCTTGGCCGACTACGAGGTAGTCAATCCTTCCATCAACACGGTCTCTTCGTGCCCATGCGACCCCGTTTCTCCATGCATGCCTAATATCCATTTCCGAAATACCGTGCTTGAATGCATGTAGGTGGATATCGTATAGGTCCATTTTACCCGTCTTTCTTTGTGTAAATAATTTCGTATACAAAAATAAATGCAGGTAAATCAATTCTTAAAGCGAGGAAAACCTAAGGTCGGGGCGGCGCTGGGCGCCGCCCCGGGGACGAGAGAGGACGGGGCTACGACTGTTTGCGGCGCATCTCGTGGGATACGGTGAGGCTAAGCAGGGCGGCTAAGGCTGCGAGGGCAATGGCCGCGACGGTGGTGC
>CAVGOA010000017.1:1957-41584 GCA_963630635.1 Paludibacteraceae bacterium
AGGGCTCGGCGTTCTCGCCGTCTGTGTCCTGGCTGCCCTTCAACAGAAGCTCGAAGACCACGATGTCTTTAGCCTCACCGGTGCTGCGGTCGATGATGCCGGTTGCATCAAAGGTGAAGTCCATGCCCAGGTAGTAGGTGTCATTCTCGGCCTTGAACTCCTTGCTCGACCAGACAAGGCGAGAGATGATATCGGGGTAGGCCTCCTGCAGACCTTTTAGAGCCTGGGCGTCGATGGCTGCCGGTAAGGCCCCTTCTTCGACTCCCAGCGCGGCGAGAAGATCGTGCCAGAAGCTCTCGAGCTGCTCTGTTGCCACTGTTTCGCCCTCGTTGCCGGTAAGGATTGGCAAGCCACTCTCGGCATCCATGAGGATGCCTGCCATGGTATAGGTCTCACCGGGGATAACGTTGGTATAGACGATCTGGTCGGTGATGGTCGACTGGGTATCGGCAACGACGTCCTTGTCGTTATCGACGGCGTCGAAGGCGTGGGTGCCGATCTTGGGCGTGCGGACCATGACGGTCTGGTCCTCGTCGTTCACATCGGCGTGCACAGCGATGGCCTTGCCCTTGTAAGAAAGGGTCTCGAATGCAACGAGAGGCGTCTCATCGGCTATGCGTGAGGCGTCGAAGACGAAGGTGACCGTGGTCTCTCCGGATTTCTCTATAGGAGTGAACTCGGCCTGTGCCGTGACCTTCTCGCCTTCTATCAGCAGCTCATTTGCGTTCACTGTGCCGTCTTCATTGATCACTTTCTCCACGAGGGTGCCTTCGAGCAGATAGGTCTTGCCGGGGGTGAGGTTGTCGTAGTGCACAGTGTCGATGACGGTTGCCTTTGTGTCGGCAACGACGACTTTGTCGGCATCCAGGCCGTCCGTGGCGGTCGTTGCCACGGTGGGCGGCACGATGGTGACGGTCTGGTCCTTGTCGTTCACATCGGCGTGGGAGCAGAGCTCCGCATTTTTGTAGGACAGCGTCTCGAAAACAACGAGCTCGGATTTTACGTTGGTCGCAAGGCTCGAGGCATCGAACTCAAAGGTGACCTGGATATCGCCCTCGGCAGCTTCTGCGCAAAACTCGGTCGTGGCGGTAATGGCCTGCTCGTTGTTTAGGAATTGGGTCGCCGTTGCATTGCCGTCTTTGTCCTCACCCTTTTGCATGAGCGTGCCGCTCACGGTGTAGGTCTTGCCGGGGGTGACGTTGCTGTAGTGAACGGTGTCGACAATCGACACATCGGCTTCGCTCGTCAGCTGCTTGTCGCCATCAGCGGCATCGGTTGCCGTGGTGCGAATCGACGGGGGAGTCACCTCGACCGTCTGCTCGGTGTCCTCGATATCGGCGTGAGCACAGATCTGGGTGTCTTGGTAGGAGAGGGACTCAAACACCACGAGCTGGGTTGAGTCTCTCTTTGCCAGGGCCGAGGCATCGAAGGTAAACGTCACATCCACGTCGCCTTCTGCGGCCTCTGCGCAAAACTCAGCCTGGGCCACGACTTTCTGGCCATTTACCAGGAACTCGTTTGCAACAGCGGCTCCGTTCTCGTCAACAGTCTTCTCCATGAGCGTACCGCTCATGCGATAAGTCTTGCCCGGGGTGAGGTTCTTGTAATGGACGGTATCGGTGATGCTGGCCTCGGCCTCGGCCACGACGTTCTTGTCGCCGTCGACGGCGTCGGTGGCCGTGGTGGCGATGCTCGGGGGCGTGACCGTGACGGTCTGGCCCTCGTCTTCGATATCTGCGTGGACGGCGATCTGGACGTCTTTGTACGAGAGGGACTCGAAGGCCACGAGCTGCGTCTTGTCGCGCGCACCTAAAGCAGTGGCGTCGAACTCAAAGGTCAGCTCGACCTGGCCAGCCTTAGCTTCGGCGAGAAACTCTGCCTGGGCCGTGACGGGCTTGCCGTCTACCAGGAATTCTTTTGCGGTGACGTTTCCTCCCTCATCGATGACCTTCTCCATGAGGGTGCCAAAGACGCGGTACGTCTTGCCGATGTTGACGTTGCTGTAGCGCACGGTGTCGGTCACCCGTGCCTGGGGCTCTGCCACGACGTTCTTGTCGCCGTCGCCTGCGTCGGCGGCAGTCGTCTCAATGACGGGCGGGGTCACACGCACGGTCTGGTTCTTGTCGTCGGCGTCTGCGTGGGTCGCCAACTCGATTCCGTTGCGGCTCAAGGACTCGAAGACCACGAGTTCTGCCTGGCCGCGCTTTGCCAAAGACGAGGCGTCGAAGGTGAAGGTGACCTGCGCTTGCCCGTTTGCTGCGTTGGCGACAAACTCGGTCTGCGAAGTTACCTTTTGTCCATCTACCAGGTACTCGTTTGCGGCAACGGTGCCGCTGGCGTCGGTTGTTTTCTCTATCAGGGTGCCGGTGAGCGTGTAGGTTTTGCCGGGGGTGAGGTTTTCGTAGCGCACAGTGTCCACAATCGACACGTCGGCCTCTGCCACAAGGTCGCTATCTTCGTCTGCGGCATCACGGGCGCTGGTGCCAATCTGGGGCTTAATGATGCGGACGGTCTGTCCCTCGTCGGATGCATTGGCGTGAGTTGCTAGGGTCACGCCCTCGTGGCTCAGCTCCTCGAAGACCACGAGCTCGTCGCCTTCCTTAAGGGCAGAAGCGTCGAAGGTAAACGTCACCTGCGTCTCGCCAGACTCTGTGTTGGCCATAAATTCGCTGCTTGCAATAACGGGCTTTCCGTCAACAAGGAACTGCTCGCCGGCAACGTTACCCTGGGCATCAGTCGTCTTGCGCATAAGGACGCCGGTCACGGTGTAGTTGGTACCGGCAGCAAGGCCCGAGTAGCGCACGGTGTCGGTCACCGTGGCATCCGGGTCGCTCACGATGTTCTTGTCGCCATCCGCATCATCCTGTGCGGCGGTGGAAATCTGGGGCTGAATCACGTGGACCTGCTGGTTGGCGTCGTCCTTGTCCGCGTGGGTCGCCAACACGGCTCCGTTTGAATCCAGCAACGTCTCGTAGACGACTAAGGTCTTGCCGACAAACGCATAAGTCGAGACGCCCAGCTCCATGGTCACAGTGCCGTGGGAAGCCTCGGCCGTGAAGGTCTTCTCGGCAGCCACAGGCTTGCCCGCGGCGTCCGTCAGGATGTCGCCCGTCTGTGCGTCGGCAAGCTTGGCCTGCAAGGTGTACTCGTGCCCCTTTACCACATGCGAGAAGCTCACGGTGTCCTTTACAACGGCGTCGCCGCAGGGCAGGTACTTGTCGGCGTCGCTTGCGTCAACGGCCACGGTGTGGATCTCTGCCTCGGGGTCGTCTAGAGTGCCCAGGTCAAGCGTCTTGTTGTCGCGCGTGACACTTACCTGCGTGGCGACCAGCACATAGCCCTCGTTAGCCGTGCAGCGAAGCTCCTCAAGTTCGTAGGTGTCATACGGCAGGGCGGCAAGCTCGTTGTTGGGCGTGGTGCCCACTCCAAACCAAGTGCCAGCTGTTGCATCCAGACAAGAGCTGTCGACGGTGCCCGTCTCGTCCAGCGCCCAATCGTTGGCGTTGGTATTGACGGTGTGAGAATTCCAATCCGCCGCGCTTGAGAAGAACCCGTTCTCGTCTGTGACCACGATGTGGGACTCGCCGGTTGTGGTCGACGTCAGCTTGAAGGGGACGCTGGCCAGCCTGTCGCTGCCGTTATCCGCGCGCTTTGTGAACTCGATGTCACCACGATAGGCCTGCTCGGCAAAGGTGGGGGAGTTGTAGGTCACGATGTCCTTGGCGGGCGCCTCTTGGATCTTCTGGAAAGAGACGTCTGTCGAGATGTTGTACCCGCGGGGCGCCTTGGTCTCGCGCACGACCACGCTGCCGCGCGGCAGGCAAGGCAGGCCATCCAGCCCCAGGTAAAGCATATCGCCTGCGACCACGTGCGCATCGTCCAGGTACGAAGCTCCGTCGGCGTCGGTCTTGAGCACCCAGCTGCGCTTGGGCGAAAGCCCCGAGTTCGCAATCGCGTCATAGGAGCCGTACTCGAGAGTGTCGTAGTACTCAAGGGTGAACTCGGCGTCAGCCAGCGATGCATTGCCAATCGCGGTGTTGCCTTCGGCGTTGTAGCCAAGCTCAGTGTCAAACTTCTCCAGGGCAAGCTCCACGGGGTCCGCAGCGGGCTTCTCGCTGCACTGGAAGGTCCCGGTCTCGCCGCAGGCCACGGTCAATTTGTGAACCTCGTCGCACGGCAGGTAGCCCGGCGATGCCTTGGTCTCTTTAGCGTAGTAGGTGCCGGCAAGCAGTTGCAGCGTGTTGCTGTTGCCGTCTTCGCCCGTGGTGAGGCTGCCCACTTTGGCCGTGCAGTCCTGGTCCTCAAAGACGTCGTAGACGGCCCCTGCCAGCGAGTAGCAGGCGTTATCTGCGGTCAAGGCCTCGTTGGCCGAGGTCTTTTGCAGCTTTGCCCAGGCATAGCGCACGGGCTCGGCGCACTCCACCGTCGTCGTCTGGTTGAGCTTGCACGTGACCTGGTGGACCTCGTCGCACAGCTCATGGCCCAGCGATGCCTTGGTCTCCTTCACGTAATAGGTTCCGGCCAAGAGCTCGACGGTGTTCGACTCTCCGTCCACGTTGGTGGTGAGGGTCGCCACGCGCTTCTCGCATGCCTTATCTGAGAAGACCCCGTACTCGGCCCCTGCCAGGGAATAGTTGCTGTTTGCCCGGTCAATCTCGATATCCTGTGAGACCTTCTTGAGCTTAAGCCAGCTGTGGACAACGGGCTCTTCGCAGGTGACCTTAGCCTTCTCGCCAAAACGCACGGTCACGCTGTGAACCTCGCGGCACAGCTCGTGGCCGGCGGAAGGCGTCTTCTCTTTTACGTAGTAGGTCCCTGCAAGCATCTGCACGGTGTTCGAGTTGCCGTCCTCGTCGGTTGTCAGCGTGGTCACGAGCTTGGTGCAGTCGGCGTCCGAGAAGACCTCGTACTTGGCGCCAGCAAGTGAGTAGTTGGGATTACCGCGTTCGATTTGGGCATCCTTCGACACTTTCTGCAGGGTCAATGGCGCCGTCTTTGCCTTCTCGGTGCAGTTGAAGGTCGCCGTGGCACCGGGGGCCACGCTTACCTTGTGCGTCTCGCCGCAAAGGTCGTGCCCGGCGCTTGCCTTGGTCTCTTTGGCGTAGTAGGTGCCGGCCAGGACCTCTAGCTCATTTGAATTGCCCGACTTGTCCGTCTCGAGGCTGCCCACCTTGTTCTTGCATGCCGCATCGCTAAAGACGTCGTAGGTGGCCCCGGCAAGGCTGTAGTTGGCGTTGCCCGAAACCTGTGAGCTGGACACCTTCTTGAGGTTGAGACGGCCCGGCGCGGGCTTCTCGGTGCATTGGAAGGTCGCCGTGGCGCCCGATCCCACGGTCACGCTGTGGACGTCGCCGCAAAGCTCATAGCCCGTCGAAGCCTTGGTCTCTTTGGCGTAGTAGGTACCGGGGTTTACCTGCAGCGTGTTGGTGTTGCCGTCGTCGCCCGTGACAAGGGTGCCCACCAGAGACGTACAAGACGCGTCTGCGTAGACTCCGTACTCGGCTCCCTTTATCGAATAGGCCGCGTTTCCGGCCACAGAGGCGTTGGAGCTCTGTTTGCGTAGGTTGACGTAGGCCACCGGCGGGGCAAAGAAAAAGATGTCTTGCCCGCCCGAGTCCCATTTGATGACGTGGGCGCATCCGTCGATGGCTGGGTTTCCGCCGCCTGCGTCGGCGTAGGCCTTGGCCTCAAGGTAGGCCCGCATGATGCAGTCCTGCGAGAAGACATCTGAGGTCTGCCCCGAGCCCTCTCCTGCATAGAATTGCCAGTTGCCGTCGACCGTGACATCGGGCACGCCGGGGTAGAAGCGCACCATCCAAATCGCGGCCTGCACGACGGCTGTGGCCTTCATGCAGCCGGTGCCCCAGCGGCCGTACATCCCAAAGGCCGTGGGGTTGGTGGCGATGGTGCTGGCGATCTGCGAGTTGCCGGTATAGACCAAGTAATCGATGGCATGAAGCTGCGCGGCCGTGTAGCTTGCCGTGGCGCCGCCGCGCTCAACGTGGTAGGTGGCCTTTGATCCTTCTAAGACGGTACCGCCGCCACCTACATCTGGGTGGCCGATGTTGACGTCTCCGCACCAGGCCAGGCTACCGTTGGAAAGCCAGAACTCGTGGGTGTTCGAACCGTCAAAGATCGGCGCCGCGCTGCTCAGCGTCAGTCGGTCGCCTGTTCCTGCGGCTGCAGCAAGATAGGGGAAGGCAAGAGAGAGAAGCTGGCTCAGGGCCAGGACAAGGCTCAAGAGCACGCACCCTGCCTTCCTTCCCGCGTCGCACCTCCTCGGTCGTACCTGTGCGGCTCCCTGTGTGCCGCCGTGCTCCTTTGCGCGCATGTTTGTCTCCTTCGCTTGTCGAATTTACAGGGGAGACTTTCATGCTATGGGCGCGGGCCGCCGTTGCTCGCGACATATTCTTGAGCATCAAATGTTTCTATCAGCAATCTATCAGGAATCTATCAGCAGGTAGATATATGTGCAGCTAAACCTATTTGCACAAATATGCATCCAGAATGCTTTCATAATTGATGTGCTACCGCTCGCCTTCCAAACCGCCGCCGCTCACCCCTCGCGCACAAAAAACGGCGTCTGGAACGCGTCCAGACGCCGTTATGCGCA
This sequence comes from Paludibacteraceae bacterium, assembly GCA_963630635.1. Classification (GTDB taxonomy): domain Bacteria; phylum Actinomycetota; class Coriobacteriia; order Coriobacteriales; family Atopobiaceae; genus Paratractidigestivibacter. The sequence goes on from CAVGOA010000017.1 coordinate 8,571, forward strand.
TCGTGTTTGTTACTCGCTACTCGTGGATAACCACCACGTCGCCAACCTTGCAAAGGTTATAGAGCTTCTCGGCGTCGTCGTAAGACAGGTTGATGCAGCCGTGGCTACCGTTGGTCTTGTAGATCTCGCCGCCAAAGTAGTAGCGCCAGGGGGCGTTGTGGAAGCCCACGATGTTTTGCTTGACGCCCATCCAAAAGTCGACGTGGCTCTCCCACTCGGGGTTGCCGCTCTCGTCGTTGGGGCCGGTCAAAGTCGCGTCGGTGTCGCGGCTGGTGATGGTCCAGACACCTTGCGGGGTGTCACGGTCGTCGGCCGGCAGGCCCGTCACCACGTCGGCCTCCCAGATGACCTGACCGTTCTCGTAGAACGTGGCGTGTTGCGTGGTGATATCGACGTCGATGTAGCGGTCGGGCCAGTCCTGGCCACCGGGGTTGTAGCGGTCGGCCGTGTCGTAGCAGGGCATCTCGATGGTTTGCTTGGTGCCCGATTTGATGGCGTCGGCGATCTGCGTGGCCGTCTCGGCGCCGTTGATGGACCAGCCGTAGACGCCGCGCGCCTGGGTAGTCACGACCTTGCCGTCGGGGCGCGTGAAGGTGCGCGACTTGCCCACGGTATCGGTGGTGTTGGACAGGTCGCCGCGGCACCAGGTGGTGATCGCGTCGGTGTCAAGCGAGACGGACAGATCGTCGCCAAAGCTGATCCAAGACGCGATCTGCGCGGCCGTGACCTCGGTCACCGTGGTGTTTGCCAGGGTAAGGATGGGGCCCGCGGCCAGGTAGGCGTTGGCGGTGTCGACTGCGGCCTGGATGTCGGCGCCGGCGGCTAGCGACTCGTCGCCCAGCGCGATGGAGCTGGGCAGCTCGGCGATCTTCTCGCCGATGTGCGCGCACGCCGCCCCGACGTCGATGCGGCCAATAAGCGTCTGCTGGGTATAGGTGTATTTGCCCTGCGCCTCGTCGTAGGTGATGCCGCTGCCAGAGACGTCGCCCGCCTTGCCGGCATCGATGTAGGTCTGAAGAAGGGCGGCAAGGCTCGTCTCGTCATAGGTCACCTGGGAGCCCACGGTAAGGTTGCGCTGGGTAAAGAACGCCGCGGGCCAGGTAAAAGCACTGGTCTTGGCCATCGCCGCCGAGGCATACGCGCTGCCGTCGTAGCGCAGGTTGATGTCGGTGGCCTTCAAGGTAAAGGAAAGGCCGTCGCCCTCGACCGCGGTGGAGTAGCCGGTAAGCGACGACTCCAGGGCCTGCGCCACCTCGTCTTGGGACTTGAGCGAGACGTCCTTGCCGTCGAGCACGGTGTTGGGCAGGAAGTTGCTGCTAAAGTAGGCCACGCCCGCGCCATAGACGGCGAGAAGAACCACGACCAGCACAACAGGGATGATCCAGAGCTTGCTCTTCTTGGCGGGCTCTTCCTCGTAGAGTGAATTGTCGAAGCCTACGGCCCCGGAGCTAAAATCGTAACTGGAAAACTGCTGCTGGCGGGTGATGTTTGCCTGCGTCTGCTTAAAGTGACCTGCGCTGTGCTTGCCTTGCTGGTCCTTTTTCAAAGATGCCACGTGCGACCTCTGGGTTTCTCTGTTGAAGTGTGTTTGAAGGGCCGAGAACGCAAACGCTAGACGGCCGGTTTGCTATCGTAGCGTATTCTTAAGTCGCACGGCGGCGCATGCCGCTGCTCTATACATGATTTCGAGGGATTTTACATATGAGTGTCGTTCGACTTAAAAGTTTCGACAGCGTCGAGCTGGACGTTTATGCCCGGCTCACCGACAACCAGCTCAGAAATCGTCTGGACCCGGCCCGAGCGGTCATGATCGCCGAGTCTCATCTGGTGGTTGAGGTCGCGCTTGAGGCGGGCGTCGAGCCGCTGTCGTTTCTTGCCGACGAGGCCCACGCTCACGTGGCATTAGAGCTGCTCGAACGCTTTGGCCTAGCTGAGAAGGACGTTCCCGTCTTTGTCCTGCCCGACGCAGAGCTTGAGAAGCTCACGGGATATCGTCTGGTACGTGGCCTTCTCTGCGCCATGAGGCGCCCCGCACCCCGCGCAGCGTCCGAGGTGATCGGCGCTTCTCGCCACCTGGCCGTGATCGAGAACCTGGTGGACGTCTCTAACGTGGGCGCGCTCTTTCGCTCGGCGGCCGCCTTGGGAGCCGACGGCGTGGTCTTGTCGCCCACCTGCGCAGATCCTTTGTCGAGAAGGGCCCTTAGGGTCTCGATGGGCTGCGCGCTTAAGGTGCCGTGGGCCCGTGCGACGGCGGACGAGTGGCCGTGCGACGCGTTTGACCAGATGCGCGCCGCTGGCATGGAAGTCTGCGCGATGGCGCTGGTAGACGGCGCCGTTCCCCTGGACGACACCTCGCTTGACCCCGCGCGACCGCGCGCCTTGGTCTTTGGCAACGAGGGCGCGGGGCTAGACGCGGCGACCCTTGCAGCCTGTGATCGCGCGGTCATCATTCCCATGGCGGCGGGCGTCGACTCGCTCAACGTCGCGGCGAGCTCGGCTGTGGCTTTCTGGCAACTCTTTAGATAAGCGCGGTTTAAACTCTGCGGTTTGGGTAAGACAACATCTATGGGCGAGGTGCGGCACCAACCGTTTGTCTCGCGAACCCTATTTTGAAAGGTACGTATCGGATGAACATGGACGAGAACAAGCGTCGACGCTCGATGCTTCTCTATATCCTGATCGCCGTGGTCGTCTATCTGGCTATTAGCCAGACGATGTTCCCGGCGCTCACCTCGTCGCAGACCACGCAGGTCTCGTACAGCGAGTTCCTTACTATGGTGGACAAAAAAGAGGTCACCCAGGTCCAGAAGACCCAGGGTGATTCAACGTTGTACTTCACCACGGGCGAAGGCAACTCGCAGAAGAAGTACTCGACGGTCATCTTTGGCTCGGGCGACGGTTTGGCCGATCGCCTTGAGGAAAACGGCGTCGAGATGGTGAGCTACATCGCCGACACATCGAGCGACTTGTGGCTGTACTTCCTGCTTTCTTATGGCCTGCCCATTATCATCTTCTTTGGCATTGGCTGGTACCTCAACCGCCGTATGAAGAAGGCCATGGGAGACGACGGCCCCTCGATGAACTTTGGCGGCGGCTTTGGCATGGGCGGTGGGCTGGGCAAGTCCAACGTCAAGGAAGTTAAGGGCGAGGAGACCGGCGTCACCTTCAAGGACGTCGCCGGCCAGGACGAGGCCAAGGAGTCCCTGCAAGAGATCGTCGGCTTCCTTAAGAAGCCCGAGAAGTACAACGAGATCGGCGCGCGTTGCCCGCGCGGCGCCCTGCTTGTTGGCCCTCCGGGTACCGGTAAGACCCTTCTCGCCAAGGCAGTGGCCGGCGAGGCGGGCGTGCCCTTCTTCCAGATCGCCGGCTCTGAGTTCGTCGAGATGTTCGTGGGGCGCGGCGCCGCCAAGGTGCGCGACCTCTTTAAGCAGGCAAACGAGAAGGCCCCCTGCATCGTCTTCATCGACGAGATCGACGCCGTGGGCAAGCGCCGCGACACGTCCTTGAACTCCAACGACGAGCGCGAGCAGACCTTGAACCAGCTGCTCTCCGAGATGGACGGCTTTGACAACCACAAGGGCATCGTGGTCTTGGCCGCCACCAACCGCCCCGAGTCCTTAGACCCCGCGCTTCTTCGCCCTGGCCGCTTTGACCGCCGCATCCCCGTCGAGCTGCCCGACCTCGCTGGCCGCGAGGCGATTCTCAAGATCCACGCCGGCGACGTCAAGATGGAGGGCACGATCGACCTTTCGGGCATCGCCAAGTCGACGCCGGGTGCCTCGGGCGCAGATCTTGCCAATATCATCAACGAGGCCGCCCTTCGCGCCGTTCGCTTTGGTCGCAAGCGCGTGACCCAGGAAGACCTTCTCGAGTCTGTTGACGTGGTCATCGCCGGCGAGAAGAAGAAGTCCACCGTTCTTTCCGAGCACGAGAAGGAAGTCGTTTCTTACCACGAGACCGGCCACGCCATCGTGGCGGCCATGCAGAAGGGCTCGGCTCCCGTCGCCAAGATCACGATTGTGCCGCGTACCTCGGGCGCATTGGGCTTCACGATGCAGGTCGAGGAAGACGAGCACTTCCTTATGACGCGCCAGGAAGCCAAGAACAAGATCGCCGTATTGTGCGGCGGCCGCGCTGCCGAGGAGCTCATCTTTGGCGAGATGACCACGGGCGCCTCCAACGACATCGAGAAGGCCACCCAGATCGCGCGTGCCATGGTCACCCAGTACGGCATGTCCGACAAGTTTGGCATGGTGGCCTTAGGCCAACAGAACAACCGCTACCTGGGTGGCGGCGCGCAGCTCACCTGCTCTGAGGGCACCGCGCAAGAGGTCGATGCCGAGGTCCAGCGCTTGGTCGAGGAGGGTCACGAGGCCGCGGTCCAGACCCTTACCGCCAACCGATTCAAGCTGCATGAGATCGCCCACTACCTGCAAAAGAAGGAGACCATCACGGGCGACGAGTTCATGAACATCCTTACCCGCGACGACGGCTTCGCGCCCAAGATGCCGGCCGCGTCTTCCAACTAACCGATGTTTGTACGGGGCTTCTCGATTTAGGTCGATGTTTGTGCCAAAAGGCCTCAAAGTAGCAAAAACCGCCGAGCTTTGTACAAAGTTCGGCGGTATTTCAATGCGGCGAGAAGAACGACGCGCTCGGGCCCTGCTAGAGTCCCGCTAGAGCCCCGTGCGCTCTGCGGCGCGCTCGGGCAGCTCGCCGGTGCGGTAGGCGCGCAGAAGCTCGCGCAGGTCAGAGATCTGCTCCTCGATCTGGCCGCCGGCGTCGGTGTCTCCCACGGTAAGGGGGCGACCCCAGCGCCTAAAGCGGTCATCGTCGCTCATGATGTCGGCGTTTAGGTCAAGCACGTCCTCGATGCTCGCGAAGGGGCGGTGGGCCTTGATGCGCATGCCGTCGGGGTCGGCGATCAAGGTGTAGCCCGCGATGCCCGTGGTGTTGTGGTAGGCCTGGCAAAAACCGCCGTCGATGACCACCAGCATGCCGCCTGCCTTCACGGGGTTCTCGCCGGCCGCCGCGTGCACCGGCGTGTGGCCGTTGATGATGACGCCGCTTGCTTCGCAGCCAAACTCCTCAAGGATCATCTTGCAGGCCTGCGGGTCCTCGGTGTGCTCGTAGTAGGGGTCGCGCGGCTCGTCCCAGGTGGACTTATCGGTAAGATAGGTGCGCTCGAACGTCTTCATCACGCGGCCCGAGAGGGGAGAAAGGCGCCCGCACCACAGGTACCACATCCAGTCGAGAGAGACTTGGTCGTGCTCGAGCCAGGCCCTTCTCGCCAACCGGTCGGCGTAGTCGTAGTAGGCCTTGCCCTCAAGCATCTGGCCTTGGTGGTTCACGGGGCAAAAACTGCCGTCCTCGTTCATGGGCACGCACGCGTGGAAGAGTACGTTGCCGTTGTGGACCAGGTAAGCGCTGCCGTGCTCGTAAAGGAAACCCACGTGCGAGCGCAGCTTGTCCGAGTGGCGCACCGCGCTCATCATGTTGTCCATCACGCGCGCCTCTTCGGGCGTCAGCTCGTAGGGGTTTTGCGGGTCAAGCGTGGGGAAGTCGCGCGTGCGCATTGCGTATTCGACGCCGTCGATGGTCACGGTCCCGCGATTGGCATCTACGTGCTCCAGCAGCAGGCGGTCGTCCATCTGCCAATTGGGGTGGCGCTTGATGACCTGGCCCTCGAGCTTAAAGAGGATGACCGAGATGGCCTTCTCCACAGGGTCCATGCCGTCTTCTTGGCTATAGGTCTGCTCGGCAAAGACGGTGAGCTCGCGAAGCGAGATGCCGTAGGCGCTCTCGAGGATCTTCAAGCTGTCGTAGCGCACGTTGTTGCGAATGACGGCCGCCAAGCATGCCGCCGAGCCCGACGCCGCGCCCATCCACACAATGTCGTGGTTTCCCCACTGGACGTCAATGGAGTGGTAGGCCATCAGGCGGTCCAGGATGCGGTCTGCGCGGGGCCCGCGGTCAAAGATGTCGCCCACCAGGTGCAGGTGGTCGACTGCCAGCCTCTTGATCAGCGAGGCCAGCGAGCAAATGAAGTCGTCGGCGCTTCCCGTCCCAATGATCGAAGAAATGATCCCCTGGTGGTAGGCCAGGCGCTGCTCGCGCTCGTCGGGCGAGATGTGGAGAAGCTCGTCGATGATGTAGGCGTATTCCACGGGCATGGCCTTGCGCACCTTCGAGCGCGTATAGGTGCCCGACAGGTGCCGGGCCAGGCTCACCAGGCGCATGAGGGCGATCGCGTACCACTCCTCGGTAAGGCGCCCCTCCTCGCGCAGGCGCGAGAGCTTAAGGTCGGGGTAGTAGATAAGCGTGCAGAGGTCGGCCTGCTCTTCTCGCGTAAGCTGGTACTCGAAGGTCGAGCGGACCCTCTCGCGAATAACGCCCGAGCAGTTGTTGAGGATATGCTCGAAGGCGTGGTACTCGCCGTGGACGTCCGAGACAAAGTGCTCGGTGCCCTTGGGTAGGCGCAAGATGGCCTCGAGGTTGATGATCTCGGTGTAGACCGAGCGGGTGGTGGGGAACTTCTCTGAGAGAAGCTCGAGATACTTGTCGTGAGGCGTCTTGAAGGACTCGATGGTGTCCATGGGTTCCTTTCTGGGAAAGTTTTCGCAAGTCCTAGGGTGAGCGTTAACCCCACTTCGCGCCAACGAGAATCGGCGTACGGTCAAAACCCACGTTTAAGGGGCGCTTTCGTGGATTTGGCGTGTGCGTGCTGGCCACATCTTATGGAGAAGCCAGCGCGTGTTGTGGAGAAGACCCCAACTAAGCGCAGACATTTAGCCGCCAGAGTGCTACCATCGGTTTTTAATGGCTATGACAAGGACAGTACGCGCAAAGCCAACAGTCCAAAGAGAGCGGGAAAGCTGAGAAACCGCGGCTGTTTTGCGCAGAACATCACCTTTGAGCTGCGGCCCCAAAGCGCAAACGCGCAAGTAGGCGTCGCCGTAAATGACCCACGTCACGGGTCAACCGAGTAAGGCGACGCGGTCGCCCGCTGGGTGGTTACAAGCGAAGTGTGAATCCAAGCGCTTCGTCCCAGCATCTAGGGACGGGCGCTTTTTTGTGTCCGGAAAGGAAGATGAGCGTGGCAAACGAGTACAAGAAGACCACCAACCTGCCGCAGACGGGCTTCCCGATGCGCGCGAGCTTGGCGCAAAACGAGCCCAAGCGCCTGGCTGCCTGGCAGGACGAGAACGTCTACGAGCAGATGCTCAAGAAGAACGAGGGTCACAAGAAGTTCGTCCTTCACGACGGCCCTCCCTACGCCAACGGCCCCATCCACCTGGGCCACGCGCAGAACAAGATCTCTAAGGACATCATCAACCGCTATAAGTCCATGCAGGGCTTCCAGACCCCCTACGTCCCCGGTTGGGACTGCCACGGCCAGCCCATCGAGCACAAGGTAGAGACCATTCTTGGCACCGAGAAGTTCAACCAGCTTCCCACCGAGAAGGTCCGCGAGCTGTGCCGCAAGATGGCCGTCGAGCAGGTCGATACCCAGCGTCAGGGCTTCAAGCGCCTGGGTGTTCTGGCCGAGTGGGACAACCCCTATCTCACCTACGTCAACGACTACGACGCCACCGACGTCGAGATCTTCAAGGCCATCTTTGACCGCGGCGCCATCTACCGCGGCCGCAAGCCCGTCCACTGGTGCTCGCACTGCCACACCGCTTTGGCCGAGGCCGAGATCGAGTACGGCGACGAGGTCAGCCCCGCTATCTTCGTGCGCTTCGAGATGACCACCGTGCCCGCCGGCCTTGAGGCCTGGGAGGGCAAGCTGTGGGTCGACATCTGGACCACCACCCCCTGGACCCTTCCCGCCGACGACGCCGTCATCCTGCACCCCGAGGCCACCTACGTGGCCGTTATCCACAACGGAGCCGCCGAGATCATGGCCGAGGCCCTGGTGGAGAAGGACTGCGCCAAGTTTGGCTACGAGGACGTCGAGCTGGTGCGCGGCGCCGACGGCGAGCCCTGGCGCATGACCGGCACCGAGCTTTGCCACAACAAGTACAAGCAGCCGATCTTTGGCGATCAGGGCGAGGAAGGCGAGTTCATCTACGCCGACTACGTCACGCTTGAGGACGGCACCGGCATCGTCCACACCGCTCCCGGCCACGGCGTCGACGACTACCTGGCCGGCATGAAGTTCAACATCCCCGTGGTCATGCCCGTCGACGACGACGGCCGCTTCTTCAAGGGCGACGGCATGGGCACCGGCGGCCCGTGGTCCGGCATGGAGGTCAACGAGGCCAACCCCAAGATCATCGAGTGGCTGCGTGAGCGCGGGACTCTGATCTTGCACGAGGACATCAACCACAGCTACCCGCACTGCTGGCGCTGCAAGCAGCCCGTCATCTTCCGTGCCACCAGCCAGTGGTTCGTCTCGATGGATAAGCCTTTGACCGACGGCAAGTCGCTTCGCGAGGAGGCCACGACCGAGCTCAACAAGGTCGCCTTCTATCCGGCGCACGCTATCAAGCGTATTGGCTCGATGGTCGAGGGCCGTCCCGACTGGTGCATTTCTCGCCAGCGCAACTGGGGTGTGCCTATTCCGGCCTTCACCTGCCAGGACTGCGGCGAGGTCGTCATGAACGACGCCACTCTCGATGCTGTCATCAAGCTTTTCCGCGAGAAGGGCTCTGACTGCTGGTTCACCGACGAGCCGGCCAGCTACCTGGGTGACGCCTGCACCTGCGAGAAGTGCGGCGGCCACAACCTCAAGGCCAACAAGGACATTCTTGACGTTTGGTGGGACTCGGGCGTCTCGCACACCGCCGTCTGCCGCCACCGCGACAACCTGGCATTCCCGGCCGACATGTACCTCGAGGGCTCCGATCAGCACCGCGGTTGGTTCATGAGCTCGCTCATGACCTCGGTGGGCGCCTATGGCGTTGCCCCCTACAAGTCGGTGGTCTCGCAGGGCTTTACCCTGGACGGCCAGGGCCGCAAGATGTCCAAGTCTTTGGGCAACGTCATCGACCCCAACAAGGTCTGCGACGAGCGCGGCGCCGACGTGCTTCGCCTGTGGCTGGCCTCGGTCGACACCTCCAACGACGTTCCCTGCGACGGCGACATTCTGGGTCACGTGGGCGAGGCCTACCGCAAGATCCGCAATACCCTGCGTTTCTTGCTGGGCGAGATCGAGGGCCAGTTCGACCCGGCGACCGACGCCGTGCCTTACGAGGACCTTACCGCCTATGACCAGCTGATCCTTGCCCGTATGTGCCAGGTCCACCAGACGGTGACCGAGGCCTACGAAAGCTACCGCTTCAATGTGGTCTACCGCAACCTCTACGACTACGTGACCGAGCTGTCCAACGGCTACTTGAACGCCACTAAGGACCGCGTCTACTGCGGCGAGAAGAACGGTTTCGAGCGCAAGAGCGCCCAGACCGTGTGGGCCCAGATCCTCACCATGCTCGTCCACGACCTGCAGCCCATCCTGGTCTTCACCTGCGACGAGGCCATGGAGTTCATGCCTGCGTCCATGCGCGACGGCCAGACCCGCGCCGCCCTTCTCGACTGGTACCAGGCCCCCTGGACCGCCGAAGAGGCCGCACAGAAGCTGTCCGCCTACGCGCAGCTGTGCGAGGTCCGCGATGTCTTTACCAAGGCCTTCGAGGAGGCCAAGAACTCTGGCGCCGTTACCGAGAACTCCAGCCAGGCCGCCGCGGCTACCGTGACCCTGCCGGCCGGCTACGCCGCTGCCTTGGCCAACGTCGACCTTGCCGAGGTCTTTGTCTGCGCCAGCGTCGAGGTCGTCGAGGGCGACGATCTTTCCTGCCGCGTCGCTCCTTCTGCCGGCGAGAAGTGCCCGCGCTGCTGGAACTACCGCACTCTTGGCGCCGACGGCCTGTGCTGCCGCTGCCACGACGCCGTGGCCGCCCAGGAGTAGCTCTTGTCGACAACTGCTAAAACAGCAGCCACCGGCCGCCGCCTCGCCCTCTTTGCGAGCGCGGCGGCCGTCGTGGTCCTTCTCGACCAGCTGTCTAAGGTGCTGGTGAGAGACGCCCTGGTACCGGGCCGGCCCGTGACCTTGATCCCTCACGTCATGGACCTCTCGCTGGTCTACAACACGGGGGCCGCCTTCTCGGTGGGCGAGGGCCAGGGCTTGCTCTTTGTTCTTATCTGCGCCGCCATCCTGGTGGCCTGCGCCTATGAGGTTTTTCGCGAGAAGGACATGCCTGTCTCGCTTATCGCCTGCTTGGGCTGCGTCTGCGGCGGGGGAGTGGGCAACGCTATCGACCGCGTGGTCGCGGGCAAGGTGACCGACTTCTTTGCCACTACGTTCATGGACTTCGCGGTTTTCAACGTGGCCGACATCTTCATCACCTGTGGCGTTATCCTGGCCGTCATCCTGTGGTGGCGCTGGGACGCGCAGCGCGAGTGCGACGTGGCCGCTGCCGCCCCGGGCGCCCCCGGCGACGACGGCCAAGAGGGTTAGCGGCCCATGAGAATCGTTAACCTTTTGGTGGACCCGGCAAACGACGGCCTTCGCCTGGACGCCTACTTGGCCGCCCAGGACGGCATGCCCTCGCGCTCGGCCTGCGCCAAGCTGGTCGAGCAGGGCAGCGTCACCATCAACACCTGCGCCGCTACGTCCAAATCCGAGAAGGTCCTTTTAGGCGACCGCGTGTGCGTGGAGCTCGAGGACGCGCCGGACACCACAAGCGGTCTTCTCGCCCCCAACCCAGACATCGAGCTGGATATTCGCTACGAGGACGACTTCTTAATCGTATTGTCCAAGCAGGCGGGCCTGGTCTGCCACCCAAGCCCCGGCCACGTCGACGACACCCTGGCAAACGCCCTGGTAGCCCACTGCGGCTACGACCACCTGGGCATGCTTCAGGGAGAAGAGCGCCCCGGCATAGTGCACCGCCTGGACATGGACACCTCGGGCCTTATGCTTGCAGCCAAAGACGACGCCACGCAAAAGGCCCTGCAGGACCTGATTCGCATGAGGGTGCTCGACCGCCGCTACATCACGCTAGTCCACGGCTACGTGGCCCGCGACGAGGACACCGTGGTCACCGGCATCGCCCGCTCGACCCGCGACCGCCTGCGCATGTGCGTGAGCGATGCCGACGGCGCGCGCGAGTCTATTACCACCTACCGGGTGCTTGAGCGCTTTGAGGCCGGCCGCTTTGACGAGGGCTACAGCCTGCTTGAGTGCCACCTCTACACGGGCCGCACTCACCAGATCCGCGTCCACATGCGCCACACGGGACACCCCGTGGTGGGCGACCAGCTCTACGGGCGCAAGGACGAGCGGGCAAGCCGCGGCCTTAAACGGCAGTTCCTGCACTCCTGGCGCGTCCAGTTCGACCACCCGCAGACATCTTGTGCCATCGAGGTGGCCGACACGTTGCCGCGCGATCTTCTCGCTATACTGGAAGGGCTTAAAGAAAGCTCGATGGGCCGCACCTCCGCCGGAAACCGCGTGTGCCCCCAGCTCGGCCTTTCTTGGTAACAAACACCAGATCTTATGGAGAGACCCATATGATGCAGTTCAACCGGCTTGGCCTGACCCCGATCGTCATCTTTAACATGATCATCTGGCTGTTCTTCACCCTTGCCTACTTTTACCAGCTGGTCTATATCATCCGCGTCATCGCGCGCGGCACGGTGAGGCTGCCTAAGGCCAAGAAGAACCACCGCTATGCCTTTGTGATCGCCGCCCACAACGAAGAGTCGGTCATCGGCAACCTGGTGCGCTCGATTCTGACTCAGGAGTACCCCGAGGGCCTCATCGACTGCTTTGTGGTCTGCGACGCCTGCACAGATGACACCCACGGCGAGGCCGAGCGCGCGGGCGCCATTACCTGGGACCGCAACGACCTGGCCCGCAAGGGCAAGAGCTGGGTCTTGGACTACGCCTTCGACCGCATCCTCAACGAGTACGGCGACAAGTACGAGGCCTTCTTTGTCATGGACGCCGACAACATCATCGCGCCCGACTACGTGTCCATCATGAACCAGGCTTTCGATGCTGGCTACCTGGTGTGCACGAGCTACCGCAACTCGAAGAACTTCGACTCCAGCTGGATTTCGTCTGCTTACGCCACCTGGTTCTTGCGCGAGGCCAAGTTCCTCAACAACGCCCGCATGATGGTGGGCACGAGCTGCGCCATCTCTGGCTCTGGCTGGATGGTTTCCGAGCGCATTATCAAGGGCATGCACGGTTGGGACTTCCATACCTTGACCGAGGACATCCAGTTCTCGACATTCTGCTGCGCCAACAACGTGCAGATCGGCTATGCCCCGGCCGAGTTCTTCGACGAGCAGCCCTTGACCTTCAAAGCCTCTTGGACCCAGCGCATGCGTTGGACCAAGGGCTTCTACCAGGTCTTCTTTAGCTACGGGCGCGACCTCGTGAAGGGTATCTCTAAGGGACAGTTTGCCTCGTACGACATGCTCATGACGGTGGCCCCGGGTATGATCTTGACCCTGCTGTCCTTCTTCGTTAACGCCACTTACCTCATCGTGGGCTCGCTTTCGCACGGCTTCATCGCCACTCAGGGTGAGCTTCTCATGTGCACTGGCTCTTTGGTCATGACCTTTGCCTCGATGTACGTCGTCTTCTTCATCTTGGCCGTCATCACCACGATCTCTGAGCGCAAACACATCCACGCCAAGAAGAAGTGGCGCATCATCACCAATCTCTTCACCTTCCCGATCTTCATGATGACCTACGTGCCCATCACCGTGGCCGCCCTCTTCAAGAAGGTCGAGTGGGTCCCCACCAAGCACGACATCGCCGTCAACTTCGACGACGTTATGAGCGCAAACTAGGTCTTCTCGCCTTATTGGCTTAGAGACTCTTTGGCTTTACGACTGCTGCGGCGCCCCGGATATGCTTTACGGGGCGCCGCTTTCTGTTCTTTTGCGCTCGCTCGCCGATTTCTTCTTGCTGATGCTACAATCTCGACAACTGTAATTCGGTCTTCTCGCCGCGTGCGGGAGGAAGGGAGTCATGGGCGCATGGCAACGTTTTTCGAGGGAGAATCCCACACCTTCTCTGAGTACCTTCTTGTACCTGGTTATTCCTCGGCAGAAAACATCCCTGCCAACGTCTCTTTGAAGACCCCGCTGGTTCGTTATAAGCGCGGAGAAGAGCCTGCGATCACCCTTAACGTTCCCATGGTTTCGGCCATCATGCAGTCCGTCTCTGGGCCTAAGCTTGCCATCGCGCTGGCGCAGGAGGGCGGCATGTCCTTCATCTACGGCTCCCAGTCCGCTCAGGACGAGGCAGCCATGGTGCGCGAGGTCAAGAGCTACAAGGCCGGTTTTGTTGTCTCTGATTCCACGTTGACTCCCGACATGACCCTGGGCGAGGTCCTGGACCTTCTCGACCAGACCGGTCACTCCACCATGCCCGTCACCGAGGACGGAACCCCCACCGGCAAGTTCTGCGGCATCGTGACCTCGCGCGACTACCGTGTCTCTCGCGACCCGCGCGACAAGAAGGTCCGCGACTTCATGACCCCTGCCGATAAGGTCATCTGCGCCGAGGACGGCACCTCGCTGAAGGTCGCCAACGACATGATCTGGGAGCACAAGTTGAACGCCCTGCCCATCGTGAGCAAGGACGGCAACCTGGTTTCCCTGGTCTTCCGCAAGGACTACGACTCCCACAAGTCGCGCCCCGACGAGCTTCTTGACAGCTCCAAGCGCTATCTGGTTGGCGCGGGCATCAACACCCGCGACTACGCCGAGCGCGTGCCTCTGCTGGTCGAGGCCGGCGCCGACGCCTTGTGCATCGACTCTTCCGAGGGCTACTCCGAGTGGCAGAAGCTCACTCTTGAGTGGATCCACCAGAACTACGGCGACTCCGTCAAGGTTGGCGCCGGCAACGTCGTCGACGCCGAGGGCTTCCGCTTCTTGGCAGACGCCGGCGCGGACTTTGTCAAGGTGGGCATTGGCGGCGGCTCCATCTGCATCACCCGCGAGACCAAGGGCATCGGCCGCGGCCAGGCCACGGCGCTGATCGACGTCTGCCGTGCCCGCGACGAGTACTTCGAGAAGACCGGCATCTACGTGCCCGTGTGCTCCGACGGCGGCATTGTCTACGACTACCACATGACCCTGGCCCTTGCCATGGGTGCCGACTTCATGATGCTGGGCCGCTACTTTGCTCGCTTTGACGAGAGCCCCACTGCTCGCGTCAACGTCAACGGCCAGTACATGAAGGAGTACTGGGGCGAGGGCTCCGCGCGCGCCCGCAACTGGCAGCGCTACGACCTGGGCGGCGCCGCTAAGCTGTCCTTTGTCGAGGGCGTCGACTCTTACGTGCCGTATGCCGGCACCCTGCACGACGGCGTGAGCGGTACCCTGTACAAGGTGAAGTCCACCATGTGCAACTGCGGCGCCAACTCCATCCCCGAGCTGCAGCAAAAGGCCCGTCTTACCCTGGTCTCCGCCACCTCCATCGTCGAGGGCGGCGCCCACGACGTCGTGGTCAAGGACCAAAACCACCAAAGCGTCTCTTACCGCTAAGTTTTCGCGTATACAGCTAGCTCTCAAGCGCCCGCCCCCTCCCGGCGGGCGCTTTTTTCGCGCCTTGAGACGCAGCCGAAATCCCCTCGCGTTTTCCAACGAGTCCCAACCCTCAATTTTCACTGTAAAGAGAGCCGCCGGAGCCCATTAACCCAGCGTCTTGCGTCGCCGTCCCTCGCGCGAGCCGCACAGCGGCCTCGCGCCCCGTGTCCGCCGCGTCCCCGTGGCCCGCACCCCCGTAGGCCGCCCTGGGTTTTCTCTTCACGCGCAGTTCCGCATGAGCCGAAGGCCACTTAATGTGGCCTTCGTGCGAATCAGGACTGTTTGAGCATGAAGAGAAAACCCAGGGCGACCGGACGACCACCCGGCCCTTCTCGCCGCGCCCGTCACCCCCGCGCGTACCACTCCACCAGCAGCCGCCGATCCATCGGCCTCGCGTAGAAGTACCCCTGGATGTAGTCGACCCCCTGAGCCGCTGCCGCGTCCGCCTGCTCCTGCGTCTCGATGCCCTCCGCTACGACGGTTTGGTCCAGCTTGTGGAAGAAGGGGACGAGAAGCTCGCACATCATGGCGGCTCGCTCATCGGTCGTTATGTTGTCTACCAGGGACTTGTCGAGCTTGACCGAAGCAAACGGCATGTTAAGCGCACTCGACAGGTTGGAGTAGCCGGTCCCAAAGTCGTCCATCATGAAGTCGAAGCCCATCTCGTGGAGCTGTGCCATGGTCTCGGCCACCATGCCTTTGTTGTCGGCTACGGTGCGCTCCGTGATCTCGAACTTGATCTGGCGCGGCTCAAGCCCGTAGCACTTGATGAGCTCGATGGCTTTTCTCGCCAGGTCGCGCTGTAACAGCTGTCGGGCCGTGAGGTTGACCGAGATCCGCTCGAGCTCGGGCGCCTTGCCGCTGGACAGCAGGCGGCACGAGTCCTCAAGTACGATCCAGGTCAGGCGGTTGATGAGCTCGCTCGTCTCGGCTAGGGGGATGAACTCGTCGGGACGCACGAGGTTGCCGCGGTCGTCTCGCAGGCGAATCAAGGCCTCTGCGGTGTCAAAACGGCCGGCCGAGAGGTTGCGGATGGGTTGGAACCAGGTCTCGAAGCGCTTCTCCTCGATTGCCTTTTGCATCGTGGTCTCGAGTGCCACCTGGCGCTCGTAAAGCGAGGCCATCTCGGTATCGAAGGTGACGAGCGCCTGTTTCTTGGCCTTGCCCTGCGACAGTGCGAACTCCATGCGGTTGATGATGCCCTCGCTCGTCCAGTCGCGCCCTGCAAAACGAAGCGTCGCCGTGGTAGATGGCAAGACGATGTGGTGAGAGTCCACAATCCAGGCATCCTTCATGGAATCAGACACAAGATGAGCGACGTAGGAGGGCTCGTTCTGCTCGTCTGTGGGGACGAGAAGGGCAAAGACGTCGCCACCCACGCGGTAGGCAAATCCGCTTGCCGTCACGTTTTGCAGGCGCCTTGCCGCTTGGAACAGCACGGCGTTGCCCGCCTCGTGGCCGTATACCTGGTTGAGCTGGGCAAAGCTGCGCAGGGCAACAAAGATGACCTGGTAATCCTGTTTAAGCTCACGGCGGCGCTCGAGTTCCATGACAAAGCTCTGGCGGTTGCCGAGCTCGGTCATGGGGTCGATCTCAAGACGCGACGACTGGAAGCTTATGAAGATGATGAGGTTGATCAGCGTGCCGTACGTGCCGTTGAGCAGCAGGTTGGGATACATCAGCTGGAAAGCCACAAGCAGTACTACCAGCACAGGAACATTTCGCACCACCTTGGTGACCGATGCCGAGACGTTGCGGCTGTTCTTGAGATAGCAGTAGATGATGAGAAGGGCTTCGATCAACGGCGCCGCATAGACGCAAGCGGTGAGGTCGCCTCGGTGGTAGTCGCCGGCCGCATCCAGATAGAACATGTGACCCGAAAAGAGATTCTCGGCAAGAATGAAGAGATAGGCGGCGCCCGTGACGATTAAGACTGTGCTTGCAAGCGTAAGGCCTTGGTTGTCCGTGGTGCGTTCATAGACGCGGCGAAGCAGGTAGTACGAGATAACGAGCGACATCAAAATCGAGGCCGCGTAATAGGCGGTGTTGAGCGCCAGCTTGATCTCGTTGGGAAGCGCCACGTCACCGTGCTCGACCCATACCGTGGCGATATCCAGCACGATTGAGCTCATAGTCGAGACAAGGCAGCCCCAATACAGGCCGCGACGCGGGCTGGCCGTGCTGTCCTTGTCATAATAGAACAGCATGATGATGGCGACAAATACAAATGCCAAGTACTCGGGTATGAGGGAGAAATCGTTCATGTATTGATACCTTACGGTGGGCCTGTCTAACTCACGTAAGAGAATTGTAAAGGGATGCCACCAACGAGACCTGCTAAAATCAAGCAGTTTTCATGTGTTGCAACTTAAGGAGCACTTTGATGGACAACGACAAACCCGCCTTCGAGGTGCCTGCCTACGACGCGCAGGCCATCGAGACCAAGTGGCAGAAGGTTTGGGCCGATACCGACCTCTACAAGACCGACGAGGATCCGGCCAAGCCCAAGAAGTTCGTGATGGAGATGTTCCCGTATCCTTCGGGCGACCTTCACATGGGCCACGCCCGTAACTACACCATCGGCGACGCCATGGCTCGCCAGGCCCGCATGCGCGGCTACGACGTGCTGCACCCCATGGGCTTCGACGCCTTTGGCCTTCCCGCCGAGAACGCCGCCATCAAGCACGACACCCAGGCCGGCGTGTGGACCCACAAGAACATCGGCCAGGCCGTCAAGACCATGAAGCGCATGGGCTTCTCCTATGACTACGACCGTATGTTCAACACCTGCGACCCCGAGTACTACAAGTGGGGCCAGTGGATGTTCCTCAAGATGTGGGAGAAGGGCCTGGCCTATCGCAGCACTTCTCCGGTCAACTGGTGCCCCTCGTGCAACACTGTCCTTGCAAACGAGCAGGTCGTCGATGGTAAGTGCTGGCGTTGCGGCTCTAAGCCCGAGAAGCGGGAGCTGTCGCAGTGGTACCTCAAGATCACCGATTACGCCCAGGAGCTTTTGGACGACCTTGACCAGCTTGACGGCTGGCCCGAGAACGTCAAGGCCCAGCAGCGCAACTGGATCGGCCGCTCCGAGGGCGCCGAGATTGATTTTGCCCTGGCAGACACCGACGGCGTGACCCCCACCGACCGCAAGATCACCGTTTTTACCACCCGCGCGGATACCCTGTTTGGCGTCTCGTTCTTCCTGCTGCCGCCCGAGAGCCCCTTGGCCGCCGAGCTTGTGGCGGGCACCGAGTACGAGGCCGCGTTCCTTGAGCTCAAAGAGGCCACCGAGCAGGTCTCTAACGTCGACCGCCAGGGCTCCGAGCGCGAGAAGCACGGCGTCTTTACCGGTCGCTACGTGATCAACCCCATCAATGGACGCCCGGCCCCCATTTGGGTCGCCGACTACGTCTTGATGGACTACGGCACCGGCGCCGTCATGGGCGTTCCCTGCGGCGACCAGCGCGACTTCGACTTTGCCAAGAAGTACGGTCTGGAGATCGCCCCCATCATCTGCGAGAAGGACGACCCCCTCTACGAGGACCTCAAGGACGAGAAGAACCTGCGCGTGACCAGCGTCGACTGGGACCGAGCCATGGTGGCCGAGGGCTACCTCGTGCAGTCCGGCGAGTTCACCGGCCTTAAGGGCGGCAAGCACTCCGAGGCCGTCGATGCCATCATCGGCTGGCTGTCCGAGCGTGGCTTGGGTCGCGAGAAGGTCCAGTTCCGCCTTCGCGACTGGCTTATTTCTCGCCAGCGTTACTGGGGCAACCCCATCCCCATGATCCACTGCGACTGCTGCGGCGACGTGCCCGTGCCTTACGACCAGCTGCCCGTCACCTTGCCCGAGAACCTTGACCTGGGCGCCGGCGAGACCCTGGCCGAGTACGCCCCGTTCTACGAGACCACCTGCCCCAAGTGCGGCAAGCCTGCCCGTCGCATCACCGACACGATGGACACCTTCACCTGCTCGTCTTGGTACTACCTGCGCTACACCGACCCCCACAACGACCAGCTGCCCTTCTCCAAAGAGGCCGTTGACCGTTGGATGCCGGTGGACAACTACATCGGCGGCATCGAGCACGCCATTCTCCACCTGCTCTACAGCCGTTTTTGGACCAAGGTCCTGCGCGACCTTGGCATGATCGACTGCGACGAGCCCTTTACCAACCTGCTGTGCCAGGGCATGGTCAAGGACGAGAACGGCGACGTCATGTCCAAGTCCAAGGGCAACGTCGTGCCGCCCTCGAGCGTCATCGAGCCTTACGGCGCAGACACCATGCGCTTGGCCATCTTGTTCATTGCCCCGCCCGAGAAGGACTTTGACTGGGACGTGAAGGCCGTCGCTGGCGCCAACCGCTTTATCAAGCGCGCCTGGAACGTCGTTTGGCAGCTGTCTTGCGGCTCTGAGCAGGGCACGGTTGACCCCAAGGGCCTGGGCGCCAACGCCGCCGAGCTCTTCCGCACGGTTCACGGCCTGGGTGCCAGGAGCACCTCGGACTTCGACCGCGGCCAGTTCAACACCGCGATCTCTGCTGCGATGGAGATCGTGAACGCCGCGACCAAGTACCTGGCCGCAGGCGAGCGCGATGCGGCCCTCGACTTCTTTGCAGCCCGCTCCATCGTGGCCATGCTCGCCCCCATTTGCCCGCACTGGGCCGAGGAGCTCTACCACGAGGCGCTGCACCTCGAGGGCTCGGTCTACAACGAGCCCTGGCCCGAGTTTGACGCCGAGCTGGCTAAGTCCAACGAGGTCGAGATCGCCGTCCAGATCAAGGGCAAGGTCCGCGGCCGCGTGACCGTGTCTGCCGACGCCTCCGACGACGAGGTCGCCGAGGCCGCCAAGGCCGCCGTGGCAGATCTTATCGCCGGCAAAGAGATCAAGAAGGTCGTCGTCATCCCCGGCCGCCTGGTCAACATCGTCGCCATCTAGGTCTTCTCGCATACCGTATGCCCAAGGGACCGCGCCACCCGCGCGGTCCCTTTTTTCGTCGCCTTGCGGGTGGGGTAGTATTGAGGTTCTTAAAGAATGGAGGCGAGAATGGCCGAGTTGACGTGCGTGACGCATGGGCCCAAGGCGTTTGAGTCGCTGCTTGCGGCCGCTAAAGTTTCCGAGCGCGAGGCCGACGCCGTGCGCTCGGTTGTGTTGGGGCTTACCGCTGCCCAGGCCGCGCCGCTTATTGGTGTTGGCGCCTCGACCGTGGGTAGTTATCGTCAGCGGGCATATCAAAAGCTTGGAGTCTCTACTAAGGCAGAGTTCCTGGGGCTTGCGGAGTGCGAGGAATGGAGAAGTGCGCTTGCTCAAGAGCTTCCCGCCGAAGCGGAGGTTAAAATCCCGGAGGCCGTCGAAGAGCAGCCTCACCAGGCCATGCGCCTGGGCCTTCTGTTCCTAAAATGCATTGCCGCCAGCTTTGCCATCGTTACTTTGGCAGTTGTTCTATCAATCGTTTCGCGGCCGAGATAGACGATCGATAAGCCTGCGCCTTGATTCGTGTCTCTCTGTCTAACTTCGCTTGGCGCCAAATCATGCCCGCTCACCTGTGCAATCATGTGGCAAATCGTATTTGCTACAGACAACTGCCCTGGTATGGCTAACGTCTTGGATAAGTTTAGGTAACGCATGGAGGTGCCAATATGGTTTACGGTCTGAGCGGGATTGAAATTGCGGGGATGTACTTTGGGGTTGTCTTGGTGCTGGCAGTTGCGATATTTCTTGTTGTGTTGGCTGTGAAGAAATCGCGTGGGGACAAGTAAGGCTCGACCTTCTCGCCAAACCCCGCACCTTAAATCTCTTTTGGGCTGAGAAGCGTTTGCCAACTGGGCTTTTGTGGGTTCGGAGCTGAGAAAGAAGTTTAAGGTGCGGGGTTTTGGAACTCCCATGCCGGTTAGAAGAAGTATCCCCGACGCCCTGCGCCTTGTGGGCATATGGTGGAGACAAACCGGGGCGAGTTTCACACAAAGTTTGACGCTAGCTGGGAAAACGCGTATATTGTCCCTGTTAATGAAGTAGTAAACGCAGGAAGTGGGGTGGAGTTTTCGCCCCGCTTTCTTTTTATGTCTACAGGTGATGGGAGGTCACATGGCCAAAGAGTCTACCGAGCAGGTCATCTTGGACCAGCTCGAGAAGACCAGCGCCCAGCACGGCATCGACATCGTCTCTGTCGAGATCGTGGGCGCCACCAAGAACCCCTGCGTCCGCGTGCGCATCGACCACGCTGATCCCGCGGCTCAAACCATCTCGCTCGACGAGGTTGCCGCCGAGACCGAGTGGATTTCTGCTGCTATCGACGAGGTCGACCCCTTCCCGGCCGCCTATACCCTTGAGGTGAGCTCGCCGGGCCTCGATCGCCCGCTTCGCCGCGAGTCCGACTTTGCCCGCTTTGCCGGCGAAAACGTGGCCCTGACCACCCTTGCGGTCGAGGGCCGTCGCCGCTTCACCGGTGTCCTTTTGGGCATCCAAGACGGCACCATCGAGCTCGACTGCGACGGCGAGAAGGTCGCCATCGCCTTTGACCAGGTTAAGAAATGCACCTTGAAGCCCGACTTCTCTAAGTTGAGCTCCAAGGAGAACAAATAAGGAGGAAAAGCCCATATGTCGTCCGATATGATGGAAGCCCTTGAGCTTCTCTGCCAGGAAAAGCACATCGACCAGCTCTACCTGATCGACCGCCTTGAGCAGTCGCTGGCCAAAAGCTACGCCGATGTCCTGCACCTTCCCTTTGGCGCTCGCGTGACCATCGACCGCGCTACCGGCCGTGTCTACGTCTACGAGCTTGTGCCCGTGGGCGAGGAGGACCCCGAGACCGGCGATTACACCGAGTTCGAGGAGGTCGACGTTACCCCTCCCGGAACCTCTCGTATCGCCGCCCAGCACGCCAAGGCCGAGATTCGCGCCATCGTGCGCAACGCCGGCCGCGTGCAGATCTACCAGGAGTTCGCTCAGCGCGTGGGCGACATCATCACCGGTACCGTCCTGCAGACCACGCCCGACTTCACGATCATCAAGATTCGCGAGGGCGTCGAGGCCGAGCTGCCCCACTTTGACCAGCGCCGTCACCCCGACGAGCTCAACGAGCGCCCCGTCACCGAGCGCTACATGCACAACCAGCGCATCAAGGCCCTGATCATTGGCGTGCGCGACCCCAACAACGCCCAGCCCGTCGTTCGCGGTGAGCGCCAGCGCCCGCCCATCGTGGTCTCCCGCACCCACCCCGATCTTCTCCGTCGCCTCTTTGAGGTCGAGGTGCCCGAGGTCTACGACGGCATCGTCGAGATCCGCTCGGTCGCCCGCGAGCCGGGCGTGCGCTCCAAGATCGCCGTCTCTTCCAACGACGACCACCTGGATCCCGTGGGTGCCTGCGTTGGCCCCAAGGGCAGCCGTGTGCGCACCGTGGTCTCTGAGCTGCGCGGCGAGCGCGTGGACGTCGTCCTGTGGAACGACGATCCCGCCAAGTGCGTGGCCAGCGCGCTGTCCCCGGCCCGCGTGTCTCGCGTGATCATCGACAACGACGACAACTACGCGACCGTCATCGTGCCCGACGACCAGCTGTCCCTGGCCATTGGCAAGGAGGGCCAGAACGCCCGCCTGGCCGCCCGCCTTACCGGCATGCACATCGACATCAAGAACGAGTCCATGGTGGCCGGCGTCATGCGTGACCTGCCCCAGGTTCCCGAGGACAACCTCATCGACGACGATGAGGCCCACCGCTGCGAGTACGTGGGCGCTGGCGGCATCCAGTGCCGCAACATGGCCCGTCCCGGCTCGCGCTTCTGCGGCGTGCACGAGGACCTGTCCGACGTCGAGGTTTCTGACGATCCGGATTCCCTGATCTAGTTCGCGGCCTGCACCGCGCTACGCCGCGCGCCGCGCTTGCGCAACGACTGTTCCCGCGAAGGCCTTCTCGCCTTCGCTTCTGTAGAGAGGTAGGTTACTTTGGCCAAGACCCGCGTACATGACCTTGCCAAGGAATACGGGATGACCAGCAAAGAGATGCTCGGTCACCTTGCCGACATGAAGATCCCGGCCAAGTCTGCGTCCTCCACGCTTGAGGATGCCTACGTGGCTATCGTGAGGAAGAAGCTCCAGCCCATCCTGGACGCCCGCGCCGCCGAGATCGAGGCAGAGAAGAAAGCTGCCGCCGAGAAGGCCGCCGAGGAGGCGCGTCTTGCCGCCGAGCAGGCCGAGCGTGATCGCCTGGCCGCCGAGAAGCGCCGCGAGGCCGAGCGCGCCGAGGAGGAGCGCCGCCGCGCCGCCGAGGAGGCCGCCCGCAAGAAGGCCGAGGAGGAGCGCCTGGCAGCTCAGAAGAAGGCCGCCGAGGAAGCCGAGAAGAACCGCGTGAAGGACACCGCTCCCAAGGCGGCGCCGTCCTTTAGCAGCCTGCTTGACCAGATCGCCCAGCAGGAGCAGGTCTTGAAGCAGCAGGCCGAGGCTGCTGCCGCCAAGAAGGCCGAGGCTAAGTCTGGCCGCGGCCGCAACAACAAGAACGACGAGCGCGGCCCCAAGCGCGGCGGCAACTCCTCCGCCCCGGCTCCCGCCGCCCGCCAGAACACCGCGGCTCCCGCCTCCGACGACTCCGATCGCGGCGGCGACAACCGCCGTGGCGGCAAGGGCAAGAAGGGCCGTCGCGACGGTGACGGCGAGGACCGCTACAGCCGCATGGCCCGCGAGGCCGAGGCCTACAACCGCAGCAAGGTTCTGGAGGAGGCCCGCGTGGCCGTCGAGGAGGCCTCCCGTGAGTCCTCTGGCCGCCGCAAGAAGCGCAAGGAGCGTCGCCAGAAGCAGGCCGAGGCCGCCGCTGAGCAGCAGCGCATTGACGAGGCCATTGCAAACGACCAGGACCTCTCGCAGCTCGATACCGTCAAGGTCCCCCAGGGCTCCACGGTGGCCGAGCTGGCCGAGCTTCTGGGCGTGGCCGCCAACGACATCATCAAGCGCCTGTTCCTTCTGGGCAGCCCGCTGACCCTTACCGAGTCCATGTCCGACGACCTCATCGAGCTTGTCGCCGATGACCTGGGCCGCGACGTCAAGGTCATGACCAAGGAGGAGGAGAACTCCTTCACCTTCTATGACAACCCCGAGGACCTGAAGCCCCGCGCCCCCGTGGTCACCGTCATGGGCCACGTCGACCACGGCAAGACCTCTCTTCTCGACGCCATTCGCCACACCGGCGTGGCCGAGGGCGAGGCCGGCGGCATCACCCAGGCCATCGGTGCTTCTCAGGTCAAGATCAACGACCGCGTGATCACCTTCATCGACACCCCGGGCCACGAGACCTTCACGGCCATGCGTGCCCGCGGCGCCAAGGTCACCGACATCGTCATCTTGATCGTGGCCGCCGACGACGGCGTCATGCCCCAGACCATCGAGTCCATCAACCACGCTAAGGCCGCAGGTGTCCCCATCATCGTGGCCGTCAACAAGATCGACAAGCCGGGTGCCAACCCCGACCGCGTGCGCCAGGAGCTCACCGAGTACGACATCATCCCCGAGGAGTGGGGCGGACAGAACATGTTCGTCAACATCTCGGCCAAGAAGAAGATCGGCATCGACGACCTTCTGGAGTCTGTCCTTCTCCAAGCAGACGTTCTTGAGCTCAAGGCCAACCCCGACACCTTTGCCTCTGGCTACGTGCTTGAGGGCAAACTCGACCGCGGCCGCGGCTCTGTGGCGACGGTCCTTGTCTCGCGCGGCACCCTGCGCGTTGGCGATCCGTTGGTCGCCGGCATGGCCTACGGCCGCGTGCGCGCAATGCTCGACCCCAAGGGCAACTCGGTGACCGAGGCCGGCCCGTCCGACCCCGTGGAGATTCTGGGCCTCTCGAGCGTCCCCAACGCAGGCGACGAGTTCCGCGTCTTCCAGGACGACCGCGATGCCCGCGACCTGGCCGACCAGCGTGCGCTTAAGGCCCGCATCGAGGAGCAGAACCGCGTCAAGCACGTCACGCTCGAGAACCTCTTTGCCACCATGGCCGACGCCGAGGTCAAAGAGCTCAACCTCATCATCAAGGCCGACGTCCAGGGTTCCATCGAGGCCCTTCAGGACTCGCTGGACAAGATGGACCAGTCCGAGGTTCGCATCAACACGATCCACTCGGCCGTTGGCGCCATCAACGAGACCGACGTGGTTCTCGCCGACGCCTCCAACGCCATCATCATTGGCTTTGGCGTGCGTCCCGACGCCAAGGCCCGAAGCGCCGCTGACCGCGACGGCGTCGAGATTCGCTGCTACGACGTCATCTACAAGGCCCTCGAGGACCTGGACGCCGCCCGCATCGGTATGCTCAAGCCCACCGAGATCGAGGTCTCTACCGGTATGGCCGTTGTTCTCGACACCTTCAAGGTGCCCAAGGTGGGCATTGCCGCAGGTGTCCGCGTCGAGGAGGGCGAGATCGCCGCGACCGACTCGGTGCGCCTGGTGCGCGACGGCATCGTGGTCTTCAACGGCAAGATCGCGTCCATGCGCCACTACAAGGACGAGGCCAAGAGCCTGCGCGGCGGCATGGAGGGCGGCATTGGCCTGGAGAACTTCCAGGACATCAAGCCCGGCGACCAGATCGAGGGCTACCGTATCGACCAGGTCGCACGTACGGAGTAGCGCATGAAGCAGAACCGCAACTCCCGCAGGATCAACGAGCAGGCGCGCGAGAAGCTCGCCAGCATCCTGTTGTTCGAGATTTCCGACCCCGACCTTGCGCTCGTGACCGTCACGGGCGTGGAGGTCTCGGTCGACAAGTCCTTCATGAGGGCCTACATTAGCTGCGACAACGACCGTTACGACGAGGTCAGTGCAGCTCTTGGGCGTGCCAAGGGTCGCGTGCGCGCGCTTCTTGGCCGCTCCTTGGGCTGGCGCGTCACGCCCGAGCTGGACTTTAGGATCGACGTCACGACCGACGAGGCCGAGCGCATTGCCCGCGCCCTTGAGGTCGTGCCGCCCACCTTTGGCGTCGAGAAGGACGAGTTTGGCTACCCCGTCGAGCCTGCGGGCGACGGCGAGGACGGCGAGACGGACACCGAGGCCGACGAGGCCCCTGAGCCCGAAACCGATGAGGACGAGGTCAGCGCCAACGGCGAGGACTAGGAATCAAGGAAAGTTCTAAGTTTGATGGACGAAGCAACACTTTTAGAGCAGGATGCCCTGCTTGACCAGGTGACAGAGCTTATCGAGGGGGCGCAGACCATCGCGATCTGCGCTCACACCTCGCCCGACGGCGACGCCATTGGCTCGGCCCTGGGCTTGGCCGAGCTTATCGGCCGCACCTGGCCAAACAAGCAGGTCGCCAACCTCTTGGCCGACCCCGACGTGGTCCCCAGGACCTACCAGTTCCTTCCCGGGACCACGTCCTTCGTCCATGTGGACGACTACGACATTGATCCCAATCTCTTTATCTGCGTCGACCTCTCTAGCCCTTCTCGCCTAAACGAAGCCGAGAAGGTCTTGAACCGCGCCTCTAAGGTGGCTGTTTTGGACCACCACCCGTCGTCCGAGCGTTTTTGGGACGCCGGCGTCGTGCGTCCTAATGCCGCCGCCGCGGGCGTCATCGTGGCCGAGTACGCTCAGCGCCTGGGCTGCCTCACGCCCACGATGGCCCAGAACCTTTTGTGCGCGATTGTGACCGATACGGGCCGCTTCCAGTACCAAAACGCGAACCCCGAGGCCTTTAAGGTGGCCAGTATGCTGGTCGATGCGGGCGCCTCTCCCGCCGAGGTGGCCGTCAACGTCTACCAGTCCGACCGCTTGGCCTACCTGCACCTGTGCGCCACCGTCATGGGCCGTATCAATACCTTTGAGCAGGGAAAGATCGCCTACAGCTACGTCACCGACGCAGACCTGCGCGCAAGCGGCGTGCCTGTTGCCGAGTGCGACGGCCTGGTCGACCTGGTGCGTTGCGTCGAGGGCAGCGAGGTTACCTTGTTCCTCAAGCAGGTTCCCGGCGGCAAGGTGCGCGGCAACCTGCGCTCTAAGACCGCCCGCGACATCTCGTGCATCGCCAAAGAGATGGGCGGCGGCGGACACCCTGCTGCGGCCGGTTTTACCATTGACGGTGATATTGACCAGGCGCTTTCTGTCGTCTTGCCCAAGCTGCGCGCCCTTTACAAAGAGCCGGCAGCGCCCGAGGCGGCCCATTGAGGCGCGGTCCCAGCGCGGTGAACGCGCTTCTCGCCGTCAATAAACCTCTGGGACTCACCAGCCACGACGTGGTGAGCCGCGTTCGCCGTGCCTTGGGCGAGAAGCGCGTGGGTCATGCCGGGACGTTGGATCCGGCAGCAACCGGCGTGCTGATCGTGGGCGTGGGTATGGCCACAAAGTTGCTGGGGCTGATCACCCTTGACTCCAAGCGTTATCGCGCCTGCGTGGCCTTTGGTGCCCAGACCGATACGGACGACGCAGTAGGCCAGGTCATCGCCACAGCGGCGGTCCCTGACCAGCTCCGCGACCCCGAGTTTGCCCGTGCGACCGTGGCCGCGCTGGTGGGGGAGCACGACCAGGTGCCGCCCGCGTACTCGGCAATCTCGGTCAACGGCAAGCGTGCCTATGCGATGGCCCGCGACGGCCAGCAGGTCGAGCTTGAGCCTCGCCATATCACAATCCACGAGACTGCGTTGCTCGACGTCGCCGAGAAGGACGGGGTCCTGACCTGGACTGTTGACGTCTATGCGTCTAAGGGCACTTACATTCGCAGCATCGCGCGTGACCTGGGGCTGTCCCTGGGCACTTGTGCTCATCTGTGCGGCTTGGTTCGCACAGCGGCCGGCCCCGTGGGGCTTGGCGATTGCGTTGAGCTGGACGATCTTATGGCCGGCGCCGCCGACCTTGTGACAGATCATTGTCTGGACCCTGTGGCACTTCTCGGCCTGCCCGCCCGCCAAGTTGCGATCCAAGAGGTGGCCGACATCAGCTGCGGCCGTAAAATCGCCTGCGGCACGGTTGCTGCCGGTGACACCCAACGCCAGCTTGGCAACGGCGAGAAGTGCGCCCTGGTTTTCAACGGCGCACTGGTGGGTATTTGGGAGAGGCGCGGCAATGCGCTCGCGTGCATCTCCAATTACCCGCAGGCCATCGTGGGTGTGCGCTAATGGGCGAGAGCGGTGCCCGTGCCGGGGTTTCTCGGCAGATTGACTTCGAAGGCCTCGAGGCACAGGCGGTGCTCTATGCAGCCGACGATGCATCGATAAACGAATGCCTGGTCAGGCCTACCGTCTGTGTCGTGGGCGCTTTCGACGGCGTTCATTTGGGTCACCGCTCGTTGCTTGAGCGAGGCATGGAAGAGGCGCGGCGCCGGCACGCGGCCTGTGTCGTGGTCACGTTCGACCCCGACCCGGCAAAGGTCGTCTGTCCGTCGAGCGAGCCGCTTGACCTTATGTCTCCCGCGACTCGTAGGCAGGTCATCCAGGCCCAGACGGGCGCTCCGGTTTTGGCGGTCAAATTCACGAAGCACCTGGCTGGCCTGACCTACGACGCTTTTGTCGACAATGTCCTGCGTGCCACCTTTGACCTGCACTGCATTTGCGTTGGCTCGAACTTTCGCCTGGGCGCCAAGGGCGCGGGCGACGTGGCGGCCTTAACTCGGCTGGGTCGCGACCGCGGCTTTGACGTCGTGGCCGTCGACCTGGCGTGCGCGGGCGGACGTCCCGTGAGCGCTACGCGCATTCGCGGGCTTCTTCGCGAGGGCGAGGTCGATGCCGCCGCCGAGCTCTTGGGTCGCCCGCACACCGTCTTTGGGCAGGTGGTTCACGGCCGCGGCGAGGGCACGTCTTTTGGCTTTCCCACGGCCAACGTGGTCGTTGACCCCTCGCTCATCCTGCCGCGTGAGGCCGTCTATGCCGGGTTCGTCTCGCTCTATGACAAGGGCGCGAATAAGGTGCTGGCGTACCCGGCTGCAATCAACGTTGGGCACCCGCGAAGTTTTTCTCAGCAATCAAATGACACCCAGTTCCTAGAGGCCACTCTTTTGGGATTTGATTCAAATATTTATGACGCACGCGTTGCCGTGAGCTTTACGGGATTCTTGCGCGACCCCAAGAAATTCGCTAGCTTGGAAGAGCTCGAAGCAACTGTTTTGGGCAACATCGACCAGGTAAAGCGTGCACTGGGAACCAGCGCGCGCGACGGCGAGGATCTTTTGGGAGGCTCGGGCCTTGATAACTGACGAGGATAAGGAGCGCGTTCGCCAGGCTACCGACTTTGTGGCACTGGTGGGCGAGACCGTCGAGCTGCGCCAGCGTGGCCAGGAATTCTGGGGCTGCTGTCCTTTCCACGGCGAGAAGAACCCCTCGTTTAAGGTCAATCCCAACACTGGCCTTTGGCACTGCTTTGGCTGCGGCGACGGCGGCGATCTTTTTAGCTACGTGCAGCGCCGCGAGAATCTGGACTTTCTTGACTCGGTGCGCTACCTGGCAGATCGCGCCGGCATCGAGCTCAACGAAGAGCGCGGCAGTCAGCGCGGCCCCAAGAAGAGCCGCCTGGTCGAGTGCCTGAGCGAGACCCAGGCTTTCTACTCCACGATGCTCATGCGCGGACGCGGAGAGGGACCCGACGCTGCCCGCGCCTACCTGTCTTCCCGCGGTTTTGGCGGCGCCGTGTGCCGCGACTGGGGCCTGGGCTTCGCTCCTGGCCGCGGCTCGCTTGTGGCCCACCTTCGCCAGAAGGGCTTCACGTATGCCGAGATGATCGCGGGCGACGTGGCCGTGAATCGCAGCGGCCGCACCGCCGACCGCTTCTACGACCGCGTGATGTTTCCCATCCACGACGAGATGGGCCGCACCATCGCCTTTGGCGGCCGCGTCATTGGCCCCAAGAAGGATACGGCCAAGTACATCAACACGCGCGATACCAGCGTCTTTAACAAGGGCAAGCACCTGTTTGCGTATGACCGCGCCAAAGAGACCATGGCCGCGACCGGTGTGGCCGTCGTGTGCGAGGGCTACACCGACGTCATCGCCATGCACCAGGCCGGCTACACCAACGCGGTCGCGGCCCTGGGCACGGCGTTTAGGCTGGACCACATCAAGCTGATGGAGCGGCAGCGCGTCTCGAAGATCATCTGCATGTTCGACGGCGACGCCGCAGGTCAGCGTGCCGCCGAGCGTGCCGTGCAGTTCATCGACAAGACCTCGTGCGCGCTTTTGTGCGTCGTGCTTCCCAACAACCAGGACCCCATGGAGTTTCTCGCCGCAAACGGGCCTGAGGCCATGCGCCCCTACCTTGAGGGCGCCGGCCCCCTGATGGACTTCGTCTTTGACAAGCGGCTGGGCAACCTCGACCTGGGCACGCCCGGCCGTCGCGTCAAGGCCCTGGAAGACATGGCCCGCGTGCTGGCGCCGCTCAAGCACTCGCTGGTTTTGGATGAGTACGCAACCAGGCTCTCTGACGTGCTTGGCTTTGACGTGGACGACGTTAAGGCCGCGATTAAGGCGGCGCCTGTCGAGAAGGACGACGAGCCTGCGCGCAAGCAGGGGAGCAGCGCGCCTCGCGCTGGCCGCCAGCCCGAATACCAGTCCGACGACGTTCCCAGCTACGACGACTACGTCCCCAGCTATGATGACTATGAGGGTTACGTGCCCGATTACGGCTACGGACAGACGGACCCGGCGCCCGCAGCGCCTGCGCACGACCGGTCTTCTTCGTCCCTCAATCTTCTCTCGGACGACGATCGCCTGCAATACGCGACCGAGGTCGAGCTCCTCTCGTTCATGGCTGCCAAGCCCGCCGATGTTAAGCCCTATGGCGACCGCCTGGCCGACATCTCGTGGGTCGACGAGCGTCACGAGGCCATCTGCTGGGCAATGCTCGCCACGCCCCAGGACGCCACCTGCGCCCAGGTTGTGGCCGCCGCCACCGCCGTCGAGCCCTCGGCGCCGCGTATCATCTCGGGCAGCAAGGTCATGGCCGAGACGGGCATGACCGACGAGCAAAAGGTCGAGGTTCTTCTCGACACCTTGGACCTATACTCTGCAAAACGCCAGGTCAGAGACATTAGGGGCAAGCTCAAGCGGCCCCAGGCCTCGCCCGAGGCCACCAATGAGCTCTTTGCGCAGGCCACCCAACTGCAAAAGAAAATCAATTCGCTCGTGTTGAAGTTGTCACGTTCTTCTGAAAGTTAGAATTTTTGGGTAGAATATCGAAGTTCATGCGTCGAAGGGATATTCGTGGCATCTAAGAAGACCAAGAGCGAGGTCAAGCTGTCGGACGAGCTTGTAGCCGCTGTCGACTCTATCGCAGTTTCCGCCAAAGAGGGCAACATCACCGAGGACGAGATTCAGCTCGCGCTGAAGGACATCGATGTCGACGGCGACGAGCTCTCGGACCTCTATGACGCCGTGCGCGCCAAGGGCGTCGACATCGTGGGCTCGGACGAGCCGGTGGACACTGCCGCCTTTGCGGCTGTGGGCGTCAACGTCGAGGACGATTTTGCCGATGACGATGACGACGACATCTTGCCCGGTGATGACGACGAGTTCTCTGACGATGACGAGGACGACGAGTCTGCTAACGAGGCCAAGGCCGTTAAGGAGGCCTTGCGCTCTGTGCCCAAGGCCAAGGCGTCCAAGCCCAAGCGCTCCAGCCGTGCCCGCGCCCGTCGCGCCGATACTTCCACCGTCATGCTTACCGGCGACCCCGTGCGCATGTATCTCAAAGAGATCGGCAAAGTCGACCTTCTCACCGCATCTGAGGAGGTCCACCTGGCCATGAAGATCGAGGCCGGCGCCGAGGCTACCGAGAAGCTCGAGGCCCACGAGGCAGGCGAGATCGAGCTCACCCGCGCCGAGCAGCGTCGCCTTATGCGCATCGAGGCCGTGGGCCTGGACGCCAAGCAGCAGCTTATCTCGGCCAACCTGCGCCTGGTTGTCTCTATCGCCAAGCGTTACGTGGGCCGTGGCATGCTGTTCTTGGACCTGATCCAAGAGGGCAACCTGGGCCTTATCCGCGCCGTCGAGAAGTTCGACTACACCAAGGGCTTCAAGTTCTCGACTTACGCTACTTGGTGGATCCGTCAGGCCATCACCCGCGCCATTGCCGACCAGGCCCGCACCATCCGCATCCCGGTGCACATGGTTGAGACGATCAACAAGCTGATCCGCGTCCAGCGCCAGCTGCTACAGGACCTGGGCCGCGACCCCACTCCCGAAGAGATCGGCGCCGAGATGGGCATGAGCCCCGACCGCGTGCGCGAGATTCAGAAGATCAGCCAGGAGCCCGTTTCTTTGGAGACCCCGATCGGCGAGGAGGAGGACTCCCAGCTGGGCGACTTCATCGAGGACTCCAGCGCCGTGGCCCCGCCCGAGGCCGCCAGCGACTCGATGCTTCGCGAGCAGCTTGACCAGGTGCTTGACTCCCTGGCCGACCGCGAGCGCAAGGTCATCAAGTTCCGTTTTGGCCTTGAGGACGGCCACCCCCGCACCCTGGAGGAAGTTGGCCGCGAGTTTGGCGTCACGCGCGAGCGTATTCGCCAGATCGAGTCCAAGACGCTGGCCAAGCTTCGCCACCCCAGCCGTTCCGGCCGTCTTAAGGACTACATGGAAGACTAGGGCTCGAGCTACCTGCCCTTTTCGAACCCCGCCACCCACCCGGTCGGCGGGGTTCTTTCGTTTTGGGGACTTGTCGGAAAGGATTATTTCCGACAAGTCCCCATTCGTAAAGAATCGCGGTGTTTTGCTTCCGACAAGTCCGTAAACGCAAAGATGGGTGGCTGTAAATTTCCGACAACCCCAAAATTGTAAAAGGGGAGAAGACCTCTGCGCCCCGCTGGCCGCCTGCGTAACGTATAATGTCGGCGTTAAACCCGCATCCAGAAAGAAGAGCATGGCAGAGCTTCAGATCAAGCCAGGGACAAAGCTGCAGATGGCGTTCGACGCGCCCGTGGGCCAGCAAACCGATTTCAACATGATGGCCACGTTCAAGAAGGCATACGACGACGCGTGCTTCTCGATCAGCGTGCCTGCTCTGGACGGACGCCCGCTTGATTTGGACATCAACCAGAAGTTCCACCTGCGCTACTCTGTGGCCGGCGACACCTTCATCATCGCCGCCTACCCCGAGACAGTCGAGAAGGCCGGCATCCGCACCCTGTGGAAAATGCGCAAGGTCGCCGAGGAACGCGTCTTCTTCCAGCGCCGAGACGAGCGCTTTAAGATCTCGATGCACCTTACCTACACGCGCGAGACCGCGGCAGGCACCACGCGGCCCGAGGAAGCCATGACGGCCGACGTCTCTGCCGGCGGCATGGCCCTCATGCTTAGCGAGTACCCCGACGTGGGCGAGGCCCTGGGCATCCAACTTCCCCCTGTCACGGTGGACGGCCAAACCTACCAGGTAGGCGACCAGCTGGGCATCGTCTGCTGGGTTCGCGAGGCGCCCAAGGGCAGCGTCTACCGCAACGTCTGCGGCATCCAGTTTCGTTTTGGCAGCTGCCCAGCATCTGCGGCTACAGCTTTCTGCGCACCTTGACGGGCAGCATGGAGCC
>CAVGOA010000018.1:0-14204 GCA_963630635.1 Paludibacteraceae bacterium
CCAGTCTGGCGATTCTCTAAATAGACCCTTGTTTTGCTCATCTGCCAACTGGCCTTTTGTCAGCAAAACTCTTTAGCTACTCGGTGAAACCCAATACTGGTCCCCAATATCGTATTTTTTGAAATCGGCGCACCCCAAAGGCGCCCGATCGCCCCCTACTCCGCCACGCGGGCGGCAAAATCGGCGAGCATCGCGGGAATGTCGATACCCTGTGGGCACACCTTGGCGCACCGACCGCAGGCCACGCAAGCCTGGGGACGCTTATCCGCAGGTAGGCTATCCAGATACATATTCGAGATGAAGTCCTTGGGCCCGGTGGACAGGTTTTGGTTGTACATCTCGAGCAGCATGGGGATGTCCAGGCCGCGCGGGCAGTACTCGGTGCAGTAACGGCAGGCCGTACAGGGCACCGTCCCGCGGCTGCCCATCTGGCGCGCGATGTCCTGCAGGGCGTCGAGCTCGGCAGGCGACAAGGGCTTATCCTCGCTAAACGTCGCGATGTTTTGCTCCACCTGCTCCATGTTTGACATGCCCGAAAGCGTCACGACCACGCCGGGGACGCTCTGGACAAACCGGAAGCACCACTCGACGTTGGACGCGCAGGGCCGCAGGTCGCGCAAGGTTTTCTCGTGTGCGGGGTCAAGGTTGACCAGCTTGCCGCCACGCACCGGCTCCATGACCCACACGGGAATGCCGTAGCTGGCGAGAAGGTCCACCTTGGCCCGGGCATTTTGGAACTCCCAGTCAAAGTAGTTAAGCTGAATCTGGCAGAACTCCATGTGCTGGCCATAGGCGTCCAAAAAACGGCGCATGCACTCCAGGCTACCGTGGGTCGAGAAACCCAGATGGCGTATTCTACCTGCGCGTTTTTGCTCTAGCAGAAAGTCCAGGATGCCATAGGCGGGATCCAGGTAGATGTCGATGTCCTTCTCGGCGACGTTATGGAAGAGGTAAAAGTCAATGTAGTCCAGGCCCGTGCGGGCAAGCTGCTGCTCGAAGATCTGGGCCACCTTGCCGGCGTTGGCCGCGTCGTAGCCCGGGAACTTTGTTGCAACGTTGTACGTCTCACGCGGGTGGCGGCGCAAGGCCGCGCCCGTAGCCGCCTCGGAGCAACCACCGTGGTAGGCCCACGCGGTATCGAAGTAATTGACGCCCTGTTCAAGGGCATAGTCGACCATCTTGTTGACGGCCACCTGGTCAATCTGCGCGTTATCGCCGTTCACCACAGGCAGGCGCATGAGGCCAAAGCCCAAGGCCGAGAGCTTTTCTCCCTGGAAGTCTTTGTAAAGCATGGGTCCCTCTCCCCCTTATGTGCTAATGCGCGCCACTCGTCGCCGGGCCGGCGGCCACACTGCCCGCCGCCAGGTCCACGATCCGTGTGCCGTGGACCTCGGCGACACCCAGCGCTGCGGCCACTACCTGCGCGTTCGCATACGTAATGCCCCCACCCGGCAAGATCGCGATGCGGCCGGCCGCGCGCTCGACGTAGCCGCGCAGTACCTCGAGGTTGTCCTCGATGGGCGTGTCCGCCGCACCGCCATGGGTCAAGATGCGCTCGACGCCAATGCGGGCCAGGCAATCGATGGTGTCCGGACGCTCTGCGGCCGGCAGCGCATCGAAGGCCATGTGAAACGTAACAGCCAGCCCCTCGTCCTTGGCCAGCCCCACCAGGCGAGAAGTAAGCTCGCGGTCCAGGCGCCCCTCGCGCAGACAGCCGAAGACCACGCCGTCGACGCCCAGCTTGGCCGCATGGCGCAGGTCGTCCTCCATAATGCGCGCCTCCCAGGGCGCGTACTCAAAATCGCCGCCGCGGGGCCGCACCATGCACATGACGGTCGCGCCGCGCGCATGGCACAACTCGACCGCCGCGCGAATCACCCCATGCGAGGGCGTCGTGCCGCCCACGGCCAGGTTGTCGCAAAGCTCAATGCGCGCCGCCCCAACCGCGATGGCAGCCTCGACGTGCTCGAGGTTCTCGGCGCAAAATTCACGAAGCAACCCAGCCACGCGCATCTAACGCCCCTTTCCAACTACAGCTTGCCCTGTCTATACCTGCACTGCTCGGCAAAATCACTGTCGGCCGTAAGACATGAAATCGGCAGCACAAAGATGCCGTCACTTCTTCTAAAAGCATAGCCGCCCGGCGTGACCACGGCACAGAAAACCGGGTCTCCCATAACCGTCTTGTCGATCTTCTTGGCAAGGGCTTTTAGGCTTGCGGCGCCATCGTCAACCTCCGAGGCGCCCAATTTGACCTCGAGAAGCGCGTAACGGCCGTCTCGCAGCTGAATCACGGCGTCGGCCTCAAGCCCGCTCTCGTCGTGATAGTGAAACAGCTCACCGCCAAGCCTGCGGGCGTACGCACGAAGGTCCCTCACGCACAGGGACTCAAACAAAAGCCCCATCGTCGAGACATCCATCAACAGGCTGCGTGGGCTTGCGCCAATCGCCGCAACGGCAAGCGACGGACACACAAAATGCCTGGTAGGCGTCTTAGTAATGCGCGATTTAGCATGAAGCGACGGCGTCCAAGAAGAAAGTTCCTGGATAACGTAGAGCCTTCTTAGGGCCGCAAGGTAGCCGTTGACCGTGTCCTTGGACAGATCGATGTCGCGCTTCTTGAGGTCCTTGAGAATCGTCGACTGCGTTGCCTGGGAAGAACTTAGGCGCGCGTATTCCTGCATAATCAGGCGGGCGTACTGGGGGTTTCTCGTCACGTCGTCCACCCTCGAGATGTCCTGCTCGGCGATGGTCGCAAGGTAGTCGAAAGGCATCTCGAGCGCCAGGTCCCTTGGCATGGACGTCACCGAGCGAGGCCAGCCGCCACGACAGATAAGATAGGCCATCTCTTCTATATCGCAATCCGAGTGGCCGCTTATGTCCTGCGCACCGTCAAACAACTGCTCGAGCGTTACCTCGCAGGTTGAATCCCTGGACTCGCTAAGAGTCATGGGCTCCATGTCTAGAGAGGCAATTCTACCAGCGCCGGAGTGCGAGGGCGACGTGCCTGGCGTGGAAGAGCCGGTGAGAAGAAACTGGCCGGGCTCGGGGTTGCCGTCGATGGTAAAGCGAACCGCATCCCACAGCTGTGGCGCCTCTTGCCACTCGTCGATAAGGCGGGGCCGGGCGCCCTCAAGAAGCAGCGAGGGTTTGGCATCGGCCAGCAGCTTATAGTCAGAGCGCTTGTCGGGGTCTTGCATCATGAGCGAGCTTGCCGCAAGCTGCAGGGCAGATTGCGTCTTGCCGCACCATTTTGGACCGCGAATCTCCACCGCCCCAACGTAGGCAAGCTTCTTCTCTATGAGCTTATCCGCAAGACGCGGATAGTACTTGTTCTGGCTTAGTTTTTCTTGAGGCATACTACCCTATTTTCCTGCGCGACCTTCCGATTGCGAAGATTATAACCAGCCGATTGCGAAGTTTTCAACCGTCCGATTGCAAGATTTTTGACCGTCCGATTACGAGAAACCCCGGTCGCCAGGGCCGGGGCTCGAAGACCGCGATCTTTTTTGTTCCCCTACTCGCAGATCAGGGCGACCAGTTGGTCAATCTCGGCGTCGGACATACCGGCAGACAGAAGGTAGTCGCGGGCCGCGCCGGAGTAATCGGCGGTCTTATCGGCCTGGCCGTCCTCGGCCCCCGTCAGGTACTCGATGAACGCATCGAAATACAGCGAGACGATCGCGTCGTAGCTGTCGGCGTTGCCCTCCTTGGTGATACCGTAGTAGTTGGCATAGGTCTGCATGTAGTCGGCGCACATCTCGTCGTACGAGGCGCCGGCCAGGGCCTCTACCAGGGCACACACAAAGCCGGTGCGATCTTTGCCCTCCATGCAGTGGATGTAGGCGGGGCCTCCGTACTGCAGCAGATGGCGCATGCCGGTAGCCACGCTTTGCTTGTACGCGTCGCTGGAATAGCTCGAGCTCATGGACAGCGTGACCACGCGGCCCTGCTCGTAGAGGCCCTTGACGTACGGCGAGTCGAAGCCCGTCGCGGCAAAGTAGCCCAGCATTTCGTCGTCGGAATCGGCCAGGTCGACGACGCAGGTGATGCCGTTGGCCTCAAGCAGGTCGTCGGCATAGGCCGCGCGCCCGTGGCTGTTGTCCACCGGAGAAGCGCCGCGGTACAGATAGTTGGCCTTAAGGCGGCCGCCCGTAAGCGCGCGGAAGTTGACAAACTGCTCGTTAGAGTCGTACTTCTCGCGCTCGCTGGGGTAGCTCTGGCTTAGGGCCTCTTGCGTGGCCAAGTACTTGCCCTTCTCGCAAAGGGTGATGGTCACGGTGTCGCCGTCGGCCAGGCCCGCCTGATCCCACATGCCCTGGTTGTTGTACGTGATGGCCACGTAGTCGAAGCCGGGATAGGCCACCACCACGGGCTCGCCGGTCTTGACGTAGTAGCCGTTGAAGTAGGGCACGTCGGTCAGGGTAAAGCCGTTGCTAAACGCCACGTTGACAGAGTCGCCCAGCGTGTATCCGCAGAAGTCGAACGAGCTTTGGTCGGCGCTCAGCTTTACCGAGCCGTACTTCTCGTCTTTGGAGACGGACGAGTTGAGTTCAAGGACCTCGTCTTGCTGGGAGTCTTTGGCCTGGTCGGTAGTGGTCGACGCACCGGCGCCCGCGGCCGCGTTGCCCCCGCCGTTGATGGTCACGGTGCAACCAGCCTGGGTGAGCAGAGCGGCCGACAAGCCCAACGCCACCACAAAGCCGCAGGTCAGGTTCTTGGGTTTTCTCGCCATGGGAGCACCTCTTGTCTTGATAGACGGCGCCGGTTAAGCAATTGACCAGCGCCGGGCTGCCAACAATCCATGTTTGCTACTATAGTTGTTCTAGCTTTTGCCGCAGCTTACATTCCCGACGGCAGGGCGCATTCGCAGAAAGGAACTGTCATGACTAACGTCGAGACCTTTGACATTAACCAGTTTGTCGACCAGGCCGTCAACAACGGGACCATCACCTACGAGGGCGCCGCGATCAGCGCCCTCTTCATCCTTGTGCTAATTGGCATAATCGCCTTTGCGCAGCTGTTTGTCATCATCGGCCGCTGGAAGACCGTCAAGAAGCTGGGCGGCAACGGCTGGTCGCAGATTATCCCCATCTACAGCGAGTGGTGCCTGTCGCGCGCGGCCGGCTGCGTGACCCAGCTGTGCGTCGCCGTCACCGTGCTTGACGCCGTCTCGATCTTCTCCGGCGCGTCCAACGCCAACTGGTGGAGCACGCTGGTGGGCATCTGCGCCATTGCCCTGATCGTCGTGCGCTGCCTGGTGATCGACAAGGTCTGCAAGCGCTTTGGCAAGAAGGGCGTGGGCTTCCAGATTGGCCTGTTCTTCCTGCCCTGCATCTTCTACATGATCCTTGGCTGCGGCTCCGCCCAGCCCGTCGACGAGGCCTAGCCCTTCTCGACACACACGCCCACCCGCCCGCACACGCGCCCGAATCCCGGCCCGGAGCCACCACGGCTCCGGGCCTTTTTCGATGGCGGGACCTAAATCGCAGATAAAGCGCTTCAATTACGCGAGAATCTGCGATTTAGGTCCCGCCATCGCAGGGGGGCGCTAACGGCCCCGGGGGACGCCGAAGCAGGTTAGGAGGCGGGTGAAGAGGCGGGCGTCGGCGACCATTTGCGGAGAAAAGCGGACGATAGCTGTGACCTGGCCGGTAAGGCGAGACTCGCGA
Organism: Paludibacteraceae bacterium; assembly: GCA_963630635.1. Taxonomy (GTDB): domain Bacteria; phylum Actinomycetota; class Coriobacteriia; order Coriobacteriales; family Atopobiaceae; genus Paratractidigestivibacter. Next base: position 5,673 of record CAVGOA010000018.1, read on the forward strand.
AGGCGCTCGGCGCGTCTCGCCGCCTCGGGTCCTTGGGCGGCCATGGCGGGGTTGTAGTACTTCTCGGCGCCGTCAAGCTCGCCGACAATGACGCGGCCGTCGTCCAGGCGCCAGCAAAAATCGGCGAAGTACGGCCTGTCATCGATGGGGTCGCGAAACTCAACCTGCAGGTCAGGGGCCGAGAAACCCAGCTCCCACATTGCGGCACGAGCGATGGACTCGCCGCCGCTTTGGGCCCGGCCGTCGGCAAAGGCCGCCAGCTCGCGGGCGCGCCGAATGCCGGGGCACTTCTTCTTGGCCTGCATCCAAGAAACCAGCTCGTCCTTCTCGACAAGGCCCAGGCGCAACGCCGAGTCAAACACCGCCACCGCATCACGAAATCCCAGCTCATAGGCGCAGTCGAGAAGAACCCGTTTAATGCCCAGGACGGGTATGCCGCAAACGAAGGTGCCCTCGGCGTCATCGATGTTGATGTTGCGAGAGACCACGGCGCCGTCGTGATAGCTCTTGGCCCCGTGAGGGCCGGCAACGTGGAGCTGGCGCAAGGCAGAATACGAGACGGAAAGGCCGTAGGCCACGGCGGCGGACGTGCCGGTAAACCACCAGTCCGGGTGAATCTGGGCCAAGGCGCGCATCTTCTCGATCTCGCGCTCGAACGGATCGAGCTTGTCCCAGTGCTCGGCGCGCGCATAAAGACGCGGCATGGGGCTCACCACGTCGCCCGATGCCAGCCGGCACTCCATGGCCCTCTTCACGGTCTCGGAGTACGAAAACAGGCACATCCCCAGCGCCTCGGACTCGTCGAACGTAACCGCAACCTGCTCATCGATGCACTTCTTCACGGTCCGTCTCCCCTCTTGCCCCAAGTAGGCCCATCGTTCCCAAAACGACGGCTGCGTATGCACCCCCGCAGCAACATTTCGATGGCGGGACCTAAATCGCAGATAAAGCGCTTCAATTACGCGAGAATCTGCGATTTAGGTCCCGCCATCGAAAAGGCCCGGGCCGTAAGGGTCCCGGGCCTAGGTTCGGCTGCAGGTCGAACGGGCAAGGTTAGTTCTTGCGCTTGAGGAAGAGGGCGGCGGCTACGGCGCAGGAGGCGACTATGACGATGCCGGCGATGGCGGGAACCGAGAAGCTCTGGTCGCCCGTGTTGGGGGTCGTCTTCTTGGTCTTGGTCGTCGTGGTCGTGGTGGTCTTGCCGGTGCCGTCGGTCTTGTTGGCGTCGGCATCGGTCTTGCCGCCGTTGTTGTCGGCGTTGCCATTGTCGTCCGTCTTGCCGCCGTCGTTAGGCGTCACGTCGCTGGACTTCTCCCACTTGGCGTAGAGGGTCACGTCGCAGCTAATGGCCATGGACTTGCTGTCAAAGTCGTACTCGATAGTGCAGTCCTCGTCGGCAAACCAGCCGGCAAACGTATAGCCCTTGCGAGTGGGGTCAGCGGGCTTAGAAGGCAGCTCGCCGTACTTGACAGACTGGCTGTCGACCTTGCTGGCGCCGTCGCCCGTGGAGAAGGTCACCGTGTAGGACTTCTTCTCGCGCTTGACGTAAAGGGTAGTGTCCTCGGTCACGGCCTGGTTAAAGTCGAAGGCCTTGGTGCAGTCCTCGTCGGTATACCAGCCCAAGATGGCGTACTCGTCGCCGCCAAAGACGCCCTCCATGGACTCCCGGTCGAGCTTCTCGCCGCTGTTCACAAAAGTGCCGCCAAGCGAGTCGTCCTCGTCGTCGGCCGCATTGGCGTCCTTGACCTCAACCAAGAAACCGGCGGGCTTGTCGGACGAGTCGTCCTTCTCCCATGCGGCGGTCAGCGTGCCGTCTACCTGGCCTTGGTTAGAAGCGGCCTGCTCGCTCTCGTCGCTCAAGGCGGCGAGAAGGGCGACCTGGCCCTCGGGCTCGGTCAGGACAAACATGTTCTCGGTCACAACCGTATCTGCCGAGATGAGCTTGCCGTTGTAGTACCAACCCTTGAAGACATAACCACTCTTCTTGGGAACGGGCAGCTCGCCCAGAGTGGAGCCGTAGAGGGAGACGCGGCGATAGATGCCGTCTTCGCCAACGGTGTCGTTGCTCAAGATGGCGCCGTCAACCGTGCCGCCGCCCAGGTCAAACGCGACCAGGTAGTCGTTGCGCTCGAACTCGGCGATGTAAACCGTATTCTGCTTGAACTCTTCGTTGTAGTCGAAGATTTTGCCGTCCGCATACCAACCAACAAACGTGTACCCAGTAAGGGTCGGGTCGGTGGGCACAACCTTATCGTACAGAGTAGAACCGTAATCAACCGAGAAGGTCTTCTTGCTCTGACCGGCCGCCATGAAGGTGACGTAAACCGGCTTGGGGCTCCACTTGGAGTACAGCGTCACCTCGGGATTATCGACCGTAAGAACGATGGGGAACTCGGCCTTCTGGGTCCTAGCCTGGTCGGTATACCAGCCCTCGAACTTGTAGCCTTCCTTGTTGTACACGCAGCCAGAAGTGTTGGTCGTGGGGTCGCCAGGATCCATGACCCTGCCGTTGTCGTCGGCGGCGATGGCGGCAAGAGGGTCGTCCTCGTCGTCCATGAAGTAAGCATAGTAGACGGAGACGTCTGGGGTAAATTCGTACTGCGGGTAGAGCGTGGTGTCGCCGGTAACCACATCATCATCGCCCACACGGCTGTTGCCGTCCTTGTCGTAAGACCAGTACGTGAACGCCCAGAAGTCGTCCTTAGTCATGGCGGCCAAGGCGGTGTTGACCTTGCTGCCGTACACGACAGAGGTGGTGTAGGACTTTCCTTCCCCGTGGTAGTCGGCATACGTGACGTCGACGTGGTTGTCGAGACTGACCATCTTGGTCGTGATGACCAGGTTGCCGCTGCCGTCGGTCGTTACGCTGGCGCAGCGGCCAGAGCCGTCCTCCTCGACCGTGATCGGAACCGTCGTGCCCTTGAGCTGCGCGTTCACGGTGATCTTAGAGCCTGCGGGCAGCACGTTCGAGCCGTTCTTGACCACATAACGCACGCCGGCCTCGTCAAGGGCCTTCTTGCTAACGGTGATCTGGTAGTACACGCCCACAGAATAGCCCGTGGTCATGGCCTTGACCTTGCGAGAGTCGACCGTGACGTTAGAAACATTGGCCTCGTGGCTGGTGCCATGGCTATCGGCAATGGTCAGGCCCGCGACGGTGGCGCCATCGGCGGCCGTGCTATCGTTGCTGGCGCTGGCCTTGAGGTCGCCAAATGCGGTGCCCTCGTTAACCGTGAGGTCAAGCGTCTTGACCACGTTGGGGTAGACGGCCGTCACGGTGTAGGCGTTGGACAGGGCGGTGCCCAGCTTGACGCACTTCTCGTCGCCTTCGCCCGAGGGATACAGCTTGAAGCTGTCGTTCTCACCGTTGAAGCCCTCGACCAGCCAGTACTCGGGGTCGCCCCAGTCGCTGGACTTAAGGGCAAGCTCGGCGCCGCGGTAGTAGGTCTTAGTCGCAGACTTGGAGTCGGTCTCGGTCTTCACGGTCACAGCGATCTTCGAGACGTCCTGGTTCTCGCCGGTGTAGAGGTTAAGCGTCGAACCGTTGAGACTCACCCAGTAGTTCTGGGCGTCATCGGCGTAGAGGATCTTGTTCCAGTTGCTGTAGCCCTTGATCTTTTGGGTAAAGGCCGTGTCGCCTTCCTCGGTGATCGCGCGGCCACCGCCGGTCTTGGGCTTCTCGGTGCTAAAGCCAATGCGGCTCTCGGGTGCAATGCCGTCAGAGGTTCCCGCAAGGCACGCCCTCACAGTTAGATACAGGTTGCTGACCTTCTGGTTGCTGCCCGTGCCTTCTGTGTTGCTCTCGATGATGACTCGGCCGCCAAGCTGCGTCGGCTCCATCCAGGTGTGCGCCCTCGAGTTGACCCAATTGTTATAGAAGAAACCGCCACCGCTTTCACCGGCGTGGTTGTTTCGCACGTAGAGGTTCTTAAGGACGCCACCGTACGAGCCGTAGATGCCGCCGCCGTATTTGCCGGCGCTGTTGTTCTCGACAACAACATCGTTGGTTTCAAACGTAAGATAGGTGGTCGAGTAGTAGGCGATGCCGCCGCCATAGGTAGCGGTGTTGCCTCTCACAACGGTGGTGCCGCCCAGACTAATGGTGGACGAGTCTGCATAGTTGCCATAGCCGCTGGGGCGCCCGGACGCAATGCCGCCGCCTTTGTCGCCAGCCTTGTTGTTGGTAATAACGGTCGAGCCGTAAGTAACGAGCTTGTTAAAGGAGAGAAGGTAGATGCCACCGCCCGAACCGGCTGCGCCGGTGTTTCCATCCACGGTGGTGTCTTGCAGGGTAATCTGAGCGCCCATCTTCGCAGAGTCAATACCGCCGCCGTCGCCCTCGGCGTAGTTGCCAGAGATCGTAGAGCGGTAGATAGAAACCGTGGGGCCATTGCCATTTATTTTAGTCTCTTCGTTGTCACTATGACGCAAGGCGATGGCGCCACCGCCCCAACCCGCGTAGTTGTTCTTAAAAGAAGAATTACTAATGTTGATCTTGGTGTGGTAGCCCTTGTCGCAGATACCGCCGCCGGATTCGCTGGTGGCGTTGCTGCTGATCTCGCTGTTGTTGGAAAGCTTGATCTCGCAGTCCTTAACCTCACTCTTGACAAAGACGCCGCCGCCATCCCTCACGGCGTGGTTGTACATGACCTTGGCGTTGTCCATAGTGAGCTTGGCGCCGTCGCCGAGAAGGGAAATGCCGCCGCCTTTACCCCACCAACCAAAATACGTGTCAACGATGTTGCCCGCGACAGTAACGTTGGAGAGGTTGAGCGTGGCGCTTCCCATGACGGCAATACCGCCCGCGCCGTTCTCGTCGTCGCAAATGCCGCCAGTGATCAAGCCTCCGTAGAGCGAGTGGGTATTGTTGTCGGTGCTGGCCTTCCAAAAATGGTCGTTGTCGTAAAGGTAGCCGGTGTGCTCGCGGGCGGTCTCGTCCGCCGCCGAGCCGCCGTCGATGTTGACAGTGACGCCCTTGTAGACCTTGATGACCTCGCCTTTACCTTTGCCGTTCCACTGGCCGTTGGTCCTGGCCTCGTCACGGTTGATCATGTAGCCGTGAAGGTTGATGTTGTAGGTGTTGCCCGAGTCCTCGAACTTGAGCAGGCCGTAGTCCTTGGTGTTCCAATCGTCCATGAGGTCGATGGTGATATTGGACTCGTGCAGCGGGTTGTTTGTCGAAGAGGTCATGTCGCTAATGCAGTTCATGACGTCCTTGACGCTGTGCGCGTAGTACGAGTGGCCGTCGTGGCCGTTGCCGGTGACCTTGGCTACGGCGCCCGACTGGTTTTGGTCGTAGGCATACGCGCTTGTGGGACTTGCGGTGACGCAGGCAAACGTAAACGCCAGGGCAAACAGGGCGAATGCCATGACCTTTACGCGCTGGCCGCTGCGTGCGGAGGTATCTCTCATAGTGAGTTCCCCTCTCTTTTTGTGCGGGTGTGCGGTTTGTGGGCTTGCGGACTTACAGATTTCACAGGGTGAACGATGCGTATATCGTACCCGAACAGCCTGTTGATTTTGGGTGGGATTAAGCTAAAACCCATTTTTAATGATGCCCAGATAAACCCGGTACAATCGGTGTCTAACACACGTCGAAAAAAGGCTGGAAACTTCTATGGATATGTGCACGCTTGGCATTGGCAGCTGCGTCGCCGCGGTTCTTCTCGGCATCTTGGCCTGGCTTATGGCCAAACAGCAACCCAACCGCATTGCCAACGGCTTTGTGGTCGAGGTCGCCCTGCTCACGCTGGCAAACGGCATCGCGTATTACTCGTGGGGCAGGCAGATGACCGACGACCCCGGCGTGATAAACGAGACCCTCTTGGGCACCCTTGTCACCGTGATCTACTTTGTGAAGCTGCTGGTTTACGCCGTGCTGGGCGTGGCGCTTATCGCAAACGGCATCTACACGGTGCGCCGCGAGGGCAAGAGCTTGACGCACGTGTTGCCGCTGGCCTGGGGCGTGCTGCTGCTGTTTGACGCCTGGTGGTTCTTGTTTGGACTGGGCGCCGGCTCCAGCGGGTCCGAGCTCTTTACCGATGCTGTGACGATTGTATCTTTGATGCTCGACTATATGCCGTTTGCCCTTGTGGGCGCCTGGTTTTCTAACGACATTTGCTACAAGTCGAGAAAGGCGCCCGAGACCGAGTACATCATCGTCTTGGGCTGCAGCATTATGAAGGACGGCACGGTGACGCCGCTGTTGCGCGGCCGTGTTGACGCGGCGATCGCGGCCTGGGAGGCCGGCGGACGCGCGGCCAAGATCATCCCATCGGGCGGCCAAGGCGCCGACGAGGTTATCTCGGAGTCGCAGGCCATGGCCAACTACCTGCTGTCTTGCGGCGTGCCCCAAGATGCGATTTTGCTCGAGGACAAGTCGACCACGACCGAGGAGAACCTGGCCTTCTCGCAAGCCATCATGGACGCACGCGGAGGGGCTTCTCACTGCACGATCGCAACCAGCTCGTACCACTGCCTGCGCGCGGCTATGTTTGCCCGCCGCGCCAACATGAACGTGAGCTGCGTGGGCGGCCGCACCGCCGGCTTCTACTACCCCGCCGCGTTCTTCCGCGAGTACGTGGCCTTGATCGTGCGTAACCGCTACGCCGTGGCCCTCTTCTTCGTGCTGGTCATCATCCGCTACGCGCTGATGACCACCGGCATCCTGCCCCAGTCGATCTTCTAGCCACCGATTTTCTCGCCGGCGCCGCCCGGCCTTCTCGCCACACAATGATGGGACCTAAATCGCAGATTGTGCCTCGATTGAAGCGCTTTATCTGCGATTTAGGTCCCGCTATCGAACGTGGGGGCGCGACGGGCTAGCGGATCGCGTAGACGTGGGCGGCGTAGGGCGCCAGGGTGACGGTGCGGGTGAGGGCAGCGGGGGCGTCGGGCTCGTTGGAGATCACGAGGTCGCCGGCGGTCCAAGCGACGTCGGCGGGCAGGGTGAACTGGGCCTGGGCGTCGGTGAAGTTACAGAGAACGACCAGCGTCTCGTCATCGGTGCGGCGAAGGTAGGCGTAGACCTTCTCGTCTGCCGGCGCCAAGTCGACGTACACGCCGTCGGTGACCGAGGCGCGCTCGTGGCGCAAGGCAATAAGCCGCTGGTAGAAGTAGTAAACCGACTGCGGATCTGCCTTGGCAGCCTCAACGTTGATGCAATCGCAGTTTGGGTTGGCCTCGATCCAGGGCTCGGCCGGCGAGAAGCCCGCGGCGGGACCTGCGTTCCACTGCATGGGTGTGCGCGAGTTGTCGCGCGACTTTAAACGGAGAAGTTCCAGCGTGTCGGCGGCCGAGAAACCCTTGCGCTCGGTGAAGTCGCGGAAGGTGTCCAGCGCCTCGACGTCGCGGTACTGCTCGATCGACGTGAAGTTGGCGTTGGTCATGCCAATCTCTTCGCCCTCGTAGATATAGGGGGTACCCTGCATGAAGTGCAGGCAGACGCCCAGCATCTTCGCGGACTTCTCGCGCCACTGCTCGCTATCGTTGCCAAAGCGGGTGACCGCGCGGGCCTGGTCGTGGTTGGACCAGTAAAGGCTGTTCCAACCGCCGCACGCGGCCATCTTGTCCTGCCACTCCCCCATCACGCGCTTAAGATCGGGCAGGTAGACGCGGGTGGTAGCGTACTTGCCGTTCTCGTCGTAGTCCAGGTGCATGTGGTCAAAGTGAAAGACCATGTCAAGCTCGCCGCGACCAGCGCCCACGTAGTCCATGGCCTGGTCGGCCGAGGTGTGGGGCGCCTCGCCCACGGTCATGATGCCGGGGTAGCAAGACAAGACCTCGCGGTTCATCTCTTGCAGGTACTCGTGCACGTGGGGGCCGGTGGCGCAACCGGCGTAGTAGCTGCCGTAGGCCTTGTTCTGAATCACGGGGCCGTCGGGCAGCGCCGGGTCCTTAGAGATCAGCGTGATGACGTCCATGCGGAAGCCGTCGATGCCCTTGTCCAGCCAAAAGCGCATCTCGTTGTAGACGTCCTGGCGCACGGCCGGGTTGTCCCAGTTAAGGTCGCACTGGCCTTCTGCAAAGCAGTGCAGGTAGTACTGGTCGACGCTCTTCACGTACTTCCACGCCGGTCCGCCAAAGCTCGAGCCCCAGTTGTTGGGAATCTCGTCTCGCCAGATGTAGTAGTCGTGGTAGGGGTTGGTGCGGCTCTTGCAAGCCTCCTTAAACCAACAGTGCTGGTCAGAGGTGTGGTTGACCACCAGGTCAAGGATGATCTTGAGGCCCTTCTCGTGCGCCTCGGCCAACAGCGCGTCAAAGTCGTCCATGGTGCCCAGCGTGGGCTCGACGGCGCGGTAATCGGCGATGTCATAGCCGTTGTCCACCTGCGGAGAAGCAAAGATGGGGTTCAGCCAAATGACGTCGACGCCCAGGTCTGCCAGGTAGTCCAGCTTGCTGCGTATGCCGTTGAGGTCACCCACGCCGTCGCCGTTAGAGTCGCAGAAGCTCTTGGGATAAACCTGGTAGACAACGGCGGACTTCCACCACTCGGGGTTACTCGTCGTCATCGTCCACCTCCGCGGCCAGGTC